>NZ_MJEI01000025.1 GCF_002095395.1 Williamsia sp. 1135
AAACCGGCTAGACAAGCCGACGCCGAACCGGCCAACTACGTTCAAATTGCAACAGCCCGTATTCCCCTCGCCTACCCCTCGTCGGGCTGAACTTCACCGCCGGATTCCGCGAGCCGCCGCAGCACCGGGATGCAGAGCATCAGGAGCCCACGCTCGATGTCGGGGAGAGTGTTGATCGCCTGGGCCAGCCACTCGTCACGCTGACGGCGATCCGAGGCCAGTAATGGGTGGGCGTCCGCGGTCAGTTCGACGAGCTGACGACGCCGGTCATCGGGGTCGGCGCGACGGGTGATGAGGCCGAGCTCCTCGAGTCTGTTCATGCTCAGCGTCAGAGACTGCACCTTGACCTGCGCGCGTTCGGCGAGTTCGGCCACGGTGCTGACGCCATGACGGTCCAGGTCTCCGAGGATCGCGACCTGCGTCATCGTCATCCCGTGCGCCGGCCGGTGTCGTCTGGCCTGGCGGGTCACGGCCATCATTGCTTCGCGCAACGACGTGGCCTCCTCGGTGCCGACGGTGCGCAGGTGAGCCCCTGACTGATGCATACCAAGACAATACTTGGTATCTGCCGCTATTTGTCCACTTCGCGGCGATCGATTAGCAAGCGTAGACTCATGACAATGCTGCGGTGGATCGGATTGATGGTGATCACCGGCGGAGCGTCCATCGGACTGTCCGCCGTCGGTGTGCCGTCGGCGGCGTTGTTCGCCGGGCTCGTGGTCGCCGCTGCGCTGGCCATCGTCGGCTGGGGACCCCGGGCTCGCGGCGACAAACCGCCGATGCCCCGCTCGATCGGACTGGCCGCGCAAGGCGTGCTCGGCGTCTACATCGGGACCCTCATCTCCCCCGACACCCTCGCAGGCCTCGGGTCGCACTGGCCTGCGGTCCTGGCGATGGCGTTCGTGACCCTCGCACTCTCGGTGATCGGCGGCGCACTGCTCGGCCTACACCGCCGGGTCGACCCGCTCACCGGATCGTTGGCCCTGGTCGCCGGTGGCGCCTCGGGACTGGTTGCCCTCGCCAGGGAACTTGGAGGCGACGAGCGCATCGTCGCCGTGATCCAGTACCTGCGGGTCGCGATCATCACCATGTCGATGCCGCTCGTGGCGATATTCGTGTTCCACGAATCGATTTCGGGCGGCAGTGAGTTCTCCGGCAAC
Organism: Williamsia sp. 1135; assembly: GCF_002095395.1. Lineage (GTDB taxonomy): Bacteria > Actinomycetota > Actinomycetes > Mycobacteriales > Mycobacteriaceae > Williamsia. Next base: position 1,161 of record NZ_MJEI01000025.1, read on the forward strand.
ACCGGCAACCCGTGGTGGGGCCTGCTCATGCTCGTGGTCTGCATGGTCGGCGGCTACTTCGCGGGCCGGCTGATCCGCCTTCCCGCTGCAGGCCTGCTCGGACCCCTGATCCTGTCCGTGGCCGGTCAGCTGCTCGGCATCACCTCGGCGGCCGCGGTCCCGATCATCCTCGTGCAGTTGGCTTATGCGGCGATCGGGTGGCAGGCGGGTTTGGGTTTCACCAGGGCCTCGCTGGTTGCGATCGGGAAGATCCTCCCGCTGGCAACCCTTCTCATCGTCGTCATCGCAGCGGCGTGCGCCGGGTTGGGTGTGCTGCTGAGCCTGTGGACCGGCGAGTCGATGTTCGACTGCTACCTCGCGACGACGCCGGGCGGGATCTACGCGGTACTGGCGACGGCGTCGGCAACCGGAGGCAATATCGCCTTCATCGTGGCCGCCCAGATGATCCGGGTCCTCATCATGCTGTTCATCGCGCCGTTCGCGGCTCGGGGCTATCACTGGTGGCTTCGCCGCAGACGGGCCGCAGCACCGGATGATCTGGTGCCCGTCTGACCCGGGCGACGGCCCGATCAAATTTCTTTGCAAAAGTAGGTTTATGTTCCGGACACAGGGGTATTCCATCTGAGCGTGACCCCCGGCCCAGCAGCCGTGCAAGGACAATGGGGGTTCGTAGGTGTGAGCGGATCAGTCCGCGGACGCCTCCAACTCGGGGTGTATGGAGATCAACGATGATCATTCTCGGTTTACTTCTTCTTATTCTCGGAGTCGTCTTCGGGATCTCAATTCTCTGGACCATCGGTATCGTGCTGATCGTCATCGGAGCGGTTCTCTGGATCCTCGGCGCAACCGGCCGCAAGGTCGGCGGGCGTGCGCACTACTACTAGACACCGATTGAGCGAGTGACACTGCCGGGTAGGGGCCCGCACAGTCACGACTGACTCAGGTGGCGCGGTACGACGGGACATTCCCGCGGTACCGCGCCACAGTCATCTGCGCCACAGTCATCTGGGCGAAATTCTTTCTGGGGATCGGCGACCGGCGTCGTCGCCCTACCAATCAGTAAGGTCGTGTTCATGAGTGATCGCGAGTTCGACGTCATCGTTTACGGGGCCACGGGTTTTGTCGGCAAGCTGACCGCCGAGTACCTGGCCAAACACGCTCCCGCCGGCACCAAGGTCGCGCTGGCGGGCCGCAGCGAGCACAAGCTCGCGCAAGTTCGATTCAACCTTCCCGCACCGGCGAACGAGTGGCCGCTGGTGATCGCCGACAGCAACTCACCGGCCTCGCTCGACGCGATGGCCGCGCGCACCCGCGTCGTCTGCACCACCGTCGGTCCCTACCTCAAGTACGGCGAGAACGTCCTCGCCGCCACCGTCAACGCCGGCACCGACTACGTCGACCTCACCGGCGAGGTGCCGTTCGTACGACTGTCCATCGACAAGTTCCACGATCAAGCGGCCTCGAACGGCGCCCGAATCGTCCACTCCTGTGGATTCGATTCCGTCCCTTCCGATATCGGCGCCTACCTCCTCCACAAGAAGGTCGCCGAGGACGGCGAGGGCACCATGGGTGACACGACCATGGTCGTGCGTAGTTTCCGCGGCGGGATCAGCGGCGGCACCGTCGACTCGATGCGGGTCATCGCCAAGGAAGCCGGAGATGCGAACACCCGTCGCACACTGCTCGACCCACACGCCCTGTCCACCGAGCCGGGCGGATATGCCGGCATCAAACGCAGTGCCGAGCCCAGCGACATGGCCATGGTCAGCGGATCCAAGGTCGATCCGAGCCTGCGAGGCACCCTTGCCCCATTCTTCATGGCAAGTTACAACACCCGCATCGTGCGCCGCAGCAACGCCATTCTCGACAACGCGTACGGCAAGGACTTCCACTACGGCGAGGCCATGTACGTCGGTGGCATCCCCGGTGTCTCGACGGCCATCGCCGGCGCCGTCACCGCAGGAACCGCCGCGTTCCTCGGCGCGATGTCGATCGGGCCCATCCGCAGTGTCCTCGACCGGTTGCTCCCCAAGCCCGGCGAGGGACCGTCCGAGAAGGCCAGGGAGACCGGTCACTTCACCACCGAGACCTACACGACCACCACCACGGGTAAGCGCTATCGCTCGCGGATGGTCGCGAAGGGCGATCCCGGGTACAAAGCCACGGCGGTGATGCTCGCCGAGAGCGCTCTGTCGCTCGCCCTGCACCGCGACGATCTCCCCCCGCGCACCGGAGTCCTCACCACCGCAGCGGCCATTGGCGACGTGCTCATCGAACGCCTCCGCAGCGCCGGCTTCCGGTTGGAGACCGAGCGCCTCAGCTGAATCTGCTCCACTTCTAGAAGGATGCTCCACTTCCAGAGCCCTGGAAGTGGAGCATTTCTCTGTAAGCGGAGCAGATTAGTGGAGCTCACGGCGCTCACTGAAACTGCTCACTTGTGTGGCGCCGCCAACAAGGGCGGGCCTTCCTTAGTGCTGATGGTCTCTGACCACTCACCAGCTCGAGGAAGGCCCGCTTTTCGATGTTCACACAGGAGGTATCAGCGGAAGCAAGCGCCCTGCAGAATTAGGGATAGACGGTCTCGGCGATCAAGCGGCATCTGGGCCGCACCTGCAGTCGACACTAAGTGGTCTGAGCCGTTAGTTCGTCGGGGGTATTTGCCAGGCTGTCGGGTCGCCGAGGTAGAGCCCGCATGCGGTGTCGAGTGCGTCTTCAGGGCTGCCGGTGAAGTCGCCTGTAGGCAGCAGCGAATCTTCGTACTTGCCCTTGGACGCGAGGTGGATCGCGAAGCCCCATCTGCTAGCGGAGCCGTTGTATCGCAGCCGCATCAACACCAGGACCGACTCGTCCGGTAGTACACCGTCGACGTAGGCGAACGCGCCACGAAATCGGACGTTGACTCGCGCGAGTTGCGGCCACCTCGTTCGGGCGTGGCCGCTGAGCTTGAGGCGCAGTGAGCTTTTCGTCGATTCCGGTGGTGTCGGCACGCATCCGATCGTGCCCGATCCGTGTGGTCCACCCAACATTTCGCGGATCATCGGCGTGCCGCGGCCCGAGACAGGTGTGACTCAGGTGTCCTTTTGAGGCATGAGTGACAAAACCGCTCGACCCTCGGCCTGCGTGATCGTCCTGTCCACCAGCGACCGTCAGGTTCTCGAAACATGGGTGAGGTGTGGGTCGACACCGCAGAAGACAGTGCTGCGGTCTCTGATCGTGCTGCTCGCCGCGGACGGCTGCACCAACGCAAGTATCGCCATCGAACTCGACGTTCATCCCGACACGGTCCGTAAGTGGCGCAGCCGGTTCCACCATCACGGTATCGATGCCCTCGCCGACGCACCACGGTCGGGCCGGCCACCGATCTACACCCCCGCTGACATCGCTGCAGTGAAAGCGTGGGCGTGTCAGATCCCGGCCGATCACGATATTCCGATCGCACGGTGGTCCACCCCGGAACTCGCCGCCCAACTCGCACGCGACGGCATGACCGTCTCGGTGTCGACGGTGCGCCGGTGGCTGGACGAGGATGCGCTCAAACCGTGGCAGCATCGCTCCTGGATCGCCGCCCGCGACCCGAACTTCGAGATGAGAGCATCTGTCGTTCTCGACCTGTACGCACGCCGCTACGCAGGCAAACCGTTGGGCAGCAACGAGTTTGTGATCTCGGCCGATGAAAAGCCGTCGATCCAAGCCCGCGACCGCTGCCACCGCACCACCGCCGCCGCACCAGGTCGCCCGATGCGCGTCAGCCACGACTACCGCCGCCGCGGCGCGCTCACCTACCTCGCTGCCTACGACGTCCACACCGCACGGGTCTTCGGCCGCTGCGAGCAAAGCACCGGCATCACCGAGTTCACCGCCCTCGTCGATCAGGTCATGACGAGCGAACCGTACGCGTCCGCCGACCGGGTGTTTTGGGTCGTCGACAACGGCTCCTCGCACCGCGGACAAGCATCGATCGACCGCCTCACCGCCCGATACCCGAACGCGGTCATGGTGCACACCCCGGTGCACGCATCATGGCTCAACCAAGTCGAGATCTACTTTTCCATCGTCCAACGCAAAGTCCTCACGCCCAATGACTTTCCCGACCTCACCTCAGTCGAGAACCGGTTGCACACCTTCGCCGAACGCTACAACCGCACCGCCGAACCCTTCGCCTGGAAATACACCCGCCGGGACCTCCACCGCCAACTCAAACTGATCGATCAAAGCAGCGAGGCGGCATGACCCCCCGACGAACTAACGGCTCAGACCACT
>NZ_MJEI01000064.1 GCF_002095395.1 Williamsia sp. 1135
CCTCGTCTGTCCAGACGACGCGGGCCGCCTGCCGGGCGGTGCGAGTTCGCCTTGCTCACCGCCTCCAGGCGGGTTCCGTCGACCGGGCCGATATCGCCGCCGAGCGTGCCAAAGATGCCGTCGACCGTGCCGCTATCGCCGTCTTTGCTGCACGTTCGCCGACAAGAAGGGCACGTTCGGCGTGGTGGGGGTCTTGATCACACGGCGTGTGGATAGACCGTCAGCATGTGGGCGCCGAACCACGAGCTGAACGTGATCACGACGAGAGATGCGATCACCTGTGTAGACATCGAACGCTTGGCCAACCCGATCGCGATCGGGATGAGCAGGACGAAGGCGGGTAGCAGCAGGCGCGGCCGGCTCATCATCAGGCCACTCGATGCCACGATCGACACCACTACCAGTGCGCCGTACACCGACACCGGCCACGGGACGCGTTCGACGAAACTGAACAGCGCCAACCCGATGGTCAGCACGATGATCCATGCCGTCGCAACGGGCGCGATCTCGGACGAGTTGACCAGCGCGTAGTTGACGAACTCCCAAGCGGCTTTGCCGTAGTCGACTCCGGTGTTCCAGCCCTCGGTCTGGATCCGGAACCAGCCCAGGGGCTCGCCGGTCTTGTGCCACACAACTGCCAGATATCCCAGATAGCCGAGCGGGCTGAGGACGATCGCTGTCCACGCCCGCCATCCGTCGCGACGATGCAGCAGCGCCGCGAGTATCACCACGGCGATCAGCACGCCGGCCGTCGGGCGAGACAGTCCGGACAGCAACGCGCACACGCCCGCCAGTAGCCATCGGTGCTCGAGCACTCCGACCAGTGCCCATGCCGCCAGCGCGCAGAACAGGGCCTCGGTGTACGCCATGGACAGCACGATGCCCATGGGCGCCGCAGCGAACAGCACCGCCAGCAACAGGCCGGCCCGTCGTGGGTCGGCACGCCCGGTCGGCGGTTTCGGTTCGGAGGCATCCGATTCTTCAGCGAACCAGCCGCTGATACGGGCAGGCATCCACCGCGGCCGTGTGGCGCGGTCCTGCATCTGCGTACAGCAGAGCGCACCGATGCGGGCCACGCCCACGGCCGCCAGTGACCCGAGCACCACGTTGACGGTCAGCGCCGCTCCGAACGGGCTGAAACCGGGGATCTTGTCGACGGCACCGGCGAGCAATGGGTAGCCGGGGAAGAATGCGTACGGGGTGTCGGAGTCGCGCATGCCCTGGGCGTCGGTCTGGGTCAGCGGAACCCCGCCGTACCCGTGTTCGGCGATGGCCAGCATCCACTTGCCGTCCCACGCCGACAGGGCGGACCCGAGACTGCCGCCGCGCAATTGGGTGAACCGCTCCAGAGCGAGCATTCCGATCAATCGGATCACGAGGAACACTGCGATCGGTTCGATCCAATCGCGCCGTTGGTACAGCCGATCGCTGATGGTGTCGATCGTCGCTCGGCGCAGCACGTGAGCGATCCTAGTGCCACCTCGTACCGGACCGCGGACACCTCGGTGCACGAGAAAATGCAGGTCGCTATCCTTGCACGGGGCGGACGACGGTACGTACCGTTGCCCGCTCGCTGATTTCAAAGAAGCTCGACACAAGCGAGAGAAGGGAAACTGCGTGGCTCTGGTCGTGCAGAAGTACGGCGGTTCGTCCGTAGGCGACGCCGAACGCATCCGCAGGGTGGCCGAGCGCATTGTCGCGACGCGCAAGGCGGGCAACGACGTGGTCGTTGTCGTCTCCGCGATGGGCGACACCACCGATGAACTCCTCGATTTGGCAGAGCAGGTGTGCCCCTCACCACCTCCGCGCGAGATGGACATGCTCCTCACCTCCGGTGAGCGCATCTCCAATGCGCTGGTCGCGATGGCCATCAGTTCCCTCGGGGCGCAGGCCCAGTCCTTCACCGGGTCGCAGGCGGGGGTGATCACCACCAGCAGCCACGGCAAGGCGAAGATCATCGACGTCACGCCCGGGCGCGTGCGGTCGGCTCTCGACGAGGGCAAGATCGTGCTGGTCGCCGGGTTCCAGGGCGTCTCGCAGGACACGAAGGACGTCACGACCCTGGGTCGCGGTGGTTCCGACACCACCGCCGTCGCCCTGGCCGCCGCGCTCAAGGCCGACGTCTGCGAGATCTACACCGACGTCGACGGCATCTACACCGCTGATCCGCGCATCGTGCCGAACGCCAAGCATCTTGCGACGGTGTCGTTCGAGGAGATGCTCGAGATGGCCGCGTGTGGCGCCAAGGTGCTGATGCTGCGCTGCGTCGAGTACGCCCGCCGCTACAACGTTCCTGTTCATGTGCGCTCGTCGTACTCAAACAAGCCGGGCACCATGGTGTCCGGATCGATGGAGGACATTCCCGTGGAAGAAGCAATCCTCACCGGAGTTGCCCACGACCGCAGCGAGGCAAAGGTCACCGTTGTCGGCCTCGACGACAAGCCAGGCTTCGCCGGCCGGGTGTTCCGTGCCGTCGCCGACGCCGAGATCAACATCGACATGGTGTTGCAGAACGTCTCCAAGGTCGAGACCGGTAAGACCGACATCACCTTCACGTGCCCGAAGGAGGTCGGCCCGCTGGCGGTCGAGAAGCTGACCTCCATCAAGGATGAGCTCGGTTTCAGCTCGATCCTCTATGACGATCACATCGGCAAGGTCTCGCTGGTGGGTGCCGGGATGAAGTCGCACCCGGGCGTCACCGCGACCTTTTGTGAGGCACTCTCGAATGCCGGGGTCAACATCGAACTGATCTCCACCTCCGAGATCCGGATTTCGGTGCTGTGCCGCGACACCGAACTGGATGACGCCGTGCGCGCGCTGCACGAGGCCTTCGATCTCGGTAGCGATGAAGAAGCCACTGTCTACGGCGGAACGGGGCGATAGCGATGGGTGTCAAAGTAGGTGTTGTCGGCGCGACCGGTCAGGTCGGCGCCGTCATGCGACAACTGTTGGAGGAGCGGAACTTTCCCGCCGACGAGATCAGGTTCTTCGCGTCGTCGCGCTCGGCGGGCAAGAAGTTGCCGTGGTGTGGTGGAGAGATCGTCGTCGAGGATGCCTCGACCGCGGATCCCACCGGTCTCGACATCGCATTGTTCTCCGCCGGTGCGACCATGTCCCGCGAGCAGGCCCCGCGTTTCGCGGCGGCCGGTGTCACGGTGATCGACAACTCGTCGGCGTGGCGCAAGGATCCCGATGTGCCGCTGGTGGTTTCGGAGGTCAACGGCGAGGAGGCGAAGAGCCCCAAGAAGGGCATCATCGCGAACCCCAACTGCACCACCATGGCTGCGATGCCGGTCCTCAAGCCGCTGCATGATGCTGCCGGTCTGCAGCGTCTGATCATCTCGTCGTACCAGGCGGTGTCGGGCAGTGGCCTGGCCGGTGTCGAGGAGCTGGTGACTCAACTGCGAGCCGGTATCGACGACGCAGAGAAGCTGGTGCACGACGGTTCGGCCGTGACCCTGCCCGAGCCCGTGAAATACGTTGCGCCTATTGCGTTCAACGTGCTTCCGCTGGCCGGTTCGATCGTCGACGACGGCTCGGGTGAGACCGATGAGGATCAGAAGTTGCGCAACGAGTCGCGCAAGATCCTCGGACTGCCCGATCTCCTGGTGAGCGGGACCTGCGTGCGGGTGCCGGTGTTCACCGGTCACTCGCTCTCGATCAACGCCGAGTTCGAGCGGCCGTTGTCGGTCGAGGAGGCCACGAAGATCCTGGGCGACGCCCCGGGCGTCACCGTGACCGAGGTCCCCACGCCGCTCGAAGCGGCAGGCAAGGACAACTCCCTGGTCGGGCGCATCCGGCAGGACCCGGGCGCACCTGAGGGCCGCGGTCTGGCGCTGTTCGTCTCCGGGGACAACCTCCGAAAGGGCGCAGCGCTCAACACCATTCAGATTGCCGAGCTGCTGGTTTAGCTCGGCAGCGAGTTGTCTCCCATCTCGGTCGACGAGATCGTCGCCGCGCGGGTTCGGATCAGTTCGCTGATCCGGCCCACGCCGGTCTTGCACGCCGACATCCCGACACCGTCCGGACCGGTCACCGTCGCCCTCAAGCTCGAGTATCTCCAGCGCGGCGGATCGTTCAAGATCCGCGGCAGTCTGAACGCGATCCTGCACGCCCAGGAAGGTGGCAGGCTCACCGACTCCGGCGTCGTCATCGCGTCAGGCGGTAACGCCGCCATCGGTGCCGCGACGGCCTGCAGGATGCTCGGCCTGAGGTGCAGCGTCGTGGTGCCGACCACTGCCCCGGGGGTGAAGGTTGCGCGCCTGAACGTCCTCGGCGCCGACGTCCACCAAGTCGGCGACCGGTTCGCGCTCAGTGCCGAAGCGGCCGCGGTGATGGCGGAACAGACCGGGGCACTGCAGCTTCACGCCTACGACCTCCCCGACATCGTCGCAGGGGCCGGCACCATCGGACTCGAACTCCGCGAACAGCTCGACTCCCCGCTGGATGTCTTCGTGGCCGTCGGGGGCGGAGGTCTCGTCGGCGGTCTGGTCGCTGCGCTGGCACCGGAACACGAAGTCACCGGAGTCGAGCCCGTCGGCGCCTCCGCGCTGCACCAGGCCCTTGCCGCGGGCAGTCCGGTTCCCGTGGACCTCGACAGCATCGCCTCGGACTCTCTCGGGGCCACCCAGCTGGGTGAAATCTGCTGGGACACCATCTCTGCCTTGCCCATTGGCAGTATCACCGTCACCGATGACGAATTGATCGCGGCACGGAACCTGCTGTGGGACGAATTCCGCATCGTCGTCGAACACGGGACAGCAGCGGCATTGGCGCCACTCCTGTCCGGTGCGGTGGAGCCCGATCCGGGCCGGCTGCCCTGCGTGATTCTCTGCGGCGCCAACACGTCTGTTACTCCCTGAAAACCGGCAAATAGCAGTCCGCCGAGGGTGAATAGCCCTCGGAGGCTCGTTATTTGTCAGTTTTCAGGGCGCATCGTGTTTGTATGTCTGGATGAAATGGGTCCGGGGGATTGCGGCAGGTCTGGCACTGGTGGCGTTGATGGCGACGGTGAATCCGGCTTCGGCCGCACCCGTCGGCCCCGATGTGGGCCCGCCCGGGACCTCGCTGATCCACGGTGACCTGGCGTCCACCGACTCGACGCCGCACCCCGGACCGGGTCCGGCGGGAAAGCTCACCGCTTCGTCGTTTCCCGCAGGCGCCTGCGCGGCGACGTTCATAGGCAGCGACTCGCTGCCGGTCGCGTTGTGCACCGGCTACGTCGGCGCCAACCCGGTCAATGTCGCGGTCCCCACCGTTCAACTCTTCGACCCCGCCACCGCACAGCCGGTTGCGTCCCTCCAGCTGACCAAAGGCGGGCTGCTCGGTGGGGTGTACGGCTACCTCGACAATCGCAACCGCGTCGTGGTCGCCGACGGGTCGGGCTCGATCCTGAAGGTTGCTCACCGCAAGAACCCCGACGGCCGCTGGCAGCTCTACATCGACCAGCGCATCGACGTCCGTGGGCACATCCCGACCGGTGATGCGATCACCGGTCTTGCGCCGGATTACCAGGGCCGCATCTGGTTCGCGACGACGAACGGCGTGATCGGGACCGTCGACCCGGCCGGTGTCATCGGGTCGGCGCAGCTACCCGCAGGTGAGAAACTGACCAACGGCCTGAGCATCAGGCCGGGTGGCGCATCGATTCTGACCAGCCGCGCACTGTACGAGATGACAGCCGACGCGACCGGTACCCCCACGACCGTCTGGCGGCAGGCGTACGACGCGGGCGATGCCCGACGCCCGGGCCAGCTCGCGCCCGGATCCGGGACGACCCCTACTTATTTCGGCCCCGGCGGCGACGAGTGGGTGGCCATCGTGGACAACGCGGACCGCCCGAACCTGGTCGTCTACCGCAGCAGCGACGGCACGCAGGTCTGCTCGACCCCAGCGTTCGGCACGTCCGGGCAGGGCACTGAGAACTCCCCGATGGCGTGGGGCAACTCGATCGTCATCCCGAGCACGTACGGGTTCGGGTACCCACCGTTCGCGACGTCGGGCCCGAGCGATCCACCGGCCGCGGCCTTCACCGGCGGAATGACCCGCATCGACGTCTCGCCGGCCGGATGCCACCGGGTCTGGGAGAGCAACGATCGGGTGGCGACCCTGCCCAAGCTGTCCCGCGCCGACGGCTTGATCTACGCACTCGCGTACGGCCCGCTGCCCGCCGGCGGAGGTATTCAGCAGGTCGGACCGGTCTACTTCACGGCCGTCGACTTCGAGACCGGTCACCGCAAGGCGTTCAAGCAGGTCGGTACTGCGCCGCTGGACGAGCCACTGCAGCTCACCGGCACCATTGGTGCCAGTGGAGCTCTCTGGCAGGCCACCGTCGGGCGCATGCTGAAGATAACGCCGTAAGGCATGCCGCTACCGTGCAGTCATGGCCATGGAACCGAGAAGAATGCAGGTATCGGACAGCATCGACATCGCCGCCACCGCCCAGGCGTTGTACTCGATGGTCAGTGACCCGACCCGGATGGGAGAGTGGAGTCCCGAGAACCTCGGCGCGACCGTCGTCAATCCAAGGCCTGACGGTGAGGCCTTCGTCGGAATGGTGTTCGAGGGCACCAACCGCCGAGGGCGGGCACGGTGGATCACCCGATGCACGGTGACCGCCGCCGACGTCGCGGAGAGATTTGCCTTCCGCGTCCACGCGATCGGACGTAAGGCGCCGAAGATCAACGGTGCCAACGCATCGTGGGAATACCGGTTCGAGGCGAATGATTCCGGCGGCACCACGGTGACGGAAACCTGGATCGAAGACCGCCGCCGGTGGCCTCGCGCGGTCGTAGAGATCTTCGATCGCGTCGTCACATCTGGGAAGACCTTTCCCGAGTTCCAGGAGAAGAACATCGCGCGGACCTTGCAGGCTCTGAAGTCGGCGGCCGAAGCGTCCTGACAGCGCCCACGCACCGGCTGGGTGGGGTCCGAACGGACCGAGTGCAACAATCGGGGGTGTGACGCAGGACCCAGAAGAGCAGCCGACCGATCCGCAGCCCGACCGCCCGAACCTCGAGAAGTCGAGCGCCGGGCCCTCGGACTCGTTTTACGTGCCGCCAGATCTGTCTGGAATGCCGACACTCGCTGAGCTCGACGCCCTCGACATGGCCGAATTGGCCGCCGGGCGGAAGTCGAAGGACAAAGACCACGCCAACTTCGACGAGCCGGCCCCGCCACCTGCGTCTCTGCATCATGCGAGGCTGCTATGGATCGGCGCCGCCGTCGCCGCGCTGGTCAGCGTCGTCTACGGGTTCGCCAATCTCGGCGCGATCAGCGATCTGCTGAACGAGCGTCTGCAGCTCGGTGTCGCCCAGGATCCCAACAACGCGGCTCCCGCCGATCGCATCGATTCCCTGTCCGGACTCTTCCCGCCGGCCTTGCTGATCACCACGCTAGTGATGCTCGCGATCCAGTACCCGCTACTCGTCGCGACGTCGCGGCGCCGTAGCCGCGGCGCCCGCAACCTCTACGTCACGATGGTCGTGGTGACGCTGCTCTGCATCCCGATGGGGATGGACCTGCTCTTCGACTACCCATCGGTCCCTGGTGCCCTGCGGATCGTCGGTTGGGTCCAGTTCGCGTTGCTCTTGTTGTCGGCACTGTTCACGCTGCGCCGCAGTGTCGACCGTTGGTTGCCGCCGTCCGAGCGGATGAAACCCAGTCACCTGATCAGGCCGGGTAATCGCCTCAAGTAAGGGGTTCTTCAGCCGGATCGGGTCGGATCTTGTACCGCGGCAGCGGCTTCGACGATGATTTCCCGCATCGCGAGTTCAGCCGCTTCGGGATCTCGGAGTCTGATCGCCCGTGCCACATCGTCGTGCAGCGCGATCGCCGCCGGGTTGGGGCGGGTCGGCATCATGCCGTGATGGGTCCGTCCGGCGAGCACCTCGCCCACCACATCGCTGAGAGCGCGGAACATCTCATTGCCGCTCGCCTCGAGCAGGGTGCGGTGAAAGATTTTGTCGGCCAAGAGGTACTGCGTGAGATCGCCGGACCGTCCGTGCACAACCATGTCCGAGACCGCCGCCGCGAGAATGCGGCATTGGTGTTCATCGGCACGATCGGCCGCCAAGGCGGCTGCGACGGGTTCGAATCCGCGACGTAGTTCCGAGAGGGTCAGTAAGAAGTCGGTACGTTCGCCGGCGTCCAGTCGCCAGCGGATGAGCCGTGGATCGAAGACGTTCCAGCGGTCTCGTGGTTGAACGGTGATGCCGACGCGTCGACGTGAGGCGACCAGTCCCATGGATTCGAGGACGCGGATGGCCTCTCGGGCGACCGTGCGCGAGACCCCGTACTCGACGCCGACGCTGTCGAGGGTCAACACCGCACCGGCCGCGTGCTCACCGGACACGATCCTGGTCCCGATTCCGGTCAGAACACTGCCATGGAGTTCGCCGACAGCTGCATCCGAAGCCACAATAATTATCTTCTCATTCGGAGGCGCTGCGAGTAAACAACTGCCTTAAAGAGGGCGGGGGTTGCAAAAGTATGATCTTTGAAGCAATATGTGTGACCGGTAGCACAGATGGGCAAGGAGAAGCTATGGGATCGCCACTGGTCGTGATGGGTGTGTCCGGTTCGGGTAAGTCAACGGTCGGGGCCGCAATCGCCCAGCGCCTTCGGGTCCCGTTCGCGGATGCGGACGACTTTCATCCAGCGGAGAACATCGCCAAGATGTCCTCTGGTCAGGCGCTCGACGACACCGATCGATATCCCTGGTTGGACACGATCGGTGAATGGCTCGCCGATCACTCCCAGGGCGGCGTCATGAGTTGCTCGGCCCTCAAGCGCAAATATCGAGATCAACTGCGGGCGCATTGCCCCGACGTCCGCTTCGTGCACCTGGACGGCACCCACGACGTCATCACCAGGCGGCAGGCCAGCAGGCCGGGGCACTTCATGCCACCGTCGCTGCTCGCGTCGCAGTTCGAGACCCTCGAGGCGCTCGGCGACGACGAACGCGGCGTGGTCATCGACATCGATCAATCCATCGACGACATCGTCGAGAACTTCGTCGCCACAACCACAACCGAGGAGAACTGATGTCCGCACAATCGGTGGTCTTGCTGGCCGCCGACACCGAACTACCGGAGCCTGTCGCGGCCGGTTGGCAACTGATCGTGGCAGCGCTGGCCGGTATCGCGGTCATCGTCGTCCTCATCACGATCGCAAAAGTTCACCCCTTCCTGGCGCTGGTCTTCGGCGGTCTGACGGTGGGTGTGGTTGCCGGGGAGGCGATCCCGACTGTCCTCGAATCCTTCACCGACGGCTTCGGATCCACGGCAGCGGGTGTCGGCATCCTGATCGCGCTGGGCGCGATGTTCGCCAAATTGCTCGCCGATTCCGGCGGCGCCGACGAGATCGTCGACACCATCGTCGGCCACGCCTCGCCGCGTATGTTGCCCTGGGCGATGGCCCTGGTCGGCGCCATCATCGGTTTGCCGATGTTCTTCGAGATCGGCCTCGTTCTGCTCATGCCGGTCATCTACCTGGTGGCCCGACGCTCGGGTCTGTCGCTGATCACGGTCGGCATCCCTGCCCTTGCCGGCCTTTCTGCCATGCATGGCTTCGTGCCACCACATCCGGGGCCGCTGGTGGCGATCGACGCGCTCGGTGCTGACCTGGGCACCACGCTCGCACTCGGTGTCGTGGTGGCGGTACCGACGATCATCGTCGCCGGCCCCCTGTTCGGGAAGCTCGCAGGCAAATGGGTCGTACTTCCGGTGCCGACCACTTTCGACGCCGACCCCGCCGATGGTGAGACCACCAAACGGCCGTCCTTCGCGATCACGCTCTTCAGCGTTCTGCTCCCGGTTGTGTTGATGCTGGGCAAGGCCATTGCCGAGATCTTCATCGAGAACGATGACCAGATCGTGCGCCAGATCCTCGACGTCTTGGGTACGCCTGTCATCGCCCTCCTGATCGCGGTGGTGGTCGCGATGTTCACGCTTGGCCGTGGGTCAGGGATGGACCGCGACACCATCGCGAAGTGCACCGGTGCAGCCCTCCCGGCCATAGCCGGGATCCTGCTCATCGTTGCTGCGGGTGGTGGCTTCAAACAGGTGCTGGTCGACAGCGGGATCGGCACGCTCCTGGCCGACTGGGCGAGCGACGCGAACGTGTCGGTGCTCCTGCTCGGCTGGGTTCTCGCGGCACTCATCCGGCTCGCGACAGGCTCGGCGACGATTGCGACGATCACCGCGTCCTCGCTGATGCTCGGACTGATCGACGGTCTCAGCAGCGGTGAGATCTCCCTGCTGGTGCTGGCGATCGGAGCCGGCTCGGTGTTCTTCTCCCACGTCAACGACGCCGGCTTCTGGCTGGTGAAGGAGTACTTCGGTATGAGCGTCGGGCAGACGATCAAGACCTGGTCGATCATGGAGACGGTGTTGTCCGTGAGCGGTCTGATCGTGGTGCTGCTGCTCGGGTTGGTGATCTAACGACCGTCGATCGTGCCGTTATGAACGTCGATCGTGCCCTACTGAACGTCGATCGTGCCGTCGACGGGCAGTAGGGCACGTTCGGTCGTGCCACTCTCGTCAGGAGTGCGTTCAGTTTGAACACCCTCAGTGCACCCTTCGCCGTCGCGTGCTCAGGCGCCGGCACTACGTCGTGGCTACCGTTGGTTCGTCTGTCTCGTCGATCGCATTGAGGTAGTGGGTGGCCAGTTCGCCGAGGCCGGCTATGCCTTCGGCGATTTGGCGGGTCAGGAGGTTGGGGTCCTCGCCGATTCTGCCGCGCAAGTTGCCGGTACGCCACAGTGTGGCCATGCCATGGGACATCGACCAGCCGGCCACTACGACGCCGGTGATGTCGTCGGTAGGCGACGCTGCCAGGCTGGTTCGAGCGCTGTCGTAGAGGACCGCGAAGGCGGCGTCGCGGGCCTCGACAAGTGCTGGGTCTGCATCGCTGTACAAGTCTGGTCGGAACATCACCTCGTAGTACCCGGGGTGTGTGAGGGCGAACATGACGTAGGCCATGCCGCCGGTGACGAAGCCCTCAGGCCCGACCGCCACCGGCTCGATCGCGTCAACGGCCAGCCGAAAGCCCGCTGCGGCAATCGCGGTGAACAATCCAGACTTATCGCCGAACTGGTATGCCAAGGCCGCATGCGTCACGCCTGCGCGCCGCGCGACCTCCCGCACGCTGACCGCGGCAGCGCCAACCCGCTCGACCTCTGCGACGGCTGCTGCGATCGCTGCCTCTCGCAGGTTGCCGTGGTGATAGGACCGGGGACCGACCGTCATGGCGTGAGCGTAACGCAGGAACTAACCATTGATAAGTTTGGCCGCTTGCGGCAAACTATCCACTGGTAAGTTTTCGAGGACCGGGACGGATCACATGGCACAGGACTTTGATGTCGTGGTCGTAGGAGCGCGCTGCGCCGGCTCGCCGCTGGCGGTGATGCTCGCCCGTCGCGGGCTGAGTGTCTGTGTCGTGGACAAGGCGGAATTTCCGTCAGAGACGCCCCCTACCCACGTCATTCAGCCATGCGGGGTGTCCATCCTCGACCGCATCGGGGTCCTCGACGCTGCGCTCGCCGCCGGTGGCGTGTTGATCGACCAGATCTCGCTGGTGAACGACGACGTTCGTGTCAACGGAACACTCGATCCCGGGGTGTTTCCGCAGCCGGGTTTGTGCGTGCGAAGGCTGACGCTCGACGCGTTGCTCGTTTCTGCGGCCGTCGCGGCTGGTGTGGACGTGCGAACTGGCGTGAAGGTGACGAGTCTGATCACCGTCGGGGGTCGTGTGGTCGGCGTCGAGACCGCGCATGGGCCGATCCGGGGCCATGTGGTGGTTGGTGCCGACGGTCGGCAGTCCAAAGTTGCTGCCACCGTTGGGGCGCAGGAATATCTGAGCACTCCGGGTCTCCGGACTCCGGCGTGGGCCTATTTTGAGGGGGTGCCAGACCGGTCGGGTCGGTTGCGGCTGGGCCGCATTGGTGAATGTGCATTCCTTGCCAGTCCGACGGACTCAGATCTTTACATGGTGTGCATTGCCACCGGCAGTGGGTTCGGCAAGGATCGTGCATCGGCGTTCTCTGCCGCACTCGACCACTGGCCCGAGCTCGCCGGCCTCCTGGTTGGGGCGAATCGGGTTGGACCCATTCGGGTGATGACCAACTGGCACGGCTACTTTCGTCAAGCGGCAGGACCCGGATGGGTCCTGCTCGGTGATGCCGGACACTTCAAGGACTTCTCGCTGGCGCAGGGCATCTCCGACGCTCTGCGGCAAGCCGTGCGCCTCGCAGACATGATGCCCGACGACCTGTCCGATCACGAGGCACTCGACGCGGCAACGCGCAAGTGGTGGAATTGGCGCGACGGCGACGCGCACGCGATGTACTGGTTCGCAACAGACTCAGGCGCTCCCGGACCGCCTACGCCGTTGGGCCACCGAGGTGCTTCGGCACATCTCCGCGGATCCGTTGTCTACGATTACGTTGTTGCAGACTCTCAACCACGAGGTCCACCCGAGAACGCTCCTGACTCCACAGCGCATTGCCCTCGCCATGATCCGCGGGCTCCGGAAACATCCTGTTCTGACCACCAAGGAAGTTGGCACCACGCTCCGGAATGAAATCCTTCGTGCCCGGGGACAGCAAGGGCACGCTCGACGGCAACAAGGGCACGCTCGACGGTTATGAATGCCCGGTCGGCGCAGGCCTAGGGTGCGGCGGTACGGGCGTTCGGGTCGAAACCGCCCGGGATCTCGTAGATGTCGCCATCGAACCCGGCGCGGAACAACCGGCCGTCCGAGAACCCTGCGCCGCCGCGGCCGTAGGTGACCACACTCGAGCCCGGGAGCCCGGAGGCCAACGCGCAGAACTGGTTCGGTCCGGTGACCCGAAGGATCTCACCACTGATGTCGGTCGGCACGATAGGACGGTTGCGGGAATCGAGCGTCAAACCGTCGGCGGCAGCGATGACGTCGCCGCCCCCGAAGGTCACCAGCGACTGGGGGGCTCCGGGGTTTCGCAACGGGATGCGACTCACGCCGGGATTGACGAAGGTGCGGGACACGTAGAGGTAGGAGTCGTCGTTGCCCAGGACAGCACCGTTGGCACTGGGTAGGCTCGCCCAATCCGCCTGCACCGCGCCGTTCGGGAACACTCGGCCTATCAGCGATCCGAAATCGTTGGTGGCGTAGGTGACCCCGTTCGCGGCCACCGCCAGACCGTTCGCGGCGCTGAGCCCGCCGACGAACGGAGTCAGACGCCTGGTCGCCGGATTGAACTTCGCGATCGACGCCGCGCGTATCGCGTCGCCGACCAGGACCCGAGGATCCGCGCCGTAACCGACCAGCAGCGTGCCGTCTGGAGTCCAGGCCAGGGCGCCGCCTCCGTTACCGCCGGGGACGGTCGCGACCGGTATCGCCCTGGCTCCCGGGCGGTCGACCCGGTAGAGACGGCCGGTGACGATGTCGGTCGTGTAGAGCCTGCCGGCCGGATCGACGGTCACGCCTTCGAGGGCCGCCCCGGGGATGCGCGCGACGAGTACGGGGGCCTGCCCGGCTCCGGGGCAGATGCCCGCGGCATTCGCCGCCGGGATGCTGACCAAGGACACGGTGACCGCGACCAGCGCACTGACCATCGCGAGACGGAGAACCGATCGCACGGATGACTTCGACATGGTTGCCTCCAGGCTGAGCTGAGAGTCCAAGACTATGTGAGGGCGGTCACCGACGACCTGCCTGTCGGTTTTGTCGCGATTCACGCGTCTCTTTTCTGGACTGATTCCAGAAAAGAGCGTACGTTTGTGTCATGACTCCGGAACACGATCACCACGACGTGCGGCAACAGCTGCGCGCGGTGGGGCTCCGGGTCACTGTGCCGAGGCTGGCCGTGCTCGGTGTCCTGGAACTGCACCCGCACTCGACGGCTGACTTCGTGGCTGCCAGGATCCGTGGGCAGCTGGGCGGCGTGTCGACCCAGACCGTCTACGACGTCCTGCGGGTGTGTTCGGAGCACGGCCTGCTGCGCCGGATCGAACCCGCCGGTTCGCCGGTCCGATACGAGAACCGAACAGGCGACAATCACCACCACCTGGTCTGCCGAAACTGTGGTGACATCAGGGATGTCGACTGCGCGAAGGGGGCGGCTCCCTGCCTGACGCCGGACGTCGACCACGGTTTCGTCATCGACGAGGCGGAAGTCACCTACTGGGGACTGTGCTCGGTCTGCCACGCGGCTGCCCAGCACTGACAGCACTCTTCAAGCAATTCCGGTCGCAACATTTCACTCGTCCGACGAACACCCTTCGTCGGACTCGAACAGGAGGCAGGCAATGACCCCGAAAACCACGACGAACTCCGGGATCCCCGTTGTGAGTGACAACGAGTCGCTGACCGCCGGTACCCAGGGGCCGATTCTGCTGCACGATCACTACCTGATCGAGAAGCTCGCGCAATTCAACCGCGAGCGGGTGCCGGAGCGGGTCGTCCACGCCAAAGGTGGTGGCGCATACGGCGAACTGGCGATCACCGGCGACGTGTCGAAGTACACGAAGGCCAAGTTCCTGCAGCCGGGAAAGACCACGGAGTCGCTGGTGCGGTTCTCGACGGTCGCCGGCGAGCAGGGGAGCCCCGACACCTGGCGCGATCCTCGCGGGTTCTCGATGAAGTTCTACACAGAGGACGGCAACTACGACCTCGTCGGCAACAACACGCCGATCTTCTTCATCAAGGACCCGATCAAGTTCCCCGACTTCATCCGGAGCCAAAAGCGGCTTCCCGGTTCAGGTTTGCGCGACCACAACATGCAGTGGGACTTCTGGACGCTGCGTCCGGAGACGGCGCATCAAGTGACCTGGCTGATGGGGGATCGCGGTATCCCCAGGAGCTGGCGGCACATGGACGGGTTCGGCTCGCACACCTACCAGTGGGTGAACGAAGCGGGAGAACGGTTCTGGGTGAAGTACCACTTCAAGACAGACCAGGGCATCGAGTTCCTCACCCAGGCGAAGGCCGACGAACTCGCGGGCACCGACCCGGACTACCACCGGCAAGATCTCTACGAGGCGATCGAGCGGGGCGAGTTCCCCACCTGGACCCTGAAAATTCAGGTCATGCCCGTCGACGAGGCGGAAGGGTACCGGTTCAATCCCTTTGATCTGACCAAGGTCTGGTCGCAGCAGGACTATCCGCTGATCGAGGTCGGCAAGTGGACGCTGAACCGCAACCCGGCCAACTTCTTCTCCGACATCGAGCTCGCCGCCTTCGAACCATCGAACGTGGTACCCGGCATCGGGTTCTCCCCGGACAAGATGCTGCTCGGACGTGTCTTCAGCTACGCGGATGCGCATCGTTACCGGATCGGCGCCAACTATTCGCACCTACCGGTGAATTCGGCCAAAGCGGCCGTCGTCAACACCTATTCCAAGGAAGGTGCGATGGCGTACAACTTCAGCGCACCCGACGTGCCGGTGTATGCGCCGAACTCCTTCGGTGGACCGCATGCGGACCCGAACGCCGCGGGCGACGAAGGTCTCTGGGAGTTCGACGGGCAGGCGGTGCGGGCCGGTTACATCGACCATCCCGAAGACGGCGATTTCACTCAGGCCGGCACCCTGTATCGCGAGGTGCTCGACGACGATGCGCGAGAACGACTGGTGGGCAACATAGTCGGACACGTACTGGGTGGTGTCACCGAGCCGGTCCTGTCCAGGGTGTTCCAGTACTGGAGCAATGTCGACCCGGAACTGGGCAAGAAGGTCGAAGAAGGTGTGCGCGCCGGGGCATGAATCGTGCCGCCGCAGCGTTGAAACACACAGCAACAGAGCAAGGAGAGGATCCCTATGACAAACCCCATCACCAGCACCTTGAACAAGGACCAGCAGGGCGTCGCCGGAAAGGCGTTGCAGGACACCGTTGTCGATCTGATCGACCTGTCCCTCATCGCCAAGCAGGCGCATTGGAACGTGGTCGGCCAGCAGTTCCGGTCGGTCCACCTGGAGCTCGATGAGCTCGTCACCGCGGCGCGTGACTTCACCGACGCCGCAGCCGAGCGGGCCACGGCGATCGGTGTGAGCCCCGACGGTCGCTCCGAGACGGTTGCAAAGACCGCAGGCACCAAGGGTTTCGGTGCAGGCTGGACGAAAGACGTCGACGTGGTGACGGCAATCGTCGCCAACATCAAGACCGTGGTCGACGGACTGCGCCAGCGCATCGAGGCGACCGAGAAGGCCGACCCTGTCACACAGGATCTGTTGATCTCGATCGCAGCACGTCTGGAGCAGCTGCACTGGATGTGGCAGGCGCAGGTCGCATGACCTGACCTCGAAGACCGACAGGTGTCATCCCCCCCGGTGATGCCTGTTGTCGAGAGCCCCTTGCGGCCCAGCCCGATGGCCGCAGGGGGCTTTCGTGTATCCGTGTGCGGTTCGTGGACTCGCATGCACGGTGAGGCTCGTCGACGTACATTCTTGTCGTGGTAAATCCGCAGGACTCACATCCCGAGTTGCCCTCGGACCCCGACGTCGGGTCCACCCGGCCTCTGCACCTACGCCCGGGTGCACTGGCGTGGATCTTCGCCGGAGGCGTCATCGGTACCAGCGCTCGGTACCTGCTCGAGAAGGCCTACCCCTTCCACGCTCCCGAGTGGCCGTGGGCGACTTTCGTGATCAATCTGATCGGCGCATTCATGCTGGGAGTCGCGCTGGAAGGTCTGGCCCGCCTCGGTGACGACACCGGATGGCGCCGGCGAACCCGCCTGCTGTTCGGAACCGGATTCTGCGGCACGTTCACCACCTACAGTGCGTTTGCGCTGGAGACGTCGTTGATCCTTCGTGAAGGAGATGTCGCGACTGCGGCGGGCTATACGGTCGCAACAGTGGTCGCGGGCGCGCTGCTGGCCTGGGCGGGCATCTCGGTGGCCGCGGCCATCCATACGCGAGCGGCGGCAGACCGGTGATCGTCTGGGTGGCGCTGGCAGGCGCGTTCGGTGCGGTTGTGCGTTTCGTGATCGATTCCGAGTGCAAGCGGCGCCTGCCGTCGCCGTTCCCCTGGGGCACCGCGATCATCAACGTCACCGGATCCCTGATCATCGGTCTCATCGCGGGGATCGTCGTCTTCCACGCCGGCGCGTCAGAGTTACAGGCCATCGTCGGTACCGGATTCTGCGGCGGCTACACCACTTTCAGCACGGCCAGTTTCGAGACGGTACGTCTGATCCAGCAGGGTCGCTCAGGCCTGGCCGTGGGCTATGCCGCCGGATCCCTGGTGATCTCTGTGGCCGCCTGCGCCGCCGGCCTGGCGCTCGTCTACGCCGTGTGAGCGACGACTGCGTCAATAAGCCTGCTGCTGACCGAGCTGTTGCTGAATACGTTGATTGAGACGCTGCAGGCCCATGGACGACAGTCCCGGGATCTGGCTCTCCAACGTGCGCACCAGGTTGTGGTCGTTGATGACCTTCTCACTCGACTGGATCAAGACCGTGCCCGAGCCGGTGAAGTCGAATTGCTGTTCCTCACCACTCGCGGCCCCCATCATCGCAGCGCCGGCCGCCATGAAGCCGGTGATCCAGCTCTGGTCGTAGTGGTGGCTGGGTGACGGGCAATCTGCCCATCCGACAAGGGCTTCGGGATCCACGCGCAGCGGGGGTTCGGCGAACATGACCGGTCCGTTCGACGAGGCGAGGAACTTGCCGGTGCCGATGAGCGTCAGGTAACCGGGCACGATCGACTGATTCAGCTGCAGCCCTGGTTCGAAGGCGAGGAGATTGGCCGCCCGCACCGTGAGGTTGCCGTCCTCGAGGTCGTAGGAGTTGATGTCGTAGCCACGGTCGCCGATGATCAGAGTGCCTTGACCCTGGGCGATGATGTAGTCGCCCATGTACAGCGGGGCGCTGATCGTGCCGGCGAGCTGCTGCATCATCGCTGTCTGCATACCCTGGATCAGCGCTTGGAACTGCATCTGCCCGTAGTACGCGATCATCGCGCCCTTGGACATGATCCACGGCTTGGTCAGCTGCATGTAGTAGGCGTAGGTGTTGCCGGGGATGTTGTCGTCGCCCTGCAACATGGACGGATTCAAGATGTCGCTCATGGCTTTCCCCTACAGCTTCTCTTCGGAGGCTTGCACGAATACGGTTCCCTGACCTTGGCATTGCAGCTGCATCGCCTCGCCGGCGCCGCGGCCGACAGCATCGCGCCAGCCCGCCGTCGACTTCAACTGGGTTTGCACATTGCCGAACGTGCCGACGAATGCCTGCGGATCGACGATCACCGGGTATTGGCCGCCGACCTGGATCTCCAGTACTTCTCCGTGCGCGAGGAGCACCACCGACCCCGTGCCCTGCAGTTGGGTGGTGAACATGCCGTCCCCGGTCAGAGCGCCGGTGGCCGCGCCCCGCAAGGCTCCCATCAGACCGCCGCCGCGTCCTCCGCCGCCTCCGCCCCCGCCCTGAGACGTCATCGAGACGATCGATGCCTGTAGCCCTGCGGTGTACCCAAGTGTGCGTGAGGCGTCTGCGGTCACCGTGCCTCCCTGTGGCATGTCGATGACATGTACTGCGAGACCGGCGAATCCGTAATGGACCTCTCCGTTGCCCTGCGCCATCATGGTGGCCTCGTGTTCGCCGCGCATCATGCGCCCGGCCATGCCGGCGATCGCGCCCATGCCACCCATCCCCGGCATACCGCCGCCCCCGGCGCCTGGGATCTGATGGGGTGAGAAATGGACCTGTCCGGTGTAGAAGAGCATCGCGCCCTTGCGCGCCACCACACCACCGGCATGTCCGACGTTGACCTTCACGACCTTCGAGTTGATCTTCTGGAATACCATGCCACTCACCGTTCCGCGGGTTGGATCGACACGACGCCCTGGCCCTGCCAGCGCAGGGAAAATGCCTCGCCACCGTCTTGGCCGATCATCGAACGCCAGCTGACGTCGGTCACAAACGATTGCTGCAGTTGGCCTTTGGCGGAAACGAAAGCGTCCGGATCCACGACGAGGGGCAGATTGGGATTGACCTCGAGGTGAATCAGCGGCCCGCCCGCCGACAGGAGGGCGACCTGTCCGGTTCCGGTCACGGTGGTGGTGAAGAGCCCTTGTCCGCTGGACATCCCGCCCAGTCCGGAGAACTGGACATTCGTTTGGAGATTGCCTGCCATCGCGAGCAGCTGCCGCGATTCCACCTGGATGGTCTCGTTGTTGAGCTGCAGCACGGTTGTGTACTGAGCCTGGATGGCGAGGTGCACGATCCCGTTTCCGGTGCACTCCATCAGTTTCAGTGACTCGCCGGTGGCCTTCTGTTTCAGGCCGGCAACCAGGCCTGATCCGCCACCGAATCCGGCCGACTTGAACTCGACCTGACCCTGGTAGGAAACCATCGATCCGCTGACCGCCTTGATCGAGGAGTTGTTGAGCCGCGCCTCCACGATGCGCTTGGTCAATCCTAGTAACTCGGCCATCTCACCGATTTCCTTCCAGAGGTCATCCCTGCATCTGCGATACCGGAGTTATCGTAGGCACCCCGGCCCCAGCTGAACAGCGCAATAGACAGTTCAAATGACCGTGCGAGACGCAGGTCGGAGCCGAGCTCGACCATTTCGCGGAGACGAAGCGGAGCGGAGCTCGACCATCGCTGTGAAGACGTAGCGGAGCGGAGCTCGACCATTTCTGTAACGTGTGTCAGGTGGATGACGTTGCGTGGGGTGCGGTTGGTGCGGGGATCTTCGTCGTGGCGTTGGTGATCAGCGTCGGGCTGTACGTCTGGTACCGCCAGCAGGAGACGGTCCGACTGGACCGTGACGTCGATCTGGCAAAGAAGTTGCGGGCGGTCGCGGCTGAGGATCCGGTGCGCGGTGCGGCTGTCGACGAGTTCGAGACCGCCATCTACGAGCGCCTGTTCTACGTCTCCACGGTGGGCCCGCGGGCCAGGGGTGCGGCGTGGGCCCTGCTGGGCGCCGTTCTCGGGGCCTCCGGATCGCTCTGGGTGGCCGACGGTTCCGCGATTGTCCAGAAGTCCGTCCATTACGGTTTCGCCGCGCTGGCAATCGGTTTCACCCTGACGTTCCTGGTGTTCCTGGCGCTGACGATCTACGCGGCCACCAGCTTGCCGAGGATCTCGTTCGAGGATTCCTATCAGGCCGAAGCTGACGCCGACTGATCTGGCCTCAACTGGCCGCGGTACCGAACCGGGTGCGGAAGGCGGTCGGTGTGATGCCGACGATCGCCGCGAAGTGATGGCGCAGTAGCATCGCCGAACTGAAACCGACCTGGCGGGCGACCTCTTCGATTCCGAGATCGGTGGTCTCGAGCAGACTTTGGGCGGCGAGCACACGTTGCTCGGTCAGCCAGCGCAGGGGACTGGTGCCCACCTCGTCGGCGAACCGGCGGGCAAACGTTCGGGAGGACATGTGAGCCCGGGTCGCCAGGTCGGCGATGGCGATGTCTGCGCTCAGGTTCTGCAGCATCCAGCCGAGGACCTCGCCGAAACCATCTGTGTCACACACGGGGACGGGCGCTTTGACGAATTGTCGTTGGCCGCCCTCGCGCTGCGGGGGTACCACCATCCGGCGCGCGATCTTGTTCGCGATGGTGGGTCCGTGTTCTTTCCGGACCAGGTGCAGGCTGGCATCGATCCCGGCGGCGGTGCCTGCGCTGGTGATGATGTTGCCCTCTTCCACATAGAGGACGTCGGTGTTGACCTGCACGTGCGGGAACAGCTCGGACATCTCCTTGCCGTATCGCCAGTGGGTGCTGGCCGATAGGCCGTCGAGCAGGCCGGCCGCGGCGACCACGAAGGACCCGGTGCACACCGACAGGATGTACGCGCCTCGCGCGTCGGCGGCCCGCAGGACGTCGAGGACCTCTTCGTTGAAGTCGGCGCGCACCTGGCCGGCGGGGATGGCGATGAGGTCGGCGTCGGCGCACGCGTCGAGTCCGTACTGGGGGATCACCTGGGCCCCGGTGGTGAAGTTCAGCGGTGTGCCCGGATTGACGGCGCAGACCCGGAGATCGAAGCGCGGTACTCCTTCGTCGGTCCTATCGACGCCGAACACCTCGCAAATGACGCCGTACTCGAAGGCGGCGACCGGTTCTTGCAGGATGACGGCGACGGAGCGAAGCATGCCAGCCATTATGGCAGAAAATTTGTGAAGACTGTCAAAATGGCCAGTGGTGGCGAAAATTGTTCGGGCGCATAGTTTCAGGCATAAAATTTTTGTACATCTTGGTCCCGGCATTCATCGGCATTTTCATGGTCTTCAAGGAGAACGCAAAGAAAACCGCCCACCTGCCGCGAGCTCCCTTCGGCGCCGACGCGGAGGACGGGCTCGAGGAATGGCGGAGGTGGGCGGAAATCGAGGAACTGGACCGTCAGCGGAAGGCCTGAGTGCAGGTCAGGCGACCCGGAACTCCGTGACGCCGTGCCGCTTCATGTCGTCGAGGATCGGCTTGATGTTCGTTCCGGTCTCCGGCCCGATGCAGCCGATGAAGTAGTAGGCGTTGACCATCCCGATGAGCTTGTCTCCGACAACGACCGGACTGCCCGAGTCGCCTTCGACGACGCAGATCTGGCTGTAGTGGGCGAAACCGTCAGAGAACCAGGTGATACCGCAGGTGTTGGCGGTAGTGCGTCCCTCTTTGCAGCTGATCTCGGGGAACTGCGGTGCCTGCGTACGGAGGCTGCGAATCGTGACGCCGCCGATCTTCTGGACCGGGTTCACCTTGTTCGCGTCGAATCGGATGATCGCGTAGTCGAGATCGGCGTTCTTGTAGGTGACCTCACCGACGGGGCCGGCACTCTGGGCCGCCTCCGCGAAGACCTGGGTGCCGGCGGGGCCGCAGTGACCGGCGGTCAGACCGACGAGTGCGTTGTTCTGGTCGCGACCGATCGTCGTGAGGGTGCACGCCGAGGCTTCTCCGTTGCGTTCCGGCAAGAGAATTCCGGATCCACCGCCGAGGTTGACCTTCGCGGGCGCGGCGGATGCGGTGGACACCCCCAGGGCTGTCAGTGCCAGTACAGCGCACAGAGCTGCAAAGAAGGTGCCGGTCTTCTTGATCATCAATTCCTCACGGTGGAACTCGGGTGGTGACATGAGGAACCTACCAGGGAGAGTGCGCGCATCAGTCATCGTCGGAGCCGCACGCAGCAGCTCCGACGATGACCTCCCAGCCTAGTGATGAGTCGGGATTTTGCGCGCTGAGAACACTTTTCGGCTCAGGCCGGTGGGCGGCTCACGCATTGGGCGAGATACAGATTTTCACCCAAGGTCGTCATCAGCTGGAGCTGCGTTTGCAGGTAGTCGACGTGCTCTTCCTCGTCTGCCAGGATCTTCTCGAGCAAGTTGGCGCTCGTGGTGTCCTGTTTCTCACGACACATGACGATGCCCGGCTTGAGGCGGGCGACGACGTCGATCTCGATCTGCAGATCACTCTCGAACTGCTCGCGGAGAGTTTGCCCGACCTTCAGCGAGAACAACCGCTGATAGTTGGGCAAGCCGTCGAGGAGCAGTATGCCATCGGTGATCGCCTCCGCGTGGTTCATCTCCTCGAAAGACTCTGCGCGGGTGTGCGCCGCGACTTCGGTGAAGCCCCAGCTGTCCTGCATCTTGGAGTGCAGAAAATACTGGTTGATCGCCGTCAATTCGCTGGTCAACTGCTCGTTGAGCAGCTTGAGAACTTCCGGATCGCCTTGCATGGTTTCTCCTCACGTCAATGACACCTGACGTCACTCATCGGGAGGGCTGTTCCTGATGGGGCTGTGGACATCACGTGTGAAATCAATTTATCTCGGTACGATGCAGTTCGGGTGACATCCACCGGCACCGACGAGCAGGGATTGAATATTGTCCGAGCATTCGCGCATCCTGGCCTCTGATTTCTCGCTGCCCAGCGGGGAGGGAATCGTCGAGCGACTGTCCGAGAACAACGACTCTCTGGCCCGGCTCGGCGCCCGCCACCTGGTGGTCTACCGCGGCCTGGACGATCCTCGTCGGGTGTTCGCGACCCTCGGGCTGCACGATCGCGGCTCGATAGAGAAGCTGGTTCGCAATCCGGCGGTGTTCGATTGGTTCGACGCGGCGAACGTGGACGAGATTCCCCCGCTGTTTGTCGGCGAGGTGGTGGAGAAAATCGATCTGGCGTCGGCGGAGTCCGATCACTCGGGCATCCTGGTCGCCGCGATCGCTCCGGTGGAGAGCGTGCCCGCTCTACTCGGCGCGGTACGGAAGAGTCTGCGGAGGTTCATCTCCGCCGGCGTTCGCAGGGTCTGGATCTACCAGGCTCTCGACGACCGCCAAGAAGTGATGATCTTGCAAGAACTCGACACCGAGGAAAATGCGGTTGCGTGGGTGGAGCATCCCGACGCGGCCGCCGAGTGGATGTCGGGGGCCGGTGTCGGGGTGTATCCGCCGTTGTTCGTAGGGAAGCTACAGCGGATCATGGACCTGCAGCCGCAGACCTAGTCCGGGACCCCTCATGTACGTCTGCCTGTGTCAAGGAGTCACCAGCCACGTCGTCGAACAGTCGGTGGCCGATGGCGCCCGGACCTCGAAGGAGGTGGCCATCGCGTGTGGTGCGGGCGCGGATTGCGGTCGATGCCGCAAGACGGTCCGGGCCATCATCGAGGCCCACTTCGCGAACAGTCCCGCCGGATGACGGCGGCCAGGAATGACGTGGCGGCCGCGCCACACTAGTGTCAGCGGGTATGGCGTATTTTGTGACGGGGGCCACAGGTTTCATCGGTCGAAATCTGCTCGGCGAACTACTGAACAATCGCGACGGCGAAATCTTCGTGCTGGTGCGCAGAGGTTCGCGACGCAAGATCGAACGACTCATCCGACAGTGGGATACCGACCGGGTCACCCCGGTCGTCGGGGACCTGCAGGCGGACAGCCTCGGAGTCGACCCGGCGTGGATCGCCGACCATCGCGGCGACATCGACCACTTCTTCCACCTCGCGGCGATCTACGACATGACCGCATCCGGCGAGGCCAACGAGATGCCGAACGTCGGGGGCACCCGGGCGGCACTCTCTCTCGCCGAGGCCCTCGACGCGGGGTGCTTCCATCAGGTCTCCTCCGTCGCGGCGGCAGGTGAATTCCGTGGCCGGTTCGACGAGTCGATGTTCGACGAGGGCCAGGAACTGCTCTCGGCGTACCACCGCACCAAGTTCGAATCCGAACGCATCGTCCGTGACGAGGCCACCGTTCCCTGGCGCGTCTACCGGCCGGCGATCGTCCTCGGACACTCGGAAACCGGCGCGATGGACAAGATCGACGGGCCGTACTACTTCTTCCCGTTGTTCAAGCGGATGCGTGACGCGCTGCCGGGGGCCCTACCGCTACTCGGTGTCGACCTGGGGGACACCAATGTGGTCCCGGTCGACTATGTCGCACGGGCGATGGATCACCTGGCGCATCTGCCCGGCCGAGACGGTGAAGCCTTCCACCTGGTGAATCCGAAGCCGCAGAACACCATCGGGATGGTCAACACGTTTGCCGCAGCCGCGGGCGCACCCAAGTTCGCGGTACCCGTCGACCGGTCCGTGACCGACCTGGTGCCGACGTATCTCCTGCCCCGCGCGCTGCAACCGAGCTCCCTACTCGGCACCGTCGTGCGGTCGGGCCCGGCGCAGTTCGCGCTCCGGCAGACCATCGGGAGGCTAGGAATACCACCCGAAGTCCTTGCGCACGTGTCATTCCCGGGAACCTTCTCCTCGTATGCGACGGAGGAGGCGTTGGCCGGATCCGGCATCTCTGTACCCGAACTGGACACGTACGCGGCCAACCTGTGGACCTACTGGGAACAGTTCCTCGACGACTCGATCAAATCCGATCGCAATGTCGTGAAGGAGCTGTCGGGCAAAACGGTGGTGATCACCGGTGCCTCGTCCGGTATCGGCCTGGTGACGGCCGTCAAGGTCGCGAAAGCCGGCGGCATCCCGATCCTGGTGGCGCGCGGACTCGACAAACTCGAGGCGACCAAGAATCTGATCGAGGGGCAGGGCGGCACCGCCTACGCATACGGCTGCGACCTGTCTGACCTCGACGCCATCGACGCGCTGACCAAGCAACTCGGCGACGACTTCGACCACATCGACTTCATCGTCAACAATGCCGGCCGGTCGATTCGCCGGTCGTTGAAGCTGTCGGAAGACCGGTTCCACGATTTCGAACGGACCATGCAGCTCAACTACTTCGGTGCGATCCGGCTCGTGATCGGTCTGTTGCCGACGATGCGTGCACAGGGCGGTGGCCACATCGTCAACGTCTCATCCATCGGGGTGCAGACCAATCCGCCACGGTTCAGTGCCTACGTGGCGTCGAAGGCGGCGCTGGACTCGTGGTCGAACGTGGTGTCGTCGGAGTTGGTCGGCGACGGGATCTCCTTCACCGGGATCCACATGCCACTGGTGCGGACACCGATGATCGCCCCCACCAAGCTCTACGACAGATTCCCGACCATCAGTCCGGGCCAGGCCGCCGACAAGGTGATCACGGCACTGGTCGACCGACCGCACGAGATCAACACTGCCCTGGGCAATCTCGGGTCCGTCGCGCACACCGTGACGCCCAAGCTGGCGTTTCGGATCCTGCATTTGGCCTATCAGGTGTTCCCGGACTCCGCCGCTGCGCGCGGCGATCAGGGCCGCAGCGAGTCCGAGCAGATCCTGCTCGCTCGCGTCCTCAAGGGCGTGCACTGGTAGGCCGGAGCTGGTCGCGGGCCACTCAGCGATCGGCGGGACGGTAGGCGGTCACCACCACGGCGCCGCCGAGCCCGATGTTTTGTTGTAGCGCGATCTTCGCCCCGTCGACCTGACGTTTGTCGGCGGTGCCGCGGAGTTGCCAGGTCAACTCGCTCGCCTGCGCCAGGCCGGTGGCTCCGAGGGGATGGCCTTTCGAGATCAGACCACCGGACGGGTTCACGACCCAGCTGCCCCCGTAGGTCGTCTCCCCGCCGTCGATCAGCTTTCCACCGTCGCCCTCACCGCACAGGCCCAGCGCCTCGTAGGTGAGCAGCTCGTTCACGGAGAAGCAGTCGTGCAGCTCGATGACGTCGACGTCGGTCGGCTCGATCTCCGCCTGCTCGTACACCTTTCGGGCTGCGTGACGGGTCATGTCGGCGCCGACGATGGTGATCGCACTCTTGTCGGTGAAGGTGGTCTCGAGGTCGGTGACCATGGCCTGTCCGACGATCTCGACGGACTGCGCAGCCAGACCGTGCTCGTCGACAAAACGCTCGCTCGCGAGGACCACCGCGCCGGAGCCGTCGGAGGTCGGTGAGCACTGGAGCCTGGTCAGCTCGATCGGCTCGTAGATCATCTTCGCGGCCTTGATCTCGTCGAGCGAGTACTCGTCCTGGAACTGGGCGTACGGGTTGTTGATCGAGTGCCGGTGGTTCTTCTCGCCGATCTTGGCGAAGTGCTCCGCGGTGGTCCCGTAACGCTGCATGTGTTCGAGGCCTGCGGCACCGAACATCCACGGCGCAGCCGGGAATGCGAACTCGAACAATTCCGACTCCGCGGCGATGTGGCGCATCAGCGGCTGTTCGCGATCTTGGGCGCCGCCGGCCAACGAGCCCGGCTGCATCTTCTCGAATCCCAACGCCAGCACACAATCTGCCAGTCCGCCGCGAATCGATCGAGCTGCCAGATAGAGCGCCGTCGAGCCAGTGGAACAGTTGTTGTTCACGTTCGTGATCGGGATACCCGTCATGCCGAGCTCGTAGATGGCACGTTGACCACAGGTCGAATCGCCGTAGACGTACCCGACGTGCGCCTCTTCGATCTGGTCGAAGGTGATCCCGGCATCCTCGAGCGCTCGGGTGCCCGATTCCTTGGCCATGGCCGGATAGTCCCAGCCCTCCTTGCGACCAGGCTTCTCGAACTTGGTCATCCCGACACCGATCACAAAGACACGATTTCCGCTCATCGTGTCAGCGTCCCACATACGGATCGACGGGATGTGCGGATCAGCGGTAGGGGCGAAAGAACTCCCGGAGTTCCTGTGCGTACAGCTCGGGCTCCTCGAACGGCGCGAAATGCTCGCCTTCACCAAAGACGAAACGATCCACGCGGCGAGGCCCGCCGGTGAGTCGTTCAGTCCGATTGCAGCGGTCTGTGGTTTGGTGCGGTGTATCGCAGCGTAGGCGCCCTCGGACTGTCCCCAGGCCACGCGCCGTCGACCCTGTTCTGTTCGGATGGGGTGAGCCGTTGGCAGGCGGTCGGCGTGAGCGTTTTCAAGGTCGGATTCGAGGTCTGGATCTCCGGCGGCTGCACCGACGACTTCGACGTGTGCGTCCGACGCATGCTCGCTGAGCTGCGCGAGATCTCCTCCGGCGATTGATTTTTCGCTTCACAGATGCACCCGTTTCGGTCAAATGCTCCAGCTGCATGCAACCGGAGCGTTTGACTGAACGGGTGGATTTGCAGTTACTTTCGGCCAGGGCGGCTGAATTGTCAGAGGCCCGTGGCATAGTCGACAGTATGTTCGAAGAGCGGGTGGAAGCAGCGTTCCGGGGCCTGGGGGTGTCGACCCCAAGTCTGCTGCGTCCGCGCGAACTCACCACATCGATGCAGCAACTCGCTCACGTGAAAGGTCTTGCCGCCTGGTCTGAATATGCGACCGCGGCCGAGATTCATCGGCAGTTGGCCCAGCCCACGGCCGAGGTCGACGTGCGCCAACTAGACGGATGGGCACATTGCTCGGCGCGTGTCGGAGCTGCGCTGGGAGTCACGCCGGGTTGGGCCGACAACGTGATCCGCCGGGGCCTGGCCTTGCGCGACCGACTGCCGCAGGTGAACGAGGCACTGCGAGCAGGCCGGGTCGCACCCCATCACGTCGGCGATATCGTCTCGCGCACCGAACTGGTCGACGGCATGCCGTGGTCGGCGTCGGTGGACGCGGAGATCGCAGAGATGTTGTGGCGCGACGGTGCCTGGTCCGCAGACCGGATGCGCAACATGGTCGACCAGATCGTGTTCCGCCACGACCCCGAGGGGGTCCGGGAACGCCGGTCCCGGGCCAGAGACGGCCGGAACTTCAAGCGGTACGCGACCGCCGACGGGATGGCTGATGTGGTGGCGTCGATGACCGCCGAGAACGCCCTGCTCTTGGAGAAGCGGGTGCAGCAGTTGGCCACTCAGGTCTGCGCGAACGACCCCCGCACCACACCCCAGCGTCTGTCGGATGCGATGTTCTGCGCCACCATGGACGTCGACTTCCTCTGCCAGTGCGGAGATTCCGAAGGTTGTGAGTTCGCGCGTCCGCACGACGGTGACAGTGACGGTGACAGTGACGGTGACAGCGATGGCGGCACACAGTTCGTGGTTCACGTCGTGATGGACCAAGCGACCGTCGAAGGGCGCGCCAACAACGCCGCACTGATGGACGGTCATGGAGTGATCTCCGGTGACCACGCCCGCGAGATCGCCCGCAGACCCGACGCCCGCCTGGCTCCGCTCGGTGGCGAACTGGCGAAGGACGTCCTCGATCAGCCGTCATCGGTGCCCGACTCCGCCGCCGATGACCTGCATACGCCTCGGGCGAAAGAACTGAGCCCCGAGGAGCTGCTCGAGGAGATCAAGCGCCTGGTCAAAGCCAAAGAAGACGCCAAACGTCCACCGGCGAAAGAATCAGACGTCCGCGCAGACGAAAATGGCGCTCGGGCAGAGGAATCCTCGTCTGCTGACGTTGACGATTCGATTGATGACGAGGGTCGCGCCGAACACGAAGAGGACCACGACCACGATCGTGCGGACAACGATCGTCTTCCGCAGCCCGAGGGAGAGGCCGACTCGACCCATCCGGCGCACGGTGCCCAAGCTCCGGAGGATGTGCCGCCCGACAACAGTTCCGAAGCAGCGGAATCTGGGCACACCGACACGGCCAAGGCCAGTAATACTGCCGAACCCGAGGATCCCGTCGACGCACACACCGAGCATCCGAGAACTGAATCGACAGAGCCGGAAGACAAAAACTCACCGCCGAACACACCGGAGCCGGAGCCTACCGCGCCAGAAGCAGAACCCGGATCTGAGCGCCCGAACCGGGCCGAACGTCGCCGGCGGCGCAAACGGAAAACCCAGACAGCGCTGCCGACGTCTCAACCGGGCAACGCCTACCGGTTGTCCGCTGCCCTCAACAGGTTTGTCCGGATCCGTGATGCCTACTGCACCTTCCCCGGCTGCCGAAGGCCCGCTTGGAAATCGGAAGTCGACCACACCGACGAATACGACCACGACAACCCCGACGCGGGGGGACAAACCAGCGCCGAAGGCACCAAGTGCCTGTGCAAGTTTCATCACCTGCTCAAGACATTCGGCAACTGGATCGACTTCCAGGTCACCGACGAAAACGGACGCACCCGCATCGTCTTCATCAGCCCCGAAGGAGTTCGATTCCACGGACCGGCATGGTCAGGAGAAGACCTCTTTCCTGCGCTGTTGGACATGACGTGGCGCGACCCTGGACCTCCCCGGGGAGCGCCGCCCGACATGCCAACGCGCGGGCGAACCCGACTGGCGGATAAATACGCCCGCCGCCGCGCAGAACGGAACCGCAACCGTCGACGGATCGAAACGCCGACACCGCCGCCGCCTCCGGAACAGTTCGTCGAACACGACGGCCCGCCGCCACCGTTCTAGGTCGTCGGCCAATGGACGAGCACGTCGTCGCGAAAACGTTTGAGGTCGAGAATCTTCTGCTCAGTGGAAACATCGCCGCCGCTGTAGAGGAGCCACGGCATCGTCAGGATGTGGGTGATCCCGGCGGCCTCGGCGTACCGGTAGTGGTCGGTGGTGAAGGCGTCGGTGAGGGGCGCGATGATGGAGAAGTCGGTGCTCGTCCTTCCGTATTGCTCTCGGAGTTCGCGCAGGCGGACCGTTGTGGTGATCGCCTCGTCCGTGGTCATGAGGTCGCCGATCCAGCCATCGTGCTGGGCGGCCCGGTGGAACGCGCGGTCGGACAGTCCACCGATCAGAATAGGGATTCGTGGTGGTCTAGGAGACATCTCCACTCGCGGGACGCTGTAGCTCTCGCCGTTGAACTCGGTCCAGCCCGGAGTCCACAGGGACTTCATCAGTTCGACCATCTCGTCGGTCCGCCGGCCGCGGCCCTCGAAACGCGCGCCCATCAGCTCGAACTCATCTCGACTCCAGCCCACCCCGAGGCCGAGTTCCACCCGGCCACCGCTGAGTACCGACGCCGTCCCAATGGCCTTCGCTGCGGTGAAGGGATCGCGCAACGCGGCGACGTACACCGTGTTCACGAATCGGAGCCGCCGGGTGCACTGGGCGAGGCTGCCGATCAAGACCCACGGATCAGGCCAGTCGGTGAACCGATCCCAGCGTCGCGCTCCGTCCTCGGTGTAGGGGTACGGCGTTGCCATCTCTTCGAAGTCGACGACGTGGTCGGGAATGCCCAACCCGTGATAGCCGAGTTCATCTGCTGCGCGGGCGATTTCGATGACCTCTGCGGTGGGAAGAAACGCAGTGCTGATGTAGAACTTCACAAAGTGGACAGTAGTCCATTTTTCGGCCCGAGCAGATGTCCCCACTGACCCACTGTCGAGGCGTCAGAATCCGAGGTCTCGCCCGATCAGATCTTTCATGATCTCCGTGGTTCCACCGAAGATCGTCTGGATACGTACGTCGACGTAGGCCCTGGCCACTGCGTATTCATTCATGTAGCCGTAGCCGCCGTGTAGTTGCAGGCAGTTGTCGATGACCTTCTTGCCCAGCTCGGTACACCACCACTTCGCCTTGGCTGCGTCGACCGCGGTCAGCTCGCCGGCCACCACCCCCGCGAGGCAGCGGTCCACGAACTGCTCGGCGATGTCGAGTTCGGTGGACATCTCGGCGATGGTGAAACGGTTGGCCTGAAAAGAACCGATGGGCTGACCGAATGCCTTGCGGTCCTTGGCGTACTGAAGTGTCTCCTCGTAGATGGCCCGGGCGCCGGCAATGGCCCCGATGGCGATCGAGAGGCGTTCCGACGGAAGGTTCTGCATCAGGTGGTAGAAACCCCGGTTCTCGGTTCCCAGCAGATTTGTTGCAGGAACGCGGACGTCGGTGAAGTGCAGTTCGGCGGTGTCCTGGGCCTTCTGTCCCATCTTGTCGAGCTTGCGGCCACGCTCGAAGCCGGGCATGTCGCGTTCGACCACCAGCAACGAGAATGCTTTGTGCTTGGCGGCCGGGTCGGGGTCGGTGCGACAGACCACGATGACGAGGTCGGAGTTGATGCCGGCGGAGATGAAGGTCTTGGAACCGTTGAGAATCCAGTCGTCGCCGTCACGCTTCGCTGAGGTCTTGATCCCGGAGAGGTCGCTGCCCGCCCCGGGCTCACTCATCGCGATCGCCCCGATGATCTCGCCGGAGGCGAATCCGGGGAGCCATCGTTGCTTCTGTTCATCGGTGCCCAGTGATACGAGGTATGGGGCGACGATGTCGTTCTGGAGGCTGAAAGACGGTGATGCGGAACCGAACTTGGTCAACTCCTCGACGATGACGGCGTTGAAGCGGAAGTCGTCTACTCCGCCGCCGCCGTATTCCTCGGGGATGTTGAAACCGATCAGCCCGACCTCCCCGCCCTTCTTGTACACCTCGCGATCAACCTGTCCCTCGCGTTCCCAGGCGTCGGCGTAGGGCTTGATCTCGCGTTCGATGAAGTCTCGCGCCGTGGCGCGGAGTTGTTCGTGCTCGGTCTCGAAAACAAGTCTCTTCATCGAAGCTCTCCCGTGCCGGTGCGGTTGCGGCCGCGGTCCGGCCAAAACCTGAGATCAGATTCACTTTACAGGTAGACTTCCGTCTTGGAATGAAAAATTAAGTTTGTTCCATTGTGGGTAGAGTCCTGATGTGGCCGCTCGATTGGTCGGCCCGAAGCGATGGGGATGGTCACGCAGTGCAGACAGAAACGAAGATGAAGCTGCAGGCAGCCGCGGCAGCAGTCGTGGAGAAATACCCGAGCTCGCCACATGCGTTGGCGCAGCCACCGGCCGGTTCTGACCTCAAGCCGGTGATGGGCGACTTCGGTGCTCCCGGGATCGGCCACACGCTGGCCGGTCTCGCCGACCCACTTCGGGTCGCGAGGGACCGATACTCCGAGTTCGGGCCGGTGTCCTGGTCCGGGTCGCTCGGGATGAGGATAGTGAATCTGGTGGGCCCCGAGGCCCTGCAGCAGGTCTGGTCCAATCGCGACAAGGCCTTCTCCAGTGAAGAGGGCTGGGAACCGATGATCGGCCCGTTCTTCCGTCGCGGAGTGATGCTCATGGATTTCGAAGAGCACCTGCACCACCGCCGGATCCTGCAGCAGGCCTTCACCCGGCCGCGGCTCGTCGCGTATCTCGACATGATGACGTCGCGGATCGTGACGACCATGGATACCTGGGAGCCGGCGCCGGACTTCCCGGTCTACACGCGGAGCAAAGAAATGCTCCTGGCGATCGCGACCGAGGTCTTCGTCGGCGCCCAACTGGGGCCGGAGGCGTCCAAGCTGGAGCATGCCTTCGAAGATGCCGTCAAAGGTGGACAGGCGATCGTCCGGGCCAACATGCCCGGTGGCACCTGGTCGAAGGGTTTGAAAGGGCGGCGGATTCTGCAGGAGTACTTCCGTTCCGAGCTGCCGGCCCGTCGTGCAGGGAACGGTGACGACCTCTTCAGCGTGCTGTGTCACAGCGAAAGCGAGGACGGGCACACCTTTTCCGACGAGGACATCGTCAACCACATGATCTTCGCGATGATGGCGGCGCACGACACCAGCACGCTCGCCGTGTCGATGCTCACCTACTACCTGGGAATGAATCCGGAGTGGCAGGACCGGCTCCGCGCCGAGTCGTTGGCGCTGGGCAAACCGACGCTCGAGTACGGCGACCTCGATTCGCTGCCGAGTCTCGATCTGGCCTTCAAAGAAGCCCTGCGATTGAATGCCCCGGTCGGCATGCTGTTCCGAAAGACGGTGAAAGACACCGATGTGATGGGTCACTTCATCCCTGCAGGGACATTGGTCTCGATCAATCCCTACGCCACCATGAGGATCGCCGACTTCTGGCATGACCCCGACGTGTTCGATCCCGAGCGATTCACCCCCGATCGGGCTGAGGACAAATCTCATCGGTTCGCTTGGGCGCCGTTCGGCGGTGGCGCGCACAAGTGCATCGGGCTGTACTTCGGTGGCATGACGGTGAAAGCCACCATGCACCAGCTCCTTCAGCGTTTCGAGTGGAGTGTGCCCGAAGACTATGTGATGCCGCTGGTCTGGGGCACCGGGCCGACGCCTGCGGACGGCCTGCCGATCACCCTGCGCCGGAGGACCACCGATCGGGTGACGTCATGAGGAGCCACCGATGAGGGCGATCGCGAACCGGGAAGTCTGTGAGGGCCACGGGATCTGCGAGTCCATCGCGCCTGATGTGTTCCAGGTCGACGACGACGGAGAGGTGTCGGTGTTGGCCGACAACCCTCCCGAATCCGAAGCCAACGCGGTGCGTCTCGCCGTCGAGAGTTGCCCCGTTGCGGCGTTGCTCGTCGAGGACTGACACCACAAACGCTCAGCCCAGGTGCTGCAACAACGCCCGGGCTGCCGCGACCACCGTCAGGCGATCATGGGTGATCGCATACGTGAACTCGCGGTCCGGCCCGTTCTCGGGTCCCGGATCGAAAGCGATCAAAGCGGCGAAGAAGTGTCTGCCCAAGACGATCACCGTCCACTCGCGGGTGAGTGGATGGTCATTCGGTATCGCTGTGCCCCGCACGCCGGGCGCGGGTTCGGTCGGCATGTCCACGGCAACCACGGCGACAAGGGAGTTCGACGCGGCCAGCTCGCCGTATCGTCGCTGATCGGCGCCGGTGAAGTGAACTGCCTGTTGAAAACTCGCCAAAATCGTCAGGGGCTCCCCTGACGCGAGTGCCTGCTCCTCGAAATAACGCGAATAGCGCACAAGAACGGGACGGGTCGCCGTACGGGGTGGGTCGGCGTCGAGCAGATCTGATGGTTTCGCCGGAATGTGCAATGGGTTCCCGCTGAGATGCACCCTGCGGCCGGCAGGCACCGGTGGCCAACGCGTCGGTGGTAGTTCGGCGGGCATGCCGAGTAGCCATCCCTGCCCGAGCGTCGCGCCGAGATCGACGGCGCGCTGCAGGTGGGCCTCGGTCTCGATACCTTCGGCAAGGATTACCGCGCCGGTGGCCTCGGCGTAGGCAGACACGGCCATGATGATGTGTAACTGCTCGTGACTGGGTGAACCGGCGATGAGGGTCCCATCCAGTTTGACCACGTCCGGGGCGATGAGAGACAACAGCGTCAGGGAATCGGCATTACGCCCCACATCGTCGAGAGCAATGCCCAGCCCACGCCGTCGGGCATCGGCGACCACGTTCAGCAATTGCGCCGGGTCGGAGAGAAGTGCCCGCTCAGTCAACTCCAGTACCACCCGTAGACCGCTCGTCGAGGTGTCGAAAATGTTCCCCGACTCCGGCGGCCGCTCGATGAGCGCGTCGGGTTCGACGTTGACGAAGATCGTCATCCCGTCGTCGAGGTAGCCCAGAGCGGTCACGGTGTCGAGCGCGGCATTCCGGCATGCCCGATCGACCTCGGAGACGCGACCGAGTTCCCGGGACCGTTCGATGACGAGGGACGGATCGACCCCCGGAGCGTGCGGCCACCGGGCCAGTGCCTCGGCTCCGACCACCGAATCGGTCCGCAGATCGACGATGGGCTGGTACACCGGGCGAACCTGCAGTACCGAGGCCGTTGACCGCAGAACGCGTTCGACCAGGATCTCTTGCGTGAGATCCTGGCGCGGCGAGCCAGAGCGCTGCACGGGGTCGTCCCCACGATTTCCCACGAACACCGGCTTTCCGGTAAGTCGCTCTCGAACGAAATGATTGACAAATCATCGACGCGCTGGTCCACAGGATAGTCCGCGCACGCCGCGAGGGAGCGTAAACGGTGCGCTGGCCGCGGCTGCCACCGGGGCGAGAGGTGCACACTGGAGAGCAACCCATCGACAGGAGACACCCATGAGCAACAACGGACCGTTCGGATTCGACCCCGACGATCTCGACCGTATCGCCCGCGAGGCCAGTGAGGGCTTTCGCGACATGCTGGGTCAGGTGGCCAAGGGAATGGGCCAATCGGGAGGTGGGGGCAACCCGCTCGCGGCGATGTTCGGTGAGACGATGTTCCGGGGCGCGACCCAGCAGACCAGGCAACCGGCGCCGACGCGTGAGACGGCAGGGGAGACCGGTGACGGCGTGTGGGCCATCTACACCGTCGACGATGATGGGACTGCCCGCATCGACCAGGTCTTTTCCACCGAACTCGACGCCCTGCGCGCGCACAAGGACAACGTCGACGTGCGCCGCCGAGTTCGTTTCTTGCCTTACGGTGTCTCGGTCGGAGTGCTCGACGACGGCGAGTCGTGAGCTAGCCGTCAGCTCGACCCGGCGGCCTTCCTGTCTTTCCGGAACGCCGTCACGACGCCCACGGCGCCGACGATCAGCAGGACGATCCCGAGTGGTTGGCCGCGGAACCAGAAGAACTCTGTGTCCCGGAAGAACAGCAATAACACGATGCCGGCGATCATCGCGGCAACATCAGCGGCCAGGCTGATGGTCAGAGTGCGTGTGAACATGTCTTCAGCATGACGGGCATACCCTGCCGTGGCGTCCACCGAAGTGATGATTGGCGAGTCGTCGAAAGGGATGGGTCCGGGGCTTTAGATCCAGCCGTGTTTGCGCGCTTTGAGCGCCGCCTCGTACCGGTTGGACGCGCCCAGCTTCGCCATCGCCGAGGACAGGTAATTGCGGGCTGTTCCGGGGGACAGGTGCGCGCGTTTCGCGATCTCGTCCACCGAGGCACCGTCGATGGCGAACTCCAGGACGTCGGCCTCTCGGGCGGTGAGGATGGTGTCGCCCGCACTGATCGCCTCGGCGGCCAACTGTGGGTCGACGTGGCGGCCACCGCTGTGGACGGTGCGGATCACCTCGGCCAGGGTCGCCGCTGATGCCGTCTTCGGAAGGAAGCCGCGCACTCCGGCGGTCAGTGCTCTCTTCAGATAGCCCGGTCGGCCGTGACTGGTGACGATCAGGATCCCTGCGCCCGGGGTGAGTGACAGGATCTCGATGGCGGTGTCGATGCCGTCCAGACCAGGCATCTGTAGGTCGATGACCGCGACCGCCACCGCCTCGTCGTCGGCGATGCGGGCGCGCCAAGCGGTGAGAAGGTCCTCGCCGGAGTCGACGTGAGTGACGACCTCGAGGTCGTCCTCGAGGTCGAGCAGCGCGGCCATCGCAGAGCGGATGAGGGTTTCGTCATCGGCCAGGAGTACTGGAATCATCTTTCTCCCATAGTATTTCGAGTTTGAAACCGTCGCCGGTGACAGCGGTGTCGAGACGTGCGCCGACCGCGGTGAGTCGCTCGGCGAGCCCGACGAGCCCCGAACGTTCATCGGTGGCCAACGATGCATCGGGGGCGCCGTTGTTGCGCAACGACATTCCGCCGTCGCCGAGGGTGAGTGTCGCGGACGTCGCGGCGGAGTGTTTGACGATATTCGTGGTGCCCTCACGAACCACCCACGCGGCGACCTCGTGGAACGCCGCAGGCACTCTTGCCGGGTCGCCCTCGACGACGAGGTCACAGCCGGCCGCCGCCAACAGCGAACGGGCGCCCGCGACCTCGGACCCGAGGTCTATGCCGCGATAGCCCCGCACGAGCTCCCGCATCTGGTCCATCGATTCCACGGCGAGCGCCTTGACCTCGTCGATCTCCGCGGTCGCGCGCTCGGCTGCCCCCGCTCGGGAAAGCGTTGCCGCCAGTTCGCTTTTCACCGCGATCGCCGAGAAGCTGCGCCCCACCACGTCGTGGAGGTCGCGGGCGAAACGCAGTCGTTCCTCGGCCACTTGCAGCCTGGCCTCGACGGTCTTGGTGCGTTCCAGCTCGTCGACCACCTTCAGTCCCCACAGCGTGAGCAGGGTGGTCAGGACGATGAAGCCTCCGGTGAAGAAGATGACCGCGGTCAGCTGCAGCCCCGCGGTCGCCGTCGATCCGAATCCGCAGCCGGTCGCGATGCTGATGGCCGCCAGCACCCACCATTTGCGGCGCACGAACGACACCACCGACAAGGTCGCCAGCAGAGTGATGTAGGTGCCGGTCGTCCGTGCCGCATCGACCGTGGCGTCGTCGGTTGCGCGATTCGCGACGATCGCACAGATCGTCCACGCGACGATTGGCACCCCGATGCCGATCGGTAATGCCCAGCGCTGCAGTGTTTTCGGTGTCCAGGAGGACAGTTCGGGCTGAGCCTGGATGGCCACGATGGCGGTGATGCCGGCCACGGCGATCGTTGCCGCCGACCACCGAACGTCGATGGCGGCGATCGCCGCAACGACCGCCACCACGGCAATGGCCCCCTGGAGCGTGAGCAGCGTGTACAACCGGAACTTGTCCGGCGCAGACAGCTCGCGCCACCAGGAGGCCACCGAGACCACTGGGTTCACCTGCGGTCGTCCCACCGGAAGCTTGTCGCGATCACGGCGAACGTCAGCACGGTCCATAGACCCAGTGTCGCAAGAGGCTGCCCCATCTCCGTGAAGGTACCCGCGAAGTCCGTCGCAGCGGTGCCCTCGTCGGCCGTGGCGAGCTTGCCTGAGGCGCCGAGGGAGATGAGATCGGACAAGGCGGCGAACGGCGTCCAGTCGACGATTCCTGCCATCCGGTCGGGCAACACGTCGCGAATGGAGGTGAGACCGACGAACGCGAGGATCATGACCGGCATCGACGTGATCTGCGCTGCCTCGGCGTTCTTGGTGACGGCGCTCGTCGCCAGGCCCAGTAGCGAGAAGACGATGATGCCTGCGACCAGCGCGATCACCAGGGCTGCCGCGTTGATCGGTGCCGGCGAACCCGCACCGTAGATCACGCCGGCGACAACGGCGCCGCCGATGACGGTGAGCAGCGCGCTGGGTACCGCCGGGGCAGCCTGGATCTGCCAGTCCGAGGCCTCACCTGTGCGCAGGCGTTTGAGCACCCCTTCACCGCGGCGGGTGGTGATCAGCGACAGGACCGAGTAGTACTGCACGAACAGAAATGCCATCAGCGCGAACATCTCCAGCCCGGTGGTCGCGACCTCGGTGGTGGTCCCAGAGTTGTTGCGTGCCAGGAAGAACGTGATCAGCGGAAGCGCGACCGGGAACACCGTACCCATGATCACGAGCGTCTTGTTTCGACGGAACTGGCGGTACTCGGCCTTGGACAGGGCGGTCAGGGGACGTCGGCCGAAGCCGACACCGGCGGTGGTGGGTGGGCTCATGGTGGTCATCGTGATGCTCCGATCATGTCGGGGGTGGATGCCGATGTGTCGGCAGGGTCGTCGGCGATGTCGAGGAACACCGACTCGAGTGAGGCTGCGCGCGCTTCGAGACCGTTCAGCTGTAGTCGGTGCGCGCCGGCCCAGGCCAGCAGCTCGGACAGATGGGCCTGGAGGTCGTGGGTATAGATCGTCACTCGCGACTGCGCGTCGATGCCCGCGCCCTGAAGCGGTGGCAAGGGCAATCCCGGGTGATCGAACACGATGCGCGCCGGGTGCTGGTCGACGATCTCGCGCAGCGAACCGCGGCGGGCGATCTGCCCCTTGAGCATGATCGCGATGGTGTCGGCGAGGGCCTCGGCCTCGTCGAGGTAATGGGTGGTCAGGACCATCGTGACGCCGGCGGCTTTGAGGCCGGCGAGCAGACGCCACGTGGCGCGGCGACTCTCTGGGTCGAGCCCGGTGGTGGGTTCATCGAGGAAGAGCAGCCGCGGCTGCCCGAGCAGGGCGCAGGCCAAATCGACCCGTCGCCTCTCGCCGCCGGACAACGATCCGACCCGGACGTCCGCCCGGTCTGTGAGATTGACCTGTTCGAGTACTGCTTCGGCGGTCGTGGGGTTGCTGCAGGTGCCGCGCCACATCTCGAGAGTCTCACTGATGGTCAGCTCGGCAGGCAGGCCGCCGGACTGCAGCATGATGCCGACCTGCGGGCGGACCAGCTTGCGGTCCTTACGAGGGTCGAGGCCGAAGACGTCCACGTCACCCTCGGTGGGTGCTTCGAGACCTTCTAGAAGGTCGAACGTCGAGGTCTTGCCTGCGCCGTTGGTGCCGAGCAAGGCGAACACCTCGCCTTCCCCGACGTCGAGATCGATGCCCTTGACCGCTTCGAATGCGGAGTCGCCCTGGCCGTAGACCCGGCGGAGGCCGCGTGCGGTGATCACGTTGCTCATCGCGAACCCCACTTCCGGCTGCCGACGGCCCAGCGGATCGCAAAGTTCACGACGATCGCTGCTGCCGCGATCGCCATGAAGATGACGGGCGGCGTGACGATGGCGAGGACGATGGCGAGTAGGACGAAGGTGCACGCGATGACGGCGAGTTCGCGGCCTCGAGTCGGGGC
This sequence comes from Williamsia sp. 1135, assembly GCF_002095395.1. Classification (GTDB taxonomy): domain Bacteria; phylum Actinomycetota; class Actinomycetes; order Mycobacteriales; family Mycobacteriaceae; genus Williamsia. The sequence continues at coordinate 39,371 of NZ_MJEI01000064.1, forward strand.
CGGACCGAAGCGCATCGAATCCGACAGGAGATTGCCTAGTGGTGAGTCGTTCTGTGTTGTGGTCATGGCAATAACCCTGGTCGAGTTCAGCCGCAGGCAGTAGTGCGCGCAATCATCGATAAGGCCTGGTTGTTGCACTACTGAGCCATGACAAAAGTCATCGCGCGTGAAGGTCGCTCCAGGCTTTACTCGAGTGTAAGTATCGTTCTCTATACTGAGAAAGTCGTTCTTTTTTCAGGAACTGGCGAAACCGGTCGCGCAGAATCGCCACACCTCTTCAGAACTGATCGGCTGTGCTGCTCTGGCTTCATCTTGGCCGCTTGACTGGGCGATGAACATGACCGCCTGCATGGTCATCGATGCGGTCCGTGTCGGATCGGCATCAGGACGCAGCTGGCCGGCCACCGCGGCGCTCTCCATGAACTCCGCGAAGAGCAGCAGCAGCGGCGCGTAAGCGATCTTGACCTCGGACGGATGGGTCAACAACAGCTGTGGCGCAATGTTGTTGAACATCGGTCGCTTGGCAGCGGGATCGGGACGGCAGAGCTCGAAAAGCAGCTGGACCGCAACTTTGAGACGGTCGATGGGTTCCGTCTGACCCGATGCTGCGGCCCGGATCTGGTCGGCGGACCGGCTCAGGGCGTCTTCAAAGAGTGCAAGCAACAGCTCGTGCTTGCCGTCGAATTGCAGGTAGAAGCTACGCAACGACTGCTTCGACCGATCGACGACCTCTTGTACTGTGAACTCGGTCGTACCCTTCTCGGTGATTATGGCCTGGGCGGCGTCGAGGAACTTTTGAACGCGCTGCTCGGCCCGAAGCTTCGCGGTTTTGATGGACCGCTCGACGGCCCGCTGCTTCCATGCGGGCTCTTCGTTGGGAATGGTCACGACGCGACCGCATTGTGGCACGTACCGGATGCCGATCCGGGGCCCAGCTCCGATGTCGATCGGCGACCGGAATTGGGGAACATGGCTGGCACCCTACCGGAACTGAGGTTCGACAAACTCGGTTGGGGACGTCGCAGACAGTGCGAGTAGATCGACCACCCACGCATCGGGCTACGCAGCGGTGCCTCACATAAGCTCATCAGAGTTGGTGATGCGGTCGACGAGTAATTCGATGATGTTCCGTCGCTCGGTTTCGTCGGCAGGATGCGTCAGTAGACCTTCGACCACGAACGCAATGATGTGGCTCGCCGGCCCTGCATCGTCGGTTGGCAGATCGGCGCGGGTGAGGGCGTCGGCCATCGTGTGGAAAGTGTTGTGCCACTCGTCGATCACCGGTGAGCTGGCGCGTCGCGAGTGGACGGTGTCGACGAGGTTGCGCATCGCGGACAACTCTTCGACCGCGAACATGATCTTGTCCGCCAGGGGACGCTGTGCCATTGGTTCGTACCGCGCCATCGCCTCGGCAAGTAGTTCTTCCAGGACAGCCACCAACACGTGGTCTTTGTCGGGGAAGTACCAGTAGACGGTGTTCGCGGTGACGCCGGCATCGGCCGCGATCCTACTCAGCGCGGTGTCGTCGTAGCCGTTGTCGACAAAGAGTCGGCGAGCGGCGGTGACGATCTCGTCCCGCTTTTCCGCCCGTGCTCGTGGACGACGATTGGCGGGCATGCGAACACCTTACTTGATCGCCGTTCAAGAAGACGGTACCGTCTTGAACACCAATCAAGAAAGTGGGGGGCATCGTGTCGAGTGGTAACGAGTACACCCAGGCCGAAGAGTTCTTCTCCAGCCACGGAGTCAGGTGCGCCGCGACTGTGTACCGGCCCAGCGCACCTGTGGGCCCGGTGCCCGTGGTCGTCATGGCTCATGGTTTCGCCGCGACGAGGGGGATCCGGCTACCCGCCTACGCGGAACGTTTCGCGACCGCCGGGTACGCCGTGGTCTTGTTCGACTATCGCTAGTTCGGCGACAGTGAGGGTGAGCCCCGCCAACTGCTCGACGTCCGATCGCAACTCGACGATTGGCGCGCAGCGATCACGTTCGCCCGGTCTCTGCAGTGTGTCGATGCCGAGCGTGTCATCGCCTGGGGCACATCATTTGCCGGAGGTCATGTGCTGACGTTGGCCGGCCATGGTGAGCGGCTGGCCGCGGTCATCGCTCAGGTACCCCATGTCAGTGGTCCGGCGGCGGTGCGCGCCACGGGTCTGCGGCAGGCGTTGCGTCTGGCGCCGGTGGGGCTGACCGATCTGGTCGGATCCTACTTCGGGCGACCGCCTCGATACGTCGCGGCGGTCGGATCCGAAAACTCGGTGGCGGCTCTTGCTGCCCCGGGCGCGATGGCCGCGTTCGAGCGACTGATTGTCGAATCGAGTATTCGGCGCGAGGATTACCCGGAGACCGTCGCCGCACGAATCCTGGTCAAGATCGGGCTCTACTCGCCGGCGCGAACGGCCCGGAAGATCACCTGCCCGGTGTTGATCCAGGTGGCGACGTCAGACAACATCGCGCCGGCTCCCGCTGCGATGAAATTCGCCCGCGCCACCCCGGATTCGACGTTGCTGCGCTACGAGTGCGGTCACTTCGAGCCCTACGTCGAGCCTCTCTTTCCCGGCGTGGTCGCCGACCAACTCGCATTCCTGAATGAGATGGTGCCCGTCAGCTCCCGAAAGAATTAGGTCTGACTGACAGTGATCGTCAGCACTCTCGTCGGGCGGAACTTCGCGATTGCTGAGCACTCGCCTAACGTGAGGTGAATCGTGGACCATGTTGCTCGGGCGATTCGGCGGCGGTTCCACCAGGCGAAGTAGGATGGAGGAGGTGACGGTTGTGGCGTCGCCACGCAGGCTCGGCGCACCGGATGCGAAGAATCGAACCGTGCTCTTGGACGCCACCGAACGATTGATGGTCGAGCAGGGGTACGCCGCGGTCAGTTCAAGACGAGTTGCCGAGGCGGCGGGCCTCAAGCCGCAACTCGTCCACTACTACTTCCGTACCATGGATGAGCTTTTCTCGGCGGTGTTCGCGCGCAGCGCCGAGCGGGGAATCGAAATCCACACGCTCGCTTTGCGGGCTCCTCAGCCGCTGTGGGCATTGTGGCGATTCAGCATCGATCCCGCAGTGACTGCGCTGACCATGGAGTTCATCGCACTGGCGAACCACCGAAAACGATTGCGGACAGCGATCGGGCACTACGCCGAGCGACTCCGGGTCGACGCAGCGCGCGTGATCGAAGAATTGTTGACGCGCTATGGAGTCGACCCCGAGGAGATATCGGCGGTTGTGGCCATCACGCTGATGACGAGTGTCTCACGGGTGCTGATCGTGGAGAAGTCGCTCGACATGAACGCGGGACAGACGGAGACCTTCGAGTTCGTCGAGTCGTACCTCCGCAAGCTGGAGGGCGAGCCTTGTATCGACGAACTTGAAGCGCTGATGAGCATGCCCTTCCCGAATCACCCTGCGTAGAGCCGGTTTAGGCGGCCGTCCGGTAGGGCCCTCTACCCCGCGCTACCCGTGGTCACGGCGTCGACGATGACCCCAAAGGTGTTGGCGATGACGTCGAAGAGATAGAAGATTGTGGAGAGCATGTTGTTTCGTCCTTTGCTTCTTTTGGATAGGCGTCGAGCATGATCACGGTCACCGCGGTGAGCGCTTCGTTCCAGGCAGCCGACATGTCGTCAGTCCATTTGTCGCCGCCGACGGCGGCCATGGTGGTCACCAATGTTGTTGCGACCCAGCCATACATCTGAGGGGTGACCCCCAGCGAGGCGTGGACTCGCCCCAGCGACCCCACCGACTCTTGCAGCCAGCCAGGGTCATCGAGATGGTCCAGTACGGCGACGATGGCCTGCTGCAACATGGCAGCCTGCGGGCGTATGTTCGTTCCGAAAAGATCTCGCACCGAGGGATGTTCGTCGAACAACCTCTCGTAGAAGCGAACGGTGAAATCCGGATCGCCTGCCCCGACCAGTGTCAGGCTGTGTTCCAGGAGATCTTTGTCCATCAGGGGTGGTTGGGGTTGTTGATGACGGGGATGCTGATGTTGATGGGCATGCGTAGTTCTGA
>NZ_MJEI01000100.1 GCF_002095395.1 Williamsia sp. 1135
CCCGCCAAGCTCAGCTCGGCGTGTTGAATCAAGGACCGGATCCACCGTTATTCAGACAGTCCCCCCATCACCGGGAGAAGTGCCTAGAGTGCCGGGAGGTGGACAAATCCCGGTTCCGCCGAGTGGCTATGTTCCGGCAGCACCGCCGGATCGTGTCGACTTGGGTAATCCCGCACATCCTCCGGTGGTTGCCGGGGTGCCAGGATGAGACCGCCTGATGAGAATGCAGCCACAGCCGAAAGCGGTTGGGTAGCGCCGACCTGGGTGATTGTTATCGGCGGCAGCTTTCTCTGCGTCGTGCTCGCGCAGCTGAACCGGGCGTTCCTGACCGGGTCGGGCAGATCGAATTGGGTTGTGTCGCTTCTCTTTCTTTCAGCCATTGCAGGGTCGGCGCTGGCAGCGATGACCGTGGTCCAAACGAGAACTACTCGCCGTTCTCTGGTGATCGTGGTGTCTCTGTGTGCCGCCTTCGCTGCGCTTTACCTCGTCTCGGTGTGGATCTATGCCTGAAGGGCGGACTGGCGCGAACCCCGACCGCTGGTACGGCCCGGAAAGCGTGTACGCCGCAGCCGCGATGTTCGTCGCGAGCGTGTCGAGTGTCCTTATCGTGCCGGGATTGGTGATCCTGGCCGGATTTCTCGCCCTGATCAGCGGATTGGTGATGGTGCCGTTAGGAGGGCGGCAACGGCGGATTGCCACGGGATTGCTGGCCGGATTGTTGATCATCCCGCTGACCGTTCTGATGTGGTACCCGGCCGAAGTCATACGCGGCTTTGTGACCTGAACGAGCGCGTCGGCACCGCCGCTGTCTACCGGTCCGCCGAGAACCTGACCGCCGCCCGAATCTGCGCCGCAACAGATCGTCCAGCCCCCAGCGGCCACCGGTGCATCACATATTCAGCGGCCTGGTCGACACTGAGCTGGCGGCTCGAATTGCCGGTGCGGAGCCAGAACTCGGTGGTTGCGTTCTTCGTCGCCGGCTTCAGATAGACCGGCCGCGGCGACGGCGGACAGGTGACCCGGCAAACCTGCCGGTCTCCGTCATCAGTAGGCATTGCCTCGATCGCAACACCGACGATGGCCGCGGTGCTCTGACCCAGCGTCGTGGTCAACAGGTCGCGGAGCCAGAGCTCGAAGCGGTCGGCGTCGGGGTGCCGCAGAGTGTTGAAGTCGGGATCCAAACCCAGCGGCGTGCCGTCGTCGTCGACACCGATGAGCAGGTTGCCGCCGTCGCCGTTGAGGAACGCCGAGACGGTCTTGACGATGACCTGCTCCATCTTGGCGTCGCGCTCGCCTGTGTGGAGGTTGACCCGTGCCGTCGACTTGAACTCCACCTGGGATGACTCGCCCGCAGCCATCAGCGAGGCGACGGTTGCATGTTCCGACTTCTGGAAATGTGCGGCGATGGCGGCGTACGCGGCGACGCTGAGCACCGAGCTGGCGAGCGCGAGCACCACGGTCAGGACGCTCCACACCTTCAGATCCGGATCGATGGCACCGGCGATGAACAAGCCGACCGCGGAGCCGAGGATCGACAGGAACATCCCGGTGGTGGCGTTCAACCTGGCGCGATGTCGCACCAGCCAGCGGGCAACCGAGCTGAATCCCCACGCCAGCACCAGCACGATCACCAACGCGACAGCGGTTGCCCACACAGGGGTGGCGATGTGGAGCGTGGTGTCGATCGGAGCGTTGGACTGTTGCACGGTGGACAGTATCCCTGAGTCGCACCGGAGTGCTGCGAAGACACTCGTACCCCTTGCGATCTTCGTCCGCGCCTGTCACTCTGGGGAACATGACAACAGGAAAGGCGGATTCCGCCACCACCGCGTGAGCGCCGCATTCAGGTCCCCGATTCTCGGGGCCGATGAGTTCTTCGAGTTCGATTCTGATCATCACCGCACCATCGCTGCCGTCCACGCGGAGTGGCTCGCTGCTGCGCTGGCCACCGGACCGAGTGACCGAACCACTGCGGAAGCTGCTGTCTCACAGCTGTATCGACTGGCCGGACACCCAGAACCCGAGTTCGTATGGGTGCCATCACCGCCCGCGGCGTCGGCGCTGATCTCGACCAACGGGCTCTCCGCTGGCGGCCCCTTCTTCACCGGCGATCGTCAATCGGCCCACGCCGGCATCGCGGCGGTCATCAACGCGTCGAAGCGTCGCATGGAAGCTCGTATCAACCCGCCACAGCCAGAACGGCGACGACCAGGGTGGTGGCCACCGCCACCTCTGGAAGAAGAGTCCGGACCGAGAGCGCACGCACGTCAAGAGATCCGGAGTCCGCTGAAGACAACGGTGACTGACGGAATCGCCGTAGGAATCCGCAGGATCACGCCGGCGACCGCCGGCTACGTCACCTGGTACGGACAGCACGAAGCGCCGTGGCTCGCGCACTACGACGGATGTCGCCGGCTCGGCCTCGTCGGATATTCACCCGCGGACGTGAATATCCTTGAGATACACTGCGCGATAGCTGATTCCACGGGTTGGTGGTGGCCGTTCGACACGGTCTGCGTGATGGCCGAACGGCCCATCGCGCTGCACACCGAACCGACTCCAGACGCCCGTTATGGCCAACGCCGACTGCATCACCCGGAGAACCCGGCGATCGAATTCCCGGATGGCCAGAGCGTATACGCCGTGCACGGCACGATCATTCCCGAGTGGGTGATCACCGCCCCGACCGTCGAACGCATCAACCGCGAACGCAACGTCGAGATCCGACGCAGCGCCATCGAGCGCATCGGCTGGGAGGCCTATATTGCCGAGTCCGAACTGAAGCTGATCGATCAGACCGATGATCCAGGCAACGACGCGGGGACCTTGGCGCTGTATGCGACCCCGCCGACTGTACGGCCGCACGGGCGAATTCTGCTCGTCCTTAATGGTTCTCGAGAACGCGACGGCACCCGCCGTCGCTACGGACTCCCGGTGCCCGATGGCACATCCTCAGCCCTCGACGCCGCCGGCTGGACCTACGGCATCACAGGAACCGACTATGCGCGACTCGTGCGACGCACGTGAACCGCATATCCCTCATACCAACACAACCCAAGGTGACCACCATGAACTCCACCATGACCCTGTCCGACCTCACTGCTTACACGGGCCTCGACGTTTTCGACTACTTGGACAAAGAGGTGTCGATCCCGGTGGTCGACGGCCTACAAGCCCAAGGCGATCTCCTCGTCGTCCCCGCAGACCTGCTTCCGATGGTCATGGCATTCACGGATGCACGCCCTGAGCAGGTGCCGCGATCGGGAATTGAGTTGCTGCGCAGCGCAGCCGGAGGCAATCCGCACAGCCTTGTCGCCGAAGAGGGGCACTGCACGTGGACGTCGCATCTCTTCGACCCCCGACGTCTCGCGCTCGGCATCGTCGAGACCGAAGTGATTGCGTACCTGATCCACCCTGAGCACGGCGCCACCGGTTTGGCACCCGGGCGCTACGTGATCGGCCGGCAGCGGGAATTCGACATGAGCATCCCGCAGACGAGGTATCGCGCGATCGCCAACCTCTCCACAACGGGTGCGCGCTACGTCGCAGACTGATCCTCGTCCTGCCCGTACTCCTTGATGATGTCTTCGAGAATGTCTTGGATGCGCTCGGCGTGGGTTGTGGCGGGGGTGACGGTGTCGGGCCAGTCCTCGACTTCGTCCAGCATCCAGTCGACCCACGAGATGATGTGGGTGAAGTGCCCGACCATGTACTTCGCGGACATCGCCAGCACGTGCTGACGCCCGGGGAAGGAGCCGGCGCCGGGGGTCTTGATCAGCCGGGCGTTGGCGACGAACACCTGGCGTTTCATCTCGGCTTGGGCGCGCACGGTGCGCAGGGTGTTGCGGAGGTCGTCGATGGACCCGAGGTCGGCCACGCAGACCCGCAGTAGCCCTTCGAACTCCATGGTCGAGGCCTTGGTCTCGGTAGCCATCCACTCGGTGAGTGCGGCGCGACCCTCGGGCGTGATCGAGTAGATGGTCCTGCTGCGCTGGGTTCCGGTGGGTTCGGTACGGGCCGTCACCAGACCGCGTTCCACCAGCTTCTTGGGAGCGTTGTACCGCTGGCGGTCGGCCCGCGGGACGATCTCGGACATTCCGCGGCCGATCTGCTCGGCCACCTCGTACGCCGACCAGTCCCGCGGCGCCAGAATGCCCAGGATGGCGTACGACATCGTGTTGAGGTCGCCTTGTGGCACAGCAACCTCACTTCCTAAAACTGCGACAACATGAATGCGGCCGACAGTTTAACAACGAGGATGGTGGGTGCCCGACAGGGCGTCGGGCACCCACTCACCACTGGTTGAACAGGTACTATCCGCCGCTGGTGTCTTCGGCGACCTCGTCGACGTCACTCGCGGTGTCTGGGGCCGGAACGTTGTAGACGAACGGGACGAGTGCGTTGGCTACTTTCGCGGCCGCGGCATTTCCGTCGATGGTGGGTGCGAGGTTGGCCCACACCACCATCGTCACGTCGTTGGCCGGGTCGTAACCCATGAACGAGTTGTAGCCGGGCATCTCGCCGATGTGCCCGTACATCGGACCCATCTGGGCGATCCCGTATCCGTAGCCTGCGCCGCCCGGCTTGTCCGGATCAGTCGGCTGCACGCTGTCGATCCGCAGCTTCTGCGTCGCCTCGTTCAGCAGTTCGCCGTCACCCATGGCCTTGACCCAGGTGGCGAGGTCGTTCGCGGTCGCGATGCCCTGGCCGGCCGACCACGTCCACGACGGGTTGTCGTTGGTGGTCACGCGCGGCTTCACGGTGCCGGCCTCGATGGCCGCTATCCGCTCCGGGGACAGTGCCGGCTCGTTGAGTGTCTCGATGTTGCCGCTGTAGGAGTAGCCGCTGGCGTAGGGCGCGGGGATGGACGTGTCGGTGTTGGCGGGGAACGAGCTGCCCGACATGTTCAGCTTGCTGAAAAACCGATCCTGGAAGATCTGGGCGATCGGTTTGCCGTCGAGCTGTTCGGCGATGAGCCCCAGCAACACGGTGTTGGTGTTGGAGTAGTGGTAACCGCCCCCCGGTGGGAAATACGGCGGATTGGCGAACGCGAGCCCCAGCAACTGCTCGGGGGTCCAGACCTTCTGGGGATCGTTGTCGAGGGCCTCGTTGAGGGTGACGGTCTCGGTGTAGTTGTACAGCCCGCTACGCATGTTCAACAGCTGGCCGACGGTGATGTTCTCGCCGTTGGGGACGTCGGGCCGGTACTTGCTGACCGGGTCGTCGACGGAGATCTTGCCTTCCTCGACGAGCTGCATGATGGCGGTGCCGGTCCAGGTCTTGGTATTCGAGCCGATGCGCACCTTCGTGTCGAGGTTGGGTGCGTCTTTCGAGTCACTGGATACGGTGCCGAACGACTTGACGTACTCGCCTTGCGGGGTGCGGATCAGGACCATCATCCCGATCTCACGGTATTCGGTGGCCATGTCGTCGACGAGCTTGTCCATGGCGGCGGTGTCGAAGGGCACGAGCGCGCCGGATGACGAGCCGCCCGAACTCGGTGGTGTGCTGGAGGCCGACGACGAACTGTCCGACGAATCGTCGGAGCACGCGGTGGCGACCAGCGCCGCTGACAGCAGCACGGCCAGTGCCGTCGGTCCGACGCGTCGTGGTCGACGCCGCCGCTCTGCTCGCGGCAGTGCTTCTACTGGTGACATGATCTCGCTCCTCGTGGTGGTGGCGCTGACGGTGCTGCGAGTGTCTGCACAGCTGTCTTCGGTTCTATTGCGGTGCTCGGGTGAAGGTTCCGAGCCCGTCTTTGTCGAGGTACTCGATGGTCAGGGAACTGGCGGGCCCGGCCCCGGTGAACTCGACACCTGTTGGACCTGCGGAGTTTTCGCCGATCGGCTCGAACCAATACGTGTCGCCCTGGTAGTGGGTGAGCGGGTAACTCTGTTGTAGATCCCGGCCGATCTTGATGACCAGGTTGTCGCCCTCGGCGACCACCTCCGCCGGTCCATAGAACGGGCTGGTGTACATCCCGGTGTAGTCGGTGGCCGCTCGGGCGGGTGCGGCATCAGCCGGTGGGTTGGCGTAGTCGACGTCGGAGCGTCCCGATGCGATGATCATCGAGAACTGTTCGGCGATGAACGGCGCCCAATCCACGGTCAGCTCGCCGTTGTTCACGTAGTCGAGGAACTGTGCGGTGATCGTCTCCGCCACCCCGACCGGCGCCGTGTTGGCGAGCACGACGATCCCGAGTTGTTCGCTGGGCAACATTTTGACGTCGGTGCTGGCACCGAGCGCGAACGCGCCCGCGTGGCCGATCTGCACCCGGCCGTGCGCGTCGGTGTCGACGTTGAATCCGATGCCGTAGAAGCTGTCTCGCGCACCGGGGGTGGTGGATGGGTGGGAGAACGAATGGGCTTGGTGGGTGAACTGCAGTTCCTTGGCGTCGACGATCTGCTGCCCGTTGAACATGCCATCGGCCAGTTCCATCTGGACCCACTTGGCCATGTCGTCGACCGACGACATCGCGCCGCCGGCAGGAGCCTGCTCTGCGGGGGTGCTGACCAAATCCGCCGCCCAGGTCTTGGCGTCAGGGTCGAGCTGTTGATGGTTGAACGCGCGGTTGGGGGAGTTGAGCCACTCGTCGTACCGGGAGGTGGTGTTGTCCATCCCGAGCGGTTCGTAGATCGCCTGTTTCGACAGGTCCGCCCAGGACATTCCCGAGGCGTTGGCCGCGGCATTGCCGGCAATCGAGAAGCCGTAGTTGGTGTAGTCGTAGTGGTCGCGGAAGCGGTACAGCGGAACCTGATTGAGCCTGCTGATCGTCTCGGGATACGTATAGCCGAGATCCTCGAGCAGATCGCCGGCGTGGTCGGGCAGGCCGGAGCGATGTGACATCAGATCGGTGTAGGTCGCGTTGGCGGTGACGTACGGGTCGGAGACGGCGAATCCCGGCTCGAACGTCTTCACCGGGTCGTCCCAGTTGATCTTTCCGTCGCCGACGACGGTCGCCACCACGCTCGAGGCCACCGGCTTCGACACCGACGCGAGCTGGAACATGGTGCTGGTGTCGACCTTGCCGGGCTCGTCGACCTTCTTGACGCCGAATCCCTTGGCGTAGAGAACTTCACCCTCGTAGACCACCGCGACCGCAACGCCGGGGGCGCCGGTGTCGGCCATGATCTTCTCGACCTGGCCGTCGAGCTGGTCGACCGCAGCGTCCACTCCGGCTCGGTCGATCTGCGGGGCCGGTACCTGGGGAGGAACCTCGGCGAGTGAGGTCGAGGAGTCGCTGGACGGGGTGCTGCACGCCGACAGAACGAGGGTGAGCGCAGTTCCGAAAGCCAGTGCGGCGTGGGCATATAGCCGTGTTCGTCGGTGGGGAGTGGATGTGTGTGCAGTGACCATGGTGCTCCATCAGGCGGTTCCCGCGGTCTGTCGCGGGGTAGGACAGCGGCGGCCTGCGCTCGGCCGGGCTGTTACTTTGACCATAACCCTTTGTATTGCAAAATGCAGTATGCAATTTGCAGCTACTTTGGTAACTTAGTCTGGCTACGATGTCCGCTTTGGTGACCACCGCCGCGGCGCTGCGTCGACCGACAACGAGAAATTGGTGCGTCATGCCAGGACGAGATCGACCACAGCGTGCAATCAGGGCGGCGCTCGCGATCGCGACGGTGTCGGGCTTGCTGCTCACCGCCGCTTGCTCGGGCGACTCGTCGGACACGTCTGAACCGACGGGCACCCAGGGGCAGGCGATACCGGCCGATGCGGCCACGATCATGGACACCGACCCGTACACGGCGGCACGGTGGTCGTACCTGGTGGTCGACCCGGAGACCGACGAGGTCATCTACAGCAACCAGGCCGACACGTTCATGTTCTTGGCGTCGCAGACCAAACACTTCACTGTCGGAACGGTGTTCAACGATCTCGGCGTCGACCGGAAGATCACCACCCCCGTCTACGCGACGACGGCGCCGGTGAACGGGACCCTGACCGGCGACCTGGTGCTCGTCGGATCCGGCGACCTGGCGCTCGGCGGTCGCAACGCCGATCAGGGCAAGTTCGACTTCGCCACCGACGGCATCGATCACGTCTACGCCGACGCCCTCCCCGGCGCGGTGCTGGCGCCGGGTAACCCGCTGGCCGGTCTAGACGCCATGGCCGAACAGGTTGCGGCAGCGGGAGTTACCCGCGTCGATGGTGACGTGCTCGTCGACCCGCGGCTGTGGGAAACCTACGACACCGTCGAAGGTCTGGTGCCGTCGATCTTCGTCAACGACAACCTCGTCGACATCCAGGCCCAACCCGGCGAGCCCGGACAGCCGGCCACGATCCAGATGCTGCCGGGCAACGGCCTGTTCACCATCGACAATCAGGTGACCACCGGCGCCTCCGACAGCGACTCGACTCTCAAGGTTGCTGCCGACGACGCCAACCCCACGCTGCTGCACGTGACCGGGTCGGTCCCGGCGGGCAAGACCTCGCTGACCGTCTACCGCATCACCGACGCCTCGAGCTGGGCACGCCAGCTGTTCGTCGAAGCGTTGCAGCGCAAGGGCATCACGGTCAGCTCCACGTCGACGTCGAACAACGAAGCTGCGCTGCCGGCCAAGGACAGCTACCAGGAGGGCCAGCGGCTGGCGTCCCTCGAGTCGGCGCCGCTCGGTGAATCGGGCGGCATGATCCTGGCGACCAGCTACAACACCGGTGCCAACACCTTCGTGTGCCTGCTGGCGGTGGAGGCCGGTTCTGATCAGTGCGCAGACGGACTGCCGGCGATCCGTGACCTGTCGGCGAAGGCGGGCGTTCCGGCATCGGACTTCGTGATCATGGACGGGCAGGGCGGCGACCCGTCGTCGGCGACTCCCGCTGCCGTGATCACCTGGCTGGAGTGGGTCAGCGAGCAGCCATGGGCCGACACGTTCTGGAGCGGCCAGCCCATCCTCGGTGAACGTGGATCGCTGTCGGGTGTCGGTGTCGACAGCCCGGCCAAGGGCAAGGTGATCGGTAAGACGTCAACCTCCGCCGACGTCGAGCCAGGGACCGAACGGCTCGTCGTCACGACGCAGGGTCTGTCCGGCTACCTCGATGTCGGTGACGGAAAGCGACTGCTGTTCGTCGTCGCCACCAGCAACGCGGTCTTCCCTGACCTGCCGCGCGGGGTGTTCCAGGTCGGCGACGACGTCGGCATGGTCGCCGCGGCGTTCCAGCAGGCGCAGCAGAAGTAACCGTCTCTGCAAACCCACCCGTTCCGGTCAAACCCACGGGTCTGCGGGTCGTGGGTTTGACCAGAACGGGTGGGTTTGTGGTCGATGGTGCGCGCCGGACGGCTGACTCAGTGCGCGGCTTCGGTCTTCTTCTTGCGCTTCGGGATCACGTGCATGATCGCCACGATGATGGCACCCAGGATCAAGCCGACGACCGCTGAGGCGGTGGTGCCGAGAATCCAGGAGAGCACTCCGCCGAACCAGCCGTGGACGAGTTCCTTGCCCCAGTGTTCGAGGTGGTGGAGTTGATCGGCGGGCCAGTGGAAGCCGGCCTCACCGAGGTTGACGAGCAGGATGTGCCCGCCCACCCAGAGCATGGCCGCGATGCCGACGATGGTGAGCACATTCATCAGTTTGGGCATCGCCGAGACGAGACCGCGGCCGACTTTCTGGCTGAGCGTCGACTTCCTCTTCGCCAGCGCCAGGCCGATATCGTCCATCTTCACGATCAGAGCCACGACGCCGTACACCAACGCGGTGATGAGGAACGCGACGGCGATGAGCACCAGCAGGCGGGTGACGAAGGGTTCTTCCTCGACCGAGGACAGCGAGATGATCATGATCTCGGCCGAGAGGATCAGGTCGGTGCGGATGGCCCCGCTGACCATGGTCTTCTCGAACGCCGGTCCGCGCTCGGTGGGTTCTTCGGCAGCAGCGTGGCCACCGCCGAGCGCTTCGTAGACCTTCTCGGCGCCCTCGTAGCAGAGGAACGCGCCACCGACGATCAGCAGGTACGGCAGAGCTCCCGGCAGGAACTGGCTCAGCAACATGGCCACCGGCAGGATGATCAGCAGCTTGTTGCGAATCGATCCGACCGCGATCTTCCAGATGATCGGCAGTTCCCGGTCGGGGGAGAAACCGTGGACGTAGCGAGGGGTGACCGCGGCGTCGTCGACGACCACACCCGTCGCCTTCACGCTCGCCTTGCCCGCAGCGGCGGCGACGTCGTCGAGGGTTGCCGCAGCAGCCCGCGTGATCGCGGCGACGTCATCAAGCAGTGCTACGAGACCACCAGCCATTGCAGACGCTCCTCAGATCGACGGGTTTGTGTTCAGAACAGTATGTCGTGGTTGTCCGGATGGCGAGGCTTGGCGTCCCGGGCCAGGTACGGCCAAATGCTCCACTTCCAGGGATGCGCTCCGGTTCCAGGGTTCTGGAAGTGGAGCATCTCTCTGGAAGTGGAGCAGATTTGGCCTCCCGCGTCAGATTGTCGTCACGACTCGTCGGGCGTCGCCGATTCTGTTGTCGGCACCGTCGTTGTCACCACTGTTGTGGTGGACGTCGGAGCATCCTCGACGGGCTCGTCGGCGCGTGTCGTCGACGTCGCGGGGACCTTGACCTTGGTGGTGCTGGTCGTGGTCGAGGTGACCGGCGCGCTGCGTTTGTTGATCTCTGCAGGAGCCGATGCCGTTGTCGGAGCGTCGTTGTCGGTCGTGGGCTGCTCGTCCGAGCCGGTCAGGCCGCCGACCAGATCGCCGACCTGGCGGATATCGCCGGGCAGGGTCACCGTGGACGCGTAGTTCCGCAACGTGTGCGCGATGTCGAAAGGCTTGTCCAGCGTGAGGGTTCCGAGGCCGAACGGGTTGTCGACGTGGATCAAGCTGACCTTGGGCAGCAGACCGCGGTCGGCATCGTCGACGATTCGCTCGATTTCTGGCAGCCCCAGGTAGTTCGGCCGCTCCTGTCCGTTGACGGTGACGGCGGGGAACAGCACCATCCGGTGGCCCAGCCACTCGATGGTCACCGGATTGCGTAGCCCGTAATCGCTGGTCAGGTATGCAGCGGTGACGGTCTTGGTGACCTGCTCCATCACCGGGTCGCCGTTCTCGTCGACCACCGGCACGCCGTCCTCGCCGATGACCTGCCGTTCCTCGGCCACCGTCGTCACGTCCTGGGTGAACCGAACGAAGTCCTTGGCGAACTTCAGGCGACCCTCTTCAGAGGTGAGGTTCTCCATCAGCGAGTCCATGAACGGAGTCGATTCGGAGCTGCCGGTGAGCTGCTTGAGAAGAGCGTCGTTGCCGAGGACCAGTGAGGTGACGTCGGTCAGTGCGTACTGCGTCTGCCGACTCTCACCGACGACGGGTGCCCGCAGGTCCTGGTAGGTGTCGAACGTGCCGAGGACATTGCTGCACGACCCGAGCCCCTCCGCGGTCGCCTGCGCGACGAGGCCGAAGCAGCTGACCTCCTTGAGTGCAGGCAGTTGCACGCCTTCGATGGTGTCGATCAGCTCGCCGGCATCCTCACCGGCCAAGCCCAGCAGGCCGGACTTTTCCAGGTTGGTGAAGTCGAGTTCTTTACCGAACCAGGTGAGCTTGACCTGATCGGTGTCCATGTTCAGCGCGTTGGCCATTCCGAGGTAGGAGTACGACGTCGAGCTCCGTCCGTCGCTCGCGCCGGCAGTGGCGATGCTCAGGTCGTTTCCGGTCTCGGCCTTGGCGTTTCCGCCCGTCATGGCGAGCGCGAAATGGATGCCGGAGCCCGCGATGGTTGCACTGCCTTCCGGCTCGGCTGCGCCGGGGAGCGTGATCGGCTTGGCGTAGTCGTACTTGGTACCGGTCAGGTACTCGGCGACCTTGAGGGCTTCGGTGCGCTTCTTGAGGTTGACGTCGTAGGTGCGGTTGCGCCAGCTTCCGAAGAGGCACGTGTTACCGATGACGACGCCGCTGCTGCACTCGCGCACGGTCTGCATGTCGACCGCGAGCGAAGCATCAGCTTGGACCTGCGCGTACGTCTTGTATTTGCCCAGGCTGAGCGGGTTGACCGCGCCGCCCCAGGGGTCGATTGCGGCGGCACTCACGATCTCGATGAGGTTGCGGTCGCCGAACAGTGGGAGGGCCACTGTCATCGACTCGGCGGCGGTGCCGACCTCGATTGAACCGGGCAACACGACGGCGACGCCGGTGCCGGTGGACTGGCTGCAGTCGACGACAGCTTTCGGTGGTGCCGCCGGATCGGTGACCGGCGTCGAGCCCTCAGGGCCCACGCACTGGGTGATGTACTGCTGCAGGATCTCGTTGTCGAGGAGCTCGGTGATCTGCCCGATGTCCAAGTCTTCCAGCGGGTTGGCCGCCGCCTGGGTTCCGCTCCCGACTCCGAACAGCCCGACGCCGAGCAAGACGGTCGCGGCCATGGCGCCGGCCGCTGTCCTGGTGCGCCGCATCCCGCGGGGGTTGTTGCTGTCCTGTCGCTCATCCCGCGCGCGACGTCGCCTGCTACCGATCACTGGGTCGTACTCCTCAATCCTGTTGGGTATCGAAGAGTTGATCGCGACGGTCAAGACTTTAGTTACACAACGTACAAAACAGACATAGTGTGATGGTGGTCACTCCCCCCCGAAGTCAAAGGTCGAAGGTGCTCCAGGCGATAAGGGCTCTGCCGGATTCGCAATCGGGGATCACGTAAAGGTGGCGGGCATTGCCGCCCTCGCCGGCGTGGTCGCTGGCTGCATAGCCGGTGAGGATGGTGCCGACCTCTTCGACGCAATCGTGTTCGACCGGTTCGCAACCCGACGACGGGCCGAAAGTTGTCGGATCCAGCGTTTTGACCATATGAGTGGCGGTATAGCTGCGCCACTGCGCATTCGGCGGCAAGAACGTCAGGGTCGAACACCCGCCTTGGATGCGGATCCGGTCGTACGACGCCGAAATCTCCGTCGCCTCATCCGGTACTCCGGCCATGGACTCTTGTGCGGCATCGCGAACAGTCCTTGGCAGGTCGTGGTGCTCCCAAGTGGCGACGAAACCGAGAGCGATCGCAGCGACCACCAGAAGTCCGGCCGGGATGAGGAAGAATTTCCGTGTGTAGAACGGGCGGTCGGATGCGTCGGGCGGTGATGCTGTCATTCTGCTGTGCCCCTCGCCGCTTCGTTGCTGTCCAGTGTTGGACGCGTGAGGCATGCCGCCGGTTCCGTCAGGCCTGGGCGCTGACCAGCCAGCACGCGGCGGTGTAGCGCACATCCGGTCCGTCGGTGAAGGAGGTGAGCGCCTCCGACAGCCTGTCGAGCACGTGGGCTCGAGTCGCGTCGTCCACCGCGGGCAGCTGAACACCCACCCGGCCGAACGTCGTGATGTAACGCAGCATGTCGTCGGTGGGCAGGCTCAACTCGACGTCGATCGGTTCGATGGTGATGTCGCGCCAGCCTGCCGCGTGGAGGATCGGGGAGACGAGGTCGGGGTCGGCGAACGCGAATTGACCGGGTGTCGTCGGAACGCTGGGCGGCCGCGGCGGCAGCTCTGGCAAGAGTTCTGCAGTCGCGCTCTCGGCGGACACCATGATGTCGCCGTCTTCGGGGTTGCGCCACACGATCATTCGTAGGGTTGCGCCGCCGCTGGAGGCTTGATGTAGGTTGCGGAACGCAGTGTCCGGGTCGCCGAAGAACATCACCCCGAAACGCGAGAGGATGGTGTCGAATGGGGCGCCCGCGAACTGGTGGGTCTGCACGTCAGCGACGAGGAACTGCGCGGACGCCCCTTCGGCGGAGGCGCGCTCCCGGGCGACAGCGATCATGGGGTCGGAGATGTCGACCCCTACCGCCTGGCCGGTGATGGCTCGGCTCGCCGCCAAAGTTGTGCTCCCCGTGCCACATCCGACGTCGAGAAGGCGGCTGCCCGAGATCCCGTCGACCAGGAGGTCCTCAAAGGGCCGGTACAACCGATCGAGTAGGTCTTGGTGGTCGATCCACGACCGCCCGGACGGGCCGTTCCAGCGCGCGGCTTGCTCGGCAGCGATCTGCTCATGCTGACCCATGGCCACCTCCTGCGTCGAATCTGCTCCACTTTCGGGAATCTGCTCCGCTTCCAGTGCGCTAGAAGTGGAGCGGATTCCTGGAAGTGGAGCAGATCGTGGCTGAGCAGACCTACGACTTCGTCAGGTCCGCCGGCTCGTCCTCGACCGGCCGGTTCGCGATCTGTTGTGTCTTCTTGTACAGCCAGGCGATCACGAGAACGAAGAGGATGACACCGAGGTACTCGGACGTCTGCAGGAAGTTGTCGCCGACGACGGCCAGCGGACTGTCATCGCCTGTCGCCGCGACGATGCCGGCGAACAACACCCCGAACAAACTCTCACCGACGATCAAACCGGTGGCCAGCAGGATGCCCATCCGCTTCTTGCGTTCGACGTCGCCACCAGAGCGATCGGCCCATTTGTTGTAGAAGACACCGAGGATGGCGCCGATCGGGATGACCAGCGTCAGTGAGATCGGTAGGTACATACCCATTCCCACGGCCAGCGGAGGGAGCCGGAATCTGCTCGTCGACCGCGTCAGCACTTCGTCGACGATGATGATGCCGACGCCGATGAGAGCGCCGACACCGATGAGGTTCCAGTCGAGGTCGCCGCCGAACACGCCTTTCGCCAGCGACGAGATCAACGCCGCCTGCGGTGCGGCCAGTGCGTCGTCGGTGGCTCCGGGGGCACCGACGAACCCGAACGCCGTCTGCATCAGCTGCAGGATGGGCGGGATCACGGCCGACCCGAAGATGACACCGATGATCAACGCCACCTGCTGTTTCCACGGCGTCGCACCCACGAGTTGACCGGTCTTGAGGTCCTGCAGGTTGTCGTTGGAGATGGTCGCGACGCCGAAGATCACCGCGGACACGAACAACGTAAAGGCAATGAGCGCAGTGTTTTGCGCGTCGGTGGCGTCGCCGTACACCATCTTGATGAGCAAGGCGGCGATGAGCACCACCAGGATGCCGACACCGGAGATCGGGCTGTTGGACGAGCCGATGAGGCCGGCCATGTAACCGCAGACGGCCGCGACGACGAGTCCGATCACGAACACCAAGATGATGCTGACGGCGATGATGCCGGTGGCTGTGCCGTGAAGTGCGGTGTTGTGCACGAAGTCCCAGAGCAGCAGCCCGATCGGGACGAGTGCGACGATGATCACCAGGCCGACGTACTGGATCGGGATGTCCTGCTCGGTGATGTCGACGGATTTGCCGTCCTTGCGCGACCGCGCCGACACCATCGCGTTCTTGATGCCCTTGATGATGGGGCCGATGATCTTCAGCAGCGTCCAGATCGCGGCGACGGCGATAGCGCCGGCGCCGACGAAGCGCACGTCCGCGGAGAAGATGCTGCTGACGCCGTCGAGGAGGTCTTCTCCGGCGGGGAGGGCGCCGTTGGTCTGGATGGGCAGGATGATGCCGAACGAGATGATCAGGCCGACCAGCATGGCGATGCCGACGGTGAGGCCGACCAGGTGTCCGACGCCGATCAGAGCCAGCGACAGGCTGGCACCCCACATCGTTCCGCCCGCGCCGATCTTGATCGCCCCGGCGAGTGAGTTGCTGATGACCTTGAGTGCCGCCAGCAGCGAGTAGGCCGCGGCGACGACAGAGCCGATCAGGATGATCCGCAGGCCGCCCTTGTTCTCGTTGGCGCCGGTGGTGGTGTCGCCGACGCGCAAGACCTCGGCGGCCGCGACGCCTTCGGGGTAGGGCAGATCAGATCCCGTGACCAGCGCCCGGCGCAGGGGGATCGAGTACATGACGCCGAGGATGCCGCCGATGGCGCAGACGGCCACCGTGATCCAATACGGGAATCCGGTCCACCAGCCGACCATGATGAGGCCTGGCAGCACGAAGATGATGGCCGAGAGGGTGCCTGCCGCAGACGCAATGGTCTGGACGATGTTGTTCTCGACGATCGAGTGATTCTTGAAATACCGCAGAATGCTCATCGAGATGACCGCGGCAGGAATGGCCGTGGCGAACGTCAGACCGACTTTGAGGCCGAGATACACATTCGCGGCGGTGAACACCAGGGTGATCAGACCGCCGAGGATGACCCCGCGCAGGGTCAGCTCCCGTAGACCGGGTGCCCTCTTGTCCACCTTGACCGAACCGTCTGTGGTCATTGCGATTACCCCTCACCCCGAACGGGACCGATACGAGTGCCGTCGGGATCCGGCGGTTGTTGACTTCGATTACTTTAGGACCCACCCGTCACACCGCGCATCAATTCGACCCGCTGGCCGTGTCGACGCAGGTGAAATCGGACATTTCCGTGTGAGAAGCCAACTTACGGCGGCATCAATGCGGATTGTGGGTGCTGCTCAAGATCGCGACGACCACTCCGGCGATGACCAACACCGTGACTACCGCAGCCATGATCACCGCCAATCGACGTCGGTGCTTGGCCGCAGCGTTGATGCCGACTCCGATACCGATCAGGATCGCTGCGGAATACAGCGAGATCCCGAGGGTCAGTGCCTCCGGTGAGATGTCCAGGCCGGCGGCGAGGGGTGGAGCTGTGCTCATGGAATCAGTAGATCATTGGGGTGCCCTCCGCTGAAGGGCCGCTACTGGGTGTCGCGTGATGCAGCGCGAATCGCGTGTGGAAGCCCGGCGTAGTCGACTTCAGAAGGCTTGACCCGACGTCGCAGACTGTTGAGAGTGATTGTCTTTTGCTCGCCGAGCGCGACGTTGATGTCAGTGGTCGGGGCGACGAGAAAGAGCCACTGGGCCAAGTCGAGCGGATTGGCATGTCGACGTTCGGTGGTGTTGAAGACGCAGAAGACATAAACGTCTGCTTCCCGGCGGCGCGCCTCCGAATACGAGTTGGTCTCCGCGAACCACGCGGTGGCTGGGCTGACCCCGAACGAGATTGCGGACGGCGATTTTTGTTGCCAGGACTGTAGATATCCCGCCGACTTCACCTCGATTCGTAGCCCGTCCGGCGTGACAAGGTCGAAGGCGTCCCATTCGCGCCGGACATCGTCCACGCAGCCCAACGCCAGACCGACGATGAACTCCGCCAACACCCCACGGGTGGCATTGCTGAGCAGGTCCGAGGTCGACCATTCCCAGAAATCCTGGATCGTGCCGGGGGAGGGTCGTCCTCGCTGGATGAACGGGCTGTCGGGCTGTCTTCTACGAGGTGGCTCGTAGGTACCGCTGAAAGAGTCGTCGGTGGCGCTCACCGGACCGAGCTTAAGTTCCCTGGCCGAGGATTTGCACGGATTGTCGGTACGGTGCAAATCACGGGCCTTCTATGCGCTTCAGACTACCCAGGGCAGTTGTCTCCGCCGGAATCGAAAGGGGTCCAGTCGATGGCAAAACAGGTGATGCGCGGATGCAGGGGTGGAGTTCATTCACTCGCCGATGAAGTGGTCGCTGTATCTGGGAAGGTCACGTTCTACGACGGAAGGGTTGTTCGGTCCGAGTGTGCAAGGCTCATCGAGCAGAACGGCGCGACGTTCACCGCCGACTTCTCTTCGTACGTCACCCTGCTGGTACAAGGTGACCTGTCCAACCAGCGGGTCACCGATCCGGACAACGAGTTCAGCAAGAAGCTACGCGACGCGTACGAACGGCGGCTTCAGGGCGAGCACGTCCACGTAGTCAGCGACCGCGGCTTCGAAGACTTGGTCAATGGATTCTCGGCTGACTGTTTGTCGTTGTCGAAGTCTGAGCTGGGGGGAGTCTTCTCGCCACCCGAACGCGGTGACGACATACTCGGCCGCCGCCTCAAACCTCGAAAGCCTTCGACGCATGATCCGGTGGCACTGACCGCTGACCTCGCGGCTCTCGACAGAGGGACTGCCGCGCACATTGACACGTTGCGGCTCCTCGCGACCTTTTTGCTTGACTATGACGTCCAGACTCACGATCCGATGCCTGGCGCGCCGCTGTTCGATGCCGGCTGGATTTGGTGCCGCGACATCTACATCGCGGAAGTGAAGAGTCTCGGCGCGGGCGTGGCCGCGGAGACGCAGCAGATCCGGCTGGGTCTGGGACAACTTCTCGATTATTCGTACCAATTAGATAAGGCCGTCCAGCCGGTACTAGTACTCGAGCGGCCTCCCTCCGACTCGCGCTGGCAACATGTTTGCGAGTCCGTCGGAGTAATCCTTACGTATCCGCCCTTGTTCTCGGGGATATGAAGCCTTGGCCCGTGGAGCATGAGGGCTGTTCAAGATATGAGCACCTGATTTGGCACTATTTCGTGCCCGTCTCATGGCACGATCGACGTGTGAAGCGCGTGGCCGTTGCAATAATTATGGTCGGGATGTTTGCGGTGGGATGCTCGGGCGGAGACGCTAATGACTCGCCTCAGCCCTCCGCGTCCACGACCACAATCACGGTGACACCGCAGGCGTCCTCGGCTTCTGCTGCTCCCACGAACGTGCCGCCATCGTTGACACCTACGACCGTTGCTGAGAAAGAGATCTCGTGGTGTGGGATCACGGCCGAGTACGAGCCGGGCACCACGTTCTATACGGACGGCTCGAATGGGTGGACGCAATATTGCGAGGACGAGTTCTACGCCGCAAACCCGCCTCAGATATCGGTTGAACCTCCGGTGCAGTGTGAAGATGGGGCTGTCGTCAACGAAGGAGGCGGGAATTACTCCACCTGCCAGAACGGCAGCTGGACCTACGTCGCTCCGACTTTCGACCCGGACTCCGGCGACGGTTATGGTCCCAATCAACCGCTACCGCCGCTATGCGTGCGATTCCCAGACCAATACACCTGTTGAACTGGGCGATTGGCGTTCGACCCAGGTGTAGGTCTGCCGTGAGTACGACCTTTGCGTAGGGTCGTTGCCATGTTTTGGACATCGAACGATCTGGCAGGGGCCTTTCGCGCCGTGGCCGGACACGTGGCCATGACCATCGCGTACTTCGGCTTGACCTTTCTATTCGACCCGAACGAAAGCGTCGGGCACCGGCTGTGGAGCACCACAGTCTGGATCGTCCTCATGCTCGGACTGCTGGAACTGATGCCGCGCGTGTGGCGACGGTCGCGGGGCCACCGACTCGAGCGCTGACCCGGGACTTCGGGTGCTGTCCTTCGTTTGAGCGACCAGCAGTCGCGAGGTTTCTGGATATCGTGTGACGTTATGCAGCCATCACAGGACCCCTGGCAGCCCTATCAGGGCCCGGACCCTTACGGCGCGACACCGCCGCCGCCGGCGAACTGGCAGCAGGGCTACGGATATCCGCCGCAGTATCCGGTGCAATACCCGGTGGCCCGTCCGACCAACGGGCTGGCGATCGGTGCACTCGTCGCGAGTTTGGTGTTCGCGCCGCTGGGGATCGTGCTCGGGCATGTCGCGCTGAGCCAGATCAAGAAGAACGGTGACGAGGGTCGCGGGTTGGCCATCGCCGGACTGATCATCGGCTATGTGCTGACGGTCCTCGGCATCATCACCTGGATCATCATCATCGCGTTCATCAATGCGGTCAACGACTACGAGTACGACGACGAGTACGACTACTACTCGTCGCTCGGGTCGACCTCGGTGTCGGTACCGGCCGCCTCCGTCTCCAATTTCTGACACCCCTGGGAAATTTTAGTCAGAGTTGCTAAACTGGTCTGCATGCCCAGTGCGAAAGCCCCGCGGCCCAACGCCACGTTCATTCAGACTGCCCGGCGCGCGCAGTTGATCGAGTGCGCGATCGAGGTCATTGCCGAGGTGGGCGTCGAGAAGGCGAGTTTTGTCGCTATTGCTGAGCGTGCCGGGATCAGCAGGGGTGTGATCTCCTACCATTTCGACTCCCGCGCAGCTCTTTTGGACAGCATCGTCGCCGAGGTGTACCAATTGGGCGCCACGGCCATGGCCGACAGTGTGGTCGACGCACCGTCTCCGCGGGAAGCGCTGGCGGCGTTCATCACCGGGAGCGTGCAGTTCTACGCGGCCTGCCCACGCCAGATGGCAGCACTGTCAGCGATTTTCGCGTCGGGACACGTTTCTGAGGCGCCTGCACGCGATAGCCGGGTCGAGCACGCGGCCGAGATGCTGGAAGTCGACGCCATCTTGGCTGATGGTCAGGCCCGCGGCGACTTCCGTGACTTCGACACCCGCATCATGACGATGACCATTCGAGCCGCACTCGACTCGGCGTTGCAGCGTATCCGCGCCGGAGACGACCCCCAGCAATTGAGCTCGGAATTGGCGATCACCTTCGACATCGCAACCCGGGCGGGAGGCCCAGAATGATCACTCGCAGAACGCTCACCCCACTCACACTGCTGGTGGCGGTGCTGGCGTTGATCGTGGCGGGGTGCAGCACCTCGCAGGTCGACGACACCGACGCCCCGCTCGAGGTGGACACCACGTCTGGAACACTTCAGGGACGGAACTCCGAGACAACCCGCGAGTTCAAGGGCGTCCGCTACGCGCAACCGCCGACGGGCGACCGCAGATGGACTTTGCCGCAACCTGTTTCAACTCCAGACGAGCAGGTGGACGCAACGAAGGCCGGGTCTCGGTGCGCCCAGCAGGCCGTCCAACCCGGCGCTGCATCGTCGACCGAGGAAGACTGCCTGTTCCTCAATGTCACCACACCACGCGTGCAATCCGATGAGCCACTGCCGGTGCTGGTCTGGTGGCATGGCGGCGGCTTCACCCACGACGCGGGCTCGGACTACGACGCTGCCAGAATCGCTGCCGAGGGGAACGTCATCGTCGTGACGGTGAATTATCGGCTCGGCATGTTCGGTTACCTCGGTCTGCCGGGCCTGGAGGGATCGGGAAACTTCGGCTTCGCCGACCAAATCGCTTCCCTGCGTTGGGTCAACGACAACGCCGCAGCGTTCGGCGGCGACCCCGACAACGTGACTGTCTTCGGTCAGTCCGCCGGCGGAATGTCCACGTGCGCTGTGCTCAGCTCACCTGCGGCAGCTGGGCTCGTCGACAAAGCCGCGATCATGTCGGGAGCGTGTGGGCTGCGATGGCCGAACGGCGTCCTGTTTCCGGGTGTCCCGGAGCAGACCCCGTACACTCCGCTGGCTGACAGCGAGAAGAACGGCACCGACGTCGCGGCCGGATTGGGTTGCGTCGGTGCAGATCAGATCGATTGTCTGCGGCGGCTTCCCGCTGATCGGCTGGTGCCACTGGGGGAGAACTTCTCGAATGTGCTTGCCTATGGGACCGATCTGTTGCCCACAGACCCGGAGAAGGCAGCCCACGACGGTGAAACGACGGCGATTCCGGTGATGATCGGGTCGACCCGTGATGAGCAGCGATCATTCGTCGGTGCGGCGATGCTGGTCGATCCTGCGTCGGTCACCGCCGAGTCGTACCCGATGTTGCTTTCCGATGCGTTCGGTCCTGCCGCGCCGCGAATCGCCGAACGATATCCATTGCAGGACTACCCCTCTGCAGGCATCGCCTGGTCCACGGTGACCACCGATGCCGCCTGGTCCTGTCCTACCGCCCGTACCGCGCGAGAGTTGGCGAAAACCGCGCCGGTGTACACCTACGAGTTCGCCGATCCGACCGCCCCGAACGTCAACGGGATCACTCTGTCCGACCTTCCGCAGGAGGCCGCGCACGCCACCGACCTGCCGTACCTGTTCAATCTGAATGGCCAGGACCTGCTCCGCACACCTGCGCAGCACCAGTTGGCGAGCACGATGATCAACTACCTCGCCGGCTTCGCCCGGACCGGCACGCCGTCGAGTGATGGTTCGCCGGCGTGGCAGCAGATCACCGACACCGACACACCGGTGATGCGATTCGAAGAGAGCGGGGCACGCGTCACCGGCGCAGGCAGCGAGCACCACTGTGATCTGTGGGACGCGCTCCCGATGCCGGCGTAGGCGGAGCCGTTCGACAACCGTCCGTGACGGCCATGGTGGCTATCGTGGATGACATGAACCCACCAGCGAACGACCCCGGACAGCCTGGTCAGGGTTCGCGGCGCCCGGAGTCCGGGCCGATGAGCGGGCTGACGCTCTCTGCGATGGTCGCGAGCATCATCTTCGGGCCGCTGGGGATCGTTCTCGGACACTTAGCTCTGCGGCAGATCAAGAAGACCGATGGTGAAGGGCGTGGCGTGGCACTGGCCGCGACGGTGATCGGTTACATCATGACCGCCGCCGGCATTCTCAGTATCGTGGTCGCACTGACGTTCTGGAACTCGCTGGACGACTATGACACCCCGACGTCGACTGGGACGAATCCACCGTCGGAGTCCTTTGTCGGTGCCCCGCGCTAGTCTCCGTTCTGAGTTGCCCATGGGGAGTGGGCGGCCAACTTCATAGGGGGAAACATGTCAGCAGGGGTGGACGTCCGGGTGGATGCGCTGGGGAGCGCGTTGCGATCGGACTTGGGGGATCATGCACTGTGGTTCAGGCCGCGTCGCTATCCGAATTCGTTGGCGCTGAGCATCATCGATGCGATTTTCTCGACCGGCGCGCGGTACGCGACTGTCGAGAACATCCTCGACAGGTACATTGCCTACCGGGACGGGCAAGGTGGTGACGCCACCGGCGATGGCGCACCTGAACTGCTTGCCACGTTCGCGGAGGTGGGGAGTTCGGGGGCGTGGGCGCACGACATCGGCAATCGCCGACCCACGTCGACCACGCCCGGTGCGCCACTGAAGGCGGAAGCTGTCATAGACGCCGCGACCAGACTGCTCGCGGCGGGTATCGCGACATCGGAAGACCTTCGGACTGCAGCAGATTCGGACGCGCTCCATGTGGTGTGGTCCGTGTGGCGGGAAGTGCCCGGTCAGCGGTCGGGCTTCACGTGGGCCTATCTCCAGCTGTTGGTCGGCATTTCGGCGTTGCAGGTGGACGGCGTCGTCGCGGCGTACCTCGCACGAGTGCTTGATGTTTCAGTGGACGACGTCGACGCGGGTCTGGTGTCGGAGTTGATCGCGGAAGTAGCGCGCAGTAACGAGTGGGACGAGCGTGACATTCCGATGGCGATCTGGCGAGCCGAGCAACGGGCGAGGAGTAGCGGTAGTCGCTGAACCAGGAGTTCATCTCCACCCGAGATGGTGACTGGCCGGGCCTTCGCTGGACGTTCCTCGAGGTGCCCGGCCGGTGTCTCGGCTGTGCCGGTGCCAGTCGTACGAAGATATGAACCTTCAAATCTAATGGGCATCAACATCATTCCTGGTCCACAATGTCGAGGTGCTCAAGGCGTCCAAGAAACCCGATTCGGCGAGAAGACTGTTCGTCACCATGATCGCCGTCGGCGGTGTGGCCGTCACAGCGGCGTGTGGGGGCGCGGCCGCTGAGAACCCCGCAGTGTCGGGTTCCGGCGAGGTACCGGCAGCCCCGGCGGCTCCGGTCCCGCAGGAGATCGTGCTCACGTTCGTCGGCGACAACATCCTCGGCACCGACACCAACTTCGGGGCGGCGACGAGTCTGCCCACGCTGTGGGCCGAGAGTGGCAGCGATCCCAACTACTTCTTCCAGAACACCAAGAGTCTGTTCGCCTCCGACGATCTGACGGTCGCGAACCTCGAGGTCGCCTTCACGACGGCGTCGGACAAGATCGACAAGGGGCCGGGGGAGGTCTATCACTTCAAAGGTGATCCGGCCTTGGTGGGCACGCTCACCGCCGGTGACATCGAAGCGGTGACGGTGAGCAACAACCACACCGGCGACTTCGGGCGGCAAGGTTTCGACGACACCATCGCGACGTTGGAGGGCGCCGAAATCGACTACTTCGGTGAGGGTTTCAAGTACCTCACGGAGCTGAAGGGGCTGACGGTCGGCTTCGTCGGCTACCAGGCCTGGACGGACTCGGACGAGCTGCGTGCCGAGATCGCAAGTGACTTTGCCGACCTCCGCGCGCAGGGCGCTGACGCGATCGTCCCCTACTTTCATTGGGGCATCGAATCGACATCCGAACCCTACGACGTGCAAACCGCGCTGGCGCACTTTGCCATCGACTCCGGTGCAGCCATGGTGATCGGCAGCCATCCGCACGTGATCCAGTCCATGGAGGTCTACAACGGAAAGTTGATCGCGTACTCTCTGGCGAACTTCGCGTTCGGTGGGAACAGCAACCCGACAGACAAGCGCACCTTCATCTTGCAGACGCGACTGCACACTCTCGGTGACGCTGTGAACAGCGTCGACTTCCGAGCCATACCCACCCGGATATCGCGCACGGAAAGCTTCAACGACTACGTCCCCACGCCGTACCCGTCGCCCGAAAAGGAAGAGGTTCTGGGCTACCTGAACAGCCTGTCGCCGACCTCCGGTGGTCGCATCTCGGCGGAGTTCGGCCCGGTTGCCGGAGCGTGATCGGTCGATAACACGTTACATCGCAGGATGTTTGATTGTTTGTACTAACGATGACCCCAATACTGGGGTACCGACGGTTTCAGTTGGTGACTGTCCGACTTCGCCGATAGAGTCTTCGTCACTTGGCAGTTGGCAAAACCGCCACGAAAGAAGATCGGACTCGCATGTACACCATGACCCCGGACCCTGTTGTCGATGTTGCACCCTCCCCGGCGCTCAGCGCCCGCGAAATCGAGGTTCTCCGAACTTGGTTCACCTGCGACTCGAAGAACGAAGCCGCCCGGTTGCTGTTCATCACCGCTGCGACGGTCAACACGCACATCGCGCGAATTCGCGACAAGTACGACGCTGTCGGTTGCCCCGGCGCCACGAAATCGGCGCTGCTTGCCCGCGCACTGCAAGACGGGCTCATCACCGTGGAGGAGCTGTAGTCCTTCAGCGGACGGATTCACTCACCTGACTGCAGGTGAAGCAGATTCAGCGAATCAGTGACGTGAGCGGTCGATCTCTCCGCGACCGCCGGTGATGTCGGCGTCGTCCGCGTACCTCGGTGCCCGTGGAACCTGATGAGCATCGGTCACGATGCCACCGATACCCAGCGATGCCTGAAATCCATCTGCGAGAGTAATTCGAAGTCATGGTCGTGGTGAACGACAACCAGGCCGTGTTGGCGAGCCAGGACCGCAGTCAGGAGGTCGATCACGCCTACCGCGCGGTGTCGTTCCTGGCCGGCAAGAACTCCCTGTACGTCGAAGGCGGATTTCCAGTGCTCGTCGTCTGCGGCGAGATACTCGTAGGAGAGACGACGGTTGTCCCGAACCCGTTCGTATTCGTCGGGTGTCCTGGCTGAGTACAACGCCTCGGCGTCAAGACCCGCCCACGTCGCCGCCTGGCCGCTCTCGATCAACGGGGCCACTTGTGATGCGACCTGTGGACTGCGCATGCGCGCGGCCGCGCTGGTGTCGATCATGTACCTGGCGACTACCGCCATACCTGATCCCGGATGCCCTTGTCTGCCATTGGTTCCATCCCGCCATCTGACAGCCATTCGATCTCCCGCGCACGCGCAGACGTTGCGGCCGCATGACGCAATGCGGCGCGGACCGTATCGGAGACGCCGGTGGTCCCCAACTCGAGTTGGGCAGCCGCCAGCAGGTCGTCATCGAGCTCGATCAGGCGTTTGGTCATGGGACTCCATGCGTATATGGGACGAGTCAATGCAGTATATATCGGGTTCGCCGGACCTCGATGAGCATGAG
The DNA here is from genome assembly GCF_002095395.1 of Williamsia sp. 1135. Lineage (GTDB taxonomy): Bacteria > Actinomycetota > Actinomycetes > Mycobacteriales > Mycobacteriaceae > Williamsia. Next base: position 25,492 of record NZ_MJEI01000100.1, read on the forward strand.
TATTGGACGGATCCGGCTTCGGCTGGGTTCCAAGACGTTCGAACCGCCATGCTTCAGACTGATGCCCATGACGAAGCAAGAACCGCAGGCTCGAACGTCCTTTTTCGGCTGGCAACTGGCCGGCGACACGGACGTGATCGCCCCGCATGAGCGGCTGAGCTGGCCGAAGACCGTAGGTATCGGATTGCAGCACGTGGTGGCCATGTTCGGTGCCACCTTCCTGGTGCCCGTGCTCACGGGGTTCCCGCCGGCGACGACGCTGCTGTTCTCCGGCATCGGCACCATCCTGTTCCTGCTGATCACCCGCAATCAGCTCCCCAGCTACCTCGGGTCGAGCTTTGCGATCATCGCACCGGTGCTGGCCGCGACCGCATCGAACGGCCAGGGGTCGGCGCTGGGCGGCATCGTCCTGGTCGGTGCGCTGCTGATCCTGATCGGTGTGGTGGTCCACTTCGCCGGGACCGGCTGGATTCACGCGCTCATGCCCCCGATCGTCACCGGCACGATTGTGGCGCTGATCGGTCTGAATCTGGCACCGACCGCGAAGACGAACTATGAGCAGGACGCCCTCACCGCGACGGTGGTGCTGGTGCTGCTGATCGCGTCGCTGGTCTTGTTCAAGGGACTGATCGGCCGGCTCGCCATCTTCGTCAGTGTCGTGCTCGGGTACTTCTTCGCGCTGGTGCGCGACAAGGTCGACACCGACCCCATCGGTGCTGCCGACTGGATCGGCTTCCCCGAGTTCCAGTCACCGACCTTTCATCTGTCGGTGCTGCCGATGTTCCTGCCCGTGGTGCTCGTGCTGGTGGTCGAGAACATCGGACATGTCAAGTCCATCAACACCATGACCGGACTGAACTACGACAAGAAGATCGGCCGCGCGCTCGCCGCCGACGGTCTGGCCACCGTGCTGGCCGGTAGCGGCGGCGGTTCTGCCACAACCACATACGCCGAGAACATCGGCGTCATGGCCGCCACGAAGGTCTACTCCACAGCCGCATACTGGGTCGCCGGTGTGGCGGCGATCCTGCTGGGTCTCTCACCCAAGGTCGGTGCCGTGATCGCGTCGGTGCCGCCGGGTGTGCTCGGCGGTGTGACGACCGCCCTCTACGGCTTGGTCGGCATCCTGGGTGTGCACATCTGGGTGACCAACAAGGTCGACTTCTCCAAGCCGGTCAACCAGTTCACCGCCGCGATCGCGCTGGTGATCGGCATCGCCGACTTCTCCTGGACAGTCGGCGATCTGAGCTTCGGCGGTATTGCTCTCGGCGCCATCGCAGCGTTGCTGATCTACCACGTCATGCGAGTGGTCGGTGGCTGGCGGGGGACGGTGGTCGTCGACAAAGCAGATGTGGACTCACCGCACTGACTTGGTGACCTGACTGATGTTGAACTGCCAACGCTCCACGATGTGGAAGCCCAGCCTGGCCGGCACCCGGTAGGCGTACGTCTTCCCGAAAGGGATGCCCGGGGCGATTTCTGGCCCGACGTCGCGGGCGCCGAGTGCGGGGTCCCGCTCCGCGATCGTCCAGATGATCGAACACGCGTTGATCTTGTCGCGGATCAGATGCGGAGCGATGTTGTCGTCCCATAGCCGTCCCTGATCGCGGCCGGTCCTGCCGAGGCCGACATCGACCAGTTGGTCGTAAGCATCCGGACGTGCCGACAGCAGCGGTCGAATAGGTCCTGGCTCCCAGGAGACGTTGTCGTCGAGGAGCAGGCAGTCACCGGGAGAGGACTGTGCGGCAATGGTGTCGGCGACCTGGCTGTAGTCCATCTTGAACTTCGCGTAGTCGCCGCGTTGGGTGATCCAGTTGGGAATGGCAGCGAGGGCGAAGACCAGCAGCAGCGCGGCAATCGGCGCCGGCTTCCGGGCGACCGTCACGACGCTGACGCCCACCAACAGTGCCGCCGCGGGAGCGGTGAACGAGAGGTACCGGTCGACGTAGATCGGTTGAGAGACGATCGAGTACACCAGCAGACCGACGGTGGGGACGAGCATCCACACCACCGAGATCACGGCGGTCTCGGCCTGCCCTTCGAACGACACCACCTCCCGTCGCCGCAGATACAGGAACGCCGCGACCGCGACGACGACGTACGCGAGAACCCCGAACAGAACCGAAAAGTCGAAGTATTGCGTGAGCAGCACGTTCCCGAACGTCCGGCGGTCGAGAGGGTCGATCCAACTGAGTTGCCCTGACTGGGCTCGCATGAACACCAGATACGGGGCGAGCACGACGATCGCGGCGGTGGTGGAGATTGCCCATGATCGCAGGACGAGTCGAGGGGCACCGAGCATGACCAGAGCGCACAGGTGCACGCCGATCAGCATCAGCAGGTGGATGTTGATCAAGACGGCGAACACCACGACGACCGCGTACAGCGCCCACAGCCACCGGGAGGCTCGTCGCGCGGCCACCACGAGGATGACGGTCACCCAGACCGACGCGAGGGTCGCCAATGCGTAGGGTCGAGCTTCGATCCCCGCCGACGTGATCCGCGGCAACACCGCAAAGACCACTCCCGCGCTGAGCGCCACGGAACGCGTGGACAACAGTCGCCCCAGCGTCACCACGCCTGCGGCCGCGACTCCGACCGCGAGGCTGCTGGGTATCCGCGCCGACAGTTCCGTGTCCGGGAAGATGTCGAACCACCCGTGCATGAGCAGGTAGTAGAACGTGTGCGCGGAGTCGGTGGAGGACACGAGGTCGAACAGTTCGGGCAACGGCCTGGTCGACGCCGAGACGGTCGCCGCCTCGTCGTACCAGAAAGACGGATTCGCGGATCCGACGATGCTGACGACAACTGCCAACACGGCGATGAAGATCGCGTCGATCACCGGCGGGCGACGGAGCAGAAAGCCCCGTGCGGTCGGCGACGCGGTGTCGGTCGTCAGGGCGCTTCTCCATCCGGAAGTCGTGGCGAGTGCTCGCCATCGTCTCACGGGCGCCCGTGTATCGATCAGCTTGTGCTGCTGTGGCCCCGAACGGTCATGACGGGGCCATGGCGGTGCGGACGGCAGCCCTGACATCAGGGTCGGAGTTCCCCCAATCCGCGAGCGGCGCCGGCGCGCACCTTGCAAGCGGAATCGCCGATCGCTGTGATGAAATAGGGGCATCGACAGGGCTCCGCCGAGGGCGGACATGACCCCGAGTGCGCCGGCCCGCACGAGTGGATCACGCTCCCGGGCGAGTACCCGGACGGCTTCTGCGTCCGTGATGGGCCATTTCGACAGGTGGCGACCACGCCAGGGAAGTCCCGTTGCGCCGTTTGACCTGCCCAGTGCTGTGGCGAAAGTGCCGATGCGCCACTGTATCGCCGCCGGCGATGATCAAGATCAATGCGGTGTCTGGGTATGCGTCGAGGGCGTCGAGAGGGCGTCGAGAAAGGGGTATGGGCTCAGAACGTGTAGTCGCGCTCGGCGTTCACTACGTAAAATCGCTCCCGCTCGTGCTACGCGGCGCTGCCGATGATCGATCCGAGCGTTTCCCGCAGTCACCTGCCATGTGTTCGTTGGAAGGGGTGCTCCCGAAAGCGATGCAGTCTCGAGCGCATCGGCAGCGGTGATCGCGGTGCGCCGGTCGCCGGATGCCGGATGCCCAGACTGGGTTGCGTCCGCGGTTGTCCCTTCCGGAGAGCGTTGCCGACCCTGGCGACGCTGAAGACGTATCGGTTGAACAGGACCTCGATAAAGGTTTCCTTCATTCGCCACGAGCTGCTTCGCCCTTCATTTCCGAGGAGTTCACGATACCGTTACCTGAATGATCGGCCCACCCGTTTGGAGCGCCGAAAAGGTGACCGTCTACTACAATTGACGCTGATCCTTGGGCCCAAACCTGTTGTCCAACTGTGGGTCACGAGTGCTTCGGGCGGCGGGGGAGCCGGAACCGCACGGCAAACTGATCTACATGATCTATTGCTTCTACTTTCGTCAACATCACCAATTCTCGGAAGCGAAGGGTTGCGCTTCACCTTGGCTCTGATAATCTCCCTTGCGATCCCTGACGAACCTGACAATCGCAACGAAACCAACACAGCATCACACCGAACGATGTTTTAACGCACGAGACCAAATTACCCGGGGGGGACGCTTTGGGCGTGAACAATTCGATCTATTTCAGGCTGTGACGATCGCCAATGATCTGTTTTGCACAAATCCCGCCGCAGTGTGGCCACATCACACAGCGGCGGGTCAGACCCGCGGCCATCGCGGGATAGTCTGCGCACCAGCTCACGATCGAGCGGATTTATCGCCGGCAATCGCTGCCACAATCGGCGCCACTTCATGAGAGCCCAGTGCTTCCGCAGTGCGCGCCAATCAGCTTGCCGATGTCACCAGTAAGCCATCGGTACATCGCAGGGCCTGGGGGACAATGCTTTTCCAGGTAACTCGGAATGACAACACAACGTCAGAAGGAGTTGCAGAAAATTGAGAAGGAACAGAATCGCCATCACGGCGGCGACCTGCGCAACGGCGCTCGGCCTCGCATTCGGTGGCGCACAGTTGGTCAGCGCGGAACCCTCGTCGCCGAGCGGAATTGAGTCCGCGAAGTACACCGGAGAAGAGATTTATCGCGGCGTGTTCTTCGGGCAGGGGCCGGTGGCAGTTGAACTCGCGAAGAAGTCGAGTTTCTCTCATCTCGCCGCCTCGCTGGACAAGAGCAACACCCCAGTGGTGGACGCCGGAGCCACGACCGTGATCGACCAGATCAAAGCAGCTCAGCCGAATTTCTTCAATGAGTTTGGCAGTGCGCTGAATTCGGGTAGTCCACGTCAGGTTCAGGCCGCACTCGAGGACGGGTCGACGGCACTCGAGGAGGTCGACGGAGCGTCTGTCGATCGCACCGATCGGGCTCAGGACTGCGGTGTGACCGTTGCTGTTGCGGGCGCGGTCGTCCACGTCGGCGCCCTGGTGACGGCAGCGGCAGGTGCGGTCACGGTGACGGTCGCTGTTGGTGCCAACGTCGTATACGCCCAGAACTGGTTCTGGGGTGGCGACAGTGCAGGCACGGACACCCTGAGCCAGGAGCAGGCCACCGCCGAATTGACCGACGCGCTGGCCTAGGCGACCGGAACAGCACATGACCCAGTCAGAACTACAGTCCGGCGATGATGTCGTGAAGTCCCACGACGTGCTGCCTGACCCCGCGACGCCGAGTGTTGACGTTCCGATTGTGAAGGTAGTCCTCGTCGGACTGATCGTCGCCATCGTCGGACTGTACGTTCTGTTCCAGACATTGCCGAAAAGCGCTGTGACGTTGCCATTTCAAGACAGTGCACCGGCCAAGGCTTCGGTCAATGTTTTTCCGCAAGGTTGGGCGTTCTTCACCAAGTCGCCGAGAGATGAGGTGATTCAGGTCTTTCGGCGCGACGGTGACGACCTAGAACTCGCCTCGCGAACGCCGATCAGCGCGCCGCACAATGCTTTCGGACTGGATCGACTGCCGCGTAAGCAGGGCACCGAGTTCGCTGGTCTGATCGGCAGCGCGCCCACGGACCAACAATGGAACAACTGTGAACTCGACCTCGATGCCTGCCTGAGCCCCACGTGGCCGAAGGTTCCGGTGGACAATCCCTCGCCGGGGCCCACGTACTGCGGCGACATCTACATCGTCGGGTACAGCGCGACGCCGTGGGCCTGGCGCGACTTCGGCGACCCGCCGCGAGTACCCGAACGATCCCTGAGATTAGAGGTCTCATGCTGAAGCCGGCTCCATCGCGGTCACCGCGAACTGTGACGATCCCGGCCGCACCCTGGACCGATGTAGTCGGCCTGGCGCGGAGCCTGGTGGCGATCAGTGGCATGCTGACCTTGTTGTTCAGTTCGCCGGACAGCCTCTTCACCTACCGTGCGGACACCGGGCTCGCACCCGGGTGCTCAGCGGCCGGCAAATGGTTCGCCTTCTGTCTCACCGACCGCGATGACCTGCGAATCACCCAGATCGTCTGTGCCCTGGTACTCCTGGTCGCGGCGACCGGCTGGCGGCCGCGATTCACCTGCATCCCGCAGTGGTACGTCCACTTCAGCATGTGGTTTCAGATGTCGGCACCTGATGGCGGCGATCAACTCGCGGCGGTGCTCACACTCCTGCTGATCCCCATCGCACTCACCGATTCGCGGCGCTGGCACTGGTCGTCCGCGCAGAGTCCGGTCGTCGACGGACCGAACAACGCACAATCAAAGAACACGTCGGCTGTGCAATGGCGGATCGTGATAGCCGTGGTCTTCCTCGTGGTGATCAAGGTCCAGGGATCCGTGCTGTACCTGCAGGCCAGCCTGGCGAAACTCACGCACGATGAGTGGGCCAACGGCACCTCGTACTACTACTGGGCGTCTGATCCCGTGTTCGGCATGTCCGGGTGGCTGCACGGGATGGTGTTCTCGTGGCTCGACTCGCCGGTGGTCGTCACCGCCGTCACCTGGGGCCCGGTGCTCTTGGAGTTCCTGCTCGCTGTCAGTTGCCTGATGGCCCCCCGCTATCGGGCGGTTCTTCTTCCACTGGCGTTGCTGTTCCACGCTGCTATCGCGATTTCGATGGGGCTGTGGAGCTTCTGCCTCGTCATGTGGGCCTTGGACTTTCTGCTGCTCTACCCGATTGCGTCCTCGCTGCGACTGTTCCTACCAACTCGAATCCGACTGCCTTCCCGGTCCCAAAATGAGAAAGCTGCACCGCAATGAATCGAATTGCTCACCTGGACAACGTGGACGGGCACACCGCGACGTGGGTCAGATCGTGCCTCATCGCGCTCGCGAGCTGTGCGATTGCCCTGCTCGGCGTCGTCATGCCGTCCACAGCGAGGGCAGACCCGCCTCCTGCCGAGGTCGGGGCCGGCACGATCTACTACACCGCTCGCGGGATCACCTGCTACGTCACGTCAGCCGGGCACACCGACGGCAAGGCCGTCGCCCTGACCGCGGGACATTGCGGAAATATCGGCGATCAGATTGCACTCACGCCGGGTGGAACTCCGATCGGGCGATTTGTGGCCAGAGTGCCGCCGTACGACGTTGCGGTGATCGTCCTCGACGAGTCGGTCGCCCGTCCCTCGGCGGGCGCAGCCGGATCTGAAGTGCACGGGATCGCCGCACCTCCGACATTCCCTGGGGTGGTGTGTAAATCAAGCAGACTTGTGGGCCGCGAATGTGGCGTTGTCTGGGGAAATCTGGCGGACGCGCCTGGTGAGGTCGCCAATCAGACGTGTTCGGTCTCCGGCGACTCCGGCGCGCCCGTCGTTGATCTGCAGGGGCGGTTGGTCGCGATGAACAATGGACACCTGGTTGCTCCCGAAACGTTCCCTATCGACCTAGGATGCACGAATCCAGCTTCGCCAGTGCATGTTCCGGCATATGCAACATCGATCACCGAGGTCTTCGCGGCGATGCACAAGGCCGGAGTCGACTACCGGCCGGTCCCGTGAACCGCACGGCGGCCCTGGTCGCCAGCGGTGGACACAAACCCCGATCAGTAGTACTACTAGACTTATGAAAGTTGAGTTGAACTCGGATTCCCCCGAGGAGCTCTACCTGCAAATCGCGAGTTCCATTCGCGGCACGATTGCCAGCGGGGATGCGCAGCCGGGAGCGGTATTGCCACCGGCCAAGGCGCTTGCACAAGCAATCGGCGTGAATCGCCTGACGGTGCTTCGTGCTTACCACGTGCTTCGCGATGAGGGTCTGGTGTCGTTGAGGCGGGGGCTCGGGGCGACCGTGACGACTGATCGTGTGACATCGTCTGCGCGACTCCGGTTGATTGTGGAAGGCGCTCTGAGAGAAGCGAAGAGAGCTGGTCTGGACGACGAACAGCTCTTCGACTTGATGAGATCGATCAGATCTGAAGAATCCAAAGGAGGTGAGTGATGACCAGGTCAGCCGTGTGGCGGCTCCTGCTTGTACCGGCTGCGTTCACTGTCGCCGGATTTCTCGTGTCTATTGTTCTGGCCTTTTCCTTGCCGAGTCCGGTTGCTGTGCAATGGAGCTCGGCGGGCGAGGTGACGAATAAGGTGCCGGTCTGGGTGGTTCCCATCATGTTGGTTGCCATTGCGGCGATCCCGGTGGTCGTCACGGGACTGATTGCGCTCAGTCGCGATGCCGGCAAGGTCACGGGCGCGCTGGTCCTTGCTTTCGGAATCGGCGCCAACGTCTTCATCTGCATTTCTGTGATAGCCATCCTTGCCCCCCAGTTGGGTGCTGACAGTGCGTCGGCGAGCAGCGGGCCGTCGACTTTCTGGCTCATCGTCGCGGGAGTAGCGGCGCTAGTGGTGGGCGCGGTAGTCGGCGTCGTTGCTTCACAGCCCCGTTCGCCCGCTCCCCGCAGTGCCTAGCCGCGGGGAGAGCAGACCATCTCCCACACAGAGTTCGTTCAACTGGTAGTACGAAGAAGGAGAGAGACATGTCAGATGCACGTGATGAGACCTCAGTATTCGTCAAACGACTGTCGAACACCGGCGTCAACGTCGCACTTCTCGCCGCGGGGGTGATCCTCGTCCTTGTTGCTGTGGTCGTGGGGAACTGGATTCCTGCCTTGATCGGAGCCCTTCTGGTACTGACGATTCCACTGCTCATCTGGACAGTCCGGATCGATTCCACGGGCGTCCATGCGTCGTCTCTCGTGCGGTTCCCATCCTTGAACGTCTCTGCTGACGAGATCGATTCCGCCGAGAGCTTCGAAATCGCTTCTGTTGCCAAATACGGCGGCATAGGTTTGCGTCACCGACCAGGTTCATCAGGTCTGATACTCGGCACCGGTCCGGCGTTGCGCGTGGTCAAGCAGAATGGCAAGGACGTGGTGATCTCGATGTCCAACCCTGAGCAGGCAGTCGGAGCGGTCCCGGTCAGGGGCTGATCGGAATCACCGTCGGGTGGCTCACAATGTGTACACGCGCTCGGCGTTCGCTGCGTAGAACCGCTTCTGTTCGTGCTCCGCGGCAGTACCGATGATCGATCCGAGCGATTCTCGCAGCTGCGCGTAGTCACCTGCCATGTGTTCGATGGGAATGTTGCTCCCAAAAGCGACGCGGTCCCAGCCGAACACGTCGATGGCCTTCTCGATCCAGGGGCGCAGCGCCACCTCGGACAGGTCGCGCGTTGTCATGCCGAGTCCGGAGATCTTGCACAGCGCACTCGTCTCGGCGGCATAGGAGCTGATTGCAGATTCCCACGCCGACCGCGAGAACGGGTCTGTTCCGGCGGGCCACCCGGTGTGTTCGATAACCACGTCGAGCTCGGGATAACGTCGCAGGATCTCGACCCAGTCGGCGGCCGTGTCGGGTTGCGAGGACACCTCGAAGATGAAGTTGTGTGCCTGCAGCCACGACAGCACGGTCTTGGCGGCCTCGGAGCCGGGTTCGAGGCCGTATAGGACCCGGACACCGCGAAACCGTGATGAGGCCGCCTGGCGCTCGAGGTCGGTCATGAGCTTGCCTGCGTCCAGGATGGGGTCCACGGACCCGATGATGACCAGGTCGAGGTCGTTCTCACCGGCGTAGGCGTCGATCCAGTCGGTCTCGTCGAGGTAGCTTCCGGGTTTGGTGACCGCGGAGACATGAACGAACTTGGTGACCCCGAAATCACCTGCTGCCGTGCGGTAGTCGCCGATCACGAAGTCCCGGTACAGATCTGTGTCGACACTGGTCGCGAATCGTCGGCAGCACGGAGCGGATGCAGTTGAAGGTGCCCGTGAGGTTGGTGTCGATCGTCCGCGAGCCGTCTGTAGTCGAGGAGGCGCCGTAGTGTCCGAGGTTCGCCATGCCGTGGCGAGATTGACTTCGAGCACGGTGCGAGCAAATGGGGCATCATCGGCCTCATCACACGTCCACCTGTGGGAAGTCACGAAATGCGTCGACGATGTGTGCGGGCATGGGTGCGGGTTCGAGCCACGGAATCCCGAGTGGACGGACCGTTCTCGATGGCGACGGTCTTGATTCGGGATCACGGCCAACGTCGTCTGTCCATCACCATCGGAGTATTGACAGTCGTGGGACGCCACGCCGCGATTCGCCGCATTGAGTCGCTGCGCCCAGCGCCGGACGAAATGGCGATGATGCGGCCGTATCCCGCCGACGACATCATGTCGCGCCAGACCTCGTCGCTGATCTCGGCGACTGTGGAGAACCCGCAGATGCCTGCGTTGGCAATCAGGATCTCGACGCCGCCGAGGTCGACGATCGTGCGTTGCACGAGGTCGTCGACGGCCTCGCTGTCGCGGACATCGACCACGGTCGCGGTGGCGACGCCGCCCTCGCTGCGGATCAAGTCGACAGTGGCGTCGAGGTCTTCTTCGGTCGGCATCTCGTAGGGGACGGTGCGGATCTGATCTGCGATGTCGGCGACCACGACGTGGGCGCCTGCTGCGGCGAGAGCGCGGGCATGCGCGCGTCCCTGACCTCGGGCGCCGCCGGTGACGATGGCGACCCGTCCGTCCAGTTCACGTGCCACTGTCGGTCCTCTCCATGCACTGATCAGCCCAGCTCTCGTCAACGTAACAAGACTCCGAGGGCAGGTTGCCCGAATCTGCAATCTGCGCCCCGCAGCCTCAGGGTCGCTAAGTTGTGTCCAGGAGAAACCGGCGAACCGGCTCTGGGGGAGCAACCGTATGGCCAAGGTGATCGCGACCGTCAGCCTCAAGGGCGGGGTGGGCAAGACGACGGTGGCCGCTGCGTTGGCGGAGTTCTTGGCTGCGGAGTTCGGTCAGCGGATCCTGCTTGTCGACCTGGACTCCCAGATCAATCTGACCACCATGATGATCGGTGAACGGCGGTGGCTCGAGCTGAATGAGGCGGGCTCCACCTTGGCAGCGCTGTTCAACGACGCCGTCGACGGCACCTCGAACTTCGACATCGAGCGAGCGATCCAGCGGTCGGTGTCGTCAGTGGAGAAGGTGACCACTGTCGATCTGTTGCCGTCTTCGCTCGACCTCATCGAAGTGCAGGAGGAGCTGAGCGCCCTGCGCGTGGGAGCCGACGACACCCTGGCCGCGGTGAACATCCTCGGTACCGCGATCAAACCGGTCGCTGACTCCTACGACTTCATACTCGTCGACTGCCCGCCCAATGTCGGCCCGATCACCCTGAACGGCTTGGCCATGGCCGATGGTTACATCATCCCGACCATCCCGGATGTGTTGTCGACCTACGGGATCCCGCAGATCCAGCGTCGGGTCTGTGAGTTCAGCGACGAGATCGGCAGGCACATCGTCGAATTGGGGGTGGTGATCACGAAGTTTCGGTTGAACTCGACCGTGCACCAGACCACGGTCATGAAGCTCCGGCGCGATCGGACCATCCAGAATGTGCTGCCGGACTACCTACCGGAGTCGAACTCGATTGCGGGAGCTGCGGAGTTCCAACCGCACGCGACCTTGAAGGCGAAATACGGCACGCATGGGCAGTTCGACCGGTTCCGTGGGTTGGCGAGAACAGTGATGGTCGAGGCCGGAGACAAATTGCCGTGACCTGTGCAGACGTTTCACTCGTCGATTAGTCCGTCAAGGATGGAACCCGCCGAAATTGGTCAAGGACGAGTGGCTGTCTGAAACCCCGACACTCTAAGATCTTCGCAGGCTCAAGGCGACGACCAACGGCCAGATCAAATTCGCTGTCACGCAGATTCGTTCGGAAATGCCCAACAGGCCCCCGCCCTGGGTCTCGAACAGCACCCAGCCGAGCACGCTGAGCAACACACCTGCCGCAGTGAGCGAGGCCGTCGGGCGAAGCGCGCGCGGTGCGGCCCCAGTTCGGGGCAGTGCGGTCAACGGCCACAACGCATACAACCCCAGGTTGCCGGCAGCTACGACTAGGTGCGCGCCTTCATTCTGGTCGACGGGTAAGAGCGCAACCAGGACACCGCACATCCCGGCGGCGACGAGAGTGACCCGTGCCGCCGCGCGTACACCCGCCAGGCCGAAACCTGTGACCATCGACAACGCACCGCTCAACCCGATGCCCAGCGTCATCACCCACCCGCCAGGCTCGATCGTCGCGAGGTCGCTGATGGTCTGCCGAACTGCGTCGTAGCTGCCGGGCGCCATGATGCCGGCGATGATGGTCGTGGCTACCAGAACAACCGGTGCCGCCGCGGCAGACAACAGCGCGGACGTCCGCACTGAAGCTGTCCTTGCCATGGCGGCTCCTCAGTCGTTGTGCACGCGTCTGACGCTGATCACCAACGTACGGAAGGTTGTCACCAGCGCACGGGACCACCCGCGTCGACGAAGGTTCCCGAGGTAGCGGTGTCCGGCAACAGTGCAGCCCGCACCACCACCTCGGCGGCTTCGGCGGCGGTCAGCGGTGCCTGCGTTTTGTTGCCCGGAGTGAGATCGGTCTGGACGTACCCCGGGCACACCGACGTCACCTTGATCGGGGAGTCGGCAAGCAGCTTCGACAGACCGATCGTGATGCTGTTGAGCGCAGCTTTCGACGCCTGATACGCAGGCACGATCATCGAGAAGTACTGCGACTGAGGGTCTTCCTGTTCGCGCAGCGAACCGACCGTACTGGAGACGTTCACGATGCGTCCCGCGTCGCTGCGCCGGAGCAGCGGCAGCATCGCCTCGATGACGTAGAGCGCACCCAAGGTGTTGGTCGCGAACGTCTGCGCAGCAGCTGAGGGGTGGATGAACTCGACTTCGCCGGCAGCGGTGGCCTCCGGCAGGATGCCCGCGTTGTTCACCAGCACGTCGAGATGGCCGTACCGGGCTCGGAGGTCATCGGCGGCGCACCGGGCGCTCTCGAACGAGCTGACGTCCAGAACCCGTCCGTCCGCATCGATCCCACTGGCCTGCAGCTCGGCGACGGCCGACGCCACTCTGCCCGGTGTCCGCCCGCTGACGATGACCGTGTGGCCGGATCGCCCGAGCGCGGAGGCGACTGCAAGTCCAAGGCCACCTGTGGACCCGGTGATCAACACTGTTCTCGACATGATTCTCTCCAAAGTTCTGCGCCAACTCTTTTGGCACTTCGACGACTGTCTTTCTCATCCTCTGTCCGCAGGGCGTTGCGTCGCTGGCGGGAATCGGACGTGGCGTTGAGGGCGAGAGTCGGGGACACTGGCGACATGGCTTCCGGAGGCGAGAAGAAACCGAGCAGTGCCGCTCTGACGGACAAGATCCGCGAGCTGCTCAACGCACGGTCGGCGGACTCGAGTATCTGCCCGTCCGACGTCGCCCGCGCGATGAGTCCCGACGACTGGCGGCCATTGATGGGTCCGGTGCGCGAGGCGGCCGGTGCGATGGTCGATGCCGGTGAAGTCGAGATCACCCAGAAGGGTGAGGTCGTCGACCTGGGTACCGTGCGAGGACCGATCCGGATTCGCTGGCCACGCTGACCGCGGAATCTGCTCCACTCCAGCAATCTGCTCCGGTTTCAGGGCGCTGGAAGTGGAGCGGATTGCTAGAAGTGGAGCAGATTGCGCTGTGGGGTCAGGGTTTTGGCTTCTGGGCGGCAAGCATGCGCTCGCGGAGACTGTCGTAGATCGGCGGCGCGCCCGCGAGCTGCGCGACCAGGACGGCGGCTGCGGTCGCCGCGATCATCGGCACCGTGACGGACGTGGTGGCGGTCATCTCGATGACGATGACGACCCCGGTGATGGGTGCCCGGACGACGGCACCGAAGAACGCCGCCATCCCGACGAGCGCCATCCCGATCGTCAGCGTCGAATCAATACCCGGGACAAAGACATCCGCGATGCCGACGAACAACACGCCCCAGAGCGCGCCGACCGCCAGCAGCGGTGCGAACAGTCCGCCGGGCGTCGCCGAGGCGTACGACAGCGGGCCGGCGATCAGACGCACTGCGAGATACCCGGCGATCACCGGGAGTGCAACCGTCCCGCCGCCGATCAGCTTCTGCGCCAGGGTGTCGCCGCCGCCGGCAGTCAGCGGATCGACCGCCAACAGCGCCCCGATGACAGCCCCGATCGCGGCGGCTTTCACGAACGCGGGGACGTGGCGCACTCGGCCGACGAGGTCGAGCAGCCCCATGATCACGCGGTTGTAGAAGATTCCCAGAACACCGGTCAGCAGACCGAAGACGACGAAGACGGGCAGCAGCACGATCGAGGGGGAGTCGACCGGTCCGACGAGGAAGTCCGGTCGATCGCCCATGATGATGCGTGAGCATCCGACACCCACCGCAACGGCGAGCAACGTCGGGATGACGGTCCGGAGCCGAACGGACTTGGTCACCTCCTCGAAGACGAACAGGGCGCCACCGACGGGCGCGTTGAAGGCGACGGCCAACCCGGCACCGGCCACGGAGGTCTGCATCAGGCGCATGTCGTCGTCATTGAGGTGAGCGCGGCGGCCGGCCTCGGCGCCGATGGTGGCTCCCATGTGGACCGTCGGTCCCTCGCGGCCCAGGATCATTCCGGAGCCGATCGAGAGCAATCCACCGATGAACTTCGCGGGCAGCACCCGTAGCGGCGGCGGACCCGCTTCACCTCGGGAGACGGCCTCGACGTGCTGGATGCCGCTACCCGTGGCGAGTGGGATCTGCCGGACGATCAGAGCGGCCAGTGCCGCGCCGGTCGCGGTGATGGCGATGGGGATGAGCCAACCGGGTCCGGGTAGGTCATGGGCCCACCGGAGCATCTCGACACGCCATTCGTCGGCTTCGCGAAGGCACCATCGAAAGGCGCCGCCGATGAAGCCGATGGCGACCCCTGCAACGATGGCCAAGCCGCACAGGGTCGTGATTCCGCGCATCGATTCGAGGGCCTGACCTGACCCTTCTGAAGGCTCCGCCATCATTTCTCCCCAAGCGGCCGACGAACACCCGCATCACCCGATGCGCGGTACCTGTAGTTGTATCAAGTGATGCACCTGAGTCATCGATGAGCAGAAGGGCAAACCTATGACGTCGCCGTACCCGGTGCCGCAACCGGAACCGCCGCCCCGGGGTCCTTCGCGCGTGGTGATAGGCCTGTTGATCGCGCTCGCCGTGGTCGTGACGGTCGGCCTGGCGGTCGTCGCCATCGGGATCGTCATGGAAAACGACGGGACCGCGAACCGCGGCAAGTCCACGGTCACGGTGGTCCAGACCCCTGCATCGACTCCGCAGAGCCCCTCGGTCGCCCCGAGCCAGTCGTCCAGCACCCTGGCGACCACGACGACGAAACCCACTCGCTCCTCGGCCGGTCTGTTCGACAACGCGCCGCTCTCGCCGGGCCTGTGTCAGACAAACGGACTGTGCCGGTTGTCGAGTCCGACGGGCAATTTCATGTGTTACATCGACGCCGCGCGTGCCACGTGCACGGCGCCGCGGGGCGAAAAGCTCCTCAATGGACAAACCGTTAACGCGATCTCGGTTGACGAAGCGGGGAACACCGAGCTCGCGACGCTGTCTGCGGGATCGGAGAAACTCCTCGACAGACCCGAGATCGGCAAGCACGTCTTCCCGTACGGAAATCAGGTGACCGCGTTCGGATTCACCTGTGCCGTGGGCGAATCTACGGGTGTCAGTTGTCGGCAGGACAGCAGCGGTAAGGGATTCAGTGTGACGAGGCAAGACTATTTCTTCTTCTGATCCGCACGTACTGGATGATCCGGTAGCGGCCTCCCTCAACGGCTTTCACGCGCACCTTGCCGAGAAGGCAGGCCGGGTGCAGCGTTACCCGGTTGATGTCTCGCCCTTCATGGCTGTGCCGGCGGATCCGACATCGCAGGATTGGGCGAACGCGCTGGCGCTGATCGGGGCGGGGCACGCGATCGTCTTCGCACCCTCGCCACTGACCCCGTCGATCCCCGCTGTGTCGCAGAGTCTGGGGCTGGTCCAGATGGTCGCGCGTGATGTCACAGGTGCCCTCGACCCCGACGTGGAGCAACTGACGTATGCGGACGTCCCCGAGATCCTCGCGCTCACAGCGCTGACGAAACCCGGCCCGTTCCTCGACCGCACGATCGAACTCGGCAACTACTACGGTCTGCGCGCCGAAGGACAACTGGTCGCGATGGCCGGGGAACGGATGCGGGCGCCGGGCTGGACCGAGATCAGTGCCATCTGCACCGCGCCCGAGCATCGTGGCAAAGGGTTGTCGGTGCGGCTGATTCGCACGCTCGTACATCACATCAACGACAGAGGCGAGCAGGTTTTCCTGCACGCTGTCGAGACGAACCCGGCCATCGGTCTCTACGAGTCACTGGGGTTCGAGGTGAGACGTCGCCTCGTCGGGACATCCCTCTCAGCGCCGACCTGACACCGGCGACGGGTGGGCTTGCGCGGACACTGGCCGACTGCTCACGATCGACCGACTGATGGCAAAGTCGTGGGGTGACGACTTTCGACCAAACAGGTACATACGTGGTGATCGGCGCGACCGGCGCGCAGGGCGGCGCAGTCGCAGCGGCATTGTTGAGCCGGGACCTGCCTGTTCGGGCTGTGGTGCGGCGGCCGGATTCAGCAGGTGCGCTGCGATTGGCCGGCCGTGGCGCTGAGCTCGCCGTGGCCGATCTCGATGATGCGCAGTCACTGGCCGCCGCGTTCGCGGGCGCCGCCGGCGTCTTCGCCCTGACGACCCCGTTCGAACGCGGTCCGGAGGAAGAGGTGACGCAGGGACGGTCGATCATCGAGGCCGCGTCGAGCGCGGGCGTCGGACACCTGGTGTTCTCGTCCGTCGCCAGTGCCGACCAGCACACCGGGGTCCCGCACTTCGAGAGCAAGGTGGTCGTAGAGGCTGCATTGGCCTCGTCCGGGATTGCGCACACGATCGTCGGACCGACGTACTTCTACGACAACCTGCTCGGCGGTATCGACCAGGTCCAGCAGGGTGTGCTCGACTTGCCCCTGCCCCCGGATGTCCGCCTGCAGCAGTTGTCGCGTCGCGATCTGGGGGAGTTCGTCGCGACCGCGTTCGCCGATCCGCAGCGTTTCCTCGGTGTGCGCATCGACATCGCCTCCGACAGCCCGACGCCGACGCAGATGGCCGCGTCCCTGAGTCGTCGGCTGGGGCGAGAGGTGCGGCTGCACAGCGGTGATCCGGCTCAGATCGAGTCTCCGGACATGCGGGCGATGTTCGGTTTTCTCGCGGCCACCGGGTACTCCGCCGACCTGTCCGGCCTGCGGGAGAACTATCCCGAAGTGGGCTGGCAGTCCTTCGACGCCTGGGTCGATCAAGCGCTGTGAGCTCTGGGTGAATGCGTATCGGGGCACTTGGACGAAGGCCGCGCGCGGCTCGATCTAGAGTCGTGGGATGACGTTGCGAAGTTCCTGGGCCGAAGACAGTCGGCTACCCGGGAATCAGGTGGCGCCGGTGCTGCGCTCGCTCGTGGCCGATCCGTCTTCGCTGGACGATGGGCAGTGGGCCATCCTGCTGGGTGCTCAGGGCGCCGAGCTGGACGAACTCTGCGCCATCGCAGATTCTGCACGTCGCGATGTGGTTGGCGACGAGCTGACGTTCGTGGCCAACCGCAACCTGGAAACCGGTGCGGTGATCGGGTCGGGCGCAGAGGCGTCGCTCGAGGATCTCGTCGCTGAGGCCTGGACGTTGGGTGCGACCGAGATCTGTATGCAGGGT
Organism: Williamsia sp. 1135; assembly: GCF_002095395.1. Lineage (GTDB taxonomy): Bacteria > Actinomycetota > Actinomycetes > Mycobacteriales > Mycobacteriaceae > Williamsia. Next base: position 43,001 of record NZ_MJEI01000100.1, read on the forward strand.
CCGGTACCGCAGACCGAGTCGGCAGATGCCTACCTCGGGTTGATCAGGAGAATCCGAGCCGTCGCCCCCGCTCTGCACGTGCATGCCTACCGGGTGCCCGAGGTCCGAGACGCGGCGAGCAGGCTCGGCGTCACGCCCCGCGGATTCCTGGAGGCAGCACGCGACGCCGGTGTCGGGACGGTGCCGGGTACCGCCGCGCAGGTGCTCGACGACGAAGTGCGAGAAGTCTTGTCCCCGGGTGGACTGTCGGTGGCGGAATGGGTCGAGACCATCACCACCGCGCATGACGTCGGTCTCCGATCGACCGCGACGATGCTCTACGGCCATGTCGAAAGTCCCGCGCAGCAGATCGCGCACCTGCAACTACTCGTCGACATCCAACGGCAGACCGGTGGTTTCACCGAACTGATCCTGATGCCGCTGCTCCCCGTGAACGCGCCGCCGCAGCTGCGGGCCCAGGCGGTGCGAGGACCCTCGTTGGACGAGACGCGGGCCCTGCATGCGGTGGCTCGGCTGCTGACCGTCGGCGCCATCGATCACTTGCAGGCCGCGTGGACCAAACTCGATGACGTCGCGCTGGACGCCGTGCTCCGCGGCGGCGCCGACGACGTCGGAGGCGTCCTGATCGACGGCAGCCTGAGGCCGGACGCCGGTCCCGAGAGTGGGCGGCAACTGGTGCCCGCGCATGTAGGTGAGCTGGCCGCGGCGCTGGGTCGGACAACACGTCAGCGCACCACTCTGTACGAGACCGCCCCCGACGAGCGACAGACCGTGCTCCAGAAAGTGTTCGCGTGAGCGGGCCGTTGCCCGAGTACGTCGACGTCGCGATCGTCGGCGCCGGGTTCGCCGGACTGGGTATGGCCATCCGTACCGCCAGGCGCGGAAGCGAGAGCTTTGTGGTTCTCGAACGTGGCGACTCCGTCGGCGGCACCTGGCGTGACAACAGGTATCCCGGCGTCTCCTGTGACGTGCCCGCGCATGTGTACTCGTACTCGTTCCGGCCACCAGGGGATTGGGATTCTCTGTTCGCCGAAGGCGCCGCGATCCACGACTATCTCGAGCAGGCAGCCACCGACGAGGGAATTCGTCCCCACCTGCACCTGAACGTCGACGTCACCGAGACCCGCTGGTTGCCCGACGAACTCTGCTGGTCGGTCTCGAGCACCGCCGGCGAGTTGCGCGCGCGGGTGCTGGTCGTCGCTGTCGGGCGCCTGGCGAACCCCATGGTGCCAGAGTTCGACGGCGCCCAGTCGTTCCCGGGCAAGGTCTTTCACACCGCCCAATGGGACAGCCAGGCGCCGATCGACGGCGCCCGCGTCGGGGTGGTGGGGACCGGTGCCTCAGCGGTCCAGCTGGTCCCCGAACTCGCCCGGCGAGCAGGGGAGTTGGTGGTCTTCTCGCGTTCGGCGCCCTACGTCGTCCCACGCGGTGATCGGGAATACAGCCCAGCCGAGCGAGAACATCTGCGCGTCAAAGCTAATGCGGATCAGTTGCGGGCCGAGCTGTTCGAAGAAGCCGACAAGGCGTTCGCTCAGAGACGCGGTCTGCACCCTGCCATCGACGAGATCCGCGACCGCGCGCTCGGTCATCTCCACTCGCAGGTGAGCGACCCCGGTCTGCGCGCCGACCTCACTCCGCACTACGAAATCGGTTGCAAACGAATACTGCTCAGCGACGAGTTCTTCCCGACCATGACCAGACCGCACGTCACGCTCGAGCCGTCGGCGCTGGCGAAGTTCGATGGATCGCGGGCCGTCGCCGCCAGCGGGAACTCGTATGAACTGGACACGGTCGTGTTGGCAACGGGATTCGAGGCCGCGCGCCCGGAGTTCGCCACCAGGATCGTGGGTGTCGGCGGGGAGCGTCTGTTGGAGCACTGGCAGGCGGGCATGGTGTCGTACGCGTCGACCGCCGTCAGTGGCTATCCGAACATGTTCGTACTGGACGGACCAAACGCCGCGCTCGGCCACAACTCGGCGATCTTCATGATCGAGACGCAGATCGACTACGTGCTCGGTGCGATGGATCACCTGACCGCGGGTGGTCCGATCGCCCTCGAGGTGATGGCAGCGGCCGAACAGGCCTACACCCGCGAGATCGACGAGCGTAGTGCCTCGACGGTCTGGCTAAGCGGGTGCAGCAGTTGGTATCTCGATCCGCTCAGCCGCCGGCTCACACTGCTGTGGCCGGGTACCGGTCAGTCGTTCCGCGACCGCAACGGGACGTTCGACCCCTACCACTACGAACGCGTCTGGGCTCCGGACTGGGTGGACCTGCCGGTCAGCTGAGCCAACGGCGGTATCGGCTGTCACGTTTCGACGAGCTGTCTCGTCTCCCTGGTAGCGGCGCACCCGGCGTCGGCACAGGGAGGAGCACACAGTGGCACGGATTCCGGCAGTAACTCCAGGTCAGGCCGGCTTCATGGTCAGGGGAACCTATCGATATGCCGCGCGCAGATTCGGTTCGGTGCCTGAACCGATGGCGGTGTACGCGCATCACCCCGGCTTGTTGATGGCGTTCGGGGTCAGCGAGACCGCGGTCGAGAAGGCGTCGACGGCGTTGCCCGCGAACATCCGGGAAATCGCGGTGTACCGGGTGGCGTGGACCGTCGGTTGCTCGTGGTGCGTCGACTTCGGGGCCATGTTGCAGCGTCTTGATGATCTCGATGTGGATCGACTCGAGCACATCGCCGACTACGCGACCTCGCCGCTCTACAGCGACGACGAACGCGCCGTGATCGCCTACGCGGATGCGATGACCGCGACGCCGATGACTGTGTCGGACGAGCAGGTCGCTGACCTGCAGCGGCGGTTCGGCAACAAAGGTGTCATCGAGCTCACCTATCAGATCGGGCTGGAGAACCAGCGCGCCCGCGTCAACGCGGCACTGGGCATCACCGATCAGGGCTTCTCGACCGACTCCTGTCGGGTGCCGTGGGCTGATGAGGTGGACTCGACGAGCTGATCAGGCTGTATCGCAGCGAGTTTGGCCGGATCAGCGATGTCTTAGATGGCTGCCACGCGACCGTCTTTGACGACGTAGCTGATGGCGCGGGGAGGTGAGGCCCGGCGGTCACCGAGGGCCTCGCACCCGCTGCTGTACGACCCGAGTTCGCCGTTGATCCGGACCGGGATCTGATCGGTCAGGGTGTCGGCACCGTCGTACCGCCGCACCAGACCGAACAGGAAGCGCGCGACACCGACAGCGCCGCGGATCGGTTTGACGGCGGTCGGCGCAGTGCGGTTCGCGTCGCCGACGATCATCGCCTCGGGATCAAGGGCTGCGACAACAGCATCCATGTCACCGGACAGCAACGCCGCGACGAGGTGGCCGATGGCCTCGGCTTGTTCGGAGTCCGGTACCGGGGCCGGTGCGGCCGCGACGATCCGCCGGGCACGGGATGCGAGCTGTCGAGCGGCGGGCACTTCGATGCCCAAGATCTCCGCGACCTCGGCGAACGGCACAGCGAACCCGTCATGCATGACAAAGGCCACTCTCATTGCCGGGCTGAGGGTTTCCAGAACAACCATTGCCGCATACCGGCTGTCTTCGGTGGTGATCACGGACTGCAAGGGGTCGCCGGACTCGAGGGTGAACGGCGTCACGATCGGCTCCGGAAGCCACTGGCCCACATAGCGCTCGCGACGTGCGGCGGCAGACTTCAGCCGATCCAGGCAGATCCGGCCAACGACCGTCGACAGCCATGCGCCCAGGTCGTCAATTTTTTCGTTATCGCTGTCGGACAATCGAATCCATGACTCCTGCACCGCGTCCTCGGCGTCGGCGAGACTGCCGGTGATGCGATAGGCCACCGCCAGCAGCCGTCCGCGTTGATCTTCGAATCGATCCGCGAGCGAAACCATGCTGTCGATGGTAGTTCCGTACGCCCCTGAGGGCGAGGCCCGTGGCCCCGCCCTCAGGCGCAAACGGCTACTTGTTGCCGAAGTAGCTGACGTCGTCGTTGCCGATGAGGTCGGGAACGGTCCAGCCGTCGAGGTCGTACTCGGCCAGGCACTGTTCGGCGAGACCCTTCATCTGATCCACGCCGCCACGATTCTGAGCTGCGAACAGCAGTTCGGCCTTGACGTTCTCGTGGTTGCCCGAGTAGTTCCGTTCGTACAGCTCGTGGCGTCCTCCGAATTCCGAGCCGATCGAATCCCACAGCGCTTTCATCACTTTGACGCGATCAACTGCGGTGATACCGTCCGAGCCGCGGACGTACTTGTCGAGGTAGGGCCGAACGTCAGGGCTGTTGAAGTCGGCGGAACTCGAGGGCAGATAGATCAAACCCGAGGCGACATCCTGTTCGATGATCTCCTTGATGCGTGGGTAGCCCTGCATCATGAACATCCGGTAGGTGAGGCCGTATTCGAGCCTGGGGATGACGGTGTCGCCGATCCACGGTTCGGGGTTGTGGGCCATCGCGTCGGTGAGGGTCCAGAACAGGTTGCGCCAGCCGATGACCTCACCGACTCTGGTCTGCACGCCACGGAAGCCGCCGGATCCGGTGGCGTCGAGGGCCTTCATCAGCAAGCCCGCGATGAAGTCGAGTTTGACGGCCAGGCGGGTGCAACCCTGGAAGGTGAAGCGCGGCAGAAACCCCGACTGTGGGAAGAACGCGTTGATCTTCTCGACGTCGCCGTACATGAAGACGTTTTCCCACGGAACCAGCACTTTGTCGAAGATGAAGATGGTGTCGTTCTCGTCCATCCGACTCGACAGCGGGTAGTCGAAGGGCGAGCCCATCACCGCGGCGTTCTGCGTGTACGACGACCGGCAGATCAGTTTCACGCCTGGCGCATCCATCGGCACGGTGCAGATCAGCGCGAACTGCTTCTTCTTGATGGGCAGGCCGTAGTGTGCGATGAAGTTGTAGTTGGTGATTGCGGACCCGGTCGCGACGACCTTGGCGCCGGAGACGATGAGGCCTGCGTCGGTTTCCTTCTCCACCTTCATGAACACGTCGCCGACCTCGTCGGGCGGCAACTGACGGTCGACCGGCGGATTGATGATCGCGTGGTTCCAATACAGGACCTTCTCCTGCGACTCGCGGTACCACCGCTCGGCGTTGGCCTGGAAGGGTGAATACAGCTCTTTGTTCGCGTGCAGGGTGCCGAGGAAGCTGGCCTTGTAGTCGGGTGAACGTCCCATCCAGCCATAGGTCTTGCGGGCCCAGGTCGCAATGGCGTCGCGCTCTTTGATGAGGTCGGCCGAACTGGTCGAGGCCTTGAAGAACGGCATGGTCACGCCGCCGTTGCCGGTGTCGGTGGGAACGGTCACCTTGTCGACGTCGGGGCCGGTGTGCATGGAGTCGTACAAACGTGCGGTCATCCGGATGGGGTTGCGGAATGCCACATGGGTGGTGACGTCTTTGACGCGTTCGCCGTGGAGCCAGATCTCGCGATCGTCACGCAGCGACTCGATGTACTCATCACCCGTCATCGGACGCGGCGCAAAGTTCTTGGTGTTGTTGGCCGGGTGGTCGGCGGCCGGGTTCACCTGCATGGGATCGACCTGCAGCGGCGCGCTCTCGCGGTCTTCGACGGTGGTCATGATGTCTCCTTTATCGAGGGGTTGGGCTCAGGTGAGCCGAATTGAGATGTAGGGGAACGAAGCTGGTGTCGGCGTCGAACCATCCGCGATGTGGGTCGTCCATCGAACCCAGCCATGCCGAGCTGGCCGATGTCGGTCCGAGGTCGTGAAAAGCGCTGCGGTAGTACAGCAGCGGCTTCTTGTCGGTGGTTTCGGCATCGACGATCTCGCCGATGAAGATGAGATGATCACCGCCGTCGTACTCTGCCCAGGACGTGCAGGACAGCGTGGCGGCCGCCCCGCACAGGACGGGAGCGGTGGGTCCGTCCGCCCAGACCGGACCGGGCTCGCCTGGGCGGCCCGCGAAATGCATCGCGATGTCCACCTGGTCGGCCGCGAGAATGTTCACCGCGAACGGTGCGCCGCTGAGAAACCCGCATGCCTTCGACTTTCGGGTCATGGTGACCTGGCACAAACGCGGTACCATCGAGATCGCGGTGAACGCGGTGACCGTGGCCCCGTGGGGGCAACACCTTCGACATGGAGTGGCCACCCAAATCGGGCACGATGAAGGCTTTTCCGGAGGTCGACCGGGTCGCCTGGTTCGACGTCGAGATCGCGCAGGTCAAACTCAACAAGGCCCAGCGACCGTTCCTCGATCGACTGCCCTGACCCGATGATGTGCCCTTTTGGCGGTGCTGAACAGGGGTTTTGTTCGCCAAAAGGCCACATTATCGGGGGGCGGGACATCACGGTTTGGCTGCGAAGACCGCTCGGTACCAGATGTTGGCGATGGTCTCGATGGCCGTTTCGTCATCGATCCGATCGCCTGCCAACTCGCCGCCGGCCACCATCGACGTCCAGCAGTAGGAATCGAGCATCGAGATCAGCGCTGACGCCAGAGCGTCGTGGTTCAGATCGACCTTGTGGCCGGCCTTTTCGAGTTGCGCGATACCGGAGATGATGCTGCGGAAGCCCACCGCCCGGTTTTCGCGCCAGCGCCGGGCGAACGCTTCGTCGGTCATCGACAAGTGGAAGACGCCAACGAGTTCCGGCAGGTATTTGCGATACGCGGCGAAGTAGGCGGCGACCGCGGTCCGGATGGTGGCGTAGGGATCGGCGGTTTTCGCCTGCACACTGAGGGCGAGAACCTCGGCCGAGAACAGGTCCAGCAACGATTCGAGGAGTTGCTCTTTGCTGTCGTAGTAGTTGTAGAACGATCCCGCCGAGCGTCCCGCGGCCTCGGTGATGTCCGAGATCTTCGCTCGGAAATAGCCTTTGGTCGCGAAGACCTCACGTGCTGCGTCTTGCAGGGCGGCTTCGGTACGCTGCCCCTTGGCCCGCATCGCCATCGACTTGACCTCGTTCATCTCGGGTTCGATCGGCCACGACCTCAGTACCCTCGCGCCGCCGGTGTTGCCAGTTCAACGTCGCAGATGAGGGTGTCGGTACCCTCGCATGGCGAGATGAATCTGAATATAGTATCAGTTTATAATTCGGCGAACCCCTATGGGACGCCGTGCATCACGGAGTTCGCCGCCCTCTGGGCTCACAGCTGCTGGAGCTGACCTACTCGGGTAGCGCCTGCGATACCTTGCGCAGCAACGTGATCAATGCCACCCGCTCCTGTGGGCTCAATGACTCGAGGATCTTGGTGTCGCGGGCGAGTCGGCGGGGAAACTGGGTGTCGACGAGATCGCGGCCGGCTTCGGTCAGCTCGAGCAGCACCACTCGACCGTCCCGGTCCGATCTGCGTCTGCGCACCAGGCCGATCTCCGACAGGCGTTCGGTCAGTTTGGTGATCGAGGCGCCGCTGAGCATCGTCGTCGAGACCACCTCGCTGGCCCGAAGTGGCCGCTGCGCCCTGGCGAGGGCGCCGAGCACGTCGAACTCCGACCGGCCGATGGAATGCGCCTCGAGGTCGCGGTCGAGGGAGTGCGTCAGTGCAGAGGCGATGCGGTTGATGCGGCCGAGGACCTCGACGGGCGTCGTGTCGAGGTCGGGGTAGGCCTCTGCCCACTCGCGTCCGATCCGTTCGACGATGTCGTTCGGCGCGCTGTCTGACGTCACCGGCTCATCGTAACGTCACCGGGATATTTAGTTCACTAGTAAAATAGTGATAAAATACCCCGGTGTCCAATTCCTCGGTGTCCAATTCCTTGGTGTCCACGACCGATGTCCTGTCCCAACAGGCCCGCCGGAGCGGTTCTGCGTTGCGTCATCTCTGCTCGCCGCGCACCTGGTGGAGCGCCGCGGTGACCTTGAACCGCGGCAATACTGCGATCGCGCCCGCGGTTCGCGTGGGTGTTGCGGTCGGTCTCGTCCTCGTCGTGGGTGGTCTCCTCGGTCACCGGGACCTCGCCGGATTCGCCGCACTGGGGTCGCTGACCTCGGCATTTTGCCGGGCGGATCCATATCGGGTGCGGCTGCCGAGGTTGCTGGTCGTCGGTGCTGCAGTGGTGCTCTATGTCGGATTCGGGGCCATCCTGGGGGCGTCAGGATCGTCGATCGTCGTGCAGGTTGTCGCGATGTCACTGGCCGCCGGGTTGGCCGCACTGCTCGTGCCAGCGTTGCGGCTGATGGGGCCGGGAGCGGTGGTGCTGATCTTCGCCGCAGCGGGGGCGGCCGGGTTCGCGACGACGGCTGGCGACGTCGGACGTCTCGTTGTTGCTGCGGTCATCGGGGCGTTTGTGGGGATCGCGGCCTCGCTCGCCCCGTGGGCAAGGGACGCGCTCCGCGGCGACGACCGGCACCGGATCGCCGAACGCGTGAATGTCCTCGCTGATCTGCGGAGGGTCTTCAATCGCCGTCTGCTCATGCGGTCGACGCGAATTGTTGCTGCCTGCGCGATCGCGGCCACCATCGCGGTGGCCGCCGGCCTGCAACACCCGATGTGGGCTGCCATGGGTGCGCTCGCGAGTCTGCAGGGCGTTGATTATCACGCCACCGTGCACCGTGGAGTGCAGCGGCTGCTCGGGAACGTCGGTGGCGCGGTGGTGGCGATCGCGTTGCTGGCGTTGCCGCTGGGCTACTGGGGTGCCGTGGCGCTCATCGTGGTGCTGCAGGTTGCCGCCGAGGTCCTGGCCACCGTCAACTACGCGCTGTGTTCCCTGGCGGTGACCCCGATGGCGCTGCTGCTCACCGGACTCGGCGCCGGCCTGACCGCCGACATCGCGGTCGACCGAGTGGCCGACACCGCGGTCGGGGTGGTGTGCGGTGTGGTGCTGGCAGCTTTGACGGTCGCTCGTCACGAGTTCGCCGGTAGTGGTCCGATCCCCGTGGTCAGCAGCTCTGCGAGTTCGAGGTAGGCCCGTGAGTCGTCGAGTCCTACAGCATCTTTGATGCTGCGCTGCTGGATGCGCACCATGACCGAGGCGGCGACGTCGGCGACGAAAGCGGCGTGGAGGTCGCGGACGTCACCGGCCGCAGCGCCCTCGATGATGAGGTCGCGTACCCGCTCGGCCGCGGCCCGGGTGTTGTGCTCGTACACATCTCGGGCCGGCGGATAGGCGGCAAGGTCGTCCATGAACTGTTCCGATGCCGGGGCCAGGGCGGCCCCGACCGCCGTCAGATACGCCGTGAGCCGGGCGCGGGTTCCATCTGCGGTGGCCACCGCCCCTTCGACTTCGGAAGTCGCCGCCCGAAAGAAGTGCACGGTGACCGCCTGGACGAGATCTCCTTTGCTGCCCGCCAGGGTGTAGAGGGTCGATTTCGAGCAACGCAGCCGGGCGGCGATCTCGTCGAGAGTGAGGTGCGCGAAACCCTCGGACAGGAAGAGCTGGACGAGCGAGTCGAACAATTCGGCCCGGCGCGCAGTGGCATGAACTCCTGGGGCGGTAGTCGGGACCATGGCTCAATAGTACTGCTGGACGTCATCCAGTACTATTATGAGTACTGAAACTCGCGTGCCAGTACTGTCGCGCGGTGATGACCGAGGGAGATCGCGATGTCCGTCAACCGGCTGCTACCCACCGAAGAAGCCCGTGACCTGGTGCAACTGGCGAGCGATGTCGCCGACAAGACGCTGGCGCCCATCGTCGACGAGTACGAGAAGGCCGAGAAGTACCCGGATGAGGCCTTCGCGGTGCTCGGTCAGACCGGGCTGCTGAGCCTCCCGTATCCCGAGGAATGGGGCGGCGGCGGTCAGCCGTATGAGGTGTACCTGCAGGTCCTCGAAGAGCTCGCCGCGCGCTGGGCCGCAGTGGCGGTGGCGGTGAGTGTGCACAGCCTCTCGTGCCATCCGCTGATGATGTTCGGCACCGACGAGCAGAAGCAGCGCTGGCTTCCGGAGATGCTCGGTGGCGAGAAGATCGGTGCGTACAGCCTGTCGGAGCCGCAGGCCGGTTCCGACGCCGCGGCCCTGAACTGCAAAGCCGAGGCCACCGACGGTGGGTACCGGGTGACCGGAGCCAAGGCCTGGATCACCCACGGCGGCGTCGCAGACTTCTACAACCTCTTCGCGCGCACCGGTGAAGGATCCAAAGGCATTTCCTGTTTCCTGGTTCCCGGTGACACCGAAGGCCTGACCTTCGGCAAGCCGGAAGAGAAGATGGGCTTGGCCGCGGTCCCGACGACCTCCGCGCACTACGACGGTGCGTTCATACCCGAGGAGCGTCGTATCGGCGCAGATGGTCAGGGACTGCAGATCGCCTTCAGCGCGCTCGATTCCGGACGCCTGGGCATCGCTGCGGTGGCGGTCGGTATCGCGCAGGCCGCACTCGACGAAGCGGTGGCCTACGCCAAAGAGCGAAAGACGTTCGGCAAGAAGATCATCGATCACCAGGGGCTGGGATTCCTCCTCGCGGACATGGCCGCTGCCGTCGACTCGGCGCGGGCGACATACCTCGACGCCGCGCGACGCCGTGATGCCGGCCTGCCGTACTCCCGCAATGCATCGGTGGCGAAGCTGGTCGCCACCGACGCCGCGATGAAGGTCACCACTGACGCGGTCCAGGTCTTCGGTGGCTACGGCTACACCAAGGACTTCCGGGTCGAGCGGCTCATGCGCGAAGCGAAGATCACCCAGATCTTCGAAGGCACCAACCAGATTCAGCGGCTCGTGATCAGTCGGTCGCTGGCGGGCTGATGGCCCCCGCTCGATAAAATCACCGTGGGCCTTGGTCGTCCGATCGGAATGGCGATGCGTGGCGGCGGCGTTGGCCCAGACATGACTCTTGGAGTGGCTCTCAGTACGCCGGGTGACGGAAACGCGGTGGACGGGGTCGTCGCACTCGCCCGCGAGGCGGTGAGCGCCGGTCTGACCTCCGCTTGGCTCGGGCAGCGCTTCGACTACGACGCGATCACCCTGGCCGGGATCATCGGGCGCGAGGTCCCCGAACTGCAGGTGGGGACGTCGGCCGTCCCGATCTTCGCCAGACATCCGTCGCTGGTGATCGGCCAGGCTCAGACCGTCCAGGCCGCCACGCACGGACGGTTTCAGCTGGGCCTGGCTCTCGGAAGCGCACTGACCGAGCGCGCTTTCGGGGTCCCGTTCTCGCGGCCGGTCGCCCTGTTGCGCGAATTCCTCACCTCCGCGCGCGCCCTGGTCACGACCGGGACCGCGGACCATCACGGCGAATTGCTGACTGTTGCACCACCCTTTCCTGCGGTGGTTCCCGGCGCCGGCACGGACCTGCCCATACTTGTCGCGGCCATGGGGCCGAAGGCGTTAGCGGTGAGCGGCGAGCTCGCCGACGGAATCCTGCCGTTCCTGGCCGGCCCCGCAACACTCGAGCGCCACATCGTTCCTGCGGTCAACGCGGCCGCGGAGGCGGCCGGACGCTCGCCGGTGCGGGTCATCGCATTCGTTGCGGCAGTGGTGACCGACGACGTCGAGGCGGGGCGCGAGGCGGCGCACGCCTCGATGGGGTTGTACAACACCATCCCCTCGTACCGGCGGGTGATCGAACTCGAAGGAGCACGCGAAGCCGCCGACCTCGCGCTCGTCGGGTCCGCGGCGCACGTTCGTGCCGGTGTCAAGCGCTATTTCGACGCGGGTGCCACCGAGGTGGTGTTGACGCAGAAAGACCTTCTCGGGGTCGGCGTACAGCGCGAAACCTGGAATGCTCTGGGCGACTTACGCTGACGCTGAAAGCGGCGGAGTGATCCAGCGCACGCCAAAGTGTCCTCTATGAGTAAGGTTAGGCATGCCATACTTCGTCGGTGAAACAAACAAATGAGTCGCGGCTCACGCCAATTGTGTTGACTGCCTTTCGAATTGTCGTCGGATTTCTGGTCTTCTGTCATGGCTCGTCCACTCTCATCGGTTGGCCGGTCGCGCCCTACGGTGGACAGACCAGCACCTTCTGGGAGTGGCCCGGCGGCATCGCAGGCGCGATCCAGCTCGTGTGCGGCGCGTTGCTGATGGTGGGCCTGGGCACCAGGGCGGCGGCCTTCCTGTCCTCGGGATCCATGGCGGTGGCGTACTTCTGGAAGCATCAGCCGGATGGGCTGCTTCCCATCGACAACGACGGAGACTCCCTGGTGCTGTTCTGCTGGGCACTCTTCCTGTTGGTCTTCACCGGGCCGGGACTGCTTGCACTCGACAACCTGTTGTCACGCACACGTTCTCGGCAGCCCGAGTCGTCCACGTCGCAGGTCGGGGAAGGCGTGCCGGCCTGATCGGGGTCAGGGTTGTAGACCCACCAGATCACGTCGGTAGACCAGGGCGGCCGCGCCGGTGAGCGGCGCGGTCTCCGGTAGTCCGGCATCTATGACATGCACTCGCGCAACGTACTCGAGAGGGTGGCTGCCGACGACCTGCGCGATCATCGGGACCAGATCTGATGCTACCTGGGAGAATCCGCCGCCGATGGCAACCACGTCGGTCTCGACCAACGCGCAGGCGCTGCAGATCGCCTGCCCGACGGCCTCTGACACCCGGACGACCGCGCGGCGTGCGATCGGATCACCGTTCCGATAGGACCGGGCGAGGTCTTCGCCGGTGTGCCCGGTCCACCCCTGCTCATTCGCCCAGGCCACGGTATGTGGGCCGGAGGCAACGGATTCGAGGGTGGTTCGGCTGCCGATGCTGAGTTCGCCCGTGAAGCCGGATACCTGGATCTGACCGATGTGCCCGGAATTGCCTGCGAGGACCCGGCCGCCGGAGATGAAACCGCCGCCGATGCCGGTGGAGATCACCATCCCCAGTAAGTTGCTGGTCCCGGCTGCGTTACCCAGCCAGTGGGCAGCCAGCACGATGGCCACGCCGTCGCGATGGAACTGAACAGGTATGTCGCCGAGGGTGTCTCGGACATGCTCCGTGATCAATGTTCGCAACGGATAGTCGCGCCACTGCGGGATGTTGATGGGGGAGAGTGTTCCCGCCCGTTCATCGACCGGCCCGGCCGCCGCGATCCCGGCACCGACGATCGACGCACTCGCGGGGGCGTGGTTCAGTGCGTGGTCGACCACCTGGAGGACAGCGGCGTCCAGGTCGGCGGGCGAGGAGTCACCGCCCGTCGGCGCCCGGTTTCGCGAAGTGGCAAGCACCATTCCGTCCGGGTCGACCAGCGCGGCTTCCACTTTCGTGCCACCGAGGTCGACTGCCAACACCAGTTCATCCGCCACCGCGCCAGCCTAGTCGCCCCCAGTTTCACAAACGCGCCGATTGTCCGTAGACGATCCGCCTACACACGGATCGTCTACGGACAAGCGGCGCGTCTGGCGTTGTGCACAGGTCGCTGAGTTGTCCACAGGAGGCGTTGGCAACAGGTTGCGGTGCCATCCTGCGCGCAATGATCGACGACGTGGGGGAATACGAACTGACGCGTTAGATGATCCACCTATACGAAGACGATCCACCTGTAGGCGGATCGTCTTCGTATAACCGGCGCGTTTGCGGCGAAAATTACAGCCGCTCGATGATGGTGGCGTTGGCGAGACCGCCTGCCTCACACATCGTCTGCAGACCGTAGCGTCCGCCGGTCTGTTCCAGCGCGTTGACCAGGGTGGTCATGATGCGTGCTCCACTCGCCCCGAGCGGATGGCCCAGTGCGATGGCGCCGCCGTTGACGTTCGTTTTCGCCAGATCAGCGCCGGTGTCCTTGGCCCAGGCCAGCACGACGGGGGAGAAGGCCTCGTTGACCTCGAACAGATCGATGTCGGAGATCGACAGACCTGCCCGGGCGAGCACCTTCTGGGTCGCCGGGATGACGCCGGTCAGCATGTAGATCGGGTCGGAGCCCACGACAGAGAAGCTGTGCAGCCGGGCGAGCGGCTTGAGGCCGAGTTCCTTGGCCTTTGCGCTGCTCGTGATCAGCACGGCGGCACTGCCGTCGGAGAGCGGACTCGAGTTCGCTGCGGTGATCCGCCAATCGATCTGCGGGAACCGCTCCTTCATCGCCGGGTTGTAGAAGGCCGGCTTGAGGGCGGCCAGCTTCTCGATGGTCCCGCCCGGACGGATCATCTCGTCGGAGGTCAGACCCGCCAGCGGCACGATCTCGTTGTCGAACCGGCCCGCCTTGGTCGCCGCTGTCGCCCTGTCGTGGCTCGAGATGGCGAACTCGTCCAGTTCGGTGCGGGAGAATCCCCAATCGGCTGCGATCAGCTCGGCGCTGTAACCCTGTGGGATGAAGCCCTCGGGATAGCGCTGCAGCAGCGCCTCGCCGAACGGGTTGGCGCCCGGGCGGACATCCGACATCATCGGAACCCGGCTCATCGACTCGACACCCGCAGCGATCACGACGTCCTGGACGCCGGACATCACGGCCTGGGCAGCGAACGAAATTGCCTGCTGGCTCGATCCACACTGACGATTCACCGTGGTCGCAGGCACCGACTCGGGGAAGCCCGCGGCCAGTACCGCATTGCGGCTGATGTTCTGACCCTGTTCATCGGCCTGAGTGACATTGCCGGTGATCACGTCGTCGACCAGCACGGGATCGATACCCGTCTGTTCCACGAGCGCCTTCAGGCTGTGGGCCAACATGTCCACAGGGTGGACCCCATTGAGTCCACCACCCGGTTTTCCCTTACCTATCGGAGTGCGCACTGCTCCGACGATGACCGCGTCGACTATCTCACCCATGACTGCCTCCTGTTGGCTGACTATGCTTTATAAAAGCCAGATATACGCCGAGTTATTCCCGGTGTCCAGACGGCAGCGGGAGATCGACGGTGAGTGTGGTTCGAGCCGGATGCCCGGTGGACCTGGCCGGTAGTGTGTCCTGCGTGGTGCGTCTTCCGAATCTCATGACCGGTCCCAGGCTCCTGACCAGTGCCGCCACCGCCGGAGTCGCGCTTGCCGCGGCCGGTGTCACCGCTGGGGGTGAGGTCTATCGGGCAATGGGGGCACCCAAAGATCTTGTGCTCTCGCACATCAGCGCCTCGCCGCGCCAGAAGGGCGGCACCTTCGCGAATGTCGAACCACCGACCCCCGTCGAAGGTGACCGGGCGGCGGCGCTGGCGATGCTGCGGCGCGGCGACATCGGCAAACCCTCCAAGCACCTGCAATTCGATGTCACGCCTCTGCCACTGGAGGCTGCTGACCTCGCCGCGACGTGGATGGGTCATGCCTCGGTCCTCGTGGAACTCGACGGCCACCGAATCCTGACCGACCCCGTGTGGAGCAAACGCTGCTCACCATCGAGCATCGTCGGGCCGGCCCGCATGCATCCGGTGCCGCATTCACTGGCCGAGCTGCCCTCGCTCGATGTCATCCTGATCAGCCACGACCACTACGACCACCTCGACACCGCGACGGTCCGCAAACTCGCGGTTCTGCATCCGGAGGCGACGTTCGTGACGCCGATCGGGGTCGGGGCTCATCTCGAGTACTGGGGGATCGGCCCGGAGCGTATCCGTGAGGCCGATTGGGGTGAATCGATCACGGTCGGCGATCTCACGTTCAACTGCTGCCCGGCCCGGCACTTCTCCGGTCGCGGTCTGCAGCGCAACACCACTCAATGGGCGAGCTGGGCCGTGGCGGGCCCGAACAACAACTTCTTCTTTTCCGGCGACTCCGGTATCACCGACGCCTTCGAACAGGTCGGTGCCGAGTACGGACCGTTCGGTCTGAGCCTGATCGCGATCGGCGCATACGACCGGCTCTGGCCCGACATCCACCTCAATCCGGAGGAGGCGGTCGAGGTGTACCGGATGCTCAACGGCGACAAGCTCTCCGAGTCGCTCCTGCTGCCGATCCACTGGGCCACCTTCAATCTCGCCCTGCACGAGTGGGCTGATCCGGTCCAGCGACTGCTGCCCGCCGCCCAGGCGCATCAGATCCCGCTGATCACACCGATGCCGGGAGCCCACTTCGACGTCAGCTCACGCACGGGACACGGATTCGACAGCCAGTCCTGGTGGGAGGTCGCCGCATGACCGCCTTGGACGAGGCACACGTCGCCACCGGGCTCACCAAGGCCCAGGTCGCGGAGCGGGTCGCCGCCGGACACGTGAACGTGCTGCCGGACCGCTCCGGACGGACGATCGGCCAGATCGTCCGCGCCAACGTGTTCACCCGCATCAACGCCATTCTCGGCGTGCTGTTCATCATCGTGATGAGTACCGGCTCGATCATCAACGGCGCTTTCGGGCTGCTGATCATCGCGAACAGCGGTATCGGCATCATCCAGGAGATCCGGGCGAAGAAGACCCTCGACGCCCTCGCGATCGTCGGCCAGACCCGGCCGATGGTGCGCCGTGACGGTGTCGCGGCGGAGATCGCGCCCGGCGAGGTCGTCCTCGACGACATCATCGAGTTGGGCCCGGGCGACCAGATCGTCGTCGACGGTGACACCGTCGAATCGGCGTCCCTCGACATCGACGAATCGTTGCTCACCGGAGAGGCCGACGCGGTCGACAAGGCGCCGGGTGACCACATCATGTCGGGCAGCTTCGTCGTGTCGGGGTCGGGCGCCTATCGGGCCACCAAGGTCGGCCGGGACGCGTACGCGGCCCAACTCGCCGAGGAGGCAAGCAAGTTCACGCTCGTCGACTCCGAATTGCGCAGCGGCATCGACAAGATCCTGAAGATCATCACCTGGCTACTCATCCCCGCCGGACTGCTGACGATCATCAACCAACTGTTCATCAGCGACAACGGCATCAAGGCCTCGTTGCTCGGCATGGTGGCGGCGCTGGTGCCGATGGTCCCCGAAGGCCTGGTGCTGATGACGACCATCGCCTTCGCCGTCGGGGTCGTCCGGCTGGGCCGGCGGCAGTGCCTGGTCAACGAACTGCCCGCCATCGAAGGTCTGGCGCGCGTGAACGTCGTCTGTGCCGACAAGACCGGAACGCTGACCGAGAACGGCATGCGACTGTCGGAACTCGTTGCGGTGCAAGGTGAGCAGGCCGACCTCGAGCAGGCGCTCGCGGCCCTGGCAGCGCATGACCCACGTCCGAACGCCAGCGTGCAGGCGATGGCGGAGGCCTTCCCGGACGCGCCGGAGTGGACATCGACCCACATCGCGCCGTTCACCTCCGCGAAGAAGTGGAGCGGGATCTCGTTCTCCGACAGCGCGTCCGGTGACGATCGCGGCAACTGGCTGCTCGGTGCGCCCGACATGCTGCTCGACCCCGACGGGGACACCGCCGCGCAGGCAAGCGATCTCGGCTCGGGTGGACTTCGGGTGCTCCTGCTCGCCTCGACCGATGTGCCGGTCGACTCCGAGGCTGCCGGCCTCGGCGCCCCCGGGTCAGTCACCGCGCGCGCGTTGATCGCCCTGGAACAGCGCGTCCGGCCGGATGCCGGCGAAACCCTGGACTACTTCGCGTCACAGAATGTCTCGGTGAAGGTGATCTCCGGCGACAATGCCGTGTCGGTCGGTGCGGTGGCGGGTTCACTGGGCCTCGGCACGGTCGACGACGCCGTGGACGCGCGGAGCCTGCCGAGCGAGCAGGGTCCGCTCGCCGACGTCCTCGAGAGCCACACCACCTTCGGTCGGGTGCGCCCGGATCAGAAGCGGGCGATGGTGGGGGCGTTGCAGTCCCGTGGGAACACGGTCGCGATGACGGGTGACGGCGTCAACGACGTGCTGGCCCTCAAAGATGCCGACATCGGTGTCGCGATGGGGTCGGGCAGTTCGGCGAGCCGATCGGTGGCGCAGATCGTCCTGCTCGACAACCGTTTCGCGACCCTGCCGTATGTGGTCGGTGAGGGCCGCCGGGTGATCGGCAACATCGAACGCGTCTCCAACCTGTTCCTCACCAAGACCGTCTACGCGGTGCTGCTCGCGCTGATGATCGGCATCGCCGGGCTGGCAGGCAAGATCTTCGGCTTCACCCCGATCTCGTACCCGTTCCAGCCGATCCACGTCACCATCTCGGCATGGTTCACGATCGGGATCCCGGCCTTCATCCTCTCGCTCGCCCCCAACAACGAGCGCGCCCGCACCGGGTTCGTCGGCCGGGTGCTGCGGTTGGCGATCCCGTCCGGAATCGTGATCGCGGTCTGCACCTTCGTCGCCTACGCGATCGTCTATCCGGGTGGCGGCGGAGTGGAGCTGGGCAGCAAGGACTCGATCGACATGACGCCCGATCAGATGCAGGCCGCGACCACCGCGCTGATCACGCTCATTTCCATCTCGCTGTGGGTGCTGGCAGTGGTCGCCCGGCCGTACAACTGGTGGAAGATCCTGTTGATCTCGGGTTCGGCGGTGGCCTATGTGCTGATCTTCAGCCTGCCGCTCACCCAGGACCTGTTCAAGCTCGATCCCACCGACTGGGCCAAGACGAGCGTGGCCCTCATCGCCTCGGCTATCGGCATCGCCGCCGTGGAGTTGCTCTGGCGGCTCAATCCGGTCATCGCGAGCTGGTCAAGTAGGCTGGACTCCCGATCTTCACAGAAAGACACCGTCGAAACAGCGCGTTCGGACGGTTAGACCAGAAGGAGGATCCCGTGGATCTCAAAGGCCTGATCAACAAGGGCAAGTCGACGTTGAGCAAGAACACCAAGATCATCGACCAGGGCGCCGACGCGGTGAACAAAGCCACGAAGGGCAAGTACGCCGGGCAGGTCCGCAAGGGTGCGGACGCCGCGAAGAAGTTCGCTCAGGACGACAAGAGGAACCCGGGCCAGCAGCACTGACAGGCACCCGATCAAGAAGCTGACCACGGCGCTGATCGCGCCGGCAGTCGCACTGCTCGCGATCACCGCGTGTTCCACCACCGGCGACGACGACGGCCGAGCGCTGTCGTCGTCGCCGAGTGCGTCCGGAGCCCCGTCGTCCCCGGCGCCGTCGTCCTCGCAGCCTCCGGCGCCCTCGCCGGCCGAGCGGGGCGCCATCGTCACGCAGGAGACGTTCGAGGCCGGTCCCGAACTCCGAGCCGCCGGTACCTTGACCCGGGTGGTCTACCGATCCACCGCCGGGTACGGGGGCGGTTTCGGCACGGAGGTCTCCGGGGTGATCGCGGTTCCCGACGGCGTCCCACCGCCCGGCGGGTGGCCGATCGTCGCCTTGGGCCACGGCACCACCGGAACCGATCAGAGCTGTGGACCGTCCGACTACGCCGATCTCCTGGGTGAAGCCGGCAACATGACCCGCCTGCTCAATCGTGGATTCGTCGTCGCCGCCAGCGATTACCAGGGACTCGGGACCGCGGTGAGCAAACCCAGGCCGCATCCATATCTCGAGCCGAGGACAGTGGCCTTCAACATGATCGATGCGGTGCGCGCTGCCCAGGACGTCGTCCCCGGCACGTCCGACCGCTGGGCGGCCATCGGGGCATCGCAGGGCGGACAGGCCGCCTGGGCGTCCGCGGAGGCGGCGGGTGACTACGGCCAGGGGCTGGAGTTCGTGGGCGCAGCTGCGTTGGCGCCCGCTGCGGATGTCTCGCCGATCACCGAAGCGGGGGTCGACACCAAGTACACCGACGCCCAGAAGATCTTCATCCCGAACTTGGTGGCCGGACTCCGTGAGGTGCATCCCGACCTCGACCCTGACGATTACATGCGCGGAGGCCTCGCGGCAGGCGCGGATGTGTTCACCTCGTGCGGCCCGACGTCGACGGCGGATCGCTTCAGCGCCGCCATGTCGATTGCTCCCGGTGATGCTGCGATCGCCGATCAGGATGCCGCCGACCGGATCCGCGAGATCTTGCAGGGTGATGCGCTGCCTGCTCGCCGAGCGGACGGTCCGCTGTTCGTCGCGTACGGAGACCAGGACACCATCATCCTGTCGGCCTGGACCACGGCGGCGCTGCAGCGTGCCTGCGCTGCGGGTGACGTCATCGAGGTCGTGCGCAAACCCGACGGCGGGCACACCAACCTCGGGGTCACCGGTACCGCCGTCGACTGGATCTCCGACCGTTTCGCGGACGAGCCGGCGCCGAACAGCTGCCCCGTCTGAGCGGACACGGGCGGCCGCTCGCACCACTGCGGTAGTTCGGACGCTAACGTCAGCGGCATGGCAAAGGTCAAAGATTCGATCAAGGTGGGATTGACGCCGGCACAGGCGTGGGAGCATGCGCTGGACCTGTCCCGATTCGGTGAATGGCTCGTCATTCACGATGGGTGGCGTAGCGAACTCCCGGGGCCGGGAGAGATCGGCAAGGGCACCGAGGTGTCGTCGGTCGTGGCGGCCAAGGGCACCCGGGTGCGGTTCAACTGGGTCGTCGACGAATACGACCCGCCCCGTCGCGTGAGCCTGAAGGGCGACGGCAAGGGCGGTGTGAAGGTCACCCTGATCCTCGAGGTCGCTCCTGATGGTGACGGCGCCGACCTCACCTTCGAGCTCGAACTCGGAGGCCTGCCGATGATCGGGCTCGCCGGCCGGGCGGCCGCGAAGGTCGTCAAGGGCGACATCCACACCTCCCTGCAGAAGTTCCACGACCTGTACGCCTGACCTCACCGCCGTCGCCGGTGTGTATAGAATCCGGCGAACCTCGAAACAAGGTGGTGAGGGATGGGTCGACACGGAGTCGACAGCGGCGCCGAGGAAGAGTTCGGATTCAGCGGACATCGCGACGGCGGGCGGGGGAGTGGGGGACGGTGGGCCCTGGTCGCTCTGGTGCTCGTCGCGGGGTTGGTGGCGGGACTGATCTTGTGGCGCACTGTGTGGGACGGGTCAGGGACCGATTGCGATTCCCGGGAAGCGGTGGCGGTGATCGCCGACCCGTCGATGGCAGGCACCCTCAAGCCGGTGGCCGCCGAGGCGTCGAGTGGCTCCTGCTACGACTTCACCGTGACCGCGGTCAGCGGCGCGAACGTGGCAGGGCAGCTGACCAAGGGTGATCAGGCTCCGGATCTGTGGATCGCAGACTCTCAGACGAGGGCGCGCAAGGTCACCGACCAGGTTCGCGTTTCCCCCGACATCATCGCCGATTCCGTGGCCGCGAGCCCCGTGGTTGTTGCGGGTAAAGATGTTGCGCCGCTGGAGAACTGGGTTGACGTCATGACGTTGCCGGGACTGCGGCTCGGCAACCCGATCGACTCGAGCACCGGGGATGCGCCGATCGTCGGCGCGCTGGCCGCCGAGCAGGACGGTGCCATCACCCGTAAAGAGTTCACCGATGCGATGACATTGCTGGCGCTGCAGCAAGGCAACGCGCGCGTCGGCGGCGACTCCGACGGTGACCGGCTCGCGGTCGCGGCGGGTAGTGATTCCCCGACCGTCGTCAGCGAACAGCATTTCATCGAGTTCCAGCGCGCGAATCCTGAGAGCGGTCTGACGCCCTCGGTTCCAGGGGACGGGACCATGGTCCTGGACTATCCGATGCTCAACACCGCGTCCGCCGCCCGCAAGGACACCATCGCGAAGGCCGGCGCGAAGCTCGTCGAACAGATCACGTCCGATCAAGGCGCAGAAGCTTTGACCGCGAGCGGTTTTCGTACGTCGGTGGATGAACCCGGCCCCGAGGGTGGGGTCGGCCAGGTGACGGTGCTGACCCTCAAGGATCCGGCCCAGGAGGACAAGGCGCTGCGGCAGTGGGCGGTGCTCGGCGTGCCGATCCGCAGCCTGGTCGTCGAGGATGCCTCGGGATCGATGGAGGAACGTGCGGGGGACTCCACGCGTGCCGAAATGCTTGTGGAGGCAAGCCAGAACGGACTGAAGCTGTTCCCGAACAACACCGCACTGGGTGCGTGGCTGTTCTCGATCAACATGGGCGGGCAGGGACAGGACTGGCTCCCGATCGCGCCCATCGAACGCCTCGACACCGTCGACGCGGATGGACAGACGCACCGTGAGTACCTCGAGTCGCAGATCGTCACCTTGCCGGACCGCCTCGGCGGTGCGACCGGCCTCTACGACACCACGCTGGCAGCGTTCAAAGAGGTACAGGACAGCTACGACCCCAACTTCTCGAACAGTGTCATCCTCCTGACCGACGGTCAGAACGAGGACGACAACTCCATCAGTCTGCAGGGGCTGCTGGCCGAGCTCAAGGCCCTCGAGGACCCGGCCCGGCCGGTGTTGATCCTGACCATCGGCATCACCGAGGACGCTGATGCCGACTCGCTGAAGCAGATCGCCGATGCCACCGGCGGGACCAGCTACATCGCCGAGTCGGCAGCCGACATCTCGACGGTGTTCGTCGATGCGGTGGCCGCACGGATCGAGGCGGCCGGTCGTTAGCCCACCTACCAGGCGTCCATCAATTAGGTGAGACTAAATGGCTCAAGTGGACCGTGGGCCGGATTTGTCGTGCATCATTCTGTGCATGACTCTGACGATCTCATCGCCTACCGGGACACGAATCGCCAACGCGACCAAGACTGCTGCGGTTCTGGCCGGAGCGGTGGCGGCCCTGGCGGCGTGCGGCGGGGGAGACGCCGCGGCGGACACGGCGACGACAGGGTCGCAGTCGACCGCGGTGGGGCCCGCCGAGGCCGTTGCTGCTGTCTCCCCCTACGCCGATGGCGAGTACACCGCGGTGGGCACCTACACCTCACCCGGTGGTGAGCAGGAGCTCGGCGTGACGGTGACGTTGTCGAACTCGGTGATCACGGCGTTGACCCTCGACACCAGTGACGCGCAGGGCCCATCCGCCGGCTTCCAGAACAACTTCGATCTCGGTGTCACGGACAAGGGCCTGGTCGTCGGCAAGAGCATCGACGACCTCGAGATCAGCAAGGTCTCCGGTTCGTCGCTGACGTCCATCGGATTCAACGATGCGATCGACCAGATCAAAGCCGAGGCGCAGGCCTGAACGATGGCAGAAAAATGGCCCGCTGGCAGCAATAACACGGCTGCGCTTAAAGCTGGCTGAGTTCTGAGAGATTCCTGTCAAAGTCCCGCCAAACGGACCGCGGTCGACTCTCACCAGGCACTATGGACACCATGACTTCGACCATCACTTCATCTTCAAAGAGCCGAATTGTCAACGCGGGCAAGGTCGCTGCGGTGATCGCAGCGACCGGCGCTGCGATTGCCGCCTGTGGCGACGACGGCGGGAGCACCTCTGCGTCGACCACCACGGCAGCAGCAACATCCACCACGACGGGTTCGACCGCCGCGGAATCGACAGCGGCACAGGGTGACTCGACCTCCCCGTATGCCGACGGTGAATACTCGGCCACCGGCACCTACAACTCACCCGGTGGTGAGCAGTCGGTTGGTGTCACTGTCACCCTGTCGAACTCGGTGATCACCGCGCTCACCCTCGACACCAGCCAGACAAAGGGCACCTCGGCCGAGTTCCAGGCGAAGTTCGCCAGTGGTATCGACTCCCTCGTCGTCGGCAAGAGCATCGATGAGCTCGACGTCAGCAAGGTCTCCGGATCGTCGCTGACCTCCGGTGGGTTCAACAACGCGATCGACCAGATCAAGAGCGAAGCCCAGGCGTGATCAGCGGGTCGACGGCAGTGTCTGTGTGGGAGTTCAGCGCTCTCGGGACGGCGTGGGACATCACGGTGCCTGCGCCGCTCTCCGAGGCGCTTCGCGCGCAGATCGCCGTCGAACTGGACCGTATCGATCAGGTGTGGTCGAGGTTCCGGCCGGATTCGATGGTGGCCGAGATCGCCCGCACCGCGGGGGAGTACCCGATCGCAGAATCCGATCAGCCGATGCTCGACCTGCATCGACGCCTCTATGAAGTCACGAACGGGCTCGTGACGCCGTTGGTGGGACAGACCCTGGATGATGCCGGGTACGGCGCCGGGTATGCGTTGCGGCCCGCGGACACGGTCGCGGAGGTATCTGCCTGGGACGACGTCATCGCCGGCTGGCAGGGGACGCTCCGCACGAGCCGACCAGCGCTGATCGACGTCGGCGCCAGCGGTAAGGGATTCGCCGTCGATCAGGTTTCGAGGATCCTCGCCGCGGCGGGGGTCGACGAGTACCTCGTCAACGGCAGCGGGGACATCAGGGCCGGTGCTGCGCCGCACCGGATCGCCCTCGAGCACCCGACAGATCCCACGAAGGCCATCGGCACAGTGATGATCGAGAACAACGCGATCTGCGGTTCGGCGAGCAATCGGCGCGCGTGGGCCGATTGGCACCACATCGTAGACCCGCGGAGTAGCAGACCAACCCGAGAGGTGCTGGCCACCTGGGTGATCGCCGACGACACCATGACCGCCGACGGTCTGTCGACCGCGCTGTTCTTCTGCCCTCCGCAGAAGCTGCTGCGTGACTATCGCTTCGACTACGTGGTGGTGCGGGCAAACGGCAGCGTGGAGAATTCACATGCCCGAGAACTGGAGCTCTTTCTATGAAGTTCGTCCGACTCATCGACCGTATCTCGATGTACCGCTTCGTGTTGCTGGCATTGGTGGTCCTGGCCGTGTACTCGCTGGCCGTCGCCGCCTCGGACGCCGACTTCGCCTATACCGCAACACAGTTGCTGGGATCGCTGGCGATTCTGGTCGTCGTCTGTGGCATCGTCACCTACGCGTGCGCCGCGGTCGTGCGAGTACCACCGGGAAGCGAATCGTGGCTGATCACCGCGCTCATCCTGTTCTTCATCTTTCCGGGCGTCACCGATTCCGACGCGGCGTGGGGACTCGTCCTGGCCGCCGCGGTCGCGAGTGCCTCGAAGTATGTCCTCGCCGTGCGTCGGCGTCACATCGTGAACCCTGCGGTCGCGGGAGCGGTGATCAGCTATCTCCTCGCCTACTTCTCCATCGGGCCATTCGAGTACCCGGTCTGGTGGGTTGCCGCTGAACCGCTGCTGATCGCCATGATCGTGATCGGTGCCGCGGTGGTGTGGAAGCTGCGCGAATGGTGGCTGGTCGGCGGGTTCGTCGCGGTGTCGGTCCTGACGATCATCGTTGTGGCACTCGATGCCGACACCCCGATCGGCGATGCACTCGATCTGGGCTTCACGTCCACACCGCTGCTGTTCGTGGCGGCGATCATGTTGACCGAACCACTCACCTCTCCGGCGACCCGGGTCCCGAAGGTGATCTACGCGGCGCTCGTCGGCATCCTGATGTTCTGGGGTCAGACGTTCGAGATCACGTCCGACTTCACGCTGGCGTTCGTCCCTGAGATCGCGTTGCTCGCGGGCAGTCTGTTCACGTTCGTCGTCGGCATGCGGTGGCGTCGTACCGTGCTCACCGTGGATTCGGTGCGGCCGATCGGGGTGGACACGTACGAGGTCCTGGCCACGCCACCGCTGCGCTTTACACCCGGACAGTGGGCGCAGATCTCGGCGGCCACCTGGAGCCCGACGCCGGACAAGCAGGGCACCCGGCGGGTGCTCTCGCTGGCCGGGGCGCCGTCGGAAACACATACCCGCTTCGGGTTCACCGCAGTCGGTGAGCCGTCGGCCTTCAAGAAGAGGCTCATCGACGGCACCACCACCACGTTGTACGTCGACGAGGTGGGAGGCGACTTCAGGCTTCCCCGCAAGACGTCGACCCCCACCGTCTTCATCGCTGGTGGCATCGGCGTGACCCCGTTCCGATCCATGCTTGCCGAGTTGACTGCGAAGACCGGCGGCGACCTGTCCCACGTCTCGATGATCTACGCCGCCAACACCGACGATCGATTGGTGTACGCGGACATCCTCGACGCCGCGAAGAGCCTTGGAGCCCAGGTGATCACCGTCGTCGGAGGGCTGGTGAGCGTGGAGGAGATCGACTCCATCGCCCGCCCCGGCGCGCACTACTATCTGTCCGGACCACCGGCGATGCTGGCAGCTCTCAAGCCGATGCTGATCCGCGCCGAACCCGAACTCAGGTGGCAGCCGTGGCGGGTGCATACCGATCGTTTCATCGGGTACTAGGTCTCGCCGGAAATTCGCGCCACCTGCGCGCGTACGCGCCAGTTGCAACCGGCTCGTACGCACGCAAGTGGCGCGAATTCGGGAGGGGGCTAACCCCGGGAGACCAACGCGCGCAGGAAGAACGTGAGGTTGGCCGGACGCTCGGCGAGGCGGCGCATGAAGTAGCCGTACCACTGGGAACCGAATGGAACGTAGACGCGGACCTGACGGCCGGCCTGCGCGAGTCGGACCTGCTCGCTATCACGGATCCCGTAGAGCATCTGATGTTCCCACTCGCCTGCCCCGCGGCCGGCGGCTTCGGACATCGCCTCGGCCGCCTCGATCATCGCTGGGTCATGACTGGCAACCATCGGATACCCGTTGCCGTCCATCAGAATCCGCAGGCATCTCAGGTAGGACTCGTCGACATCGGCCTTGCTCTGAAATGCAACGTCCACCGGTTCGGCGTATGCCCCCTTGCACAACCTGATTCGTGACCCCGGGCCCGAGAACTCGGCACAATCATCGGCGGTGCGATGTAGATAGGACTGCAGCACGGTTCCGAGGTCCGGGAAGTCGGCGCGTAGCTCGCGAACGATCCGCAAGGTGGCGTCCGTGGTGGTGTGGTCCTCGGCGTCGACGGTGACCCAGACACCGGCTTGCGCTGCCGCACTGGTGATCCGGTGAGCGTTTTCCAATGCGATCTTCTCGCCGTGCCGCGGTAGCGCCCGACCCAGTGCCGACAACTTCAGCGAGACCTCCAGCGGGTGACCTTGCGCCGCCACCTCCTGGTCGCCGAGCATCCCGATGAGTTTCAGATACGCCTGCACCGTCGCATCGGCCGCCGATTCGTCGGTGGTGTCCTCGCCCAGGTAATCGATGCTGATCAACCGGCCGGATGCGAGCAGGCCCGCTCCTGCATCGAGGACGTCGTCGAACGACTCACCGGGTACGAAGCGGTGCACCACGTTTCGGGTGACGGCGATCTTCTCGGCCGTCCGTTTGATCCGGTCGCTGCGGGCGGCGGCCATGATGACGCCTCGTGCCACGGTGGCAGTGGGTGTGGCCATGCTCATTCACCTGCCATGTGCGGGTAGGGCGACGACGTCGGTGGGTCGAAAGTCTCCTTGATGGTCCGGGTGGAGGTCCATCGCATGAGGTTCTGCCTCGACCCCGCCTTGTCGTTGGTGCCCGACGCCCTCGCGCCGCCGAAAGGCTGCTGGCCGACGACCGCTCCGGAAGGCTTGTCGTTGACGTAGAAGTTTCCTGCGGCGTTACGCAGCCCCGACATAGCCGTGGTCACTGCGGCCCGGTCGTCGGCGATCACGGCACCGGTCAGTGCGTAACGGGCGCTCGAATCCACCTCGTGCACCATCGATTCGAAGTCGTTGTCGGGGTAGACGTGTACCGCCAAGATGGGACCGAAGTACTCGGTGCGGAAGGACTCGTCGTGGGGATCGTCGCTCAGCAGGACGGTGGGCTGGACAAAGTAGCCGGTCGAATCGTCGTGGCCCCCACCGGCCACGACCGTGAGAGTCGGGACCGATTTCGCGCGCTCGATCGCCGCCGCCGATTTGTCGAAGGCCCGCTGGTCGATCACCGCCCCACCGAAGTTGCTCAGGTCGCGCACGTCGCCATAGGCAAGTGCGTTGGTCTCCTGCAGGAAGTCGTCGCCCATCTTGTCCCAAACCGACCTCGGGATGTAGGCGCGTGAGGCGGCCGAACACTTCTGACCCTGATACTCGAATGCCCCGCGGATGAGCGCAGTGCGCAGGACGTCAGGATTCGCCGACGTGTGGGCCAGCACAAAGTCTTTTCCGCCGGTCTCTCCGACGAGTCGCGGATATGTGCGGTACCGGTCGATGTTCGAGCCGACCTCCCGCCACAGGTGCTGAAACGTCGCGGTCGAGCCGGTGAAGTGGATACCGGCGAGGTTCGGATCGGCCAGCGCCACATCCGACACCGCGATCCCATCGCCGGCAACGAGATTGATCACCCCAGGTGGCATCCCGGCGGCTTCGAGGAGTTTCATGGTGAGGTAGGCGGCGTAGGTCTGGGTGGGTGACGGTTTCCAGACGACGGTGTTCCCCATCAACATGGGAGCGGTCGGCAGGTTCGCGGCGATGGCGGTGAAGTTGAACGGCGTGATCGCGTAGACGAAACCTTCGAGAGGCCGGTGGTCGAGCCGATTCCACACTCCTGGACCGGAGATGGGCTGCTCGGCGAGGATCTCGCGGGCAAATCCGACATTGAAGCGCCAGAAGTCGACGAGTTCGCATGGAGCGTCGATCTCGGCCTGCTGCACCGTCTTCGACTGCCCGAGCATGGTGGCTGCTGCAATGGATTCGCGCCACGGCCCCGACAGCAGGTCCGCGGCACGCAGCAGCACCGCGGCACGATCATCGAACGAGGTTGCGGCCCAGTCCGCGCTGGCGCCGCGGGCGGCGGCGACGGCCGCGCGAGCGTCGTCGTGAGTGCCGTTGGTGAACGTCCCCAGCACATCTGCGTGGGCATGCGGTTGGACGACGGCCACGCGCTCACCGCTGCCGGCGGCGTGGACACCGCCGATGACGTGCGGCAGGTCGATCGGATCGGCGGCGCTGAGCTTGTCGAGTTCAGCGGTGATGCGGGCCCGTTCGGCGGATCCGGGCGCGTAGGTGTGGACCGGCTCATTCCGGGCGGTCGGGGGAGTGGTGATGGCGTCCATGTGTCCATTCCAACCCGGCGCGGACCGCGAAACGATGGCCGATCCGACAAAGAGTTGCGCTATCCTTGTGTCGATCCGACAAAGGATGACCTCGCATGTCGCAACCGAACGGTGCCACCCCGACCGGTGGTTCGCTGACTCTCGGTCGGCTTCTCCTGGCGCTCAATGGCACCCTGGTGACGCTGGTCGAAGCACCGGACGGGCTGGATCAGCCGGTGTCGACCGTTGCGCTACTCGACGCCGACGACCTGTTGCTCGGTGTCGGACGGGCAGCCCGAGCCGCAGAGCTGGCGTTGCTCGTCGGGGTCGATTCAGATCAGGCCATCGCCTGGCTCGCGACGCTCGGGGCCCGGACACCGGCGGCCATCCTGGTGAAGCTGCCCGACGTCGAACTGGTGCGCCGGGCGGCGGCCGGAGGCATCGCGGTGGTGGCCGTGGATCCCCACGCGCGGTGGGAGCGGATCTACAACCTGATCGGGCGGGTCCTGGACCAGTCGCGCACGGGATCACCGGAATCGATGGCGAGTGGTACGGCAGGAGACCTGTTCGCGCTTGCGCAAGCGGTCGCCGACCGTACCGGAGGTCTGGTGAGCATCGAGGACGCCGACTCGCATGTGCTGGCGTACAGCAGTTCTGACGAGCAGGCGGACACACTGCGCCGGTTGTCGATCCTCGGACGCGAAGGTCCACCGGAGATGCTCGACTGGCTTCGGCAGTGGGGCGTGTTCAGCGCCCTGCGATCCCGGACCGAGGTGGTCTCGGTGGCAGCACGCGCCGATCTGGGCTTGCGGCCAAGGATCGCCATCGGGATCCGCGAGCCCGGCGCTGCAACGTATCTGGGCACGCTGTGGCTACAGCAGGGTGCTGCTGAGGTATCCGACGACGCCGGCCCGGTGATCACCGGCGCTGCCGCCGTGGCCGCTCGGATCATCGCGCGTTCCGCGGCGGTCCCGTCGGTGCACGGTGAACAGGTGCAGCGTCTGCTGGGGCTCCGCGGTGAGGTTGTCGATGTTCCCTACCTCGCATCCGCACTTGCCTTGCCGGGGGACGGCCCGGTCGCGGTCGTCGGCTTCGGAGGGCAAGACGTCGCTGATGCCGGCACCGTGCTGACCGGGTCATACCTTCCGGCGCTGACATTGCACGCCAGCGCTTTCCGTCCCGACTCGGTGACAACAGCCGCGGGCGATCGTGTCTACGTGTTGTTTCCCCGGACCGACGCCGGAGCGACGATGCGGTGGGCGCGGGTGACAGTGGCCGCCGCGCAGCGCCAGTTCGGTCTACGGGTCCGGGGCGTCGTCGCCGATTCGCCCGCGGGTCTTGGCGCGGTCGCGGGCCTGCGCGGCGACGTGGATCGGGTCCTCGACGCCGCGCTGCGGGAGGGCGCCCACATCGACGTCGTCAGTACCGTCGAACAGTCGCGAACGCCGGTGTTGCTCGGGGAGATCGTGGGCCTGCTCGCCGACAACCCCGACCTGGTCGATCCGCGGGTCGCCCAGCTTCGTGAGTACGATCTGGCCCACGACTCGGCGCTGGTGCCGTCGGTGCGGGCGTACCTCGACGCGTTCGGAGACGTGCGGGCTGCCGCCGGCGACCTCCATGTGCACCCGAATACGTTGCGCTACCGGCTGCGTCGTGCGCGCGAGCTCACCGGGCTGGATCTGGGAGACCAGTCGACCCGGCTGGTGATGGCGTTGGCGCTGCGGGTGTAGTCATCCGGAATCGGCTGTACCAGGCGAGCGCCAGCGAGATCAGGGCCGCGAGGACGGCGATGCCGAGGCTGACCACGATCACTGCCGCGACACCGTTTTCGTTCGGATCGAGGAACGGGTAGGGGTACCAGTCGACGAGCGGGCCGCGGATCGAGGTGTACACCACGTACACCAGGGGAAAGGTCAACCAGATCATGGCTTTTCGCGAACCGATCGCCACTGCGGGCGGATCGATCAGCCAGTCGATCGCGAGGGCGATGGGAACCAGGTAGTGCAACACCGTGTTGTCCCATGCGACCGCTGTGAACTGGGTGGCTTCGAGCCCGGACAGCAGGACGGTGAAGCCGATGCCGGTCACCAACATGTACAGGGTGCTCGCACCCCGCAGCATCGCGATCCGGTCGAGCGATCGTCCACTCGCCAGCAACCCCGCACTGAGCAGCAGCACCACCGAGGCCAGCAGGTTGCTCTCCACGGTGAAGTAGCTGAAGAAATTGGCGGCTTCGAACGTGCCGCGATCGATCAGCACCACGACCTCGGTGACGAGCGCAGTGAGGGTGAGCAGGCCCAGGATCAGTTTGAAGCCGATGAGACCGACGGTGCGCACGCGCTCATTCAACTCTGTTGCCGGGTTCCTCCGGTCGTCGCCGCACCAGAAGTCCGATTCCCGCCAGCAGGGCGACGCCACCCACAACGCCGATGATGATCGGGATGATCGTTCCGCCCCAGCGCAGTTGGTCGACGTAGCCGCTCGCCTTGTCGGACTGCCGCCTGATCGTCGCGTCGGTCCAGGCCATCGTCGCGCTGAAGGCATCCATCCGGAAATCGCGGATGGGTGCGGCCAGATCGGGATCCTCCCAGCCGGGGGACTTGAAGTACTGCTGCTGGATCTCGCGGCCGTTGAGGACGGTCCCGGTGTTCGGTTCCACCCACACATGCCGCGTCGCCTTCGCGAACCGGTCCATCACGACCTTCTCGTCCGCGGGTATCCCGGTGATGCCCCACCAGCTCGCGGGCATCTCGAGTGAGGTGCCCAGACCCGGTTGACCGCTGGGTGTCTCCAGCAGGATCTGGTCGATTTCGGGGACCTCGCTGACGAACTCGTAGGCCGTCAGACCGTTGATCTCGGTCTCACCGACGAACTTCGCGGGCACGTCCTGCCGGGAGTTGATGTCGTAGTAGAGCTGGTCGGACTTGTCGACGTCGAATCCGAACTTGTACTGGAATCCTTCCCGGGGCGCCTCGACGAAGTTGTCCTCGGCGTCGATCGTGCGGGTGCCCTCCGGGGCCTCGATGGTGTGCAGGCGGTTGATCTCGCCGTTGGGCTTGCTGGTCTCGCGGTCGAGGGACACCACGTCGACGCTTCCGGTGAGCACACCGTCTTCGCAGGTCCGCTTGCCGTCGACGGGTGCGACGGTCGGCTCGATCGTCTCGTCGCCGTCCTGGATGCGGTCGATCTGGACCGTCTGCCCTGACTGCACGGTCACCTGGCCGGAGTCGGACGGGTCGATGACCACGGTGCGGCGTTGCTGGGTGAGATGCGCGTCGAACACCTCGGCTCGTGGCCCACTGACCGAGCAGCGGTTGAAGACCCGGGCGGGAACGTCGTTGCTGTCGGTCAGACCCGCGGGCTGCGATTGCGCGACAGTGGTGATGTCGAGGTCGAGCGGCACGACTTTGAGCTTGGGAACCAACCACAGTGGAACCGCGATCGCCGCGGTGATCGCCGCTATCCCGATGAAGATCAACGCCGGTGCCAGAAACCTTTTGATGTCGAAACCCCTCTCGAACGCCGATGTCCGGGTCCAAGTATGGCAAGGGCCATTGTCACCCTGCGTCAGGGTGGTGTGTTCAGAGTGTCTCGTAGATGATGCTCGAGATGACACCCTCGTCCTCGAAGACCGAGGAGATCTCTGGCCCGAAGTCGTTCAGTCGTCCGGCGTTGTTGACCATCAGCGCATATGCCACTGTTCGGCCACTTTTGGTCTCGATGTAACCGGCCAGGTTCTGTGCGACGAGGTTCACGGCCTCGCCGTCCTCGGTGGGTTCGACGGTGGTCCCGGTCTTGGCGAAGACGTGGCCTTTACCGGGCAGCGTTGTCCCTGTGGAGGCGAGCGATCCATTGACGCCCATGATCGGTAGGCAGTTCAGATAATCCTCGGCCACGTCGGTCTTGCTCATCGCGGTCAGCAGTTGTACCAATGCTCGGGGCGAGGCTTTGCTGTCGGGACTTCCACTGCCGTTCGTCGGGAAATCGAACTGATCGCCGTTGACGCCGAAATCGTTGATGAGCGTCGTGCGCTCGGCGGCCAGGGCCGTGTCGATGGTCCGCGCGCCCTTGGTGAGACCGAACAGGCTCAGCGCCAGGTTCGCGCCCAGGTTGAGGCTGACCTTGAGGATGAGCTGTGCCTGCTGGAGGTACGGCGGGGCGACGAAGGACGCGACGAGATTCTCGTCGGTGTAGGTGTCGGTAGCAGGCAGTCGCGCGGCCGGCTTGGGTCCGATCGTGGGAGCGGTCATGGTGATGCCGTTGCGGCGCAAGGCTTCGACGAACGCGGTGCGTGCGTACGCCGCCGGGTCCTCGATCCGGAACGTGCCGACGAAGATCTCGCTGCCGGTGAGGGGCGCCTGATAGTCCACGGCGATGTCGCCGCCGACTGTGCCGGTGCAGCCGGCGGCGCCGACGCATTCGATACGACCGTTGTCGGACAACGTCACTGCGCTGGCCGTGCCTGCGGGGACCGTGGCGACCGAACCCGCCACGGTCAGCGCCGACGATTTCGGCCGGTAGTCGACGGTCGCGGGCTGGCCGGGCTGTGTCGGCTCGGCGCTGACGTCGACCATGTTCTCGTTCAGCAGGATCGGCGTGATCAACAAGTTGCCGTTGGGGACGCGGTATGCCCTGAACAGCCTGTCGTCGACGATCACGTCGCCGGTGATGGTGGTGATCCCGGCTGCTCTGACCTGAGCGGCGAGATCGTTGATCGCGAACAGCGGATCCTGCGGTGTCGGGATCGCGGTGCCCAGGTTGTTGGCGTCGTTGTGATCGAAGTCGGTGAATTGCACGGTGTCCGCGTCGATGCGCCGGCCCCCGAAGGTGAGGTCGCCGCCGCCGAAGAGGATCAGATCTCCGTTCAGCGTGCCCTGATCAACGGCCCCGGTCCGGTGTACCGGGGTGGTGATCCGATGGTCCACTCCGAGGGTGTTCAGTGCCATCCCGACCGAGAAGAGCTTGCGCGTCGACCCGGTGAGGGCGATGTCGTCAGGGTTGAGGGCGTAGAACACCTCGCCGGTTTCGATGTCGCTGACCAGCAGACTCCACGTCGCACCGGATTCGGTGTAGCGGGGCTTGTTGAGGACTGCGCTGATGCTGTCGGGCAGCGGAGCGCTCGACTCCGTGGCACTCGCGGACGGCCCGGCGTTGTCGGAGTCGGTACCGCAGGCGACGGCTGCGACAGAGACGCCGGCGACCCCGGCGAGAAACGACCGGCGCTTGATCGTGCTGCTGAACATGGTGATTCCCTCGGGCCCTGTTACTGCAAGTTGCGGCAACTCTAGGAAGCTTGCCATGCGTGCGTCGCAAATGTCGCGGATCAGTTCCGTGTGCTGCGCCGGGACGACGAACTTGTAGCGTGAGCGGAATGTTGATCCGTCAGGCGACCGCTGAGGACGCACGTGCGCTCGCAGTGGTTGCAGCAGCCACCTTTCCGCTCGCGTGCCCACCTCAGACGACCGACGCCGCGAAGGCCGATTTCATCGCTACGGAACTCTCGCGCGAGCGTTTCGACGAGTATCTCGCTGATCCGGATCGGGCCATCGTCGTCGCGGACGAAGGTGACCATCTCGCCGGATACACGATGATCGTCTTCGGCGAACCCGCCGACGCCGACGCCGCGGGAGCGATCACGCTGCGACCCACCGTCGAACTCAGCAAGTGCTACGTGCTGCCCGGCGCACATGGAGGCGGAGTGGCCCACCGGCTGATGGCGCAGACGTTGAAACTGGCTCACGAGCGAGGTGGCGCCGGGGTCTGGCTCGGGGTCAACGAACTGAACACCAAGGCTCAGCGATTCTACGAGAAGAACGGTTTCGGAAAAGTCGGACGCAAGAGATTCCTGATCGGCGGAGCCTACGAAGACGACGACATCCTCGAGCGTGCATTGCCCGAGTGATTCACCAGAAACGTCCCCGGGAACAACCGCCGAGGGCGATATGCCCTTGGTGGTCGTCCTCGGGGACGAAGATGGTGGTCGATCCCTGAGAGTGCCCTCGGCAGGATTCGAACCTGCGACCTACCGCTTAGGAGGCGGTTGCTCTATCCCCTGAGCTACGGGGGCGCACGGGAGAGAACTTACCAAGTCAGTTGAGGTAGCCCTCGACCACGTTCTCCGACCGCACCGCGGCGTCGTCGGGATTGCCGCCGGAACGCCGTAGCGCGTCACGCTGCCGGAGCAGGTCCCAGCACTGGTCGAGCTGTACCTCGACCTCGCGGAGCTGGGTGTGCTCTTCGTCCGGCGTGATCTTGCCGTCGGTCAGCTGGGTGCGGAGTTCTTTTTCATGCGCGATCAGATCGGTGATCTGGGCGTGAAGGTTCTTGTCTGTGGTCACCCCACAAACTGTAGGCGCCGACCCTGGGTCCACGCACGTGCCGGTACCCGCGGTTCGGCCGCGGCCGCAGGTGAGGGCCCCTTATGCTCTGCAACCATGAGCCGAACAGTCATCCCGAAGGAACCGGCGGTTGCCGCGCTGACCTCGGTCTGGGGGTCCATCGAGGCGATCGCGGCCGAACTCACCGCCGAGCAGTGGGACAGCCCGTCGATTCTGCCGGGGTGGTCGGTCGGGGATGTGGTCGCCCACGTCATGACGACGGAGTTGCTGCTGCTGGGGGATCCGGTGCCCAGCACCGACACGGAGGTCGAGTCGTTCGCGCACGTCCACAACGAGATCGGTGCGATGAACGAGCGCTGGCTCGAGCACTATCGGGCTCGTGGTCGGGAGGCCGTGCTCGCCGCCTTCACCGATGCAACGTCGAGACGGGTTGAAGCACTGCAGGCCATGAGCCAGGACGACTTCGACGCCGATTCGTTCACGCCGGCCGGGCCCGACACCTACGGACGCTTCATGCGGATCCGGGTGTTCGACAGCTGGGTCCACGAGCTGGACCTGCGGGACACCCTGGGATTGGCCCCGCCCACCGATGCGGCGAGCGCGGCACTCGCCTTCGACGAGATGTTTTGCGCACTTCCGTTTCTCGTCGGCAAAAGAGCAGGCGCGCCGGAGGGCAGCCGCGTCCGGATCGTCGTCACCGGCCTCGTGGAGAAGACCGTGAACGTCGCAGTAGACGGCCGCGCGGCAGTTGTGTCCGATTTCGACGACGAGCCCAGCGTGACCGTGACGATCAACTATGCTGACTTCGCTCGTCTCACCGCAGGACGTGCGACGGCCGATCCGGCGGTCGCCGTCGTCTCCGGCGACCGCGCACTCGGCAACGATGTGCTCGGGAACCTGGCGTTCGCGATGTGAGGCAGATCTCGGGGGAGGGATTCATGAACAGAACGACACTGATCCGGCGACTGGTGACCGTCGCGTTGCCGGTGATCGTCGCGCTCGCGATACCGGCAGCTCCTGCGCTCGCGCAGCCGCCCAACCTCGGGCGGAATTTTCTGTGGGGCGTGGGTTCGGCGGGTTTTCAGTCCGAGGGCTCCTCGCCTGACAGCAACTGGTTGCGGTACTCGGACTCTGACCGGGTGCACGACCCCGTGGGTACGTCGGTCGACTTCCGGCATCGATACGTCGAGGACATCACCAACGCAAAGCTGATGGGCGTCAAGGTCTACCGGATCAGTGTGGAGTGGGCGCGCATTCAGCCGAAGCCGGGTGTGTGGGATCAGCGTGAACTCGAGTACTACGACCGCGTGATGCACTACATCCTGCTGTCGGGGATGCGGCCGATGATCACGCTCGATCACTGGGTGTATCCGGGCTGGGCGGTCGACCGTGGTAGCTGGAACAACCCGAACATGGTGCGCGACTGGTTGACCAATGCGAAGAAGGTGGTGGATCGCTACGCGCGTTTCGACCCCATCTGGATCACGGTCAACGAGCCGCTCGTCTACACCTTTCTCAAAGAACTGAGTTTCGGTGGCATTGCGCCGCACAATGTTCCGCTGATGCTCGACCAGCTTGTTCAGGCACATCGCACCATCTACGACTACATCCACGCCCGCCAGCCCAAGGCCTGGGTAACGTCGAACTCTGCGTATCTGCCCACGGTGCAGCCGGTGCTGGATTCGATGTTCCTCGATCGGATCAAGGACAAGCAGGATTTTGTCGGCATCGATTACTACTATTCGGTCGCGGCGACCGACCTGAACACCTACAACGCGGCGACCGAAAAGTACTGGAAGGCCTCGACCTCGGCGGACGGCCTGTATTACGCACTGCGCTACTACGACCGGAAGTTCCCTGGCAAACCGCTCTACATCGTGGAGAACGGGATGCCGACCGAGAACGGGGCGCCCCGGCCAGACGGATACCGGCGTGCCGATCAGCTCCGCGACGCCGCCTACTGGCTGGCTCGCGCCAAAGCCGACGGCATGAACGTCGTCGGTTACAACTACTGGTCGATCACCGACAACTACGAGTGGGGCAGCTACACAACACGTTTCGGGCTCTATCAAGTGGACGTGACCACGGACCGAGCCCTACTTCGCCGACCCACTGCAGCAGTCGCGGCCTACCGGGACGTCATCGCCAATGGAGGCGTTCGCTCAGATTATCGACCCACCAGGCCGGCGCAGTTCTGCTCTCTGGTCGATGCTCCAACGAGCTGCAGTCAGCCGGTACGGTGAACGACTTGTCGTCGAGGCCGGTCTTGATCGCCAGGTTCTCGTCGGCGGATCGTTCGGCTTCGGCAGACCCGAACAGCGCCACGGCGACAGCGCCGAGGACCGCGAACGTGAAGCCCGCCAGAGCCAGCCACTCGAGGCCGGGCACGGTCGAGTCTCCGAGCCACATCACCCCGACGATTCCCGGGGCGGCGGTCTCACCGACGACCAGGGCCGCGGTCGAACCGTTGACGGCGCCCAGTTGTAGCGCGACGGTGTGCAGGTAGAAACCGGACGCGCCGGCGATCGCGATCACCCACGCGGCGGGATCGGCCAGCATCGTCGGCAATGAGAACGGATCGATACCGTCGAGGACCCGGACACCGATCGCGACCGCGCCGAAGAGCAATCCCGCGGCGGCGCCGGCGGTGACCGACCCAGCCGGTCCCATCCGCCGGACCCCGTAGATCGACAGCCCGACGAGCACAAGAGTCGCGAACAGCAGGGCCCAGTGCAGCGAGCGTGGGGTCGCGCCTGCGGTGTGTGGCTGCGAAGCGGCTCCCAGGATCAACAGCGCGGCCAGCACAGTACCGATGGCAACCCAGTCCCGGGTGTGCAGCCTGATGCCGAGCAAGCGGATACCCAGAACAGCGGTGATGACGAGGTTGCCGGCAACGATCGTCTGCGACAGGAACAGCGGCAGCATCCTGGCGGCACCCGCTCCTGCGATGAACCCGAGGACGTCGAAGATCGCGCCGACGATGAACACACCGGTCATCGCGGTCGCGGCCGTGGACCGCAGTGAGGGCGCGCCCGTCGCCGTCGACATGCGGTGGTCGGCGGAGTTCTCGCGGGCCGCCTTGCGCGCACCGAGCGCCTGCATCACCGACGACAGGCCATAACCCAACGCCGCGATCAGGGCCAACGTGACTCCGACAACCACTTACAACACCCACTTTCCGCACAACTCGTTTCACAACAACAACCAAGTCTGCTCAGGTAATTCCCAGCTTCGCCACTGATTTTTCTCAGGCAGGGTGGCATTTTTCACACACCGTCGGTCGCCACTAGGGTTGGGTGATGAGCAAAACCGTCTTGATCACCGGTGCATCCAGCGGAATCGGCGCCGAGGTCGCCCGTCAATTGGTGGCCAAGGGCCTGACCGTTCTCGGTACGAGTCGCAAGCCCGACGCGATTGCGAAGCCGATCGCCGGTGTCATCTACCTCGAACTCGACCAGAACGACCCCGCCAGCATCGCGCGGTGCGCAGAGCAGGCGGGCGCGATCGACATCCTCATCAACAACGCTGGTGAGAGTCAGATGGGACCGCTCGAGGACACCCCGATGGAGGTCATCGAGAAGTTGTTCGCCACCAACGTGTTCGGGCCGATCGCGCTGACAAAGGCGGTGCTACCGGGGATGCGGGAGCGCGGGAGCGGGACCATCGTCATGGTCGGGTCCATGTTGTCGAGCTTCCCGCTGGCCTTCCGGTCGACCTATTCGGCGACGAAGTCGGCCATGAAATCCTTTGCCGACGCGAGCCGCCGTGAACTGGCCCCGTTCGGGATCGCCATCTGCACCGTCGAGCCGGGCACGATCGCGACCGGCATCGGCGACAGGCGTGGTTACTACATCGCCGATGATTCGCCCTATCGCGCCGACTACGACACCGTTGCCGCGGCCACCACGCGCAACGAGAAGGCCGGACTGGCGGTGGCGCCCATGGCTGCGGTGATCGTCGAAGCCGCGCTGTCGAAGGATCCGAAACCGCTGTACGCGAAGGGAAACAAGGCCCCGGTGGTGTTCGCCTTGCGCCGGTTGCTGCCGCGTCGAACCATCCTCGACATCATCGGCCGGTTCCACGGTCTGCCGAAAGCGCGTCCCTGAGGCGATGCGGAAACTACTCGTCATCGGGATCGGTCCGGGCGATCCGCGGCAGGTGACCATCGAGGCCATCGACGCGATGAACTCGGTGGACGTGTTCTTCGTCCTCGACAAGGCACCAGAACGTGGCCTCGCCGTAAAGCACTCGCTGGTCGGACTGCGACAGGAGATCTGCGAGCGATACATCGATGGGAACTACCGGTTCGTCGAGGTGCCCGATCCGCCTCGTGACCGCAACCCCGACGACTACCGCGCCGAGGTGCGACGCTGGCACGACGCTCGCGCCGATCTGATCGAGGCGGCGTTGGCGACCGAACTGGCGGACGACGGGGTCGCAGGGATCCTGGTCTGGGGCGACCCGGCGCTCTACGACAGCACCCTGCGCATCGTCGACACCATCATCGATCGTGGTCGAATCGAGTTGGAACACAACGTGATCCCGGGCATCACGAGTGTCGCCTCGCTGACCGCCGCTCACAAGATCCTGCTCAACCGCATCGGGGAGCCCATCCACATCACCACCGGTCGACGGCTCGACGAGACACCCGAGGGGGCGGCGGCGAACCAGGTCGTGATGCTCGACGCCGACTGCACGTTCCTGCAGACCGCTGCGCCGACGGATCAGATCTGGTGGGGTGCCTATCTCGGGACGCCCGACCAGATCCTCATCGCAGGAACGGTCGGTGAGGTCGGTGAGACGATCCGCGAGACCCGTGCCGCCGCACGCGAGCGGCATGGCTGGATCATGGACATCTACCTGCTCCGCCGCTGACCCGGCCCCTCGATAATGGGTTGTTTTGGCGGAGCCGAACAGGGCTTTTGTTCGCCAGAACGACCCATTATCGGAGGGCGGGGAGCTAGAGGATCTCTTCCAGGGCGCCGAGGATCGGGTCGCGGAGTTCTTGGCGGCAGATCACGAAGTCGGGCATGAACGGGTTGGGACGGTTGTATTCGAGCTCCGACCCGTCGATGCGACTGCAATGCAGCCCGGCAGCCTGCGCGACTCCGACCGGTGCGCAGTTGTCCCATTCGTACTGCCCGCCTGCGTGGACATACGCATCGGCGTCTCCGCGAACGACGGCCATGGCCTTCGCTCCGGCCGACCCGATCGGCATCACCTTCAGGCCCAGGCGGTGCGAGACATGACCGGCCTCGAACGACGTCCAGCCGCGGCTCGCGACCATCCGCCCGCTGAGTTCGCCGTCCACCTTGGGCACGGAATCGGTACTGAACACCTGGTTGATGGCCGGCAAGGAGACCGCACAGTCGGTCGGCTGCCCACCTTCGGTGAGCGCGATGTGCACGGCCCAGTCGTTTCGGCCCGCGGAGAACTCGCGGGTGCCGTCGAGGGGGTCGATGATCCACACGCGGTCGGCGGAGAGCCTGCGGCCGGTGTCCTTGGCCTCTTCCGACAGCACGGCATCGCCGGGTCGATGCTCGGCGAGGACCGCCGCGATCCACGTCTGCGCCATCGCATCACCGACGTCGCCGAGCAGATATCCGCGCAGCAACTGCTGATACCGGATGTCGACGAGGATCTTCCCCGCGCCTTCGGCCAGCATTCTGGCCAACTCGGCGTCGGTCGCCGAACCACTGGAGCGCATCCGTTTACTAGAGCACACTGGACCCATGCCTGAGTTACCTGAGGTGCAGGCCATCGCCGACTACGTCGACGGCCGTGCCGCCGGACTACCCATCAGACGCGTCGATGTCGCATCCCTCGCGGTCCTCAAAACCGCCGATCCGCCTTACACCGCGCTGGCGGGAAGGGTGATCGACAGCGTTGGCCGGGTCGGGAAATACCTGGTCATCACGGCATCCGGGGCCGACGAGGGCCCGATCCACCTGATCATCCACCTGTCCCGCGCGGGCTGGCTGCGGTGGTCGGACAATTTGTCGCCGACCCCGCCCCGGCCAGGCGGTAAAGGCCCGATCGCACTTCGTGTGCATTGCGGTCTGCCCGGGGAAGGATTCGACGTCACCGAGGCCGGCACCCAGAAGCGCTTGGCCGTATGGATCGTCCGCGACCCTGCCGAGGTCGAGCGGATCGCGACGCTGGGTCCCGACGTCCTCGCGTTGACCCGCGACGAGTTCGCCGCTCTGCTGGCGACCACCGGGGCGCGGATCAAGACCGTGCTCACCGATCAGCGGATCATCGCCGGGATCGGGAACGCGTACAGCGACGAGATCCTGCACACGGCGAAGCTGTCGCCGTTCGCCACCTCCAAGAACTTGTCCGACGATCAGATCGACCTGCTCTACGCGACGATCCACTCGGTCCTCACCGGTGCGATCGGCCGACTGGAAGGCCAAAAGGTCGCCCGGCTCAAAGGCGAGAAGCGATCTGGTCTGCGGGTGCACGCCCGGACAGGGATGCCGTGCCCGGTGTGCGGCGACACCGTGCGGGAGGTCTCGTTCACCGACCGCTCCTTCCAGTACTGCCCGACGTGCCAGACCGGCGGCAAGATACTGGCGGACCGGCGGATGTCGCGACTGCTGAAGTGACCACCACTGATCTGGACGAACTGCCCACGGGCCTGCGGCTCAATCAGATCCAGTTCATGGCGACGCACAACTCGTGCCATCAGCTGATGCCGCCTGACGAACGCTTCCCACTGCTGATGGGGTCGAATCTCGACTCGTATCGCTACGAGCATCCGCCGCTGGAGGTTCAGCTGGAACGGCAACACGTGCGCGGCGTCGAATTGGACCTCTACCCCGACCCGGGCGGTGGGCGGTACCGGTATCCGTCTGCGCGGCGCCGGCGCCGGCGCGGGCCTCGACCGGAAAGGCTCTGGGAAGATCCCGGTTTCAAGGTCATGCACGGTCCCGATGCCGACTACGGCACCAGCTGTCCGACACTGGGTGGTGCTCTGCAGACCATTCGGGGCTGGTCGAGAGCGAATCCGTCGCATGTGCCGATCATCATCCAGCTCGAACTGAAGGCCTCGTGGCCGTGGGCGCTGCTGACCGGGGGTGCCCGCGTGCCGCTGTGGACACCGGAGGTCCTCGACGACCTGGACGCGCAGATCCGGGAGGTGTTCGACGATTCCGCACTGCTCACCCCGGACCGGATCCGCGGGACCGCGTCGACACTGGAGAAAGCGATCCTGACCACGGGGTGGCCGCTGGTCGACGAGGTGCGCGGAACCGTCCTGTGCTTCCTGGACTACGGCGACCACGAGTACATCCGCGACCACTACCGGCGTGGTCGGACCAGCTTGCAGGGCCGGGCCGCTTTCACGGCACCCGCTCCGGGCCATAGTGATTCGGCGTTCGTGATGCGGAACGACCCGCGGGGGGCCAACGCGGAAGACATCGCCGATCTGGTGCGGCTCGGCTATTTCGTCCGCACCCGCTCCGACGTACCGGTGTCGACGGCGAAGGCCGACGAACACACCCGGCCGGCGATCGCGATGGCGTCGGGTGCCCACATGATCAGCACGGACTTCCCGCAGCCGGGGCTCGCGTTCCGCTGGGGCGACGGCAATTTCGTCGCGCGGCTACCCGGGGGAGTTGCGGTGCGCCCCAACCCGGTGACGGCCTGGAGACGCAGCGCAGCGGAGCTCGACCATGTCACCGGGTAAGTTGCCTCCCATGACACGGAACAAGATCCTCATCACCGGAGCCAGCTCAGGTCTGGGCGAGGGGATGGCCAAAGCCTATGCAGCGCAGGGGCGCGCACTGGCCCTGTGCGCCCGCCGCGCCGACCGGCTCGACGAGCTCAAGGCCGAGCTCGAACCTCAGGCGGCGCAGGTCGCGGTGGCGCGACTGGACGTCACCGACCTGCCGACGGTCCCGGTTGTCTTCGGCCGGCTCCGTGACGAGCTCGGCGGACTCGACCGGGTGATCGTCAATGCCGGACTCGGCAAAGGGGCACCCGTCGGGACCGGCAAGGCGCACGCCAACATCGAGACGGTTCAGACGAATCTGGTTGGCGCGCTGGCTCAGGTAGAGGCTGCCCTCGAGATCTTCCGCGAGCAGAACTCGGGGCACCTGGTGCTGATCAGCTCGATGAGCGCGGTGCGCGGACTCCCCAAGGCGCAAGCCGCGTATTCCGCGTCGAAGGCGGGACTCTCCGCACTCGGGGAGGGGCTGCAGGCAGAATTCGCCGGTTCGCCCATCAAGATCAGCGTGATCCTGCCCGGCTACATCTCCACCGATATCAACGCCGGCGTGAAGACCAAGCTGATGGCCGAGCGCGACACCGGGGTCAAGGCGCTCGTCGCCGCGATCGACGCCGAGCGGGCTCGGACCCCGGTGCCCCGGTGGCCGTGGACCGCCGTAGATCTGGCGCTGCGTCACCTGCCCGCCGCGATCACCCGCCGCATGGTCTGACA
This sequence comes from Williamsia sp. 1135, assembly GCF_002095395.1. Taxonomy (GTDB): domain Bacteria; phylum Actinomycetota; class Actinomycetes; order Mycobacteriales; family Mycobacteriaceae; genus Williamsia. Next base: position 86,091 of record NZ_MJEI01000100.1, read on the forward strand.
TGCGGGCTCTGGTGGTCGAGGACGACGTGAGAGTCGCTGAGACAGTCAAGCGGATGCTCGTCAGCGACGGCTGGAGCGTCGTCGTTGCCCGTGACGGTGCGGACGGTCTCTGGCAGGCAACCGAGAACGAGTTCGATGTCGTGCTCCTCGACATCATGTTGCCGACGATGAACGGATTCCAGGTCATCAAGGAACTGCGGGCAGCGCAGGTGTGGACGCCGGTGCTCATGTTGTCGGCCAAGGACGGCGAATACGACCAGGCCGAAGCACTCGACTACGGTGCCGACGACTACTTGATCAAGCCGTTCTCGGTGGTGGTGCTCAAGGCCCGCCTTCGTGCGTTGCTGCGCCGCGGCGGCAAGGAGCGGCCTGCGGTGCTGACCGCAGGCTTGCTGACCCTCAATCCCTCGGATCATGTGGTGTGCCGCGACGACGAACCGATCAACCTCACCCCGCGTGAATACTCGCTGCTGGAGTTCCTGATGCGCAACAAGGGCCGAGCGGTGACCAAAACCGAGATCTTGCAATCGATCTGGGATGAGAACTACGGCGGTGACGGGAACATCGTCGAGGTGTACATCCGCTACCTGCGCAAGCGGATCGACGTCCTTTCGGAGCCAACTCGATTCGCACGGTCCGCGGCTCGGGCTACTGTCTGGTCGACGAGTAGCTCAGGGCGTCGTCACGTGGTGCGGCGACCGGTGTCCGGATCGTCATGGCGAAAGACGCCCCACCACCGGGGGCCTGCGACACCGTGATCGCGCCACCGTGGGCTTTCGCTATCTCGGCGGCGATCGGCAGCCCCAGGCCCGAACCTGACTGGTGGCGGCCCCGATCGGACTCGTGCCGGTAGAAACGGTCAAATATTTTGGCGCGCAGGTCTTCAGGAACACCGGGTCCATCGTCGATCACGCGAATCGTGGCGACGGATTCGTCCCACCCCATCTCGATGGTGATGCTCGAAGACGCGTGATGTGCTGCATTGTCGGTGAGGTTGCGGATCGCCCTGGTCAGTTTGCCCGAATCGCCGATGACCCGGACCGGGGACACCCTCGCGACCACCTTTGCCGCACCCAAGGAGCGCAGGCGTTTGACCTCGGCACCGACGATGTCGTCGAGGTCCACCTCGTCCACCGTGAGCGGGATGCCCCGCTCGTCGGCACGTGCCAACAGCAACAGATCCGCGACCATGGAGCTCATCCGCTGTGCTTCGGGCAACAAGATGGTGCGCACGGTGTCGACGTCGATGGGGGAGTCGGTGTCGTCCGCGAGGTCGAGGAGACCGACGAGTGTGGTCAGCGGCGAGCGCAACTCGTGGGAGGCGTCGCCGACGAACTGCAGCTGGCTCACCCGGCTCGTTTCGAGGCGGTCGAGCATGTCGTTCATCGTGACGGCCAAGGTGGTGAGCTCGTCGTCGGTCGACGGGACCGGAACCCGGCGACTGAGATCGGAACTCGTGATCGCCGAGACCTGTGTCGTGATGCGTGCGACCGGCTTCAACGCGCGACCGACGAAGTAATAGATGCCTGCGCCGGCGATCACGATGATTAGCGGGATCTCGATGGGGAGGATGGCGGCCGTACCCCAGAGTCCGGAGAAATAGGGTTGCGTCGACACCGCGGTGATGACGTTGTAGTCGATGCCGTCGAACCTGGCCCCGGTGATCTGGCCGCAGTAGGTACCCGAGCGTCCGGGGAGTTCGACGCCATCGACGCGTTCGGTGTTCCACCAACCGGGTCTGATATCGGAGACGGCGACGGTGTCGGATCCGGGCGAGCTGAAGAGCACGACGCCGTTGTCGTCCACGATCTGGATGACGTCAATACCCGTTGTGGGCCGCAGGAGTTCGGAATCGATGCTGTTGATGCCGCCCTCGTTGATCTGGTGGGCGATCTCGTACGAACGGGTTCCGGTCGATCTGTACATCTGCGAATCCTGGTGGCGGTGCAGCATGTACAGCATGATCACCGCCCCTGCCACCATTCCCAGGGCCACGATGATGGTCGCCACGATGGTCGAGCGCACGCGCACGCCCTGGCTGCGGCGGAACATCGCGTGAAAACCGTATGTCCTGTTGGCGAACACCTGGAGGGACTCCTAGCTGGGGGCTGTCGCTCGATGGCATGTCCGTGGTCGGCTCGTGACCAGCGCAGTCTCTCAGCGGGCTTTCAGCGGGGCGCTCGCTCTGTGCTCGGCCGTGCGTGAACGCGCATGAAGGCCGGGCGAACGGGGGTCAGCCGGTCGGCGAGACCGAACCCGAGGGGGCGCCTGACGTCGGGGCTGGTGAACCATCTGACCAGACGACCGGTGCGGACTTGTAGTCGAACTGCTCCTCACCGGTGTCTGCCCAGTAGATGACCCGGGTCAGCTGTGTATCCGGATCTGCCAGTGTCACAAGGCAGGTGGCGTACGACTGACCCTTGGCGAGGGTCTCCGGTGGCGGGGTGGCCAGGCAACCCGCGACATTGTCGGGCGGGGTGAGGGTGAGTGCCGGCGTCACGCCGTCGGCGCTGCCCGCGAATCCTGCGATCGACAGCGTGTTGCGCTGCCGGTCGACGGCCTGCGTGACGGTGAGATGGATGAAGAAAGGGCTGCCGCCGTGGGTGAACGAGTCGGGTAGGGCTCCGTCAGCGGCCGGTTCGATCCCGGTCACCGTGAAGCCCGATAGTTGCTGGTCAGGCCGGAAGGTGTGCGAGGGCAGCAGAGCCGTGTCCGACCACAACAGCGCCTCGCCGGGTTCGGTCAACGCGAGAGGTCCGGCCGGGAGGGTGACGTTCGCCGAGGTCGGCACCGCCACGCTGGGGGTCGTCGAGGTGGGTTCGTCCGAGCCGCCACCGCTCGAACACGCGACCAGGGTCGTCAACAGCGCCGCCGCAACCACGGCAGATGCCACGCCATTTCGCACAGTCATCTGGTGATCGTATGTGGTCAACGCCGTTCCGGGGCGACGTAGGGTGTGCACCATGGGAAATCAACAGGACGAGGTGTACGGGCGCGGGGCGTTCCAGCTCTACGGCAGCGAACTGCAGGTGAAGATCAGCGACCTGCTGGCCGACGTCTTCGGCCGCGACGACATCACCTGCTGGGCCGGCGACTGGCGCGGAATCCTGTACTTCACCCTCGATGACGAGGAAGGTGTCGATCCGCAGCAGATCTTCGGTTTCGACCCCTCCACGGGCGACAGCGGCGAGCTCGCGACCCTGCCCGAACTGATGGCGGCCATCGACCGCCGCGACATCACCGACGCGGTCGACGGGGCCGGGTTCGCGAGGTGGCTGGTCGACACCGGAAACACCGAACTGGAGGTGGCGACCTGCGCGCCGACAGTCGAACTCGAGTTCATCGGCGGCTCGCCGGATGAACGGGTCACCGAACCGCGGGACGTCGTCACCCACGTGGCGCTGGCTGCCGTGATCATGGGTCGACTGCAAGCCCTCGATGTCCGGCCCGGGGACCCGATCCCCGAGGAGCTGTTCGATCAATCGCGCTGGGAATGAAGACTATTCGTTCCCCTGGCCGACCTTGACCAGCGTCGACGGACCCATCTCGCGTCCCGTTGGGTACGGCATCGGAATGCCGTTCGTCTCGTAGGCCTCCAGGATCTGCTTACGGATGCGACGCTGCAGAGCCCACTGGGCGTTGGGGCGGGTCTTGATGAGGATCCGCAGCGTGACCATGTCGGCCGAGATTTCCTGCACGCCCAGCATTTCAGGGGCGCCGAGCACATCCTTGGCGACGGCGTCGTCGGCCACTGCGTCCTGCGCGGCCTCGAGCGCCACCCTTTGCGCCCGCTCGAGATCCACGTTGTGCGCCACGGGGACCTCGATCCGGGCCACCGCGTAGTCCTGACTCATGTTGCCGACCCGGATGATCTCGCCGTTGCGGACGTACCAGAGGGTGCCGTCGATGTCCCGCACGGTGGTCACGCGCAGGCCGACTGTCTCGACCTCGCCGACCGCCTCACCGAGATCGACGATGTCGCCGACACCGTATTGGTCCTCGAGCAACATGAACACACCGGAGACGAAGTCTTTCACCAGATTCTGTGCACCGAAACCGATCGCCAGACCGACGAGGCCCGCCGATGCGAGGAACGGGGCAATGTTGACCTGCAACACACTCAGGCAGGTCAGGACGACCCAGACGAGGATCAGGATCGATGCCGTGGACTTGAGCACCGAGCCGATGGTCTCGGCACGTTGCTGCCGACGTTCGATGACCTGCGGATCCCGTAGTGCCTTGGGGCTGCGGTCACGCAGGTGACGGAGCAACGCCGGCTTCCTGCCGTCCTCACCCGATCCCGCGGGTGGCCGCCTGGTCGCCCGGTTGATCACCCGATGAGCGACATACCGGGCGATCAGTCCGACGGCGACGTAGATCACAATTCTGATCGGGTTCTCGACGAGCCAAAGACGGTTGGTATCAGTCCATTCGAACGCGACTGCGGTAACACTCATGGCCCCGACGTTACGGATTTGTTGTCGTCTGTCCAGCCGCGGTGATCTCGTTCACCAATGTTCGGCGGTCAGATCCCAATGTCCGAGAACCTTGTTGATCAGTTCGCGAAGGTCTGCGCCATGTGCAACGGTAGGGTCCGGCACGCCGATACAGATGGTCACATCGCCGCCCGCCGTGGCGGCCCATCCCGAGACCGAGCACCGGGTCTGTGTGCTCCTCGAGGCGCTCAGATGGGGATGCACCGACCGTGCGGCGATGGCCCGGCCCCGATGTCCGGAGAGCATGGTGAGCAATCCATCCAGATCGCCCATGTTGGATGCCAGACCGTCTCGCGATCCAGGATCGGGAACGAGCGCATGCGCGGCGCGATGGCCGATCACCCCGAGCACCTCTTCGGGCATGCCTGCCGGCGGCCCCATCCCTCGGCCGGCTCCCGCTTCCGTGAACGCGGCGCGTGCTCGGTCGCGCAACAGCGGCAGATCGCGGCATTCGTCGATCGACGCGACATCGATGGACGCGGCGGCGATCGTGTTCGCGCCCTCACCGCCCTGCGACACCGGCACCGCCAGTTGTGCGGGTCCCGATCCGCGGATCTGCAGGACGAGCTCACCGATGAGCGCGGTGAACAACGTATTCGTGGTACCGCCGTGGCGCCGGGCCGAGGCGTTCCAGGTGGCGGCGTCGACGGAGAAGATTGCCGTCGGCTCTCGCCACTCCGCAGAGCCAGGGGGTTTCGGTGTCCGTGGTAATGCCGGCCGGCGGGCGGCGGCGAACAGTTCGGCGCGATGCGCCGGGTCGCGCACCCCCCGGGCAATACTGCGGGCCACACCGCCGACGGCGATCCGCAGCTGGGACAGAGCATCTCGTGCATCATCGCCCAGGGTCGGCAGTCCTGGGGCCGGCATGGCGGCGCCGGCCTCGTCCACGGCCAGCGCCGCGGCGCGGATCAAGGATTCTGCGTCGGCCACCACGTGCGAGCACAGCAGTGACACAACCGAGCCGCCCGTTTCCAGGCGCGCCAGCGACAGCTCCCACACCGGTCCGTGAGTGATGTCCAGGTCGATGTCACCGCGGGCATCAGCCCACGCAGTGATGGTCCCCGGAGCCAGCGGTTCGGGTTCGACGTACACGGGATTCAGGGCAGCGCCTCCGGCAAAATGGTTGCGGGCCGGCCAGATTCGCCGCCGGACCACTCTCCTGGTCAAGGGTCCGGCAGCTAGGGTGCGGTGGGGCAGCTCCAGATCGGCCGCGGTCAACGTGGCATCGAACCGCCAGAGTCCCTGCATGGCAATGCCGATGCCCATCCCATGGTGGGTCCGCCAGAAGATGTCGTCCGCGACACCCAGGCGGCTGACCCCGGCGGCAGAACTCACGCGCTGCGGCCCCGGTGCGTCCGGTACCAGCGCACCAGCGAGTCGGTGGACGAGTCATCGTGCGCCTCGGGCGATTCGTCCTCGGTGATCACCTTGAGGAGCTCGGACGCCTGCTTCTTGCCGAGCTCTACGCCCCATTGGTCGAAGCTGTTGATGCCCCAGACCGCGCCTTCGACGAACACCTGATGCTCGTAGAGCGCGATCAACTGACCCACCACCGACGGGGTCAGTTTCGGTGTCAGGATCGAGGTCGACGGCCGGTTTCCCGGCATCACCTTGTGCGCGACCACATGTGGGTCGACACCTTCGGCTGCGACCTCGTCGGCGGTCTTGCCGAATGCCAGCACCTTGGTCTGGGCGAAGAAGTTGCTCATCAACAGGTCATGCATGCTGCCGGTGCCATCGGCCGTGGGGAGGTCATCGGTGGGTTCGGCGAACCCGATGAAGTCGGCGGGAACCATTCGGGTGCCCTGGTGCAGCAGCTGATAAAACGCGTGCTGGCCGTTGGTGCCGGGTTCGCCCCAGAAGATCTCACCGGTGTCGGTGGTGACGTGATGGCCGTGGGTGTCGACGGATTTGCCGTTCGACTCCATGGTGAGCTGCTGCAGATACGCGGCGAACCGGGACAGGTCATTGGAATAGGGGAGCACCACGCGGGACGCGGTGTCCCAGAAGTTCGAGTACCAGAGGCCGATCAGGCCGAGGATCACCGGTGCGTTCTGATGCAGCGGCGCGGTGCGGAAATGCCGGTCGACGATGTTGAATCCGTCGAGGAAGTCGGCGAAGGCTTCTTTTCCGATGGCGGCCATCACCGACAGGCCGATCGCGGAATCCACCGAGTAGCGGCCGCCGACCCAGTCCCAGAAGCCGAACATGTTGGCGGTGTCGATGCCGAATGCCGACACCTTTTCGGCGTTGGTGCTCACGGCGACAAAGTGTTTCGCGACGGCGTCGTCGCCGGCGTCCAGCTTGTCGAGTAGCCACCTGCGTGCAGCCGAGGCGTTGGTCAGCGTCTCCAGCGTGGTGAATGTCTTCGACGCGATGACGAACAGCGTCGTCTCGGCGTCGAGGTCGGCGAGGGTGGAGACGAGGTCGGCGGGGTCGACGTTGGAGACGAAGCGACAGCGGATGTCGGTGTCGGCGTAGTGCCGCAGGGCCTGGTAGACCATCACCGGCCCGAGGTCGGAACCGCCGATACCGATGTTCACGACGGTCTTGATCGACTTGCCGGTGTGGCCCTTCCATTCGCCGGACCGGAGCTTGTCGGTGAACGCGCCCATCGCGTCGAGGACCTCGTGCACGTCGTGCACCACGTCCTGGCCGTCGACCTTCAACGTCGCGTCGCGGGGCAGCCGCAGCGCGGTGTGCAGCACTGCACGATCCTCGGAGGTGTTGATGTGCTCGCCCCAGAACATGGCGTCGCGCTTCTCGGCGAGGCCGACCTCGCGTGCCAGGCCCAGCAGCAGCTCGATGGTCTCGCGCAGGACCCGGTGCTTGGAGTAGTCGATATGGAGGTCGCCGACGTCGATCGTGAGTTCGGCCCCCCGCTTGGGGTCGACCGCGAAGATCTCGCGAAGGTGCATCGCGTAGACGTGCGGTTGGTGTGCGGACAGTTCCTGCCAGGCGTGGGAGCCGGTGAGGTCGAACTCCCGGGTTGACTCGCTCGGACCGCTGCTCATGTCGACAGACCCCTTCATCGGTTGCAGATTGCCAAATCTGCACTTGGTGACCTTGAGCATCAGCCTAGTCAGGCTTGGGGTCGTACTCGCACCCGAGCGACATAACCGGTAGAACGACTTTCGTGTTTCGTGTCCTCAGGCGGCGAGTGCGTGTCCGGTCGCAGGCACCCGGCCGACCCGGACCGCGCCCGAGTCTGCGGTGTCGATACGAGCGGTGAGGCCCTGGGCGGCGAGCCACCGGGCCGCACCGGCCGGGTCGACGTGAGATCTGAGGCCGGCCGACTGCGCCAGGGCAGCTGATTCGGCCACGACACTCACGCAGTCGAGGAAGCTCTGCGGCCGGAGGTCATCGGGTGCCACCGGCAAGCTACAGTAGTCCGCCGCTGCGACCTGGGCGACGGCCAGACCTGCGCCGAGCGGGTGCTCCATCCCGAGGGCTCCGCAATCCCAGCCACCCGTGGGCGCGGCACCCGCGGTCGCGGCGAGGTTGCCGACCCGGACCATCACTCCGCAGCCCAGTTGCTCGGCAAGGTGAGCGCTGGCCTGATCGGCCAGCAGTGCCCGGGCGGTGGATAGCAGTTCGAGCCGGACCTCGTTCGGCACGGTCACCGTTCCGCGACCGATCTGCACGCGATGCCACACGGGTATCGGAGAGCTGACTGCCGACGTCATGCCGGCTGCCGAGGCGGAGAAGGTCACACCCGGCAGATAGCGGTAGTCTGGAGTGTCCGAGCGCCGCACGGCCCGCGTCGCACCATCGGTGAGGTCGTCGAAGAAGAGCGCCTCGATGATGAGCTGGTCGAGGAGCGAGGACACCATCACCGGCTGCCCCTCGGCGAGGTCGAGTGCGAACACCTCGGCGGATGGCCGGGCGCGGTTCACGGTGCGGTCGAGTCGCTCGGCCAGCGCGCTCACGTGGTCGACTGCACGGTCATGGTGCTCGGACGCGGTGACCGACACCGCAATATCGGTGTCGAGACCGAAAAGCGCAGCAGTGGCGATCATCGTCGTACCTCTTCATCTGGGTTGTTTCTTCTCCTGGTGGTGTCCATGGTGAGCGTCGAACCTGGTAAGCGGCTGTGAGTAGGGGATGAGCACGCTGGTGAAATGCACGAAATCCGGGCCACCTCGAGGGAGGTGGCCCGGATGCGGTGTGCCCTACGCGGAGATCGAGATGTCGTAGACCCCGTCGTAGTCGACGTCGGAGACGTACTCGTCGACGTACCCGTCGTAGTCGGTGTCGACCTCGGCCTCGTCGGCGATCCCGTCGGCGTTGGTGTCCCATTCGGTGACGTCGACGTATCCATCGCCATTCGTGTCGGTGACGATGGTGTCGACGATGCCGTCTGCATTGGTGTCGAAGTACTGGGTCTCCATGATGTTCTCTTTCTCGCAGAGGTGGATGATGCTGTCCTGCAGCTTGTTCGCTGCATTGCGGAGATAAGAGATCGGCGGTCGATGAAATGTTCCCGCGAGTCAGGCGGGGATGTCGGGCAGCAGTGCCGCAGTCAGTGTGGTGCGGACCCAGTCCTCGAAGTCGTCGTACGTGAATCCGGCCCGGACGACCAGCTGTTCGTGGGTGTGCGGGCTGGCGATCACCCACGCGGTGTCGCCTGCCGATTCCGGGGTGAGTTCGGAGCGGAGCTGATCGACAGGAATGTTGCCGATCAGATTTCGGATGGCCATCCGCCTTATCTCCATCAGGTTCTGCCAGTCGGTCGCGGCCTCGGGGTCGACCGCGGCGGCCTGCGCGTAGGTCCCGAATCCGACCGCGGCGCGCTCGGTCAAGAGCCGGAACTGGTGGGTCGCGTGTGCGATCAGCTCTCGTGGGGTCGCGGTAGTCGGATCGAAGGCGTCGAGGATCGCCGCAGGCATGTCGGTCGGGTTGACCGCTCCGGGCTGCCCGCCCATCAGTTGAGCCTCCAACATCCCGCGCAACAGACCTCGTTTGTTGCCCCACGAGGAGTAGATGCTCTGCACCGAGACGTCGGCGCGCTCGGCAATCTTCGCGACCGTGGCTGCGGCGTAACCACTTTCGGAAAACACTTCGATTGCTGCCGCCAGGATGCGTCGCCGGGTGTCGGCTCTGGTGACTGCGCCGGCCTCGCGCTGCCTGCTGGTGCGGCGGGATGCCTTTTTCGGTTCGCTCTTGCTCATGCCGTCCAGTGTATGCCATGCTTTGGAAAGGCGTTCTAAATCATTGGAACGACACTCCGAACCAAGCCGGGTTCACGTCGAAGGATCAGTCATGATGACCATGTCGCCCACAACCCAGAAGCCGATCAACACGCGAGCCGTGATGATCGTGGTGTGCCTGGCCCTGGCGGCAGTGGTCGCCGCGATGTCGTCGCTGAACGTCGCCCTCCCCGACATCGCACGTTCGACCCACGCGAGTCAGACGCAGTTGTCGTGGATCATCGACGCGTACTCGCTGATCTTCGCCTCCCTGCTGCTGCCGGCCGGGGCGATCGGAGACCGTTACGGTCGTCGCAAGACGTTGCTGGCCGGATTGGCGATCTTCGGTGTCGCCTCGATCGTGGCGATGACCGCGGGGTCGGCGTCCGAGTTGATCGGGTTGCGCGGGCTGATGGGACTGGGTGCCGCGCTCGTCATGCCCGCCACGCTGTCGACCATCACCAGCACGTTTCCGGACGACAAGCGCCCGCAAGCGGTTGGGGTCTGGGCCGGCGTCGCCGGCGGCAGTGCGATCCTCGGATTGCTGGCTTCGGGCACATTGCTGGAGTTCTTCTCGTGGCGTTCGGTGTTCGGTCTGAATGTGGCATTGGCCGCCATTGCCATCGTGGCTGCCTGGAGAGTCGTCCCGGAATCTGCCGACGCATCCGCACCCAAGCTCGACCTCATCGGCGCAGCGCTGTCCGTCGCGGGGCTCGTGGTGGTCGTCTACTCGATCATCGAGGCGCCCGAAGCCGGGTGGCTCAGCGCGCGGACGCTGGCCGGCATCGTCGGCGGGCTCGTGATCCTGGCGCTGTTCATCCTGTTCGAACTGCGCACCGCGAACCCGATGCTCAACCCCCGCATCTTCGCCCGCCGCGGGCTGAGCGCAGGCAGTCTTTCGATCTTCATGCAATTCTTCGCGTTCTTCGGCTTCATCTTCGTTGTCCTGCAGTACTTGCAGATGGTGCGCGGTGACTCGCCGCTGATCTCGGCGGTGTCGATGCTCCCTTTGGCTGCGGTGATGATGCCTTCGGCCCGACTCGCGCCCCGACTGACCGAGAAGTTCGGTTCGCGTCCGGTCTGCGTCGTCGGACTGGTCCTGGTCTCGGCCGGGCTGCTCGTGCTCTCACGACTCGACGTCACCAGCTCGTACTGGCTGCTGCTTGCCGGGCTGATCCCACTCGGCATCGGGATGGGTACCGCGATGACACCGGCCACCAGCGCCATCACCGGAGCGCTCCCGAGGGCGCAGCAAGGCGTTGCGTCGGCGATGAACGATCTGTCCCGCGAGGTCGGAGGTGCACTCGGTATCGCTGTTCTCGGCAGCGTGCTGACCCAGGGCTACCGCAACAATCTGGAACTCCCGCAGGTTCCCGCGGAATTGCTGGAGAAGGCCAGGGAATCGTTTGCGGGCGCCTCACATGCGGGTGGTCAGATCGCCGCGCACGCCGACGTCGCCTTCGCGAGCGGGATGCAGAGTGCTCTGCTGCTGGCATCCATCGCAGTTCTGGCGGCGGCTCTGGCGGTGGGATTGCTGATGCCCAAGACTGCGGACTGATTTGTTACTGGCGACCGAGCGGGCCGCGACCGAGCCGGAGCAGCAACATGGCGAGGGTGTGACCTTCTTGACCCAGCTCGCTGAAACGGTCGAGGACCTTCATCTCGCGGCTGTGCACCAAACGGGGGCCACCGGTGGCCATGCGGGTCTGACCGACCTTCTTGGAGACTGCGGTGCGGCGCTTGATGGCAGCGAGGATGATCGCGTCGACACGGTCGATCTCAGAGCGCAACTCTTCGATGTCTTCGGGGATATCGCCCACGTCAGAGCCCAGATTAAGCCCGGACACATCGATTGGCTGGTCAGCAGTCACGCGCCCAAGTGTGCCACGCGAGGTGGTGCCACTGGTAAGAGTGGTCCGATGCATCGGCGCGCTTCGACCCTTCTGCCACCGACCGGCCCCACGGCCGGCGCGGTGACTCAGGCCGCGCGGTGGGTGGTCCCGGTCGCGCTGGGCCTGATCGTGATACAGCTCGCCGTTCGTACCTGGCTGGTGGCCCGAGGGAACTTCTATTGGGACGACCTCATCCTGATCGGCCGGGCGTCGGAGGAGTCGATCTTCTCGTGGGACTTCCTCATGCACGACCACGACGGACACCTCATGCCCGCAGCGTTTCTCCTCGCAGGCATCACCACGGAAATCGCCCCGCTGAACTGGGCGCTGCCCGCGATCACACTGGTTATCGGTCAGCTGCTCGCGTCTGCGGCGGTGCTCCGGTTGCTCGTGCTGATCGCCGGTCGCTTTCGGCCTGCGGTCTTGGTGCCGCTCGCCTTCTACCTCTTCACCCCGATGACCGTGCCCGCATACAACTGGTGGGCTGCGGGCCTCAACACGTTGCCGCTGCAGATCGGCATGGCAATCGTGGCGGCGGATGTGGTGCAGCTGTGTCGGGGCGAGGTGGATCGGCGTCGGGTGATCATCCGTTCGCTGGTGGTCTTCGTGGTGGCGCTGGCGTTCTTCGAGAAGTCCGTGCTGATCGCGCCGGTCGCTGTGGCCACAGCGTTCCTGTGGTGTCTGCTCGCCGATGACCGCGGAGCGCGGGCCGCGCTGCATTCGGCGTGGAACGCCGCACGTGAGCTCTGGATCGGTCTGATCGCGATCACCGCAGTGTGGGCGGTGGGCTACCTGGCGCTCACCTCCGCCACCGCGGGCGAGCACTCGATCACCCAGACCATCGCCCTCATGTGGCGGTCGATCAACAAAGGCGTGGTCCCGGGAACCGTTGGCGGTCCCTGGTTCTGGGAACGATGGGTACCGAGCCCACCGATGGGCTTCCCGTCGTGGTGGCTGATGGCGGTTGGTTGGCTGGTGGTAATCGGCGCAGTCGCCTACGCCCTGTGGTCGCGGCGGCGGTCGGGTTGGGTGATCGGCGCGGTGATCGGCTACGTCGCGGTGCTGCAGGTGCCGCTGCTGTGGAGCCGCACCAGCGAGAACACCGCGCTCGAACTCGCCCAGACCCTCCGCTACCTGCCCGACAGCGCGCTGGTGATCGCCATCGGCTTCACGCTCATCCTGCTGGCCCCGAAACGATCTCGTTCCCACGAGGTCGATGAGGTGCCGCGGTGGCTCCGGCCGGTCGCAATCGCCGCGGTGCTCGCGTTCATCGGGAGTTCGCTCGTATCGACGGTGCGATTCTCGGCCGAATGGCGCGACGACCCCACCGCCGACTACCTGGCGAACGCGCGGACCTCGCTCTCCGAGGCACAGGACACCCCGATGTTCGACCATCCGCTACCGCTGCTGGTTTTGCTGCCGGTCGCCTATCCCTATAACCAGGTGAGCAAGGTGTTCGCCGGACTGGACGATCGGCCCGAGTTCGGCCGATGGACCGACAAACTCCAGGTCCTCGACGACAACGGGCACCTGACTCCCGCCGAAGTCACTCCGCGACGTACCACCGAGGCCGGAGCGGGTGCTTGCGATGATCCGGAGATCACGGGTCCGGCGACGATCGATCTGGACGGGCCGCTCCTCGACTGGCTCTGGACGGTGGCCTTGCCGTACTGCGCCAACACCGACGGTGAACTGCAGATCGGCCTCGCCGGTGGTGATCCGGTGACCGTTCCCGTGCAGGCCGGCCTGCATTCGGCCTACGTCCAACTCCAGGGCTCCGGCACGGCGCTGCAGGTGCGGCCGTTGACGCCGGGCGTGGAGTTGCACCTGGGTGCAGCGCGGGTCGGCGAGGTCGTCCGTTCGCCCTGACCTACTCGGCCGGCGGTACCACCACGATGTCGATACCCCGTACGCCGTTGTCCTCGAGCGTCTTTGCCGTCGCATCCGCGGCATCCTGTTCGGCGAAGACCCAGCGCACCGGTGTCGACCGGGCCGCCTTGATCTGTGCTCTGGCGGTGTCGACGAGGGCGTCGGTGCCCGCCCATCCCGTGTCCAGTGCGCCATTGCTGCCGATGTTGGCTGAATAGCCGGGACCGAACGTCATCAGCAGGGTGCCGTCGGGAGCGCGTCCGTCGAAGGCCTCGTCGTTCACGACGTAGGTGTAGGTCGACGGTGCGCCGGTCACCTGCAGGTTGTAGTCCCTGGCGGCGAGGTCGCCCTTGAAACCGGTCGGGGTCCAGATGCCTTGCGCCTCCGCAGTGGAGATCTGCTCGTTGGCGGCCAGGGCCCGGGTCAGCACCGTGGGGTCCTGATCGACGTATGCGGTGAACACGTACGCCACATCGCCTTTGAGGGTGCCGTCCTCGTTGGGAACCGTGAAGGGGCAGCGCGTCTCGCCCTGACCGTTGAGCGGAACCGTGACGGTGCGGGTGCACGTGCCACCGACGGGGCGATCGTTGAGGGTCAGCGTCATGTCGCCGACCACCGTGATGGACCCGGGTTGTGTCGCGTTGGGCGTCCTGGCGACGTAGGTGACGATGTACTCGCATATCGGCGGCGAGCACGGTGACACCGTGAGCCGGAATCCGCTGGCGTCGAAGTTCGGGCTCAGGTACGGCGCCGGGATGTGGGCGAGGGTCTGAGCCTGGGCATCGATCCGGTCGTACAGCCGTCCGATCTCGTTGGGCCCGATGGGCTCCACCGAGACGTCGACCTCGACTCGCTCGCCGCCCGTCTGGGTGATCGGACCCTTGACCGTCGTCAGGTTCTTGTTCGGTCCGGTGGTCGCGCGCATGGTGCCACCCGAGACGAAGGTGTTGTCGCCTTCGACGATCACATCGGGCAGTCCTGCAGGCAGGAAGCGGCCGTCGGGGGTGTCGATGAGTCCGACGGGCTGCCCCTTGGACTCCAGATCCACCGCCTCTTCGTCATTGGACAGCGCGAAGGCGAGGTTGGGTGGGGCCAGCAACCAACCGAGATTCGGGAAGGTCGCCGGATCGAGCTTGGCCCAGCCGCTCGCGACGGCCTCGTAGTTCATCTTGGGCTTCTCGAGCTGGCTCTTCCAGAAGCTGGCCGAACCCTTGGCGTATGTCAGGCCGTTGACCCCGATGATCTCCGCAGACTCTCCACCGACCTTGATCCGACCCTGCAGATCGCCGCTGGCCGAGACCTCGACGTCGGTGAGGTTGATCTTCATCTCGCCCGCGGTGACCGAACCGGTGTATTTCGCGCCCGGCTGATCGGCAAACGCGGTCGCGACCTCGGTGAGTGATTTGTAGGCCAGGACGGAGGCGGGCGCGCTGGCGGTCCCGTCGGCGCTTCGCGGCAGGAAAATCAGCACGAGCACCGCGACCAGGGCCACGACTGCAGCCCCGAGTAGCGCTCCCGGCAGAGCCTTACTTTTCATCATGTGCCCCCAGATCACGTGGCGATGATGTTACCGAAGGCCTGATCCGCGCCGTGATGGAGGAACTGTCGGGGTCAGCGGGTAACTTTGGAACACGATGAAAAGCACTGCTCCGCACCCCGCGCTCCCGGGTATGGCCACTGGAAACCTGCAGGACACTCCGCAGTCCGAGTCGAGTCGCGCTCGCGAGCTCCTCGATGGACTCAATCCTCAGCAACGGGCGGCCGTCCTGCACTCGGGGTCGCCGCTGCTGATCGTGGCAGGTGCGGGTTCGGGCAAGACTGCGGTGCTCACCCGCCGGATCGCATACCTGCTCGCCGAACGGGATGTCACCCCCGGTCAGGTGTTGGCCATCACCTTCACCAACAAGGCCGCGGCGGAGATGCGAGAGCGGGTGGCCGATCTCGTGGGCCCGCGTGCCCATCGCATGTGGGTCAGCACGTTCCACTCCACCTGCGTCCGCATCTTGCGCGCCCAGGCGACGTTGCTCGCCGGGATGAACTCCAATTTCTCGATCTACGACGCCGACGATTCGAAACGCCTGTTGTCGATGATCGTGCGCGATCTGGACCTGGACCCCAAGAAGTTCAGTCCGCGCGGCGTCTCGATCGCGATCTCGAACTACAAGAACGAACTCATCGATCCCGATGCCGCGATCGCGGACGCGGAGGAGAAGGCCGAACCCGCGCTGGTGACCATCGCGCAGATCTACCGGCAGTACCAACAACGACTGCGCTCGGCGAACGCGTTCGACTTCGACGACCTGATCGGTGAGACCGTAGGACTGCTCCAGGCGTTTCCCGAGGTCGCCGAGTACTACCGGCGCCGGTTCCGGCACGTGCTGGTCGACGAGTACCAGGACACCAACCACGCCCAGTACATCCTGGTGCGGGAGCTCGTCGGCACCGGCGGCGTCGGGAACGTCAGCCCGTCCGAACTCTGTGTGGTCGGCGACGCGGATCAGTCCATCTACGCGTTTCGCGGCGCCACCATCCGAAACATCGAGGAGTTCGAACGCGACTTCCCGGACACCGAAACCATTCTGCTCGAACAGAATTACCGTTCGACCCAGACCATCTTGTCGGCCGCCAACGCGGTGATCTCCCGCAACGCGGGGCGTCGGGAGAAGAAGCTGTGGACCGACAGTGGAGACGGGGAGCTGATCGTCGGGTACGTCGCCGACAACGAGCACGATGAGGCGCAGTTCATCGCCCGCGAGATCGATTCCCTCTCGGACACAGGGGATTTCAAGTACTCGGAGATCGCGGCGTTCTACCGCACCAACACGGCTTCACGTGCTCTGGAAGAGGTGTTCATCCGGCTCGGCATTCCCTACAAGGTGGTCGGTGGGGTGCGTTTCTACGAGCGCAAAGAAGTCCGCGACATCGTCGCCTATCTGCGGGCGGTGGCCAACCCGGACGACACCGTGAGCCTGCGCCGCATCCTCAACACCCCCCGCCGCGGTATCGGTGACCGGGCCGAGGCTTGCGTGGCGGTGCATTCGGAGAACACCGGGACGAGCTTTTACCAGGCATTGATCGACGGCGCCGAGGGCAAGGTGCCGCTCCTGGGAACCCGTGCGGTCAAACAGATCTCGAGCTTCGTCGAACTCATCGAAGGTCTGCGCAACGATTTCCTGTCGAGTTTCGGCGCGGCCGGATCGTCGGATGCCGACGTGGCATCGGTTGATGCCGGTAGCGAGGCAGGCGACATCGGGGAATTGGTGGAGGC
This sequence comes from Williamsia sp. 1135, assembly GCF_002095395.1. GTDB lineage: Bacteria > Actinomycetota > Actinomycetes > Mycobacteriales > Mycobacteriaceae > Williamsia. The sequence continues at coordinate 102,805 of NZ_MJEI01000100.1, forward strand.
GATCGCCGAGCGTACCGGATATCGCTACGAACTGGAGGGTTCGTCCGACCCGCAAGACGGGGCCCGACTCGACAACATCAACGAACTCATCTCGGTGGCAAGAGAATTCAGCGCCGAGGCTGCGGCTGCAGAACCGCCGGAGACGCAGTTGGACAATGGTGACGACGACGGCTTGGCCGCCGATGCGGGTGAACCCGACCCGGGTTCTCTCGCAGCATTTTTGGAGCGGGTGGCCCTGGTGGCCGACGCCGATCAGGTCCCCGACGACGAGGACGGCGTCGTGACACTGATGACGCTGCACACGGCGAAGGGCCTCGAGTTCCCGGTGGTCTTCGTGACCGGTTGGGAGGACGGGCAATTCCCGCACATGCGTGCGCTCGGAGATCCGGCCGAGCTGTCGGAAGAGCGCCGTCTCGCCTACGTCGGGATCACCCGGGCGCGCAAGCGACTGTACCTGAGCAGGGCGATGGTCCGTTCGGCGTGGGGCACGCCGATGCAGAACCCGGAATCGCGCTTCCTGCAGGAGATTCCGCAACATCTCATCGATTGGCGGCGCACTGAACCGAAGCGCAGCATGGGTCGTCGATCAAGTGACGGCAGCCGCGACTACGGCGACAACGGCCGGGGCTTCGGCGGTAGCGGGTTCGGTGAGCAGCGGTCCTTCGGTGGCGGATCACGTCGTCAGGAGTCATTCGGATCGCCGACGCGGGGGCGCAACAAACAGATTCACGTAGAGGTGGGCGATCGGGTCACCCATCCCAAGTACGGCATGGGCAAGGTTGTCGGCAAAGAGGGTTCCGGACCAACCGAGCGGGTGATGTTCGACTTCGGCAGTGCCGGCCGGATCACCCTCATGTCCCTCGGTGGACTACCCGTCGAAAAGCTCTAGCGGACAGCAGCAAACCCACCCGTTCCAGGCACCATCACCCGTTTCGACAACCGGTGGTCGTGCAACGGGTGGGTTTTGTGGAGAGCGGAAGTCAGCTGCCGGTGTACGAGGCGAGGCTGATGCCGTGCGAGGCGAGCCAGGGAGCCGGATCGATTTTCATCGTGCCGTTCTTCCAGACCTCGAAGTGCAGGTGCGGGCCGGTGGAAAAGCCTTCACTGCCGACGAGAGCGATGATCTGGCCTGCGGTGACCTTCTGACCCTTGGTGACCAGCACGCCGCTCGAGGCCATGTGGCCGTACATGGTGACGGTGCCGTCGTCGGACTTGATCTGCACCCAGTTGCCGTATCCCGATGCCGGTCCGGCGTCGATCACTTCGCCGTCGGTGGCGGCATGGATGGGCGTCCCCAGGGGCGCGGCCATGTCGATGCCGCCGTGGAACGCGCCCCAGCGGTTCGCGTAGGTGGAGGTGAAGGTGTACGCGCCAGGCGCGATCGGCGAGACGAACAGCGGGATGCGAGCTGCGGCGTCCGCCTGAGCTTTCGCCTCGGCGATCTCCTGTCCCTCGGCAAGCTGACTGGTGAAGGTGTCCATGTTGGCCGGTGCGGGCGCACCGGCGATTCCGGCAGCCGGACCATCGGTGTCGCCATTGGTGACGGCCACGGGCGTCGGAGTCGTCGACTGGGCGGTGTCATCGATTGGTTGGGCGAAGCTTCCCGTGGCTGCTGCGACCGCGGCGCCTGCAGCGACCGCCAGCAGTGCGGCGCGACCCTTGAGGGCCTGTGGCGGCGCCGCGATGCGATGTTTACCGGATCCGCGACGCGGGGAACGCTGCTTCTGTGGCGCCCACAGCGACTCGTCGGACTCTGGTTCGAAGTCGTCGTACTCGGCGCCCTGGATCTCGAAAGGATGCTCGTGGGCGTACTCGTCGAACTCGATCTCGGCGACGACGATGTCTTGAGTGATCTCGGCGGGTCGTGGTTGGTCGTAGGCGTCGCGATCAAAGCGCCGGGCGCCGGAACGGTCAGCACGACGGCGACCGCCGGTGGTCCGGGATTCGTTCCGCCATTCGGTCAGCGGGCCGTCGGCGTACTGCTCTAGGCCGAACTCTTCAAGGGGAATGATCGAGGTGATCTCGTCGTGACGCATGTCTGCCGACAGCTCATCGTGGGTTCGGGCCGAGGGGAGCGCTGGCGCGCCGCCACCGGAGATCGTTCCACGAGCTGACAACAGATTGGGCCTTTCTAGCTGCGATCGGACAGCCGCTGCGAGTGCGTCGGCGCGTCCGCACGGATTCGGTGTGATGGATCCGTGACCTTACTGACTCAGCGACGGTAACGAAACGATTGCGACGCGCGCAACCGGACGCGGGAATTGGGGTGCTTGTTGTGAGGTGGATCACTACGGTGCGTACGCTTTGTCCGTTGCTGGTTCGCAGGTCACCTCACCGGACGTGGGCGTGCGAGCGTGAGGTTCCGGTGAACGGGACCGTGCCAGTGATCTGTAGCACAAGCTGCGGGAGCAGTGATAAGCGCTGTTTCTCGCGGCGTTACAGTCACTTCGGCCCGCAACACCAACTGCGGGCAAATCTACGAGATGGTGAGCTGAATGGATCTCTTCGAATACCAGGCGAAGGAGCTCTTCGCCAAGCATGAGGTGCCGACCTCGGCCGGCCGTGTTACCGACACCGTCGATGGCGCACGGCAGATCGCCGAAGAAATCGGCAAGCCCGTGATGGTCAAGGCACAGGTGAAGGTCGGTGGCCGCGGCAAGGCCGGCGGCGTCAAGTACTCCAAGGACGTCGACGAGGCAGTCGCAAACGCCGAATCGATTCTCGGCCTCGACATCAAGGGCCACGTCGTCAAGAAGCTGCTGGTCGCAGAGGCGAGTGACATCGCTGAGGAGTACTACATCTCCTTCCTGCTCGACCGCACCAACCGCACCTACCTGGCCATGTGCTCGGTCGAAGGTGGCGTCGAGATCGAGGTCACCGCCGAGGAGAACCCCGACGCCCTGGCCAAGATCCCCGTCGACGCCGTCAAGGGTGTCGACCTCGCGTTCGCACGCGAGATCGCCGAAGCCGGCAAGCTGCCCGCCGAGGTGCTCGACGCCGCGGCCAACACCATCCAGAAGCTGTGGGAGGTCTTCATCAACGAGGACGCACTCCTCGTCGAGGTCAACCCCCTCGTCCGGACGCCGACCGATGAGATCCTCGCCCTCGACGGCAAGGTCACCCTCGACGCCAACGCTGACTTCCGCCAGCCCGGCCACGGCGAGTTCGAGGACAAGGACGCAACCGATCCTCTCGAGCTCAAGGCCAAAGAGAACGATCTGAACTACGTCAAGCTGGACGGCCAGGTCGGCATCATCGGCAACGGTGCCGGACTCGTCATGTCGACGCTCGATGTCGTCGCCTACGCCGGTGAGAAGCACAATGGCGTCAAGCCTGCGAACTTCCTGGACATCGGTGGCGGCGCCTCGGCCGAGGTCATGGCCGCCGGTCTCGACGTCATCCTGGGCGACGAGCAGGTCAAGAGCGTGTTCGTGAACGTCTTCGGTGGCATCACCGCGTGTGACGCGGTCGCCAACGGCATCGTCGGTGCGCTGAAGAAGCTCGGCGACGACGCCAACAAGCCACTCGTTGTTCGCCTCGACGGTAACAAGGTCGAAGAAGGCCGCAAGATCCTCGCCGACGCGAATCATCCTCTGGTGACGCTCGCCGAGACCATGGACAGTGGCGCCGACAAGGCCGCCGAACTGGCGAGCAAGTAGGAGCAACAGATCAATGTCGATTTTTCTGAACAAAGATTCTAAGGTCATCGTTCAGGGCATCACCGGCGGTGAAGGCACCAAGCACACCGCACTGATGCTCAAGGCAGGCACCCAGGTCGTCGGCGGCGTGAACGCCCGCAAGGCCGGCACCACCGTCAGCCATGACGGCGGCGTCGAGCTGCCCGTGTTCGGTACCGTCGCCGAGGCCATCAAGGAGACCGGCGCCGACGTGTCGATCGCCTTCGTGCCGCCGAAGTTCGCCAAGGACGCGATCATCGAGGCCATCGATGCCGAGATCCCGCTGCTCGTCGTCATCACCGAGGGAATCCCGGTGCAGGACAGCGCGTACGCGTGGGCCTACAACGTCTCCAAGGGCAAGAAGACCCGGATCATCGGACCGAACTGCCCCGGCATCATCACCCCCGGTGAGTCGCTGGTCGGCATCACCCCGGCGAACATCGCCGGCACCGGCGGCATCGGCCTGGTCTCCAAGTCGGGCACCCTGACCTACCAGATGATGTACGAGCTCCGTGACATCGGCTTCTCGACCGCCATCGGCATCGGCGGCGACCCGGTCATCGGAACCACCCACATCGACGCCATCGAGGCGTTCGAGCAGGACCCCGACACCAAGGTCATCGTGATGATCGGTGAAATCGGCGGTGACGCAGAAGAGCGCGCAGCCGACTACATCAAGGCCAACGTCACCAAGCCGGTCGTCGGCTACGTCGCAGGCTTCACCGCTCCCGAGGGCAAGACCATGGGCCACGCCGGCGCCATCGTCTCGGGCAGCTCGGGCACCGCTCAGGCCAAGAAGGACGCACTCGAGGCTGCAGGCGTGAAGGTCGGCAAGACGCCGTCCGAGACCGCCGATCTCGCGCGCGAGATCTACAAGAACCTGTAAGGCTTCCCGCCACACGTTCGCTCGTCGAAGGGCGTCGGTTCACTCGAACCGGCGCCCTTTGCCATGATCGGTGTAGTTCAGGGTTTGGCGAGTAATGTTCTGAGTCTTACTGGTAGGCGAGTGAAGGAACCGCACGCGCATGGTCACCGGCGGAACATTGGGGTCCGGCCTGGCTCGACGAGCCGGATCGGTGTACTCATTTGCCTCCCGTATACCGGTCGTCGGCCCGGTTCTGGCACGGACGACGGCAGAAGCGATCGCGTTGGGGGAGCAGGCCCTCGCCGGCGCCCTGGACCTGATCCGCGCTGCTCTCAAGGTCATCATCCGGGAGGTGATCGAAGCCCTCGTCGTCGAAGTCGATCTCACCGAACTCGTCAAACGCCACGTGGACATCAACGAGATCGCCACCGTGATCGATCTGGACACCATCGCCGCACGGATCGACATCGACGCCATCCTGAACCGGGTAGACCTGGACGCCGTCATCGAGACCGTGGATCTGAACCGGGCCGTCAGCGGTGTGGACCTCGACGCGGTTGCCGCGAAGATCGACATCGAGGCGGTCATCGGTCGGGTCGACCTGATCGGCCTGGCGAACGAGATCATCGACGGCGTCGATCTGCAGGCGATCGTCCGCGAGTCGACAACCACCCTGACAACAGGCGTGCTCGACGACGTCCGGGTGCAGGGCGCCCGCGCCGACGACGTGGTGGCCGGGGTGTTCGGTCGTCTCCTGGGCCGGTCGGCGCCGCCTCCTCGCGCCAAGCCCGCACTGAACGGCTCGAGTCCGGCGGCGTCGGTCCCGAACTCGGCGACATCGATAACCGAGGTCGTTGTCGATGTACACCGCCGCGAGCCCGGTAGCCCGCCTGCGGGCCGTTCATGAGCGAACTGGCCCCCCAACCGCCGCACACCAGCAGCGACGACCTGGACAGCCGGTCTGCCGGAATCGTCAGCCGCGGTGTCGCGGCCGGGATTGATGTGGGCACGGTCGCGGTGATCCTCGGCGCGATGTACCTGGGTCTTCTGCTGCTGTCGTTGTTGTTCAATTCTGGCTCTTTTTCCCCGCCGAGTCCGGGCATCCTCTTCACCGGAGTCGTGGGTTACACGACCGCGGTCGTCTATCTCGCCGGCTGCTGGCTGGTGTCGGGCCGCACCGTCGGTTCGGTCGCCATGGGCCTGGAAGTGGTGAGCCGCAACGGCAAGCGCATCGGCCCGTCGCGGTGCCTGCTGCGTGCCCTCTTCTGTGCCTTCTTCCCGATCGGACTTGCCTGGGTCGCGGTCGATCGTCGCCGACGATCGGTGCAGGACGTCGTGTTGCGCACTCGCGTCATCTACGCCTGGTAGCCGCCGACCGTGCCGACAACGCCGCTGACCGTGCCGATAACGCCGTCGACCGTGCCCATCCGACCGTCGATCGTCTCCTTCCGTGCGGCGAGCGTGCTCTTTCGGACGTCAATCGACCTCGCCGCCGTAGTCGGGTCGGGCAAAGGCCCGCTCGACGCAAACAAGGGCACGGTCGGCGGATTACCTAGAGTCCCGAGGTCTAATTCCCGCACCCAAATCATTGCAGGTCAACCACTTTGGCGACGATGCCCGTTCTGCCGGGGTGGCTATCGGCTCGCTCCATCGGTACTCGCGAGCGTTGCGGTGCCAATCTTGGTACCATTTAGGGTGCCCGCGAGTCCAGGAGGTCACCAATGGCATCGCTCAACATCAGCTTCACTGATCAAGAAATGGAAGCGCTACGAGTCGCCGCCGCTCGCGAGGGAGTCGCGCTCAAACCGTTTGTGCATGCCGCAGCCGTAGAAGCGGCGAGTGCGCGTAAGGCAAGAGTTGCGGAACTGGCGAATAGTATCGCCCAGAAGTCGGCGGAATTGAATCGGCGCCTGGCATGACGCTTTTCCCCACGCGGGATGAAGTTCTCACCGTCGGGTCGGTGGCCTGTGGCTTCACCGTCGTTGTGGGCGATGAGGGTCTGCTGGCCGCTGCTATAGCGCGTCCACAGACCAGTGTTTTCGGGATCGATGCTTACCCGACGGATGTTGACAAGGCGGCTGCGTTGATGCACTCGCTCTGTCTGAATCACCCACTGGTCGATGGAAACAAGCGAACTGCGTGGGCCGCGGCCTGGCTGTTGCTCGGACTGAACGAAATCGATTTGAGCGCCGATTTCGATGTGGACGCTGCCGAGGCGCTCATGAACGGCATCGCGATCGAGCATCTGGACTGGAGCGCAATCGCTCTCACGCTCAGCAAGTTCCGGGTGCAAACCTCATGACCACCCAAGAACCAACTGCTGCCTCGCCGGTGACCCGTCGTGGCCAGGCGAAGGCTGCCCGGCGACGGGAGTTGCTGGCGGCCGCCGCGAGGTTGATGGCTGAACGCGGATTCGCGGGTGTCCGGCTGGAGGACATCGGCGCCGCAGTGGGCATCAGCGGGCCGGCCATGTACCGGCACTTCTCTGGCAAGGACGCAGTTCTCGCAGAGATGCTCGTCGACATCTCCCAACGCCTTTTCGGCGGGGGCCAGGATGTTCTGAGGCGGTCGGACGACGACGAGACCGCGCTGGCAGGACTTATCGACTTCCACGTGCGCTTCGCCACGACCGAGCCCGAACTGATCACGGTCCAGGATCGGGACATGTCGTCGCTCACACCCGAAGCCAGACGCGAAGTCCGTCGGTTGCAGCGCAAGTACGTCGAGTTGTGGACCGATGTACTCGTGCGCCTGAGCGACCCGATGCCACGGCAAGAGGCCCAGACCCGGGTTCAAGCAGTGTTCGGACTGATCAACTCATCACCCCGATTGCCCGAACTCGACGCCGCTCGCCAGTCCGCGTTGCTCGCTCAGATGGCTTATTCGGCTTTGTTGAGCTGACGGACCGCTTATCGCGCAAACGATCCGATTGTCTGAAGACGATCCACCTACAGGTGGATCGTCTTCGGAAAGGTGGCGCGTTCGCGGGATCAGATGCCCAGGGCTGCAGACTGTTTAGCGACCGCAGCGCGATAGCGCTCGACGTTGCCCATCTTGATGTCCTCGTAGCCCCGGACCATGTCCGGCAGATCCGCGAGGGCGATGACGCTGTGCCGCTGCGGAGCACCGATGGTGCCGTCGGCCATGGCGGTGAGCACGCGGGTGATCAGGTCCCGGTACTCGCCGATGAGCGCACGTTCGGTCTGCCGCACCGCGGCGCGCCCGAACGGATCGAGTCTGGTTCCGCGCAGTCGCTTCGCCTTGGCCAGCGCCGACATCGCGGGCACACCCCAGCGACCGATCGCGATCTTGTTCTTCATTCCCAATGCCCGCAGGGTCGGTGGGTGCAGGCGAACCGCGACCTTGGCGTCGGCGCCGAACTGATCGGCGACCTCGGTGGCGAATGCGGTGTCCTGGGTGAGCCTGGCGACCTCGTACTCGTCCTTGTATGCCATGAGCTTGAACAGGTTCCGGGCCACGGTGTCGGTGAGTCCGGACGTCGTGGGATCGTCCTCGGTGCGGGCAACCCGTTCGACGAACTGCGCGTAGTCGGTCGCGTAGGCGAGATCCTGGTATTCGGCGAGTTCGTCGATACGGCGTTGCACGGTGGCGATCACCTCAGGACTCACGGTCGCGATCGGTGCCGTGAGAGCGACGGCCCTGGCACTGGGCTCCCATGGCGCCGGTGCCGGGTGCGTTTCCGCGATGGCCGCGCTGACAGCGTCGCGGTCGGCGACAACCTGACGCCCGCGCCGGAATGCCTGCAGGTTGCGCTCGGTCGCAACACCGTTGAGGTCGATGGCCCGCTCGATCGATTCGGCCGAGATCGGCATCGCCCCGGACTGATAGGCCGCGCCGACCATCAGCATGTTCGCGAACTGCTCGTCACCGAACAGGTCGAGGGTCAGTGCTCCCGAGTCGATGTAGATGCCCCGGCGAACGGACCGGTTGATCGACGACGAGATCTCCGAATCCGCCGGATACGAGATCGAGGTGTCGATGACCATGGCGCCGGTCGGGATCTTGGTGGTCGAGACGACCGCCGTCGTCTTGTCCGGTGACGCGACCTTCAGGTTGGCGGGGTCGACCCCGACCAGACCGTCACATGAGAGGTAGAGGTCGCAGTCGCCGGAGGCGACCTTGGCGGCCTGCTCGACGACGCGGGCACTGACCTTCACATCGCTGACCACGGCGCCGCCCTTCTGTGCGAGCCCGGTCATGTCGACGGTGCGGGAGACATGCCCGTCCAGGACTGCGGCGGTGGCGATGATCTGCGACACCGTCACCACGCCCGTGCCGCCGATTCCGGTGACGCGCAACGTGAAACCGTCGTTGATGTCCTTCGTGACCGACGGGGCGGGCAGGACGCCGGCCGCGATGTCTGCGACGGTCTGGCGCACCCGTTCCTTGTCCGACGGGGTGACGGTGACGAATGACGGGCAGTCGCCCTTGAGGCACGAGAAGTCGAGATTGCATGAACTCTGGTCGATATGGGTCTTGCGTCCGAAGTCCGTCTCCACCGGATGCACCGACAGGCAGTTGCTCTTCTCGCCGCAATCGCCGCAGCCCTCGCAGATGCGCTCGTTGATCATCACGCGCTGCTTCGGGGTCTCGGCCTTGCCGCGCTTGCGCTTTCGGCGCTTCTCCGCGGCACAGGCCTGGTCATGGATGAGCACGGTGACGCCGGGCGTGGCCGCGAGATCTTGCTGAATTTGCATCATCTCGTCCCGGGGGCGCACCTCGACGCCGCCGGGTAGACCCAGCGAGCGCGTGCGGATGGGATCGTCGGAGGTGACGACCACCTTCTGGACACGTTCGGCCAGTAGCAGATTCACGATCTGGGGCAGTGTCATCTGGCCGACCGGATCTTGCCCGCCGGTCATGGCCACGGTGCCGTTGAACAGCAGCTTGTAGGTGATGTTGGCGCCCGAGGCCACCGCGGACCGCACGGCCAGCGACCCCGAGTGCATGAAGGTGCCGTCGCCGATGTTCTGGACGAAGTGGTGCTCGTCCACGAACGGCGACATGCCGAGCCACTGTGCGCCCTCGCCGCCCATCTGGGTCACCCCGGCGATCTTGCCCACCTGAGAGGGATCCATGAGCAGGACCATGGCGTGGCAACCGATCCCGGCGCCCACGAGGGTGCCGTCGGCGACCTTGGTGGAGCTGTTGTGGGGACAACCCGAGCAGAAGTAAGGGGTGCGTACCGCCAGCGGCAGTTCGATGCGGCCGCGGCCTCGCCCCTTGGTCTCCAGCCAGTTGATGGCGGCCGGGACACGGTGTTGCTTGCCCAATCGATTCGCGAGCCCGCGGGTGACCGAGTCGATGTCGAGTTCGCCGAACCGGGAGAACAGGGTCGAGCCGTCCTCGTTGGTCTTGCCCACGATGTTGGGGACGTCCGGGCGGCGGAACAGGATGTCGCGCATCATCGTCTCGAGAAAGTCGCGCTTCTCCTCGACCACGATCACCTCGTCGAGACCGGAGATGAAGTCATTCATGATCTCGCGCTCGAACGGGTAGACCACGCCCATCTTGAGGATGCGGATCCCGAGCCCGGCCAGTTCGTCGTCGCTGATGCCGATGAGCCGCAGGGCTTCCCGGACATCCATGTAGGTCTTACCTGCGGCGACGATCCCGATGCGGTCGTCGGCGGTGCGAGCGGTGATCCGGTTGAGCCGGTTGACGCGGGCGTACTCCATGGCCCGCGGCAGGCGGGTGGTGAGCTGGTTCTGCTCGAGTTCCATCAGGTTGGCGCCCAGCAACTTTCCGCTGGGAACGTGGGGGCTCGTGCCCAGGTCTCCGTACACGGGCAGGATGCGATCGGGGTGCACGTCGGCGGTGGAGGCACCGTCGGCGACGTGAGCGGAGATCTTCATCGACGTCCACAGGCCGGACACGCGGGACATGATGGCGGCGTGCACGCCGAGATCGAGGATGTCCTGCGAATCGGCGGGATACAGGATCGGCATGTACAGGTCGGCGAGAGCCATCTCGGACGCGCAGGGAACGGTCGAACTCTTCGCACCGGGGTCGTCGCCGACCAGCGCGACGGCACCACCCGTGGGGTGGGTTCCGATGATGTTGGCGTGCCGCAGGGCGTCGGTGGCGCGGTCGAGACCCGGAGCTTTTCCATACCAGTAGCCGACGATGCCCTGGGTGGTCCCGGCGAGCGTGCCGACCTGGGCAGCGACCTGTGAGCCCATCACCGACGTGGCGGCGATCTCCTCGTTGAGGCCGGGGCGGTGAACGATGTCGAAGGGAGCGAGGTACTGCGCTCGGCGGGCGATCTCGAGGTCATAGCCCGCCAACGGCGAACCCTCGTAGCCCGAGATGAACGAGGCGGTGTCGAGGTTCTGGCGGCGATCGAGTCTTGCGCGGTCACGGACCATACGGACCAGGGCCTGGATACCGGTGAGGTACACGGTTCCGGTCTCTCTGGTGTACCGGTCATCGAGCGAGAAGGACTCCACGGGCGAGGCGTTGCCGCCGAGTGGGTCGCGATCGTGATCGCCTTCGTTGTGGTGCTGCGTTGCGAGGGTCATGGGTGTTTCCCGGCTCTCTATGTTGTTGTTCCGTCCCGGGGGTGGTGGGACGAAGACGTGCATGTGGGTAGTGCCGATCGTACTGCACGGTTGTGACGGTGGTCACGGGAGTGGTGGTCGGGTCGTGAGTGGGTCGGGTTTGTTTCTTCGTCTCACCAGCTGTGTTTTTTCGCTCCGCTTCGCTACGCGGGGCGTGTGGCCCTTTATCGCGTGCTCTTCCTCAGTCGACTCAGTCGCTGCGCTCCCTCGCTCCCTCGTCCAGAGCACGCGGGCCACACGCGGGCGGGGCGAGTTCGCTCGTCCCGGCCAATCAATCTGGTGAACTGCGTGACAATTGTCAGGCCAGGACTTATGGTGATTTCAGTTAATCGCTCCTAACTGAAAGGGGTGGACATTGGTGTCCACGACGGCAGCCACGGCCCAGTGGCGGCAGGCGCACGAGAGCAATCTCGTCGAACTGCGGCGCCGACTCGATCGCGTTGCCCTGGGTGGGGGCGACAAGGCGCGTGACCGCCACCTCAGCCGCGGCAAGCTGCTCCCGCGGGACCGCGTCGACACGCTGCTCGATGCCGGTAGCCCATTCCTCGAGATCGCACCGCTCGCAGCCGAGGACATGTATGGCGGAAAGGCGCCTGCCGCCGGTGTGATCGCCGGGATCGGCCGCGTCGCAGGCCGCGAATGCCTGATCATCGCCAATGACGCCACCGTGTCCGGGGGCACCTACTACCCGGTGACGGTCAAGAAGCATCTGCGTGCACAGGAGATCGCTGCTGCCAACAGGTTGCCCTGCATCTACCTCGTCGATTCCGGCGGTGCGATGCTGCTCCAGCAAGACGAGGTGTTCCCGGACCGCGATCACTTCGGTCGGATCTTCTTCAACCAGGCCAACATGAGTGCCGCAGGTATCCCGCAGATCTCCGCTGTCCTCGGATCGTCGACCGCGGGCGGCGCATACGTGCCCGCGATGAGCGACGAGACGGTGATCGTCCGCGATCAGGGCACGATTTTCCTGGCGGGTCCACCGTTGGTGAAGGCAGCCACCGGTGAAGATGTCACCGCCGAGGACCTGGGTGGGGGACTGATGCATTCGACCGTCTCCGGCGTCACCGATCACCTCGCCGACAACGACGAGGACGCCCTCGAGCGGGTCCGGGGTATCGTCGCCACGCTCGGTCCGGTGGAACCGGCGCAGTGGGATGTCGAGCCGATCCGCGAGCCACGCGCGCCGCAGACCGACCTCTACGACGTGGTCCCCACGGACGCACGAACACCGTACGACGTGCGCGCGGTCATCCAGATCATCGCCGACGGAGGCGAATACAACGAGTTCAAGGCCGGGTACGGCACCTCGCTGGTGACCGCCTTCGCCCACATCCATGGTCACCCGGTTGGCATCATCGCCAACAACGGCGTCCTGTTCAGCGAGAGTGCGCTCAAGGGAGCGCATTTCATAGAACTGTGCGACAAACGCAAGATCCCGCTCGTGTTCCTGCAGAACATCACCGGATTCATGGTGGGCAAAGAGTACGAGCAGGGTGGTATCGCGAAGAACGGCGCCAAGATGGTGACCGCGGTGGCCTGCGCGCGGGTGCCCAAGTTCACCGTGATGATCGGCGGATCTTTCGGGGCGGGTAACTATTCGATGTGTGGCAGGTCGTACTCGCCGCGTTTCTTGTGGATGTGGCCGAACGCCCGCATCTCGGTGATGGGGGGCCCACAGGCCGCCGATACCTTGGCCACCGTGCGTCGCAATCAGATCGAGCGAGGCGGGGACGAATGGTCGAGCGAGGACGAAGAACAGTTCAAATCGCCGATTCGCGAACAGTTCGAACGCCAATCCGACGCCTACTATTCGACCGCACGACTCTGGGATGACGGCGTGATCGATCCCGCCGACACCCGGACCGTCCTCGGACTGGCACTCGCTGCAGCGCGTCACGCGCCGCTTGCGCCGGTCTCCTACGGCGTCTTCCGGATGTGAGTGAGATGACATCGATCAAGAAGGTCCTCATCGCCAACCGCGGCGAGATCGCGTGCCGGGTGATCCGCACGCTCAAGGCGTCCGGAATCCGCAGTGTCGCCGTCTATTCCGACGCCGATTCCGATGCGCTGCACGTCAGTCTCGCCGACGAAGCGGTACGGATCGGTCCTGCTGCCGCGACCGAGAGCTATCTGAGCGTCGACGCGGTGATCGGTGCGGCCCAGCGGGTGGGTGCCGACGCGGTCCATCCCGGCTACGGATTCCTCTCCGAGAACTCCGCTTTCGCCAAGGCGCTGGCGGAGGCGTCGATCATCTTCCTGGGGCCGCCTGCGACGGCCATCGAGGTGATGGGCGACAAGATCGCGGCGCGTGCCGCGGTGTCCGAGCGTGATGTTCCCGTGGTTCCCGGGATCTCACGGCCGGGGCTCACCGACGACGAATTGATCGGTGCCGCATCCGATATCGGTTTCCCCGTGCTGATCAAGCCCAGCGCCGGCGGTGGCGGCAAAGGTATGCACCGGGTCGCAGATCCGGCCGAACTGCCTGCCGCATTGCGCACCGCACGACGGGAGGCCGCTGCCGCGTTCGGCGACGACACGCTCTTCATGGAGCGGTTCGTCGACACCCCGCGGCACATCGAGGTCCAGGTCCTCGCGGACACCCACGGTAACGTGGTCCACCTGGGTGAACGCGAGTGTTCGCTGCAACGCCGCCATCAAAAGGTCATCGAAGAGGCGCCGTCGGTCTTGCTGGACGAGGTCACCCGGGCGCGGATAGGGGCCGCTGCGTGCGATGCCGCGCGATCGGTCGGTTACACCGGCGCCGGGACCGTGGAGTTCATCGTCTCCGCGCACAAACCCGACGAGTTCTTCTTCATGGAGATGAACACCCGTCTGCAGGTGGAACATCCGGTCACCGAGCTGGTCACGGGCATCGATCTGGTCGAGTGGCAATTGCGGGTTGCGGCCGGTGAGAAGCTCGACTTCGGGCAGGACGACGTCTCGATGACCGGGCACGCGATCGAAGCCAGGGTGTACGCGGAAGATCCGGCAGCAGGCTTTCTCCCCACGGGTGGACCGCTGCTGTTGGTCGACGAACCGTCCGGGCCCGGCATCCGTGTCGATTCGGGCATGGTCACCGGTGGTGTGGTCGGCAGCGACTACGACCCCATGCTCGCAAAGGTGATCGTCCACGGGACGGACCGGGACGATGCCATCGATCGACTCCGGGCCGCTCTTGCCGACACGCACGTGCTGGGCCTGCAGACGAACATCGACTTCTGTGATTTCGTCCTCGATCAGCCGAAGGTGCGCGCCGGCGACCTCGATACCGAGCTCCTCGACCGATTGATCGTGGACTACCGGCCTGCGCCGGTACCTCCGGAAGCGTTGGCACTCATCGGACTGCACCGTGTTAGGCAGGCCCGCCACGGTGATTCACCGTGGACCTCCCAGGTCGGCTGGCGGATCGGCGGGGCGGCACCGACTCGCACCCGACTGCAGGTGGGCAATGACGTGGTGACCGTGAACGTCACCGGACCCGAGACCGACGCCCACGTGAGCGTCGGGGGCTGGACCGCCAAGGCATCGCTGGTCGGGGAGCGACTGACGATCGACGGTGCGGGCGGGCGCTGGCTGATCGCCGAGACGAAGCCGACCTCGCAGCTCGAACATGTCACCGACACCGATCACACCTACTGGGTCAGCGGAACGGTCGCAGGGGTAACCGGCACGTGGGAAGTCGGCAAGGCGCGGATTCTCAAGACGTCCGACGCCACCGAAGCCCTGGGCGTGATCACCAGTCCGATGCCGGGAACCGTTGTCGCCGTGATCAATGCCGGTGGCGACGCGGTCGAGGCCGGCGAACCGGTGCTGGTGGTCGAGGCGATGAAGATGGAACACACCCTGACCGCCCCGCGCTCCGGTGATCTCACCGTGAACGTGGGCGTCGGCGACAAAGTCACGTCCGGCCACGTGCTGGCAACGGTCGTGGACAAGCCGGCGATCGTAGACAATTCGGAAGGAACCCCCGCATGAGCGTGACCGATGATCTGACAACGGAATACGACGAACTCCGCAAAACCGTTGCCGATTTCGCGAAGTCCGTGGTGGCGCCGGTGTCGGCGAAGCACGATGCAGAACACAGCTTCCCCTACGACGTGGTGCGCCAGATGGGTGAGATGGGCCTGTTCGGGCTGCCTTTCCCGGAAGAGTACGGCGGCATGGGCGGCGACTACTTCGCACTGTCCCTCGCTCTGGAGGAACTCGGGAAGGTCGATCAGTCGGTGGCCATCACCCTGGAGGCCGGGGTAGGGCTGGGCGCGATGCCCATCTACCGATTCGGCAGTGAAGAGCAGAAGCAGACCTGGCTTCCCGATCTGACCGCGGGCCGTGCGTTGGCCGGCTTCGGATTGACCGAGCCCGGGGCGGGTTCGGACGCCGGAGCGACGGCCACAACGGCGAAAGAAGACGGTGATCACTGGATCATCAACGGCGCCAAGCAGTTCATCACCAACTCCGGTACCGACATCACCTCGCTGGTGACGGTCACCGCAGTCACCGGCGACCGGGCACCCGGGCCGGACGGACGGCCGCGCAAGGAGCTCTCCACGATCATCGTGCCGAGCGGCACAACCGGATTCGTGGCGGAACCTGCCTACAACAAGGTCGGCTGGAACGCCTCCGACACGCACCCGCTGAGCTTCTCGGACGCCAGGGTTCCCATGGAGAATCTGCTCGGCGAGCGTGGCCGTGGGTACGCGAACTTCTTGTCGATCCTCGATGAGGGCCGGATCGCGATCGCGGCGTTGGCGACGGGCGTGGCACAGGGTTGCGTCGATGAAAGCGTGAAGTACGCCAAGGAGCGCCAATCGTTCGGTAAGGCGATCGGCGAATACCAGTCGGTGGCATTCACCATCGCCCGGATGGAGGCGAGGGCACACACCGCGCGGACCGCGTATTACCACGCTGCCTCGAAAATGCTGGCCGGCAAGCCCTTCAAGAAGGAAGCGGCCATCGCCAAAATGGTCTCCAGTGAGTCCGCGATGGACAATGCCCGTGCGGCCGCCCAGATTCACGGTGGTTACGGATTCATGAACGAGTACCCGGTTGCGCGCCACTACCGGGATTCGAAGATCCTCGAGATCGGTGAGGGAACCACCGAGGTGCAACTCATGCTGATCGCGCGGGAACTGGGGTTCTGATGAGCGAGCTCCATCAGACATCCGCGCAGCCCAGACGGGTGACCCAGCGTGGCTTGTGGTTCGACGAGTTCGAGATCGACACGGTGTACGAGCACCGACCCGGGCGCACGGTCACCGAGGCCGACAACGTACTGTTCACCACACTGACCATGAACTCCCAAGCGCTGCACCTCGATGCTGCTTTCGCCGGAACCCAACCGGGATTCGGCGGGGAGCGCCTTGTGAACTCGATGTTCACGCTCTCGACGATCGTCGGTCTGTCGGTGAGTCAGCTGACGCAGGGAACGCTGGTGGCGAACCTGGGTTTTTCGGAGATCGCCTTTCCCAAACCGATGTTCCACGGCGACACCTTGTACGCCGAAACGGTCTGCACGGGAAAACGGGAAAGCAAATCGCGGCCCGGCGAAGGCGTGGTGTCATTGCGACATATCGGAAAGAACCAGCACGGCGATGTTGTGGCCATCGCGCAGCGTTCGACTTTGATACGCAAGGAACCGTAACAACACCACAGGAGGAACCACGGTGACGAACTGGAGCCCACCCGGTCCGGCGATTTTGTTCTGCCCGGCCGATCGTCCGGAGCGATACGCCAAGGCCGCCGAGCGGGCGGATGCCGTCATCATCGATCTCGAGGACGCTGTTCGCGCCGAGGCCCGTGATGAGGCGCGCGAGGCGCTGATCAGCACGCCGATCGATCCGAACATCACCATCGTGCGGATCAACTCGGCAGGCACGGGCGATCATTTCAGAGACATCAAAGCGCTCGCTCAGACCGACTACCGCGTGGTGATGCTGGCCAAGGCGGAGAGTGCCGAGGAAGTCGCCGGCGTCGGGTATCAGGTGATCGCGCTGATCGAGACGCCGACCGGTGCCATGCACGCCGACGAGATCGCGGCGGCGCCCAATTGCATCGGACTCATGTGGGGCGCCGAAGACCTGGTCGCCTCCATGGGTGGTCGCTCGAGTCGTTTCACCGCCGCCGAGGACAACACCGGGCGCTATCGCGATGTGGTGCGTCAGGTCCGGGCGATGGTTCGGTTGGCGTGCGCGACGCATGGCCGCTTCGCCATCGACTCGGTGCACATCGAGATCGCCGACACCGCCGGTCTGCACGCCGAGGCGCTGGACGCGGTGAATCTGGGTTACGAGGCCACCGCGTGTATCCATCCGTCGCAGGTGGAGATCGTGCGCGCCGCGTATCGCCCGACCGAGGACGAGGTCAGTTGGGCCAGGGAAGTTCTCGAAGCCGCGGAGAACAACCCCGGGGGTGTTTTCAGGGTGGGGAATCAGATGATTGATTCGCCGTTGCTCGGTCAGGCAGAGGCGATCATGCGCCGAGCCGAGTCCATCGGCACCTAGAACAACCAGGAGCGTCGAAGATGAGCGAGTTGTCGTACACCCAGGGCGAGGCCACCCCGCCGCTGTTGACCGTCACCATCGGAGAATCGCTGCGGAAGACCGCGGAGACGTTCGCCGGCAACGACGCCGTCGTCGACGCGGCGACGGGACAGCGCTGGACATACCGAGAGTTCCGGGAGCGGGTACGCGCGCTCGCCGCCGGGTTCGCCCGCAGTGGACTCGTCCCGGGAGACCGGGTGGGGTTGTGGGCTCCCAACTGCGTCGAATGGGTGCTGACCCAGTACGCCACCGCCGAACTCGGATTGATCCTGGTCAATCTGAACCCGGCATACCGGCAGACCGAGATCGAGTTCGCCCTGAACCAGTCCGGCGCCCGCACCGTGATCGCTGCCCCCGAGTTCCGTGGCGCCGATTACGCCGGAATGCTCGCCGCCGCGCTCGAGAAGTGCCCGCAGTTCGAGGCCGCGGTGCTCCTCGGTTCGCCGGAATGGGCCGAACTGACCTCCGCACCAGACGAATCGGAGCTCTCGGAGCTCGATGCCGCGGGGGCTGCATTGTCGCCGGAGGATCCGATCAACATCCAGTACACCTCTGGCACGACCGGAAACCCCAAGGGCGCCACTCTGTCCCACCGAAACATCCTGAACAACGGCTACCTCGTCGGTGAACTCTGTAACTACACCGACGCCGACCGTATCTGCATCCCGGTGCCGTTCTACCACTGCTTCGGCATGGTGATGGGCAACCTCGCGGCCACCACCCACGGTGCCGCAATCGTGATCCCGGCGCCGGGATTCGATCCGGCACTCACACTCAAAGCTGTTGCGGCGGAAAAATGTACGAGTCTGTACGGCGTGCCGACGATGTTCATCGCCGAACTCGCGCTCAGTGATTTCGGTGACTACGACCTGAGCAGTCTGCGCACCGGGATCATGGCGGGCTCACCGTGTCCGGCCGAGGTCATGCGGCAGGTCATCAACAAGATGCACATGTCCGAGGTGTCGATCTGCTACGGCATGACCGAGACGTCGCCGGTCTCGACGCAGACCCGAGCCGACGACACGTTCGAGCGACGGGTGGGGACGGTCGGCCGGGTGGGTCCGCACCTGGAGATCAAGGTCGTCGATCCGATCACCGGCGAGACCGCACCACGGGGCGAGACGGGCGAGTTCTGCACCCGCGGTTACAGCGTGATGATCGGTTACTGGAACCAGCCGGACAAGACCGCGGAGGCACTCGACACCGACGGCTGGATGCACACCGGTGATCTCGCGGTGATGGACGCGGATGGGTACGTTCAGATCACCGGACGGATCAAGGACATGGTCATCCGGGGCGGGGAGAACATCTACCCCCGCGAGATCGAGGAGTTCCTCTACACGCACCCCGACATTCTCGACGCCCAGGTGATCGGAGTCCCCGATGAGAAGTACGGCGAAGAGCTGATGGCCTGGATCAGGCTCCGTGATGGCGTCACCGGCTTCACGGTCGAAGATCTCCGAGAGTTCGCCGACGGCAAGGTGGCCCGGCACAAGATCCCGAAATACGTGCACGTCGTCGACGAGTTCCCGATGACGGTCACCGGCAAGGTCCGGAAAGTGCAGATGCGAGAGCAGGCTATCGGCATACTCGAGGGGTGACGACAAGCGCAATCGAAGATTTTGCCGCCAGCGTCGGCGCCGAGCGTGGCCTCGACCTCGCCGGCTATGAGGCGTTGTGGCAGTGGTCGATCGAGCGCCCCGAGCAGTTCTGGCGTGACCTGTGGAACCGGTATGCGCTCACCCCGTCCGGTGGCACGGCGTTGGGGGAGTCCGACGAGCATGTCCTCGCTGACCCGGTCATGCCGGGTGCTCGCTGGTTCCCGGGAGTGTCGCTCAACTATGTGGACCAGATTCTGAGGCACACCGGCCTCCCGGGTGCTGCCATCATCGGGCTGACGGAGGACGGCGGTCGAACCGAGATCGCCTGGTCAGAACTCGCGTCGCAGGTGGCCGGGGTCGCGGCGACGTTGCGGGAGTTCGGGGTCGGGCGCGGTGACCGGGTCGTCGCCTATCTGCCGCACGTGCCGGAAGCCGTGATCGCGTTCCTCGCGACGGCGTCGCTCGGTGCTGTGTTCTCCGGTTGCGGGCAGGACTATGCGCCTGAGGGGGCCGCCGGCCGTCTCGCCCAGCTCAGGCCCAAGGTGCTGGTGTGGGCTGACGGCTACCGGTACGGCGGAAAGTGGATCGACAAGCGCAGTGACAGTGCCGAGTTGGCAGCGCTGCTCCCCACGCTCGCGGGTCAGTTGGTGGTGAGGATCGGCGATCAGCAGGCGCAGCCGAGCGGCGATCGACCCTCGGGCGGTGAACTCTCTGCCGCCGCAATCGAGTTCACCGCGGCGGCGGGCCGGCAGGCGGATCTGATCACCGAACCGGTGCCCTTCGACCATCCGCTGTGGGTCCTGTTCAGCTCCGGCACGACCGGTAAACCCAAGGGCATCATGCACGGCCACGGTGGAGTACTGCTCGAGCACCTCAAAGCCGTCGGCCTGCAAGGTGATATGGACTCCGGTGACGTGTTCTTCTGGCAGACCGCGTTGAGCTGGATGATGTGGAACTATCAGGTCGCGGGACTTCTCGTCGGGGCCCGGATCGTCTGTTACAGCGGACATCCCCTCTACCCCGATGCCGATCGGCTCTGGCAGGTCGTCGAGTCGGAGAAGGTCAGCTACTTCGGGACGAGCCCAGGGCAACTGCAGGCGTCTCGCAAAGCGAACCTGAATCCGGGTTCCGATCATGAGCTCGGTGCGCTCCGAACGATCGGCAGTACCGGTTCGACCTTGGCTGCCGACCTGTTCGTGTGGATCGACGAGCATGTGCGGCAGGGAATCCCGGTGTCGTCGATCAGTGGTGGTACCGATGTGGTCACCGCGTTCGCCGGCGGATCGCCGGGCATCGCGGTCGTTGCGGGAGAATTGTCGGTCCGCTACCTCGGGGTGGAGTTGGAGAGCTGGAGTCCGGATTGCACACCTCTGGTGGGAGAGGTGGGCGAGATGGTGATCACCACTGCGATGCCGTCGATGCCGGTGGGATTCTGGGACGACCCGGACGGCGAGCGCTACCGCGCGGCCTACTTCGACCATGAGTGGTCTGACGGACCGAGGCCTCATGTGTGGCGCCACGGGGATTGGGTGACGCTCACCGAGCGGGGTTCGATCGTCATCCACGGACGGAGCGACGCGACCTTGAATCGTAACGGGATCCGGATGGGGTCCGCGGACATCTATGAGGTCGTCGAGGGGATCGACCAGGTCTCGGAGGGCTTTGTGCTCGGTGTCGACGGCCCCGGCGGTGCCTACTGGATGCCGCTGTTCGTCACGCTGACACCGGGGTCGAACCTCGACGACGCGCTGATCGCCCAGATCCGGTCCGAGATCCGGGCCCGGCTGTCACCGCGCCATGTGCCCGACGAGGTGATCGTCGCGCCCGGCATCCCTCACACGCGAACCGGGAAGAAGCTGGAGGTGCCGGTGACAGCCATCCTCGCCGGACGATCTGATGTCGCGGTCGATCCACGCTCGGTCGACGACCCTGATCTGCTGGGGTGGTTCCGCGAGCGCGGTGCCGAACACAGCTGGATCTGAGTCCCGCGGGTGGTTGCGTTCAGTGCGCGTCAAATCGTTCACGTGGTGCCTGCGCACGTGATCCGATGGCTCGATGAGCATCGAGACCCGGCGCCGGGCCCCGGCGAGCGGGGGCCTACAGGCGGGCGCCCAGAGTCGGCGGCGCGAGCAACCGATAACTCTCCGTGACGAGTTCGGTGATCTCGGTCCAGTCGGTGTCCGATGCGATCAGCAGTCCGACCTCATCCCGTCGCCACGGCGTCGGGAAGTACGGGGCCCCGGCGTGACGCAGGGCCTCCAATTCATCGCCGGTGGAACGGAACATCAGAACGATCGCGGGCCCGGCGGTGCTCGCGGCCTTCGAGTAAGACGGGGGATGGGAGTCGATGATGTCGAGGACGTGCGCGAACGTGCGTCCGCGAACACGCCAGCGGACACCGACCCATGCCGCTTCGGAGTACGCCTCCGGGAGCGCGAGGGCGCGACCGTGGAGCAGCTCCACGACCTCGTCGAAGGCCGGTTGGCTGCGATCGTCAGTGCCGGTGTCACCTGCATCGTCCACGCCACCAACCGTAGTTCCGACAGATGACATGAGGACCTGGGACGGACGACGTCGCGGCGAAATCGGACCTTGTCGCCACCGGAGCATGTACTAGCGTGGTGCCCGACGAACAACAGGTCCGTGAATATCGAATGGGACTACACCCTCGAACGCAGGAGTGAACATGAGCTATCAACCCGGCGGGTCCGGCTACGGTTCGCAGCAGCCTTACCAGGGCGGCCAGTACCCCGGCGCAGGACAACCCGAAGCAGGCGGTCAGACGTACAACCAGGGATACGGCCAGCAGGGCTACGGCCAGCAACCGGCCGCGGGCCAGCAGGGCTACGGCCAGCAACCCGCAGGCGGCCAGCAGGGATATGGCGAGCAGCCGGCCCAGGGCTACGGACAGCAGGGCTATGGCCAGCAGGGCTACGGTCAGCAGCCCGCCGCCGGGCAGCAGGGGTACGGCCAGCAGCCGGCCCAGGGCTACGGACAGCAGGGCTACGGCCAGCAGCCCGCTCAGGGTTACGGACAGCAGGGCTACGGCCAGCCCGCCGCCCGCGCGCCTCAGGGTCTGCCCGCGGCGTTCGGGACCTACCTCATCTACGCACTCGGTGGGCTCGGGCTCATCAACTTCTTCCTCGGCTTCGCACCCGCTCTCGACGGTGACGACGCGCCGAACAACTTCGGCTGGTTCCCGGGAATCGGCCTGGTCGCACTGGCCATCGCCGGCCTGACCGCCGCGACGACATTGCTGCCGAACCAGACGGCAAAGGTCAGCGGAGCAGTAGCGGTGACCTCCGTGGTCGCGGCGCTGTTCCTGCTCTTCCACCTGATCACCGGTGTGGACATCTTCGGCGACTCCGCCATCGGGTTCATCCTGCTGCTCGTCTTCGGCTTCATCCAGGCCGCAGTCGCCGTGGTGTGGCTGCTGGTCGATTCCGGGATCATCAAGACCGGTCCGTCGGCCGCCGCGAATTCCGCGGTGAGCACCGACACGGGGGCGCTCAACACGGGAGCTCAGCAGACCGGGCACAGCCAGGGTGCGGAGCAGAGCACGAGCTACGGCCAGGCCGGCGGATACGGCGCCGCGTACGGTCAGTCCGCGACGGGCCAGTCCGCGCAGTCCGAACACAGCGGTGGCCACCAGGCTGCTGCACCCGGTCAGAGCAGCCCTGCCCAGAGCAACCCGTACGCGCAGGCGTCTTATGGCCAGAGCAACACCCCGGATTCACCTGCGGTGGGCCTGGGCAAGGCATCGGATTCAAATGCGTCCGATGCCACGACCGCGGTGCCTTCGAGCACTCCGAGCAGCCCCAGCACCCCGTCCACATCGAGCACCCCGGGCTACGGCGCGCAGCCGAGCACACCGAGTCCCTACAAGACCCCTGCCGCGGGCAGCAGTGCCGAGCAGAACCCGTACGGAGACCAGACGACGCAGTTCAAGTCGCCTGAGCACTGAGAACAGCTGATGCGGTTCTGACCCGCACACACGATCCGGGCATCGTCCCCGAGGAAACTCGGGCGACGGTGCCCGTTCTCGTGTGATTGCAGTTACGTTGCGGTGGATCGCGAATCGACCGGCGCGCCTGCAGTGCCGTTCGCCGGGCGAATGACACCCTGACAAGGGTGGCCAGCTCTACAGCGGAAAATCCTTCTGGGGACAATCTCGCTGCGCGTCTGAGGGAGATGCGCCGATCGCGGCGCGCTGCCGAAGCCGGCGCGGCGGATTCGGCCCGCGCCCTGGTCCGGCTGGCATTCGGGACCACCGCCGCCACGTTGCTGGTGCTGGTGATCGTGGTTTCCATCTTCTTGCTCGCCGTCGGAGACGGTCTCGGCAGCGTTCCCGCGACCGTCGCATCGATGTGGCTGGGCATCCATCAGGTCCCACTGACCGTCGGCGACGTGACACTCGGTGTGCTGCCACTTGCCCCCACCTTTGTGATCGTCGGGTTCACCGCCCGGGCGACCGCGCGCGCCACCGACATCGACCGCCCGCAATCGGAGGTCACGGCGGTGGTGCTGTCTGCTGTCGGTGGGCCACTGCTCGCCACAATTCTCTCGCTCGCCGTCCTGATGGATGCATCCACCGTGATGACCGTCCAGAGTCCTGATGCGCTCCTGGCGTTCGCTTGCACGTTCGTTGTCCAGCTGACCGGCGCGGTGATCGGCGTCGGATACAAGTGGTGGTCGACGATCGTGGTGCGGCTCGGGGTGCCGGCATGGGTGCTCAAGGGTGTGCGTTGCGGCGTCATCGCCGTGGTCGCGCTGCTGAGCATCGCAGCGATGCTCGTAGCCGTTCGGCTGGTGATCAACTGGTCTGTGGCCGGTGAATTGTTCGAGGCCGGTAACGGCTGGATCGGCGCAATCGGCCTGACCCTGCTCTCGGTGCTCTACCTGCCCAACGTCCTGATCGGCACGGCGGCCGCGCTGATCGGGGCGCCGGTGCAGGTGGGCGGCGCCCTGGTGGATCTCTTCGGCTCGCACGGCGGACAGGTGCCACCGCTTCCCGTGCTGGCGGTCTTGCCCGACGGTGGCGCCGGCCGTTGGAGTGCGCTGCTGCTGGTCTTCGTCGCGATGGTGTCCTTCGGCGTCGCGCGGCTGTGTCTCGACCTTTCCCTGCTGCGCAACATCCGGACGGTTGCCGTCGCCGCTGCGACATCGTCGCTGCTGGTCGTCGGGCTGGCGACGCTCGCCGGCGGGGATCTCGGTGTGCTGGGTGCGGTGGGAGTGAACCTTCCCGTGGTCGGCGTGTTCACCTTCGGCTGGGTCGCGGTGGTAGGTGCCGTCACGGCGCTCGGGTACAGCGCGTTGCCGGGGACCAGGCGTGCGAGGGCTGCCCTGGTCGGCAACCTCCATTTCGACGATGACCACGTCTCGGACGACGCATTCGAGGACGAGCCCGATCACGACGAGGTGGATCTGCCGCCGGCGGAACCCGAGATCGAATACCGGCACACCGCAGGCGACATCCGCGACGCCGCCGGTGAGGCGGATTCTGCTCCCGTCATCGACGGCTGGGACGCCGACGACTGGGTTGTCGATCTCGAGTGGGATGGGGCAGCTGAGGATTCGGTCGAGGACTTCGCCGACTGGAGCAGCGCCGGCAGCGCCCCGATCGCGCCTGCGGTCGACGGGGAGGAACTGGTGTCCACCGACGACTTCGGTACCCGGCGAACTCGCTGAAGTCGGGGCCATTAGGCTCGAATCTGCCTCACCGGCACTTCATCTCCGACCCGAGTTCGAGGAGCCCAGTCCTGGACGCCATCCCGTCTGCCGAATCGCTGACCGTCGTGATCCTCGCGTCGGGCACCGGGTCGTTGGCCTCTGCGCTGCTCGATGCCGTCGAAGACGACGAGTATCCGGCGACCGTGGCGGCCGTCGTATCCGATCGTGAATGCGCAGCGCTGAAATCGGCGGAGCGCCGCGGAGTGCCCACGACCGTCGTGCCCATGACCGACGACCGGGCAGAATGGGACCGCGCCCTGGCCGACACCGTCGCCGGTCATCAGCCTGATCTGGTGGTCTCCGCAGGTTTCATGAGAATTCTCGGTGCTGATTTCCTGGCCCGATTCGGTGGCCGCATCATCAACGCGCACCCGGCGCTGCTGCCGTCTTTTCCCGGTGCTCACGCGGTGCCGGCCGCTTTGGCGCACGGCGTCAAGGTCACCGGCTCCACCATCCATCTGGTGGACGAGGGCGTCGATACCGGACCGATACTTGCACAGGCGCCCGTCGCGGTGAATCCCGCCGACGACGAGATCACACTGCACGAGCGAATCAAGATGGTCGAACGGGTGCTGCTCGTCGCAGTGGTGCGTTCGATCGCCATCAAAGGTGTTGTCATCGAAGGACGAAAGGCTTACATCCCGTGAGTAATGACCTGCAGCGCAAGCCCTTTCGTCGTGCACTGGTGAGTGCGTACGACAAGACCGGGCTCGCCGAGCTGGCGAAGGGGCTGCACGCCGGTGGCGTCGAGATCGTGTCGACCGGGTCGACGGCGAAGAAGATCGCCGAAGCCGGGGTTCCCGTGATCGAGGTCTCCGACCTCACCGGATTCCCCGAGATCCTCGAGGGCCGGGTGAAGACACTGCACCCCACCGTCCACGCCGGAATCCTGGCCGACACCCGCAAGCCGGAGCATGTCGAAAAGCTCGCCGATCTCGGTGTCGCGGCCTTCGAGCTGGTCATCGTTAACCTCTACCCGTTCTCCGAGACCGTCGCGTCAGGCGCGACCCCGGACGAGTGCGTCGAGCAGATCGACATCGGTGGTCCGTCGATGGTCCGAGGCGCCGCGAAGAACCACCCCTCGGTGGGTGTGGTTGTCGACTCAGGCGACTACCAGGCTGTGCTCGCTGCCGTCGAGTCCGGCGGGTTCACGTTGGACGAACGCAAAGCATTGGCCGCGAAGGCTTTCCGCCACACCGCCGACTACGACACCGCCGTGGCGACGTGGATGGGTTCGGTGGCTGCACCCGAGGCCGACGGTGACACGATCTCGGCCTTCCCGGTCTGGATGGGCAAGACGTGGGAGCGGTCGTCGGTACTTCGGTACGGCGAGAACCCGCACCAGAGTGCGGCGCTGTATGTCAGCACCTCCGATGCACCCGGGCTCGCGCAGGCACAGCAGCTGCACGGCAAGGAGATGAGCTACAACAACTACACCGACGCCGACGCCGCATGGCGCGCCGCCTACGACTTCACAGATCCGGCCGTCGCGATCATCAAGCACGCCAACCCGTGCGGCATCGCAGTGGCTGACGATGTCGCCGCCGCGCACCGCAGCGCACACGCCTGCGACCCGGTGAGCGCCTACGGAGGAGTGATCGCCGCCAACCGTCCGGTCAGTACCGAGATGGCTGAGCAGGTGGCCGAGATCTTCACCGAGGTGATCGTGGCGCCGGGGTTCGAGGACGGCGCCCTGTCGGTACTCACTCGTAAGAAGAACGTCCGGGTGCTGCTCGCGCAGCCGCCGCAGCGCGCCGGGGTCGAGTTCAAGCCGGTGTCGGGCGGCCTGCTCGTGCAGCAACGCGACATCTTGGACGCGGCCGGCGACGACCCGGCGAACTGGCAACTCGTCGCCGGTGATCCGGCAGACGACGCCACCCTTGCCGACCTCGTATTCGCATGGCGGGCTTGTCGTTCGGTGAAGTCGAACGCGATTCTGCTGGCCTCCGACCGCGCCTCTGTCGGAGTGGGCATGGGCCAGGTCAACCGCGTCGACTCGGCCCATCTGGCCGTGACCCGGGCAGGGAAGCGGGCAATGAACAGTGTGGGCGCGTCCGATGCGTTCTTCCCGTTCCCCGACGGTCTGCAGGTCCTCATCGATGGTGGCGTGAAAGCCGTTGTGCAGCCTGGCGGTTCGATTCGCGACAACGAGGTCATCGGTGCCGCACATGACGCCGGCATCACCCTGTACCTCACCGGCGCGCGCCACTTCGCCCACTGACCCGAACCCGGAAGTGGTGGGTTCCGGCGAGTAAAACCCCAGGTGGGCCTCGCCACAAGCCACCACTTCCGGTGGTGCCCGCCGCCGCTTCGCCCAGCAACGTGGTCGGATCCTGCATTACCGACCCGACGTTGCGCGGTTCATCGGCTATCCGGCAGACCCAGATGCTCAGGACTGGCACGATCTGGCTGAATTGGTCGGTCCGGGCGTCGAGTTCACGCTGCGCAACTACACCGACGATCCGACGGATCCGGTCCACCTGGTGCGCAGGTTCGAGGTCGTGCAGATGACCGGCGAGGACATCAGGGCCGCCGCCGCCGACCCCGCCGCCGGTGTCGAGGTCCTGGGTGACGCTGACGTGCCGCAGATGCTGGACCTCGTCGAGCGGACTCGGCCCGGACCCTTCTTCGCGTGCACCATCGACATGGGCACCTATCTCGGAATCCGACAAGGCGGCAGACTCGTCGCGATGGCGGGTGAGCGGATGCATCCGGCGGGCTGGACGGAGATCAGCGCTGTGTGCGTCGATTCGGGCTATAGGAAACGCGGGCTCGCGACGACGCTTGTCGGTGCCGTGGCCGAAACCATCCGCGCTCGTAGGGATGTGCCGTTCCTCCATGCGTCATCGATCAACCACGACGCGATCGCGTTGTACGAGTCGATCGGCTTTCGCCACCGCGCGGCCGGTGCTGTCGGTCATGCGGTTCGGCGATCCCACCTGACTGAAGTGAACCCGACGTCATTTCTTCTGCGTTAGGGTTGCTCCACGGTGCGGATGGGCTCGGTAGTCGCCGGACACAGGGGAGCGCAGAGTGGTCAGCAAGGCAACGGGCGGGGTCGGCGAACACGGCGCCGAGAAATCGGTTCGCGAGGAATCCAGCCACACCATCGGACTGCGCGAACTGCTGGCCGGGATCGCGGAGATGCGACACGATCTTCCGTCGATCGCGCGAAGTCTGCCCGCTCTGGCCGATCACCGGCGATCGCGGAAGATGACCATCGGCAAGCGGTTTCAGCAGGTCGCGGCCACACACTCCGAACGGCCGTTCCTGCGGTTCGAAGGCGAATCCATCTCGTATGCGGAGGCCAACCGCACGGTCAACCGGTACGCGGCGTTGCTCACGGCCCGTGGGGTCGGGGCCGGCGATGTGGTCGCAATCTGCTCACAGAACAAGCCCGGCATCGTGCTTGCGATGCTTGCCACCGTCAAGCTGGGTGCGACGGCGGGCATGCTCAACTACAACCAGCGCGGCGAGGTGCTGACGCACAGTCTCGGGTTGCTGAAGGCGACGATCTTGCTCGTGGACTCCGACGTCTGCGATGCATTCGATGCGGTGCCCGAGGCTGCGTTGCCGGCGACGACCCTGAGTTTTCTCGACCTTCACGAGGAATCACTCGGTCTGTCCGATCGCAACCCGTCGATCACGGCGAAGCTGCCTGCCTCGACCACAGCGTTCTACATCTTCACCTCAGGTACCACCGGGATGCCGAAGGCGAGCGTGATGTCCCATTCACGGTGGCTTGCCGCGATGTCCGGAATCGGCGGTGTGGGAATACGTTTGAGAAAAGACGACACGATGTACGCATCGCTGCCGTTCTATCACAACAACGCGCTGACGGTGTCCCTCGCGTCGGTGCTGACCAGTGGCGCCTGTCTGGCCATCGGAAAACGCTTCTCTGCCTCCACCTTTTGGGACGACATCGCACTCAACAAGGCGACCGCATTCTGTTACATCGGTGAACTGTGCCGGTATCTGCTCGCGCAGCCGCCGTCGCCCGCGGACCGTGAGCACTCTGTCCGCCTGGTGGTGGGCAACGGTCTACGTCCGGGCATCTGGGATGAGTTCACGCAGCGGTTCGGGATCTCGCGGGTGGTGGAGTTCTACTCGGCCAGTGAGGCGAACATCGGGTTCATCAACCTGTTCAATGCGGCGAAGACGGTCGGATTCTGTCCGCTGCCCTACGAGATCGTCGACTACGACCCTGATACCGGTGAGCCGCTGCGAGGGGGCGACGGCCGGTTGATCAAGCTACCCAAAGATGCTGCGGGACTTCTGGTGTCGCAGATCAGCAAGCGGGTTCCGTTCGACGGGTACACCGACCCCGAGGCGTCGTCGAAGAAAGTCGTCACCAACGCGTTCAAAGACGGGGACCAGTGGTTCAACACCGGCGACCTCGTTCGTGGGCAGGGGTTTTCGCACATCCTCTTCGTCGACCGGCTCGGTGACACCTTCCGGTGGAAAGGTGAGAACGTCGCCACCACGGAGGTCGAGAGCGTGCTCGACGGATCCGGGCAGGTGGCGCAGTCGGTGGTGTTCGGTGTCGAGGTGCCCGGGACCGATGGAAGAGCGGGCATGGCGGCCATCATTCTCACCGGCGGCGAGGCGCTCGATACCCGGGCACTGGCCGACCACCTCAGCCGGCAGTTGCCCGCCTACGCCACGCCACTGTTCGTGCGAGTGGTCGACGAGCTGGCACACACCTCCACCTTCAAGAGCGTCAAGGTCGCGTTGCGGGACGAGGGCTATTCCGAGACCGGCGACGACGAGGTCTATGTGTTCGTCGGCGGTACAGACGGCTACGTGCCGTTCTACGACGGATACGCGGGTGAGGTCGCGGCCGGCACCCTGCCGCGCAAGTAGTCATTCGCCTGACCGTTTCGCCGAGGCGTGAGGCATTCGGTCCGCACCGCCGGTGCACGACCCATCCCACGGGTGGGGTAGGTTTCGGCGTTGTGGCAGAAGTGGCGTTCCTCGTTGTCGCCGGCTTCTTCTCCGGCGTGGTGGGTTACGTGACCGGTATCGCCTCACTCGTGAGCTATCCGGCTCTGTTGCTGGTGGGTCTGCCGCCCATCACGGCCAATGTCACCAACACGGTTGCGTTGATCCCGGTCGGCATCGGGAGTGCGACACAGGCTCGTGCGTCGATCACGTTCGACCGCAGACTCGGTCTCCTTCTCGGCGCGGCCGCAGCGGGTGGTCTCGTCGGCTCGGTGGTCCTGCTGCTCACCCCGGCGACCACGTTCGAGGCCCTCGTCCCGTATCTCGTTGCGTTCGCAGCGCTTGCGGTGTTGTGTCAACCGCTGATCAGGCGGCTTTCGGGCCACCGCGAGGCTCCGACGGTGTTCGGGATCGGTGTCTTCGTCATCGGGATATACGGCGGCTACTTCGGCGCCGGTGCCGGGATCATCTTCATGGCCCTGGCGTTACTGGCCACCGGACAGACGATGTTCCAGGCGACGCTGCTCAAGTCGCTATTGTTGTGCGCGTCGAATCTCGTTGCGTCGGTGGCGTTCGCGTTCTTCTTCTCGATCGATTGGGTGGCGGCGGCGAGCATGGGCATCGGCTGCCTCGCGGGTGGGTGGATCGGACCACCCGTCGTCGCCCGGTTACCGGTCTCCGTGCTGCGCACCGCCATCGCGTTCAGCGGCTTCGGGCTCGCGATCTGGCTGGCATTCCGTTAGTGGGCCGACTTTCGCCCTGAGATCGGCCCCGATTCGGACATGGGACGGCAATAAATACGCCATCCGCCCTCCCATACGGGGCAGATCCCAGGGCGCCGCTCAGATGACCCCGTCTTCGGCCAGCGCGCCGAGTTCGTCCTCACTCAAGTGCAGAAGTGAGCCATAGACTTCCGAATTGTGCTGGCCAGGGGTGGCCGACCCAGCGTTCCGGATCCGGCCAGGGGTACCCGTCAACTGCGGCACGATCCCGGGGCCGCGCACGTTCTCGCCGATCCGTTCGTCGAAGTGGTCGGCGATCATGCCCCGGGCGATCAGCTGGGGATCGTTGATCACCTCGGCAACGGTATTGATCGGCCCCACAACGACTCCGGCATCGCTGAGCCGTTCGATCAAATCGTCGTGCGGTTGTTCGGCGGTCCAGGCTGCGATGAGCTCGTCGAGTTCGTCCTGATTCTCGCCCCGCGCGCTGTGGGTGGCGAAGCGGGGATCGCTGCTCAACTCCGGCTGTCCCATCACCGCGCACAACCGCGCGAAGACGGTGTCCTGGTTGGCGCCGATCACCACCATCCGGCCCTCTGCGGTGGGGTAGATGTTCGATGGGGCGATGCCCGCGAGCCGGGTGCCGGAAGGGCCACGGACGATGCCGCCCTGGTCGTAATCGGGGATGGTGGATTCCTGGATCGCCAGGCAGGATTCGTTCAGCGCGGTGTCGACGATCTGACCTTCTCCGGTGATCGTGCGCCGGTAGAGGGCTGCCAGTGCCCCGTGCACTGCGAACATGCCCGCCAACGTGTCGCCGAGCGACAGCGCGAGTCGAGGCGGAGGCTGATCGGGATAGCCGTTGAGATGGCGCAGGCCACTGACGGCTTCGGCGACCGACGCGTAACCGGCTCGACCCGCGTCTGGTCCGGTCTGTCCATATCCCGACACCCGCACCAGGATGATGCCCCGATTGCGTTCGCGGAGCACGTCGTAACCGAGTTCGAGCTTTTCGAGCGTCCCTGGTCGGAAGTTCTCCACGATGATGTCCGACGAGTCGACGAGTTGGAGGAAGATCTCGCGGCCACGGTCGCTGCGCAGGTCCAGCGTGACCGCGCGTTTGTTGCGGGCGTAGACGGTCCACAGGAAACGATGTCCGTCGCGCTCGGCCTGACCCCAGCCCCGCAGTGGGTCGGGCTTGCCTGGTGCCTCGATCTTGATGACGTCGGCACCCAGGTCACCCATGAGGCGGGCGCCGAACGGGCCGGCGATCAGTGAGCCCAATTCCAGCACCCGAACTCCGTCGAGTGCGCCCGTCGGCAACTGTGTGTTCTGCACCGTGTTCTCCACCATCGATCCAGTCTCACCCATCGACTCGCCGGGTCCATCGACACCCCTGGAACGACGTCCGCGGTTCCTCTGCAGGCGTAAAGGAGTGCGTTTCTGCGGTAGTGCTCGTAGCGTGGAAGGGGTGAGCACACCCCACACCGCGAATATCACCACTGCCCACCCCTCGCCGCGCACCCTCGGGGAGCTGCGCGCGTCGGGTCATGTGCAGCGCAGCGTCAAGGACGAGATCCGCAACAACCTGCTGACGAAGCTCCGCGCGGGCGACGATCCGTGGCCCGGGATCCTCGGGTTCGAGGCCACCGTCATCCCGCAGCTCGAACGCGCCTTGCTGGCCGGGCACGACGTCGTCATGCTCGGTGAGCGCGGCCAGGGCAAGACCCGATTGCTGCGCACCATCTCCGGGCTCCTCGACGAGTGGACCCCCGTCATCGACGGCTCCGAACTCGCCGAGCATCCCTTCGAGCCCATCACCCCGGCATCGATCCGCAAGGCCGCGAACCTGCAGGAAGACCTGCCCATCAGCTGGTTGCACCGTAGTGAGCGGTACAGCGAGAAGCTTGCGACCCCGGATACCTCGGTGGGCGATCTCGTCGGCGACGTCGACCCGATGAAGGTGGCCGAGGGGCGCAGTCTCGGCGACCCCGAGACCATCCACTTCGGACTGATCCCTCGGGCACATCGCGGCATTGTCGCCATCAACGAGCTGCCCGATCTCGCCGAGCGGATCCAGGTCGCGATGCTCAACGTGATGGAGGAACGCGACATCCAGGTCCGCGGTTACAGCCTGCGGCTGCCGCTCGACGTGGTCCTGATGGCCAGCGCGAACCCCGAGGACTACACCAACCGCGGACGGATCATCACCCCGCTCAAGGACCGTTTCGGCGCCGAGATCCGCACTCACTACCCGATCGAACTGGACGACGAGATCGCGGTCATCGAGCAGGAAGCCGACCTGATGGCGACTGTGCCGACGTTCCTGATCGAGATCATCGCCCGGTTCACCCGGCACGTGCGCGATCATCCGGCGATCGATCAGCGCTCAGGTGTCTCGGCGCGTTTCGCCATCGCAGGTGCGGAGACCGTCGCGGCTGCGGCGCTGCACCGGTCGGCGGTCCTCGGCGAGGAGTTCCCGGTGGCGCGGATCGTCGACCTCTCCTCGGTCATCGAGGTGCTGCGTGGCAAGGTCGAGTTCGAATCCGGCGAAGAGGGTCGTGAACTCGAGATCCTCGAGCATCTCCTTCGAAAGTCGACGGCGGACACCGTTCGAGCACACCTCGGCGGGGTCGACCTGGCCACACTCGTCACCGCGCTCGAGGCCAGCGACCCGATCGTCACCGGTGATCGTGTCTCGGCGTCGCAGCTGCTCAGTTCGATGCCCGAGGGCACGGAGCCGGTGGTCAACAAGATCGCCGAACGCTTCGACATCACCGACGAAGGTGAGCGGGCCAGTGCGTTGGAGCTCGCCCTCGAAGGGCTGTTCCTGGCGCGGCGGATCGGCAAAGAGGCCGATGAAGAAGGCCAGACCATTTATGGCTAGACACCATTAAATCTTTCGACGGGAAACAACATGGCCCGCAGTAATTTTCATCGCGCACGGTATCTGCGCTACACCGGCGGACCCGACCCGCTCGCGCCGCCGGTCGATCTGCGTGAGGCACTCGACGCCATCGGCGACGACGTGATGGCCGGTGGGTCCCCGCAAGCGGCGATGCGGGAGTACCTGCGCCGCGGCAGTGACAACATGCGGGGGCTCGACGAGCTCCGGGAGATGGTGAACAAGCGGCGCGAGGAAATCCTCAAGTCGCGCAACCTGAACGGGACCTTCGAGGAGATCCGTCAGCTTCTCGACGACGCTGTTCTCGACGAGCGCAAGCAGTTGGCGCGCGACCTGGACGACGAGGCCAGGTTCGCCGAGATGCAGATCCAGAACCTCCCGACCTCGACCGCGCAGGCGGTACAGGATCTCGCGAACTACGACTGGCGCAGCCCCGAGGCCAAGGAGAAGTACGACAAGATCAAAGATCTCCTGGGTCGGGAACTGCTCGACCAGCGCTTCGCCGGGATGAAGGAAGCCCTCGAAGGGGCGACCGAGGAAGACAAGCAACGCATCACCGACATGCTCAGGGACCTCAACGAGCTGCTGGCCGCGCACAATCGCGGCGAGGACACCAGCGAGCAGTTCGGCGAGTTCATGGACAAGCACGGTGAGTTCTTTCCGGAGAACCCGAAGAACACCGACGAGTTGATCGATTCACTCGCCGCCCGTGCCGCTGCCGCGCAGCAGTTCTACAACTCGTTGTCCGATGAGCAGCGCGCCGAGCTGGATCAGTTGTCGCAGCAGGCCTTCGGCTCGCCGGATCTGATGAACCAGCTCGCGCAGATGGATTCGCAACTGCAGCAGGCCCGTCCGGGAATGGGCTGGGGTGAAGGCCAGGACTTCGAGGGCGGCCAGGGGATGGGTATGGGCGAAGGTGCCGGTGCCCTGCAAGATCTCGCCGAGTTGGAATCGCTGTCAGAGCAACTCTCGCAACAGTATTCGGGCGCCCA
Organism: Williamsia sp. 1135; assembly: GCF_002095395.1. Taxonomy (GTDB): domain Bacteria; phylum Actinomycetota; class Actinomycetes; order Mycobacteriales; family Mycobacteriaceae; genus Williamsia. The sequence goes on from NZ_MJEI01000100.1 coordinate 137,361, forward strand.
TCTCGATGACGTCGACCTCGACGCGCTGGCCCGCCAGCTCGGTGCCGATGCAGCAGTGGACGCCAGGACCCTGTCCGAGCTGGAAAAGGCACTCAAAGAGCAGGGGCTGCTCGAAAAGGGCAGCGACGGCCAATTGCGGCTGTCGCCCAAGGCGATGCGGCAGCTGGGGCAGTCGATTTTCAAGGATGTGGCAGAGCAGCTCTCTGGTCGTGGCGGCGATCGTCAGACACGACGGTCGGGACAGGCGGGGGAGCCGACGGGCTCTTCTCGTGAGTGGGAGTTCGGCGACACCGAACCGTGGGATGTCACCCGAACGGTCTCGAATGCGGTGTTGCGCACCATTTCCGAAGATCCGGACAAGCTGCACGCCGGCAACGGGATGCTCCGCGACGGCGTGCGAATCAACGTTCGCGACGTGGAGGTCGGGGAGACCGAGGCCAGGAGCCAGGCGGCGGTCGCCCTGCTGGTGGACACCTCGTTCTCGATGTGGCTGGAGAATCGCTGGACGCCGATGAAGCGAACGGCGATGGCGCTCAACCACCTGATCTCCACCCGGTTCCGGTCCGATGAGCTCGAACTGATCTCGTTCGGGCACTACGCCCGCACCCTGGAGATGAGTGAGCTGATCGGCCTCGACGGCATGCGGCAACAGGGCACCAACCTGCATCACGCACTGCTGCTGGCGCAGCGGCATTTTCGGAAACACCCGAACGCCCAACCGGTGGTGCTGATCGTCACCGACGGCGAGCCAACCGCTCATTTGCTGCCGGGTGGTGAGCCGTTCTTCTACTACCCGCCGCATCCGGCGACGCTCGGAGCGACCGTCCGGGAGTTGGACAACGTGGCCAGGATGGGCGCTCAGGTCAGTATTTTCCGGCTCGGCGACGACCCGGGCCTGGTGCAGTTCGTCGACCAGATGGCCCGCAGGGTCTCGGGGCGCGTGGTGGCCCCTGATCTCGACGGTCTCGGTGCGGCGGTGGTCGGTGACTACCTCGGTGGCAAACGTCGTCGCGGCCGGCGCTGACCCGCGTGCGGATGGGGAGTCGGTCTCTAGTCCTGAAGTAGGGGGTCGGCACTCCGTCCGGAGTTGGATGCACAAACGGGCTGCACACCATACTGTTCAGGCATGGATGCGACCCGGAACGATCAGGTTCGACTGTATGCCGACCTTCTTTCCGAGGTAAAAGCCCTTGGCCTGCTGGAACGCAGGATCGGCTGGTACGCGGGCAGGCTCGCGTTGCTGCTCGGCGCGTTTCTCGCCACGTTCGGTGTGGTCTTCGCACTCGGTTCGAGTTGGTGGCAACTTGCAATTGCTCCAGTATTCGGAATCTTGTTCACCCAGACGGCATTTCTGTCGCACGACAGCGCCCACAAGCAGGTGTTCGCCTCGGGCAAGGCGAACGAGTGGGCCGCCCGACTCATCGGCAACCTGATCGTGGGTCTCGGATACGGCTGGTGGCAGGGCAAACATTCCAAGCATCACGCGAATCCGAACAAGATCGGCAAGGACGGCGACATCGCGACCGGCGCGCTGATGTTCGTGCCCGAAGATTTCGAGGACACCGGCGGCCTCAAGGGTTGGATTCGGGCCCACCAGGGCTGGCTGTTCTTCCCGATGCTCACCCTCGAAGGGGTGAACCTGCACTTCGAGTCCCTGAAAGTGCTTTTCGACGGCACCCGACCGAGTCGGCGCCGCCTCGAGCTTGCGCTGCTCTCGATCCGGTTGATCGGTTTCCCGGTGCTCGTGTTCAGCGCGATGGGCTGGGGCGTCGGCGCGGTGTTCCTCATCGTTCAGTCGGTGGTCTTTGGGCTCTACATGGGCGCCAGTTTCGCCCCCAATCACAAGGGCATGCCCATTGTGCCGAAAGACGTTCGGGTGAACTTTTTCGAGCGTCAGGTCCGTACCTCCCGCAACGTCCGCGGTGGTCGGGCGATGGACTGGGCGATGGGTGGACTGAATCTGCAGATCGAGCACCATCTGTTCCCGAGCATGCCGAGTGCGAGCCTGCGGCAGGCCCGGCCGCTCGTCCGCCGTTACTGCTTGGAGAACGACGTTCCTTACACCGAAGCGGGCTTGGTCGAGTCGTACGGCATCGTCATCAAGTACCTCAACCGGGTGGGCATGGGATTTGCCGATCCGTTCGAGTGCCCGTTTGTCGCGGCGTATCGCTGACACTGCTCTGACACCTCGGGTGGCGCCGTGGGGCGTCGTTATTTGTCGAGCGAAGTCTTCCCCTGACCATGCGGACTTCGGCGCACCACTTCGACCCCGCCCATGATTGCGAGCCCACTCACGGTGATCGTTGGAGCACCGGGGACACCTTTACCCTCGGCGTTGCGGCTGCCGCTGAAACCGCCCATGATGCCCATCCCGGTGATTCGCACCGTCGCATCGTGGGGCACGACGATCTCGATGCCGCCCATGATCGCGTTCGCGCGGATTGTCAGCTGATCGGACGTGAACTCGGCGTCGCGCAGATCGATCTCGACGCCGCCCATCAGAGCAAAGGCGTTGAGATGCTCGCCGACGGCGACCCGACCCTTCAGTTCTGAACCACTCATCACGGCCACGCGACTGGTGATCACCTCGACGCCGGCGGACGCTTGATTCACCCGCCGCGAAGTCGCGACCGCTGCTGTGGTCAGCTGATTGACGGGCAGATCGTCGGTGAGCGAATCGAGTTCGCCGAAAGTCTTGGCCGCGACGGCTTTACCGGCCCGTTCCTCGTACTCGACCGGACTCAGATGGCCTTGGCTCATCGCCGAGGACAGGATCTGGTGAACGAAGTCGCGGTCACTGTCGCTCGCACGCAGGCGGCTGCGGCCCTGGTCAGGGTCTTCAGAAGGAATCAGGTCACTCACCCTTGTGAGGTTAGCCGCTGACCGTCGGTCGCGACCATAAGCCAGGGCTTCCCTCGCACATCAGGGTCATGTCTGGGTTCGGTGACCATTCGCGCTGCCTGGGAGTCGGCGCCGGGATATCGTTTCTCATTCGAGACCGGAGGACCCGATGCCGTTGTTCCGCCTGCCCAGAGTTCTGTCAGCCGTCGCCATCTCGGCGGCGGTGGCGGTCGGTCTGTCGATCACCGCCGCCCCGGCTGCTGCCGAACTCAACCTTCCTGCCGCCGTCGACGACGTGATTCTGGATGCGGTCGGCGACGGCAATCTGCGTTCGGCGATCGTGCAGGTTCGGGTGGATGGCAAGGTCGTCGCCGATCTCGCGTTCGGCGGGGCTGCGCCGGGAGTGCCTGCGACCACCCGAGACCACTTCCGCAACGGGGCCATCGCGATCACGTACACGGGCGCGCTGCTGGTCGAACTGGAGAAGAGGGGCATCGTCGGCTTCGATGAGTCGATCTCGAAGTGGCGTCCCGATCTGCCGTACGCCGACAAGGTGACGCCCCGCCAGCTCGCATCGATGACCGCCGGCTACCCGGACTATGTGACCGATGAGTCGTTCACCGAGCAGAACCTCGCCGACGTCTACAAGAACTGGACGCCCGAGGAGCTGCTGTCGTTCTCGTTCGCACAGGAACGCACCTTCGAACCCGGGACGGAGTTCGGCTACTCGCACAGCAACTACGTGATCCTGGGTCTGGTGCTCGAAAAGGCCACCGGTACGCCGCTCGCCGAACTGCTGCGCACCTACATCTCGAACCCGCTCGGACTCACCGAGACTGTGTCGAATCAGGGACCCGCGATCCCGGCGCCGGCACTGCACGGGTTCAGCACCGATCGCGGTGCATATGAGGACACCATCGACTGGAGTCCTTCGTGGACCATCGCAAACGGCTCCGTGCAGACGACCACCATCGACGACGCCGCTTCGAGTTTCGATGCGCTGCTGGGCTCGTCACGGTTCCTTGGTGAGAACGGTTACCGCGAGCTCACCGATCAGGGGCTGGCCGGCCTACCGTTCGGCCCTGCCACTCTGACGACTGCGCGTTCGTACGGTCTCGGTGTGTTCATCAACAACGACTGGTTTTACGCCAATCCGTTTTTCAACGGGTACACCTCGACGGTCCTGACGTTGCCGGCCCACCGTTCGAAGATCGGCACCGTGACCATCGCCGTCGCCGCGACGCCCACCGATCAGGGGACGCAGGAGGGCAACATCGCGTACCCGCTTGCCACCGACATCGCGGCTTTGATCGCACCGGATCATCCGATCGCCTAGCGACTAGGCAAGCAGGAATGCGATCAGCGCGATCGCCGGTATCGCGATCAGCGTCGTGACCAGCGCCGAATCTCTCGCGAGGACAACACCGCGCTGGTAGCGCGTGGCGTAGACCAGGACGTTCTGGGCGGTCGGCAGTGCGGCGATCACAACGAGGGCGAACAGTTCGTGGCCGGTGGCACCGAAGGCGAATCGGGCGAGGAAGTACACCAGTACCGGCTGGACGACCATCTTCAGGAAGGCCGCGAGCGCGACGTCGCGGCGGGGGCTCTGTCCCTTCTGCAACACGCTGACGCCGGTCAGTGACAACCCGAACACCAGGAGTGCCCCTGGGACCGAGGCGTTGCCGAGCATGTCGAACGGCTCCATCACTGCCTCGGGCAGGGTGACCCCGATGATGGAGATCACCAGACCGGCCGCTCCGCCCAGCACGATGGGGTTGGTGAACGGGGTCACCACGGTGTCGCGGAACGATATTCGACGGGTGACGCCGTCGGAATCGGTACGTCCCACTGCGGTGAGGTCGAGGGCGGTCAGCGCCAGCGGCGAGTAGACCATGATTTGAAACAGCAGCAGCGGCGCCACGAACGAGGCGTCGTCGAGAACGAAGATCGCGATCGGGATTCCCAGGTTCGCGCTGTTCACGTACGACGCCGACAGCGCGCCGATGGTCGCCTCGGGGACCTGCCGTTTCAGCAGCCACCGGGCGATCACGAAGTAGATCGCGCCGATCAGCAACGCACTGCCACCGGCGACCACCAGCGTCGTCGAGAAGACATCGGCGAGGTCGGCCTTGGCCAGTGAGGAGAACAGCAGTGCGGGAGTGCAGACGAAAAACACCAAGCGGGACAACACTATTACCGCACCAGGGCCGAGAGCTTCGGTGCGGCCGAGGATGAATCCCACGAAGACCACGATGAAGATCACCGTGAAGCCCTGGATGACGCCTGACACCTGAGCAGTCTAGGTACACCCGATGATGGGTTGTTTTGGCGGGTCCCACCTGGGGTTTCGTTCGCCAGAACAACCCATCATCGGGGGTCGAGGAGGGCGCGTAGGGCAGCGCGATGGGTCTCATACGCTTTCGTGCCTGCGGTGGTGGGTTTGTAGGTGGTCGACGCACCCCGCCCCCGACCGTCTTTCGATGCGCGTACGTACCCCGCCGATTCCAGCGCCGACATCTGCTTCGACAGATCGGAATCAGCCAGTCCCAGGTGTTCCTTGAGGAAACGGAAGGACGTCGACGAGCTGTTGACGAGAATGGCCATGGCCGCCAACCGCTTCGGGGCGTGTATGACCGGGTCGAGGCCGTCGATCATGTCAGGCGGGCCCGGACCGCGTCTGCTGCGCGAGCGTATCTCTTCTCGTAGATCACCAGGCCGCAAGTGATCAGGACAAACGCGACGACGGCAGCTGTCAGGACGCCACCGAGCCACCACGCGACGGCGACCACCACCGTAACGATCGGCAGCGCCAGGAAGTAGTTCCGCCACTCGACCCCGATCTCCGCCGGAGGTGAGCCCCGCCCGGGCTGAGGCAGCGAGCCATGGCGACGCTGCATCCAGGTGACGAAGACGATCTCGGCGATGATCAACACGACGAGCGTTCCGACGAACAGCGGGATGCTCTCTCGCCACCAGCCGAAGTCACCGATCATTCCTGCGGCCCACGCACCGATGACGGGGTAGTACCACCAGGGCGTCGGCGGATAGTCGAGGTAGGGGGCGGCCTCGGCCCGTTCCGCCAACCTGAGTAGCTCTCGTGCCTCATCGCTTTCCATGATGGAAAGTTTAAGGATCACTTTCCACTTATGCAAGCAGAAAGTGATCGATCAGCGGGACGAGCCGGGGTAGGGCAGGAGTGCCATCTCGCGAGCGTTGCGGATCGCAGTCGCGACCTGACGTTGCTGCTGCGGGTCGAGTCCGGTGATCGATCGGCTGCGGATCTTGCCTCGATCGGACAGGAACTGGCGTAGCAGAGCCGTGTCCTTGTAATCGACGGTGGTGACGCCGGCCGTGAGCAGCATGTTCCGCTTGCGCTTGGCCGGGAGGTCGGGTTTGGCGGGGCGCCTGGCCATGATGAAAGTCCCTATCTGTTGATCGAAGCTGTTAGGTGGTGAATGCTTTTGTCACCAGCTGGATTTGGTGATTCCCGGAAGCTCACCATCGTGGGCCATCTGCCGCAGCCGGATGCGGGACAGTCCGACCTTGCCGACGTAGCCGCGCGGCCGCCCATCGACCGCGTCGCGGTTGCGGATGCGGGTGGCGCTCGAGTCGCGGGGGAGTCGCTGCAGGGCCAGTTGGGCCTCGGCGCGCTGTTCGTCGGACGACGTCGGGCTCCGGGCGGTCTCTTTGAGTGCCGCGCGGCGCTCCGCGTACCGCGCGACGATCACCTTGCGCTGCTCGTTCCTCTCGATCTTGGACTTCTTGGCCATCAGCGCTCCTCGCGGAAGTCGACGTGCCGTCGGGCGCGCGGGTCGAACTTGCGCAGCACCATCCGATCGGGATCGTTGCGACGATTCTTGCGGGTGACGTAGGTGAATCCCGTCCCTGCGGTCGACTTGAGTTTGACGATCGGGCGAATCTCGTTGCGTGCCATCTAGATCTTGTCTCCTTGTGCGCGGATCTTGGCGACCGCGGCCTCGATGCCGATGCGGTCGATCGTCTTGATGCCCTTCGCCGAGACCGTCAGGGTGATGGTCCGGTGCTCGCTGGGCAGGTAGTAGCGACGTCGCTGGATGTTGGGGTTCCAACGGCGACTGGTGCGCACATGCGAATGCGACACCTGTTTGCCGAAGCCGGGTTTGCGGCCGGTGACCTGGCAGTGCGCGGACATCGGGGCCCTCCTCGTTACTTAATGGGAATGGTTGTCGACAACCGACGAGTTGGACTGTACCTTCAACACTCAGTAAATGAAAACGATTCCCGATAGGAGTGTGTTCAGTGACCCGGCTGGTCAACAAGACCCCGCTGGTGATCGTCACCGGTTTCGATCGCGGGGCCACCATCCGCAGTGCCGAGGCCCTCGCGGTATCCGGTACCGCGGTGGTCCATCACGACCTGTCGCTCGTGGGGGTGGGAACGATCGTCCGAACCGTGTCGACCACCGACTTCAACGGCGAAACAGAGTCACGCACAACACAAAGCGCACTCGATCACGGTTGCCTGTCCTGCGCCATGCGTGAAGACGTGTTGCCGTTGCTCCGGGCCCTGCACCGCCGCGGCAACGTCGACCGCATCGTGCTCGCCCTCGACCCTGCGCTCGAACCCGAGCCGCTGTCCTGGGCGATCACCAACGTCGTCGTCGCGGACGTCCCGGGGCAGGTGGACGGACCCGCAGGTCTCGACGTACAGATCGAGGCGGTCATCGGATGTATCCACGAGGGCACGTGGCTCGAGGACGCCACCGGTGACCGGATCCTCGCCGAAGACGACCGCGGTTCCTCTGAAGACGAAAGGACGGTGGCCCAGCTCGCTGTGGGCCACGTCGACTTCGCAGACGCGTTGGTGGTCCACGGCCAAGCGGCGGATGGCTGGTCGGGCGCGAAGCTGTTTGCTGTCCTCAAACGCCTCAACCCGACTGCGCCGATGATCATGGAGCTACCGCAGCGCCCGCTCGGACCAACGATCATGCGCAACCTCATCGCCTCGATACCGGACGGGGCGCGCAGGGGTGAGATCACCGGCCCGCACGATCCGCTGTTACGCGGGCAGCCACCGCTGACCCCGGATTGCGGGGTTCAGGTGGTCGAGTTCGAGACCGACCGGCCATTCCATCCCGAGCGTCTTCACGACGCGATCGACGTCCTGCTCGACGGGGTTGTGGCGGCACGGGGTCGGCTCTGGCTGGCGACCCAGCCCGACGAGGCACTGTGGCTCGAGAGCGCGGGCGGCGGTCTGCGCATTGCCACCGGCGGCACCTGGCTCGCCGCGATGACCGGCGATGAGGTCGCCCAGGCCGACCCCGAGCGGCTCGCGATGGCGTCCCTGCGGTGGCATTCGCTCTACGGCGACCGCAGTACTTCTATCGTCGCGGTGTCGGTCGATGCCGACCCGGGACACATCCGGAGGACCCTGCAAGCCGCCGTGTTGACCGACGACGAGCTCGCCGCAGGCCAAGCAGGCTGGCACAGATTGTCCGACCCGTTCGGTGTCACCCACGCCGATCCGTGTGACGACATGCTCGATGAACGAGCGCTTCTCGAGGGAACAGAACCACCCGCTGAATGGTTCCTAGAAGTACAGGATTTGGCTGGTCCAAAGCCTGACAACCCCGGGCAGAACCCGGAAAGAGAGGACAAGTCATGAAGGCGAACATTCATCCCGACTACCAGCCGGTGATCTTCAAGGACGCGTCCACGGGCAAGGCATTCCTCACCCGGTCGACGCTCAGTTCCGAGGTCTTTTTGGATTGGGAGGACGGTAACCGGTACCCTCTAGTGGTTGTCGATGTCACGTCCGACTCGCACCCCTTCTGGACCGGTGCGCAGCGGGTACTGGACACCGCAGGACGAGTGCAGAAGTTCGAGCGCCGCTACGGCAAACGGACACGCACAACCCCCGGAACGTAAACGAAAGAAATGAAGGGCTGAATCATGGCTGTACCGAAGCGCCGGATGTCGCGGTCGAACACTCGTAGCCGCCGTTCGCAGTGGAAAGCGGACAACCCGGCTTTGCAAGAGGTCAAGGTCGGCGGTGTTGCACATCGAGTGCCGCGTCGCCTGGTCAAGGCCGTGAAGCTCGGCATCGTCGATCTCGACAAGCGCTGAGGGCTTCCAGCCCTTCACCAATTTCTAGACGACAGAGACTGACCGTCAGCTGACGGTCAGTCTTTTGTTGTGCCCGGACGAAGTGAGATGGGAGGCCCGTGGTGCTGCAAGACATCCTCAATTTCGCCGGCATCGCCGTCTTCGCCTGCTCAGGCGCCCTCGTCGGGGTTCGCAAGGACTTCGACCTCTGGGGCATCCTCTCGATGGGTGCCGCAACCGGCGTCGGTGGCGGGATCGTCCGCGACCTCCTGCTCGGCATCACCCCGCCGACATCGGTGCAACACTGGCCGAACCTGACCATCGCGGTCGTGGCCGGCCTGCTCACGTTCTTCCTCCACCCCGCGTTCAAGCGGCTCTACCCGGCGGTCCTCTTCCTCGATGCCATCGGCATGGGGGTCTTCGCGGTGTCCGGTGCGTTGCTCGCTCTCGACCACGCGTCGAGTGCGATCGCTGCCGTGTTGATCGGCATCACCACCGCGGTCGGCGGTGGCGTGATCCGTGATGTCCTTGCCGGTGAGGTGCCGCTGTTGCTCCGGCCGTCCGATCTCTACGCGGTTCCGGCGATGTGCGGCGCGGTCGCCGTGGTCGTCGTCGACGGAATCGGCTGGCCCGACTGGACCGGACTCGTCGTCGGCGCAACGGTCGCGACGGGGCTCCGGCTGGCGAGCCTGCAGTTCAAGTGGAAGTTGCCGACCGCACCGCAGCGGGCGCTCGGTCGGCGATAGATGTGGGTGGGGGATCCGAGATGAACGTCTACGAAGCAATCGCTGCACGCCGAGACGTGCGGAACGAGTTCACGGGGAACGTCCTCACCGAAGAGCAGCTACACCGCGTCCTTTCTGCCGCCCATGCGGCGCCCAGCGTCGGCAACACCCAGCCATGGGACTTCGTGGTCGTCCAGGATCGGGACATCCTGCGGCGCTTCGCCGCTCACGTGGCGGAACGACGCGAGGCATTCGCGAGGTCGCTGCCCTCTGATCGGGCCGATACCTTCAGGCCGATCGTCGTCGACGGCGTCGAGAGTTCGGGCACCGGCGTGGTGGTGACCTACGACCGGGCACGCGGCGGACAACACATCCTCGGCCGTCACACGATTGACGAGACCGGACGCTTGTCGGTCGGGCTGGCGATCCAGAATCTGTGGCTGGCGGCCACCGCCGAGGGCCTCGGGGTGGGGTGGGTGTCGTTCTACACCGAACCGTTTCTGCACGAGCTGATCGGCATCCCCGACGGGATCGAGGTGGTGGCCTGGCTGTGTCTGGGACCGGTCACCGAACTGCAGGCCGTTCCCGATCTGGAACGGTTCGGTTGGCGAGATCGACGTTCCCTCGACGACGTCGTGCACCGGGAGTCGTTCGGCGCTCCCTGAGCGACCGCGTCAGTTCATCCCGTTGTTGAGCGTGATGGATTCGCCTGATTGGCAACGCCCTTCATCGGAGACCAGGAACAGCACCGCATTGGCCACATCCTCTGGCTCCAGCAGCCCCGGCCGTGGCCGACCCTGCCGGAACATCTCTTCGACATCATCTCGGGTCGGGTTCTCCAGATCGGGCCGGATCATCCCGTAGGTCGTCGGGTTGTGGATCATCTGCGTGTTCACGCCGGCCGGCAGGACGGCGTTGACGGTGATCCCGTGCTCGGCCACCTCGAACGCCACCGACTTCACCAGCGCCAGGACCCCTGCCTTCGCCGCTGCGTAGTGCCCGGAGTTCGTGGCGCCGGTCGGGGCGACCGACGACGAGGTGGCGACGATCCGTCCCGACTCGCGCTCGATGAGGTGCGGCAGGACCGCCCGGAACGTGTTGAAGACGCCGGTCAGGTTCACGTCGATCATCGTCTGCCACCGCTCGGCGGACATCGTGGCGATCGGGGCGGCGCTCGCGATGCCGGCGTTGGCGACGACGATGTCGATCTGCCCGAACGTCGCCACCGCCTCTTCCACGACTCCTTGCATGGCCTCCAGCTCACGGACGTCGGCCCGCAGCGCGAGGCATCGCCTGTCCAGCGCTTCGACCTCGCGCACGGTCTGTTCGAGATCCGCCGGAGTCGGCAGGTCGTAGTCGACCTCATCGATCTGGGTCACGGCGTCGCACACGACGATGTCGGCGCCGGCGCGGGCGAGCGTCACCGCGTGCGCCCGGCCCTGTCCTCGCGCACCCCCGGTGATCAAGGCGACCTTGCCTTCGAGTCCAGCCATCCAAGCCTCCATTCGGCGCAGTTCTGCTCCCACGAAGTAGGACTCGAGTTCTGCGCAGAACTCATCGTCGCGCACCGGCCTACGCGTATCGGACACGCCGGGAACAGGGGTTCCTTAGCGCACTCTCAGTCGTGCACGTAAGACTGTTGGCATGCGCATTCTTGTTGTGGACGACGATCGTGCCGTTCGCGAGTCCCTGCGCCGGTCCCTGACATTCAACGGGTACACGGTGACCACCGCGGGTGACGGTGTCGAAGCACTCGAAAAGATCACATCGGATCGCCCCGAGGCGGTGGTTCTCGACGTGATGATGCCGCGGCTGGACGGGCTCGAAGTGTGCCGCCGGTTGCGCAGCACCGGCGACGACCTGCCGATCTTGGTGCTCACCGCTCGGGACTCGGTGTCCGAGCGGGTGGCCGGCCTCGACGCCGGAGCCGACGACTATCTCCCCAAGCCTTTTGCGCTCGAGGAGTTGCTCGCCCGACTGCGGGCGCTGATGCGTCGCGCGACCGCCGAGCCGTTGCCGGACTCGGAGGCGATGACGTTCGAGGATCTGACCATGGACCCGGTGACACGTGACGTCACCAGGGGAGAGCGGTCGATCAGCTTGACCCGCACCGAGTTCGCGCTGCTCGAGATGCTGATGGCCAACCCGCGGCGGGTGCTCACCCGCAGCCGCATCCTCGAGGAGGTGTGGGGTTACGACTTCCCGACGTCGGGCAACGCGCTCGAGGTGTACGTGGGGTACCTGCGCCGCAAGACCGAGGCCGAAGGTGAGATCCGGTTGATCCACACCGTGCGGGGCGTGGGCTACGTCCTGCGGGAGACCCCGCCGTAAATCGTGAGTTTCTATCATCGTCACGCCTCCGCGCCGGCCGATCAGTCGGCCGCGCCGGGCACCTTGACGCCTCAACGCCCTACGCAACTCGACGCCGCTCCGGTGCCGCGGGAGATGCGTGCGCCCACACCGGTTACGCGGGTCATCTCGTTGCGTTGGCGCATCACCATCCTCGCCGCGACTGTGGTCGGAATCGCCGTCGCGGTGATGGCTGCCGCGGCCTTCGCGGTCGTGTACCGCGCCATGTACGCCGATGTCGATTCCCAGCTCAACAACCGTGCGAACGGCCTGACCGCGATGGCCCAGATCGGCATCCTCGACGACTCACCGGAGTCCCTCGTCGCCGGAACGGTCTACTCGACCGACATCTCGGTGGCCCTGGTGATGCCCGGTGGGCGCGGATTCCAGCTCGGCAGTGTTCCCTTCGGGGCGTCCGAGCAGGAGGTGGTCGACGGGAAGTCCGAGTACTCACTGCGCACTGCCAAGAATCAGCGGGTGCTGGCGCGCAAGCTCGCCGACGGCAACACCATCATCATCTCGCAGAGCCTCGCCGACACCGACGACGTGCTCCATCGATTGGCGTGGGTGCTCGGCGTGATCGGGGGTTGTGGCGTCATCTTGGCCGCGGTGGCCGGAACTACCGTCGCCAGAGCTGGTCTGCGACCGGTGGCCCGGTTGACCCGAGCCGCCGAACGGGTGGCCAGAACCGACGACCTGACGCCGATCCCCGTCATCGGCAATGACGAACTGGCAAGGCTCACCGAGAGTTTCAACCTCATGCTGCGGGCGCTGGCCGAGTCGAGAGACAGGCAGAGCCGGCTCGTGGCGGACGCCGGGCACGAGTTGCGGACCCCGCTGACCTCGCTGCGTACCAACCTCGAGTTGCTGATCGCCTCCAGCGAACCCGGCGCGCGCCCGATCCCGGAGTCCGACATGGCCGAGCTGCGCACCGACGTGATGGCGCAGATCGGGGAGTTGTCGACGCTGGTGGGCGACCTGGTCGACCTCGCCCGCGAGGACGCCCCCGAGGTCGTGCACGAAGAGATCGATCTGGCAGAAGTGGTCGACCGCAGCCTCGAGCGGGTTCGCCGGCGTCGCAGCGACGTCGATTTCTCCGTGCACGTCAGTCCGTGGTTCGTGTTCGGTGAAAGCGCGGGACTCTCGCGGGCGGTCCTCAACGTCCTGGACAACGCCGCGAAATGGAGCCCACCAAACCAGCCCGTGGTGGTTCGGCTGACGCAGGTCGAACCCGGTAGGGCAGAACTGGCCATTGCCGACGCCGGTCCGGGTATCCCACCCGAGGATCGCCAACTCGTCTTCGAGCGCTTCTACCGGTCCACCGCGTCGCGGTCGATGCCCGGGTCGGGTCTCGGCCTGGCGATAGTGCGGCAGGTCGTGACCCGCCACGGCGGTTCGGTGTGGGCCGAACAGTCCGAGTTCGGCGGCGCTCTGGTGACCATCAGCCTGCCCGGATCGCCGACGGCAGCGGAGATCGCACCGCGCGTGGTGCAGCAGTAGACCCTTGCGTGAACAGGTCCGCGGTCATTCGTTGAGCCGACCTCCCTTCCACTCATAGTTACTGGTGGGAGAATTGAGGGGTAAACCAACAGCGCTATCTCAGCCCCATCTCAGGACGACACAGCAAGGTATTCATCAGTGCCGAGAATTGTTGCGGCAGCGGAGAGCGCGCAACGGTGCGCATGGCAGAAAGCAAGCGGAGGACATGGTCGGCAACAACGACAACGAGCGCGGAACCGGTGACGGCGAAGGGTTCAGTGGACAATCGGAACAAGCGGGACAGCAGGGACAGCAGGGACCGCAGAATCCCGCAGAGCAGTTCGGTAGGCATGAGGATGCTGCCGAATCTGCGCCCCAGGGCAATCCTTACGGCCGGACGTCGGCGTTCGACCCCCGTTCGGCCGGCCAGCAACCGCAGGCCGGGGAACCCACCACCAACCTGGGAACGCAGGGTTTCGGCCATTCGGCCCAGACCCCATATGGGCGCCCGTCCACCGGCCAGCAGCCCGCCCCGGGCCAGGGCGGCGCAGGACAGCCCGCATCCGGCCAGCAGCCCGGTTACGGGTACGGCTCGCAGGATCCCTACGCGGGCCGCTACGGCCAGTCCACTCCCTACTCCGGATACGCCCAGCCCTCGTCCGGACCGGGCACCAACTCGTTCCCCAGCCCCGGCGCCGGCGACAACAACCCCTACGGCGGCGGACCCCAGAGCTACGCACCGGCCCAGCCGAAGACCAAGTCGGGACGCTCCGGCGGAGCGAAAGCCGGATTGGCCGCTGCAGCAGTCGCATTGGTTCTCGTGGCCGGTGGTGTCGGCGGTGTCGTCGGCGCCAATGTGAGCGACAACGCGTCCAACTCGAGTTCCAACAGCGACAGCGTTCTCGGCGGCGATCGCAACAACACCCAGCCCGCAGCCGCTCCGGCCGGGTCGACCCAGGCCGTGGCAGACAAGGTCACGCCGTCGGTGGTCTCCATCGAGGTACAGGGCAGCCAGGCCTCCGGTTCCGGATCCGGCATCGTGCTCACTGCGGACGGCACCATCCTGACCAACAACCACGTCGTCGCCGGCGCGGGTGGCTCGCCGAAATTGACGGTCACCTTCAGTGACGGCAGCACCGCCGACGCGGAAGTTGTTGGTGCTGATCAGATCTCCGACATCGCGGTCATCAAGGTCGACAAGACCGGGTTGACGCCCATCGAGGTGGGTACTTCGAACAATCTGGAGGTCGGTCAGGAAGTGGTCGCCGTCGGTTCCCCGCTGGGTCTCAACGGCACCGTCACCACCGGAATCATCAGCGCACTCAACCGTCCGGTGTCGACGCGCGGTGAAGGCGACGGACAGGCCTCGGTCATCGACGCCATCCAGACCGACGCGGCCATCAACCCGGGTAACTCCGGCGGCGCACTGGTCAACGCCAACGGCGCGCTGATCGGTGTGAACTCCGCCATCGCCAGCCTCTCCGAAGGACAGACCGGCGGCAGCATCGGCCTGGGCTTCGCGATCCCGATCGACCAGGCCATGCGTATCGCCAACGAGCTCGAACAGACCGGCAAGGCCACGCAGGCGGGTCTCGGCGTCTCGGTGCGCTCAGGTGCGCCGTCTGCCGACGATCCGGGTGCCCTCATCAGTGAGGTCACCGGCGGGGGAGCTGCCTCCAAGGCAGGTATCCCGAACGGCGCGCTGGTCACCAAGCTCGACGATCGGGTCATCCCTTCCGGTGACGCTCTCATCGCTGCGGTGCGTTCGCACGCACCTGGTGACACTGTGGAGATCACCTATGAGGTGAACGGCCAAGAGAAGACCGCTCAAGTAACGCTCGACACCTTGGACACCGGAGGACGTTAGCCCGTGAAATCGCCAGACTCTGAAAAAGCCCCTGACAGCCTCGGTGCCCGTCTGAGGACCGTGACGATCACCCCGCCCGATACAGTTCCCTTCGGAGATGTCGATATCTCCGCGATGGTGATCGGGGAGGCGGATGTTGTGGCCGCAGATGCTGCGGCCGAACAGCTCGCCGTCCGCGCCGAAGAGATCGAAGCGGAAGGACTGCGGATGAGGTCATTGAACCTGGCTGAAGAGGACCTGGGCCGGGCCCTGGTCGTGATCGTCGACGATCGTGCGGCACACGGCGAGGATCAGAGTCTGATCGGGCCGCTCGTGGGTGAGTTGCTCGAGGAGGCCGGCTTCCACGTCGACGCCGTCGTCGCGGTGGAATCCGACGAGGTCGAGATCCGCAACGCCCTCAACACGGCGGTCATCGGTGGCGTCGATCTGGTGATCTCGGTCGGAGGTGTCGGCGTTGCTGGTCGTGACGTGACGCCGGAGGCAACTGCGGATCTTCTCGACCGCAAGCTGCCGGGCATCGAAGAAGCGTTGCGTAGTTCAGGTTTGGCAGCCGGCGCGATGGACGCGGGTCTTTCTCGTGGCCTCGCAGGTATTTCCGGGCAAACGATCGTGGTCAATCTGGCGAACTCCAGGGCTGCGGTCCGAGACGGGATGGCCACCATCACCCCGATGGCCAAGCACCTCATCACCTCGATCAGCAACTTCTGAGGCGATCATGCCGGACCCTTCCGTAGCCAAGCGAAGTAAAGAACGCGCGGAATTAGAGAAGATTTTCGGCGACGATCTGCCCACGACCACCCGCGATGAACAAACGCTCGGTTCCTGTGATGAAGGTCACAGAAGCGAGGATATGCAAAGTGATGAATGGTTTCTGGAGAATCGCCCGCCCCATCACGGCTGAATAGCATTTCGGTCACAGGCCGGTGCTGGGCTTTTCCTGATAATTCACTGAATTCCCTGCACTATCAAAGATCCGCTGTCCAGTACAGCGGATCTTTTGTATCAGAACACGCTCTCCTCCAACTGTTGCTTGCGGTGGGCAAGCACACTAACGTTCCGCTCGATA
Source organism: Williamsia sp. 1135 (assembly GCF_002095395.1). GTDB lineage: Bacteria > Actinomycetota > Actinomycetes > Mycobacteriales > Mycobacteriaceae > Williamsia. Next base: position 153,771 of record NZ_MJEI01000100.1, read on the forward strand.
CTTCCAGTACCAGCGCGGGGGCTGGACGTATCCCGTGACCCGTCCCCAATGGCGATCGCGGTGTGGCCGAATGTTCGGCCGGAATTAACAAATGGGAAACCTTGGGCATACCCGCCCGTTAACTCTTCCCATAGAAGATTTCGACGAACCAGTTGGTCACTTCAAGCTCACGATTTGGTTGAGCTTGGATTACACAGCAATCCTGTGAGAGGGAACGAATGAGCAAGATGAGCATGTTCGGCCTGCGCCGAGTCGTCGGTGTTGGCGCCATTACCGCGGTCGCGGCTCTTGGACTGGCGAGCATGGGCGCGGGCAATGCCGCTGCCGGCCCGCTGGCCAACAAGACGAAGACAACTGTCGGCGTCGACGGCACGTCTGTGAAAATCAGCAAGGTCGGCGAGAGCGCTTACCCGGTCCCGTCGGTCGCCAACAACGGCGCAGGACGTGCGGCTGAGGTGTCCGGCACCGTGATCGTCGAGCCCGGCTCCGCTTCGGGGACGCTGACGGTCGGCTACATCATCGGTTGCCAGATCGACATCACGGGGCTCACCGGTGGGCTGAGTGCAGGACTGGACATCATCGGCGGCGGCGCGAGCCTGTCCGGTTCGCTGAGTGTGCCGCTGAAGCCCGGCGAGGCTGCATTTGCCGTGGTCGGCGAAAAAGAGTTTGACGGCACGCCGTCAAGCGTTCAGTACAAGCAGTTCGGCATCGATGTGCAGCAGTGCGGCGGCTACGCGCAGGCGCGCAGCGCATCCATCGTCACCACCAGCGGTGATTACGTCATCAAGTCGACCCTCTACGGCGACCCGTTCAGCCTGAACTGATTGTCGGCAGAAACTTCAATCCGCAAAACTAAAGCTTTTCTGCCGCAAGCAGACTCAAAATTCCGTTAAGGGGAATCATGCAGAAGAAGACCACGCGTCGTTTGGCCGCGGCCGCCGGTATTGCCGGCGTGACCGCAGTCGCGCTGTCCACGATGGGAGCAGGCGCTGCCGCAGCCGGCCCGCTTCCCGGTGGCCAGGTCACGCAGACACTGCTCGACGGCACCAAGGTGACCGTCACGCTGAAGAACGAGTTCGCCAATATCAACCCGTCCACCGTCGCCCTGCCGACCAGCCGCAACGTGTGGCTGTCCGGCCAGGTCCTCGTCGACGTTCAGGGTGGTGCCGAAGGCGGCAACATCGAAGCTGGTTACATCGTGGGTTGCCAGCTTAACTTCGGTGCTGAAGCCGGCGGCAATGTCGGTATCGCTCCGTCCCCGGGATCTGACCCGAGTGGCGGCATCGCTCCCGGCGGAACCGATAGCGAAGGAAATGTCTACCCAGGTGGAGTGCCGGGATCGACAGGATCCGACCCGAGTCTCGGCCAGTCGGCAGACCTTGGCGGCGGGTTTACCCTGCAGCCGGGCGAAGCGAAGTATTGGGCCCTGTTCCGCGAGGACGACGAGAATGTTGGCATCGACTTCGAGGGTGCAAAGGGCGGCGTGGCTTACAGCCAGGAAACCTTTGCAGTTGACGGTTGCGCCGGTTTCGCCGAGGCCAAGGCATACGTCAAGGTCACCGTCGAGACCCCTTCGGTCACCGGCATCGTGACTCTGTACGGTAAGCCCTTCAGCATCGGCTGATAGCAGTTCTGCTGTTGTAATCACCGCATGTTTGTCGAAAGCCGGAACACCGCAAGGTGTTCCGGCTTTCGTCGTTTTTGGCTACTTAGGCCAGCCGGGACATTCCCGACTCCTACGTTGCCGCCGACACCGAGCTGAACGCGCCTAGCCATCAAGTGTCAGAGGGTTCGAACAAACATTCGACACATTCGGGTTTTTGCGGTACAGTCGAAGACAGAGAAACTTTCTGACGACGAATCCTGTCTGGTTGTTGTTGCCTGCGTGTGTTTCTGGGGCTGGGGGGCCTGCATGTCTGATGGTGTCGTCATCGATTCGGCGGTGGTGGGTGTGGTGTCGGAGCTGGATGCTGCGATCGCACGCTTGTCGACGTTGGATCTGACTGCTCTGTCTGACGTGGATTGTGTGCGTGTGGTGGAACGGTTGGAGGTCGCGTCTCGGCGGTTGTCGGCGGCTAGTTTGCCGGTGTTGCGGGAAGTTGCTGTGCGGCGGGCGTATTCGAAGGTGGGATGTTCCTCTCCGGCGGCGGTGTTGACGTCTATGACGCGGTTGCGTCCGGGGGCTGCGAAGGCGCGGGTAGAGGCGATGGATGCTTTGACGCCGTCGGTGACTCCGAGTGGTGAGGTGATCGAGCCTCGGTTTGCGGAGACCGCTGCTTTACTGGCCCTAGGTGTGATTGATCTCGATCATGTCGGTGCGGTGGTGAAGGTGATGGGGAAGATTCCGCACAAGATTGATCCGGAGCGACGGGCGAGTACTGAGGTGGCGTTGGCTGATCTGTGCCGTAGATACAACCCTGCTGCGGTGGAGACGATCGGTGAGCGGATCGTCGACTACTTGGATCCTGACGGCAGGCTGGCTGATGATGTCGATCGGGCGAAGAAGCGCGGTGTCAGCGTGGGTGATCAAGCGGTGGACATGATGGCGAAGGTGGCGGGTCATCTGGATCCGTCGACGACGGCGTTGATGAAGGTGATGTTGGGGGTGTGGGCGGCGCCGGGGATGAACAATCCCGATGATGAGCTGTCCCCGTCCGGTGCTGCCGATGACCCAACTCTGGATCCTGCGGTTCTGCAGGCTGCGGCCGACAACGACAACCGTACTCAGGCGCAGCGTAATCATGACGCTCTCAAGGCGATGCTGCTGTATCTGCTCGAATCGGGTCAGCTCGGCACGACCCACCGTGGGTTGCCGGTGCAGGTGATCATCACCATGACCAAAGACCAACTTGACGACGCACTTCGGGAGCAAGAAGCCACCAACGACGACGTACACGAGCCTGAACCAACGCCAGAGCCCGAGCCCGAACCCGAGCCCGAACCGGAGCGTGAATTAGAGGATACTGCGCCGGAGCCGGCATATCCGGATCCGCAGACGCAGTGGGAGGACCCGAGGTGGTTGCCCACGGTGACCGGTGGCCCAATGCGTCCTTACGGACGGGATCTGGTCTATACCGCGACCGGCACAGTGTTGCCGATCAGCGATGCCATCAAGCTGCTCGCGCGTAGTGACAAGACGTTGGCGGTATTCGCCAACCACAGCAACGAACCGTTGTTCCTCGGCCGAGCGAAACGGTTGGCCAGCGAGGCCCAACGGTTGGCGATGTTCGCCGCGCACCGGGGATGCTCGTTCGGTGGGTGCTCCAATCCAGCGATGTGGGCCGAAGCCCACCACACCACAGAGTGGGCCCTCGGTGGGCTCACCGACATCACACACCTGGCACCGGCATGCCCACAGCACCACAAATTGATCGGCCCGGGTGAGCATCAGTGGCAGACGATCATGATCACCGAAGGGCCCGACGCCGGACGCTGCGCCTGGATACCCCCGGCATTCCTCGACCCGGAACGACAACCCAGGGTCAACCGCGCCCACCATCCCGACGAAGCCTTGATCGAGGCCCGCCAAGCCATGCTCGCCCGCCGCAAAGCCCAAGTCGAACAACTCAACCGAGAACTCAGCGGGCCACCGCCGACCTCAGCGGACGGGTCGCCGCCAGGTACCTCGCCTCCGGACGCGGGTCCGGTCTCAAAATGAGACGGCCGGGGTGGACCACGCTGCATAGGCTGGCGTGGTGCACTCCGACGCCGCGATCACCGCTGCGCGGCTCAACGTTGTCGAAAACGGTGATCTCGGCCGATGGGCCGAGCAGGTGAGTCCGGACATCGCCAGCTCGTGGCTCCGGTGCGTCGACAAGGGGCAACTCGCCAATTCACTCGACAAACAGCTCGGTTTCATCGGAGACGTCCCAGGAGACCCACTGACCCGTGTCGCGCGTGCAGTGGTGGCACAGTGGTCCGACACCGTGGGCCCGGTGCCGGCGACGATTCTCGTCCTCGACGCACTTGCGGTGGTCCGCTGCCGCCACGACGTAACATCGGCAGTTGCGGCGGTCCTCGACACCTGGCCTGTGGCCGAGGGCTTTTCGATCACCGAACGTGAGTTCGGGACGTCAGCGGGCACCCTCGCCCTTGCCTTGGGCAGGCCGGCAATGGTCTCGGGCCCAGAGCATTTTCATCCTGACCTTGTGGGCCTCCACGAGTGCGCTGCCCCGGTCACCGATGATTCGGGAGCGGCGATCGGCGCGGTCGTACTGGTCTCCGAAACACCGGTCGCCGAGTTTGCCGCCGCACTCACCAGGACGCTGGCGGCGCAGATCGGGGTCGACCTGATGGCCGGGCCTTCCACCGCGTTGACTGCCACCTCAGCGCAATTGGCCGCCCGGGTCCACGGAAGCGGCACATTCGCCATCGGTGCCGCAGGCGATCACACGATCTTCGACCCACGCGCGAGTGCTCTCGACGGCTCCGACAGTGCAGTACTGATCGAGTCCGTGCGCGCCGCACTGGTCGACTGCCGCTTCCAAGCGGCCTCCCTCACATTGCCGTCGGGTTCACCGGTCGAGGTCGAGTTCGAGCCCGTCGAGGTGGCAGGTGACGTCGTCGGCTGCGTGCTGGTGGGAACCTGGACGAAAACGCCTGCCCCGCAGTACTCATCGGCCCTGGCCAGACAAGGTGCACACGTGGCACCGGTCGGTCCACGGGACTACACCGCCGGGATGCCCTTGGTAGGAGCCGCAGGCGGCGAACTCGGTCGCTCGCGCAACAAGGCGCTCCTGACACCGATGACGTCCACGAGAAGCGAACTGGCCCTGAGTATCAGCGAGCGTTCCAACCGGCTGCTGACCGGGGAGAAGGGCGTCGGCAAGCGCACATTGGCGGTCGCGGAGTTCAGAGCGCAGCACCCGGACGGTGTCATTCACCCCGTCGACTGCTCTGTGCTCGACATCGGTCGCGGAGACTCTCGATGGGGAGACACACAGCCGCTGGCCTCAGTGGTGCGATCACCCTCCGCTGCACCACAGTTGCTGTTGCTCGGCTCGCTGAACTCGCTCGATGCCATGGGTGCACGGCAGGTCGACGCTGTACTGCGCAAGCTGGCCACGCGTGAGTCGTCGCCATTGGTGATCGGATGTGTCGACGCGACCACGGTCGACCGAACCCGGCCCTACGCGATGCTCAGCAGACATTTTCACGGTGTGACCCGCATGCCGTCTTTGCGGTATCGCCCCGACGACGTCGCCGACCTCTCACGGTCCATCCTCAAGAACATCTCACCGCGGCATTCGCTTCGACTGAGTCTGTCGGTCATCAGGGTGCTGGAGGGGTACTCGTGGCCTGGGAACATCGATGAACTGGTCGACGTACTGGGCTACGTGGTGGCGCACAAGCCGTTCGGAGAGATCACCGTTCGAGATCTTCCCGCCACGTACTTTCGCAGCGCGCCGCGCAAACTCGCGCCGCTCGAAGTAGCGCAATGCGAGACCATCATCCACGCGCTGTACGAGGTCAACGGCAACCGCTACAAAGCCGCTGCGCTACTCGGTATCGGCCGGTCGTAGCTCTACCGCAAGATCGACTCGTTCGGTATCAGCTATATCGGCTGAACCGTCGGGTGACGCTCCCGAGCCCATACCGCGGATCGACCGGGAACAACATCGCTCCCGGTCGATCTGCCGAAAACCTCAGCGTCAGCTCGGGCTGATGACCACCTTCAACGCCTGGTTGTCGGCGGCATGGGAGAACACGTCATACGCTTCGTCGATCTGATCGAACGTGAAGTGGTGAGTTCCCATCTTCTCGGCAGGTAGTCGGCCGGAGGCCACCATCTTCAGCAGCGTCGGGATGGAGACGGTGTCCACCAGACCCATGGTCAGGGTGAGGTTCTGAATCCACATGTCCTGCATGGGCAATTCGACCGGGGTGCCATGCACGCCGACGTTGGCGATGGTGCCGCCCGGGCGAACCAACGACGCTGCCGTGAGCAAGGTCTCGGGGTAGCCGACCGCCTCGATCGCGACGTCGACGCCAAGTCCATCGGTCAGGGCCAAGACATCGGCCACGGTGTTGGGGCCGACCTCGACAACGTCCGTGGCGCCGAACTCGTAGGCCTTCTCCAACCGGAACTTGTTCGAGTCGATCGCGATGGTGCGCGAGGCGCCCCACAGGCTTGTGGTCAGAATCGCCGACAGTCCGACCGCGCCCGATCCGACCACCGCCACCGTGCTCCCCGGACGGACCCCACCGGCCAGGACTCCGACCTCGTATCCGGTGGGGAGTGAATCAGCGAGAAAGATGGCCTGATCGTTGGTGACGCCGTCGGGTACCAGATAGAGCGAGGTGTCGGCGAACGGAACTCGGACGAACTCGGCCTGCGTGCCATCGATCAGATGGCCGAAGATCCAGCCGATCCCGCCGACGGTCTGACAGTGCGACGGCATCTGGGCCTGGCAGTAGTCGCACCTTCCACACTTCGTCACCGCCGGCACCAGCACTCGGTCGCCTGATTTGAAACCGGTGACGGCCGAACCGATTTCGGTGACGACACCGACGGCCTCATGACCCAGGATTCGTCCCTCGGTCACCGCCGGGACGTCGCCGGACAGGATGTGGAGGTCGGTTCCGCAGATGGTGGTGGTGTCGACTCGGACGATGACATCAGTGGGGTCTTGGATCTGAGGATCGGGAACCTCTTCCCATTCCTTCTTTCCGGGTCCGTGGTAGACAAGTGCTTTCATGAATGCCAACTCCTCGATCGGTACACGCGGCGGGTGATGCACCCACGACGCTAGGTCGGTCGCGGTGTCATTCGTGCATATGTCCGGAATCGGGACAGACCTCTGGTGGTGCCCGGCGAGACCGTGAGGTTTGTGTCCCAGTAGTGGGAACGGCCAAGGCTCGGAGCAGGCCGATCGTTCGCTATGTGAACGATCGGCCAACAGGCGGCAAACAGCGTATGAACTAACTGGAGCCTGCCACTAGTTTCTGGCTACGTTGGTCTACATGACAACACAGATCGATAAGCAGCAGCAAGAAGAGCAGCAGCATATCGCGATGATCGCTGATGTCCTGCGGACGAAACACGACAGCATTCCTGCCGACACGGTCAACCGGGCCGTCGACGAGGCATACCGGCGATTCGACGGCCAGCCGATCCGCGACTTCGTACCCCTACTGGTGGAGCGGCGAGCGCAGGAAGAACTCGGTGGCACCCCGACCGCCGCACCGGCGTCGCTCGACGACAACTAGCCCATCACCGTCCGCAGCTTTGCGGCGAACTCGGCAGGCTGGCCGGTCTGACCGAACTCGCCGCCGAGAAAGCCTGCGTGATGGCTCGGGAACACCACTGCCTCGGTACCCAGCGCTGCGGCGACTGCATACGCAGCGCGCCCGGCCATCTCTCCGTCTGTGGGGCCACCCGACTCTTCACCCACCGCGACAACCACTTTCGTTGACGCGGCGCGTAGTGCGTCCACGTCCGGCGTGAAAGCGGCGACTCCGCCCTGCATGTTCGTCATCATCGAGTCGGTACGATCACCGTCGTCCTCGGTCGGCAAACCGAATGCAGCGGGGTCAGGTGCTGGCTGCGCCAGGTAGTCGGCCGGGATCTCTCCTCGTTGCATCACGAAATTGATGAACTTCGCCGTCGACGGACCCTGACCAGAGCTCTGATAGGTCGCCACCATGTGGTCGCACGCGGCGCGCACCGCATCTCGATCGGGAAGCACTCCGCCGGCGGGTGGTTCGTGCGCGACGAGGAGACGGATGTCGTCCGGGTAGCGCGCAACGAGCGCAAGCGAATTGATCGCACCGCCACTGGACGCGAACACGTCGACCGCCTCGGCGCCGACCGCGCCGATGACGGCATGCAGATCATCTGCGTGCTGGTCCGGGGTGACCGGCGATGTGGGATCGTCGCGGACGCTGCGGCCGCTGTTGCGCGGGTCGTAGGTCACGATCGTGCGGTCGGGGAAGTATGTCGACAACGTCGCAAACCCGGTTGCATCCATCGGTGACGCTACGAAGACGAGCGGAACGCCGCCCGGGGAGGAGCCGTCCCGGACGTCATAGGTCAATGTGGCGCCTGGAACGGAGACTGTGTGAGTTTTCATGATGTTCTGACTCGCGCCGCGCGAAAAAATCGTCGGCGCGAGCCGGAAGATCTACGGGCTGCTGTGCCTGCCGCCACCGTTGGGATCCTCAGGGCGTCCCGGTGGGGGACCGTAGCCCGGCGGGGGACCGGTCAACGGCTCGTAATTCGGCGGCGGGCCGTTGAGGGGGTCGTAGTTCGGCGGCGGACCGGTGAGTGGGTCCGGACGGTGGCCGGGACCCTGATCCGGCCCTCCGTATTGCGGCGGGTTCGGCCGCTGCGGCGGAGTCGGGTTGTAGCCGGGAGGCGGACCTGACGGTTGCTGGTATCCGGGGGGTGGACCGCCGAGCGGGGACTGGCCCTGGGGCGAACCACCTTGGGGCGGCTGTCCCTGCGGGGGCGCTCCGATCGGGCCCGAGCCGCCAGTGGGCGGTCCCTGCGGCGGATAGGACTGGGGGCCACCGGCCGGTCCGGACGGCTGGGACGAGAACTGCTGGGTACCCGCGGCGGATGCACCGACCGCGCCACCTCCGGTCGGACCCGAGTAAAGCGGTCCGGACGGCGGACCCTCACTTCGTCGACGGTCGATCTCGGCCTGGTCCTTCTCACTCTTTGCTGCGGCGATCTTGGCTTTCTCCTCGACCGGATCCTTGCCCTGCAAGATGTCGCGAATCTCGGTGAGCAGCTCCGATTCCGACAAAGCGGTCGCATCGTCGCCGTCTTTCGCCGCCAGCGCCTTCAGTTTCTCGTACGGCATGACGATGACGAAGTAGACGATGGCCGCGATGATCAGGAAGTTGATGATGGCGGTGATCAACGCCCCGATGTTGACGAAAGTCTCGGGGTTGCCGGAGCGGATCGTGAAGCCGAGCCCCTCTGCCTGATCGGTGCCGCCGATCGAATTGATGAGCGGCTCAATGATGTTCGTGGTGAATGCGGTGACGATCGCAGTGAATGCCGCGCCGACCACAACCGCGGTCGCTAGATCGATGACGTTTCCTCGCATGAGGAAGTCCTTGAAACCCTTTAACATGAAGCGTCCCTTTCGACCTGGGAATACGTGCCTTTGCTCGACCACGGATTCGTCGATCCTAACCAGGCGGGGATCACATTGGTGGATCCAACATGCAATTCAGTGGAAAACAACGGTGATGGGTGAGGCCAGCGTGGCGCTCGCGACCGTGTGCGCATCGCGCTCGGGCATGGCGAGCAGCGCCAGCCGAGACCCGTCGGTCCGGCGAACCGGGGTTGGTGCCGACACCAGGGCAACCACTGCGTTCTTCACCAAAACGGTTGCTGCTCGGGCGCTCTGATCGCCGCCCGATTCGTCGATACTCAGTACGTCCACCACGTCGCCTTCTCGCAGCAACTCGACGATCGCGGTGTCGGACAATTTGACCGGCACCAGGCGCGCATCCGGCCGGCCCAGCAGGTCCATCGGCAGGCGACTCGAGAGCACCCGACTGTCCGTGAAGATCTCACCCGTTCGCACAGGCCCGGTGACTGTCGAATCGGTGAGGGCCGACGGTTCGGTGATCGCGCCGGCGGGAATCATGTCTGGGGTGACCTGGCGGGTGGTGACGTCCGCAGAGGTCAACCGGCTACCTGGCGTCAGATCTTGGTTGGCAACAACCACCGTCGACAGGTCGTTCTGCCTCCCGCCTGACGCGGCCGCCACCACCGCGACCACCAGCAAAAAGCCGGCGCACAGTCTGCGCAACAGCAGAGACCGGGTCCACCCCGGGCGTAGCGCTCGGCGGACGCGATCGACGAAGGTCGGGGTCAGTGGATTGCGGGCAGGCATGCGGAGAACGCTAGGAGCAGCGAGTGTCCGGTTGCCGGCTCAGAGCACAAGAAACCGGGCGCCTGGGGATGGCGCCCGGAACTGTGGAGAACTGTCAGGAAGCTGCTTTGGCAGTCGAAGTGCTGCTCGAAGACGAGCTGCTGCTCGAGTCACTCGACTTCGAGGTGCTCGCGGCCTTGTCCTTGCTACCCGAGTCCTTGCTGCCGGAATCCTTGCTGCCCGAATCCGACTTCGACGACGAATCGCTGGAGCTGCTGCCGGCTTCGCTGCTCGAGGACGCCGAGCGGCTGTCGTTGCGATAGAAGCCGCTGCCCTTGAAGACAATGCCGACGCTATTGAAGAGTTTGCGCAGCTTACCGGCACACTGCGGGCATTCCGTCAGCGAATCATCAGTGAACGACTGCACGATGTCGAAGCGGTTGTCGCACTGTGTGCAGGCATACGAATAAGTTGGCACCGAGGACCTCCGGGGGTGTTAGCCGAGAACGTTGTGGATTCTACCGTCGAACTGGCACTCTACGTAAACGAGTGCCAGGGTCACGTTGTTCCCAGCCGGGTGTAGCCCAGTTTCGGGGTCAGCGCCCACCCCATCGGGACATCGAACGGCCCCGCCGGCAGCTGGTCGACCAGCTCCTCGTCGTAGACGACCGCAACCAGCCGTTCCCGGGGAACGGCGGCGATACTGCGGTCGTAATACCCGGCGCCGCGCCCGAGTCGGACTCCGTGTCGGTCGACGGCGAGCGCCGGCACCAGGACGAGGTCACTGCGCTCGACAGCCGACGGCGGCTGCGTCGGCTGGGTGGGTTCGAGAAGGCCGAACCGGCCGGTGCGCAGCGATGCGGGCCCGGAGTACCGGGCCCACCGCAGTGGCGCCGGCGGACCAGGGACGACGACCGGCAGCAGCACTTCGCATCCGCCATCGTTCAATGCGTCGAGAGCCGCGATCGAGCCCGGCTCCTTGCCGACCGGGACATACGCCGCGATGAGGGAGCCCGGCGACGCGCTAAAGTGACCGTGAAGATCAGTATTGGCGAGCGAGATCACAAGATGTTCGTCGGCATCGGCCTTCACCTGGGGAGACAGAACGTCTCTTCGGGCACGAAAACGTTGGCGCAACGTGTTCTTGGCGGTATCGATGGGTACATCTTCCTCGTAAGTGGCGTTGTGCCGATAGGTTATCCACAAACGTCAAAATGCAACTGAGGGTGGGATAGATGACTGAAGCGCAGATCAGCCCGGCTGTTGAGGTCGAGTACGAATCGGTACCGGGCACGCCTCCCATTCCGCGCACAGCGATCGTTCCCGCTGCCGGTTTGGGTACGCGATTTCTGCCGGCCACGAAGACCGTTCCGAAAGAGTTGCTACCGGTCGTGGATACCCCCGGGATCGAGCTCGTCGCCGAGGAGGCCAAGTCCGCAGGCGCCGAACGGCTGTTGATCATCACTTCGCCGGGCAAGGACGGCGTGGTCGCCCACTTCGTGGAGGACTTGGTTCTCGAGCACACGCTGGAGTCGCGCGGCAAGGACACCATGCTCGCGAAGGTTCGCAACGCGCCGTCGTTGCTTGAGGTCGCCTCTGTCATCCAAGAGAAGCCCCTGGGACTGGGCCACGCGGTCGGTTGTGTGGAAGCAAAGCTCGATGACGACGAAGATGCCGTCGCTGTGCTGCTGCCCGACGACCTGGTGATGCCGTCGGGAGTACTCGAGGTGATGGCCCGGACCCGTGCGAAGCGCGGGGGAACCGTCCTGTGCGCCATCGAGGTCCCGAAGGACAAGATCAGTGCCTACGGCGTGTTCGACGTCGAGGAGCTCCCCGACGCCAACAATCCGAACGTCATGAAGCTCAAAGGCATGGTCGAGAAGCCGAAGGCCGAAGATGCGCCGTCGAACTACGCCGCCGCCGGTCGCTACATCCTCGACCGAGCCATCTTCGACGCATTGCGCCGGATCAAGCCCGGTGCCGGTGGCGAACTGCAGTTGACCGACGCGATCGCCCTGTTGATCGAGGAGGGCCATCCGGTGCATGTCGTCGTCCATCACGGAACCCGTCACGACCTCGGTAACCCCGGCGGATACCTCAAGGCATCGGTCGACATCGCGCTGGACCGGGAAGACTACGGCCCTGAATTGCGTGAGTGGCTCGTCGGGCGCCTGGGTCTGTAGCGCGGCTCAGTAGTGAGCCGGGGCACTTGTGTCGGCGTGTGAGGACCCCAATGCCGCGAACTGCCGACGAGGTGTCACCGATGCGCTCGACAAAACCGCTAACGTCAGTCATCGAGGAAGCGCGGGTCGCCGCAGGGTGTGCTCCCGCGGCCTGAGCAATGGTGATTGAAGGAGGCGATCAGTGCGTTCGGTGGAAGATCAGCTGAGCCGGGTGACCGCCGCAGCGGTGGCGCCCCGGCCGGTACGGGTTGCGATCTCCGAATCGCAGGGTTTGCTGTGTGCCGAGGACGTGACGGCCGAGCGGCCGCTGCCCGGATTCGATCAATCGGCGATAGACGGATACGCAGTTCGCAGTGTGGACGTTGCGGAGGCTGGCACGATCGCCGACGAGGAGTCGGAGTCGCCTGGTGATCAGGTGATCGTGGTGCTGCCGGTGGTCGGGGAGTTGAAGGCGGGGTCGCGGACCCCGACCCGGCTGCAGCCGCGCCAGGCCGTACGAGTGGAGACCGGTGCGCCCCTGCCGACGTTGGCCGACGCGGTGGTGCCCAAACGGTGGACTGACGGCGGTCTGCCGAAGGTTCGGGTGGGCCATGCCGTGCACAGTGGGCAGTACGTCCGCCACGTCGGCGACGACGTCCAGCCCGGTGACGTTGCTGTGCGCACCGGAACCATCGTCGGGCCCGCCCAGGTGGGCTTGCTCGCCGCGGTCGGCAGGGAGCGGGTGCTGGTACATCCGCGACCACGCTTGTCGGTCATCTCCATCGGTGGCGAGCTCGTCGACATCGACAGGACCGCCGGCGGCGGACAGGTCTACGACGTCAACAGCTACGCCTTGGCCGCGGCCGCACGCGACGCCGGCGCCGACGTCAACAGGGTCGGAATCGCCGACAGTGAACCGACACAGCTACGCGAACTCGTTGAGGGGCAACTGATCCGGTCGGAGATCGTGGTCATCACCGGTCCGGTCGGTGGGGCGGCGTCGGAGACGATTCGGGAAGCGCTTGCCGAATTGGGAGACCTCGAGATCACTCGCATCGCGATGTATCCGGCGTCGGTGCAGGGCTTCGGACAGTTGGGCCGCGACGAGGTACCGACGTTTCTGCTCCCCGCCAACCCGGTCAGCGCCCTGGTGGCATTCGAGGTGATGGTGCGACCGCTGATCCGCATCGCAATGGGCAAACGGCAGCCGATGCGCCGGATCGTGCGCGCCCGCACGGTCGGACCGATCACGTCGGTCGAAGGCCGGCGCGGATACCTGCGTGGTCAGCTGATGCGCGACGAGCAGACCGGCGAGTACCTGGCCCAGGTGATCGGCGCTGCCGACGGCGGCTCCCACCTGCTGGCCGGCCTGGCCGAAGCGAACTGTCTGGTGATCATCGAACCCGAAGATGTCGAGTTGCGGGCCGGCGATGAGGTCGACGTGGCGTTCCTGGCGCAGCGGGGGTGATACTGCACTGTGCGTGCCTGGAACAGGGGTGATGCCGGTCGGCGTGGCTGGCCCGCGAAACTGGGACCGATCACGGTCGCCGGCGGGACGCTCACGGTCCGGCCGGTCCGGCTGCGCGATGCGCGCGCCTGGAGTCGGCTGCGTATAGAGAACCAGAACAACCTGCTTCCATGGGAACCCACCGGCGCTGGGATGTGGTCGGCGCGGCACAATCCGGCAGCCTGGCCGGGTCTGCATTCGGTACTGCGGGCCGAGGCCAAAGCAGGCAACATGCTGCCGATGGTCATCGAGCTCAACGGCGACTACTGCGGGCAGCTCACCGTCGGGAACATCCAGCGGGGCGCGTTGCGCAACGCGTGGATCGGGTACTGGGTAGACGTCGCGGTCACTGGTCGCGGCGTCGCAACAGGTGCGCTGGCCCTCGGTGTCGACCACTGTTTCGGCACTGTGGGCCTGCACCGGCTCGAAGCGACCGTGCAACCCGACAACGGGGCATCGCTGTCTGTGCTCCACAAAGTCGGTTTCCGCGACGAGGGGTTACTCAAGCGCTATATGGACGTCAACGGTGCTTGGCGGGATCACATCCTGCTGGCGCTGACCGTCGAAGAAATGACCGGTACCGCGGTCGACACCCTGGTGCGGGCCGGGCGCGCGTCGTATTAGTTTCTGCCGGTGAAAGTTTCGCTCGGGGGTGCTGCCCCTGAATCGCTCGCTGAAGTCGGAGTATGTGGCAGATCCTCCGGTTGTGGCGAGGTCCTCCGGTTGCAGTCGGAGGACCTGAACGGAGTCGGAGGAAGTGTGGTCACTTCCTGCTGTACGTCGACACGACGTTCCCGCCGCTGAAGGTCTTGACGTCGGAGAGGTCGAACTGGGTCGGGTTGAAACCGCTGACGAACGCCGGTCGACCCGCGCCTGCCACCACCGGATAGGTCTTGATCACCAGCTCGTCGATCAGCGGTAGCAGTTGTCCGGCCAGCGCGCCGCCACCGGCGAGATAGATGCCGAGGCCCGAGTTCTCGGCCTTCAGTTGCTCCACTGCGACGTCGGGTTCGTCGCGGATCACGGTGATCGCCGGATCGTCCGACCTGTGTGAGCGCGACACCACGTATTGGGTGAGGTGCGGATACGGGCTGGTGATGTCTTCTGACAACGCAGGATCGTAGGTGCGACGGCCCATCACGATGGTGTCGAACTTGGTGAGAGGCGCATCCGCGATACCGAATTGGGTGCGCACGTGTCCCGGCAACGCGTCGCCGTACTCCGACCCCATCCATTGCAGGTAATCATCGGACATGGGGAAGAAGTCGACCTCGTCGTCGGGGCCCGCGATGAACCCGTCGATCGAGATCCCGATGTAGTAGACGAGCTTTCGCATGGTGTTCACCTTTCCCCGCGGCCCACTGCCGCAATTCCTCGATGGTCAGTGGTCGGCTACTGCTTGTGCAAGCAGTTTTTCACCCAGTGGCACCACGGAGTCGCCGGTCGCTGTCAAAAGTACTGTGGCAACGCCATTGTGACGGTCGATGCCGATGTACGACGCGAATCCGCTGGTCTGGCCGTCGTGCCAGGTGATCTCGCGTCCGTCATCGGTGGTCGTGGTGATCCAGGCCCAGCCGATGCGGGAAGCCCCGAGGTCGGCCCGAGGGACAAGGGCATCCATCCCCGGCGCGGTCCCGGACAACATCTTGCTCGCGTACGTGGCCATGTCGGTGATATCGGCACGCACTCCGGAGGCCGGAGCCATCGATTCCCCGATCCATGGTTCGACGGTGCGGCCGGTCGTGTCCTTGCCTCGCAGGTCTTTCGCTGTCAATTGGGTGGGGTCGACCAGGACGTCCGCAGTCTGCAGTCCAAGCGGGGCCAGGATGCGTTCGCGAGCCAGGTCGTCGAACTCGATGTGTGCGGCCCTGGCCAGAGCCGCTCCCAGTACTTCGTATCCGACATTGGAGTACGTCCCTGGAGGGGAGTCGAGCGGGTAGTCGCGCACCTGAGCCAACCGGTTCGCGGTGCTCTCGCGGTACGGGAACGAGCCGGTCAGCTGGGCCAACTGGTTTCTGACGTATTGGTCGGCGGTGGGAGGTTGAACGGGAAGTCCGGAGCGGTGGGTCGCCAAGTCGGACAGCGTGATCCGTTCGGCGGGGGAGCCCCGGAGTGCCGGGAGCAGACTGCCCGCGGTGGTCTCGGGCTGGACCTCGCCACGGGAAATGGCTTCTGCGAACAGCATTCCGGTGACGGTCTTGCTGATCGATCCTATCTCGAACCGGTCGTCCAGTTCGGCGCCCACTGTCGTCACGCGCACGTTATCGCCATCGATGACTGCAGCGGCGACGACCGGATGTTCTGGACCGGTGAGCTCGGCGACCTCCTGGGCGAGTGCGGTGTCGCCGCTCACGTGCGGTGAGGTGGGAGCCGCGATCGCAGGATGTTCACCGATGGCGAGCGCGCATGTTGTTGCGAGCGCGAGGGTGATCAGTCGAATGGACGGATGCATGGTTCTGATTCCCTTCGGGTTGGGGACTTCGTGCGTTGTCAGAGCGCGGCGGCGAGGGCGAGCATCGCCGGGACCACGCGGTCGGGTGGAACCTGCACGGCCCCACGGCCCGCCGGCCGTAGCCAACCGGCAGCGGTGAGGATGCGTACGTGGTGGTAGACCTGCCCGGTGGTGCCCATGGATTCGAGGGTCGAGAGATCCGCAACGCTGGTCGTGCCGCCCAGCACTGCCAGCATCAGCTGCAGCCGGATGGGTGAACCGAGCGCGGCGAGCCGGTCGGCGACGATCGCTGCGTGATCGTCGTCCAGTTCCAGGATCTCCTCGGCGGTGTGGCCGTACTGCCACTCCACAGGTCCTGAGGCGGTGGGCGCGATACCGGAGTAGATGAGCCCACCCGAGGTGCCGCCGAGTTGCTCGCGAAGTCCTTCGAGAACCCAGAAGCGGTTGTGCTTAGTGTCTTTTCGGTCGTTCGACTCCATCTTGCCGGTGCCTGTCGAGGGCGTTCTCTCCTCCAGGGCGGTCAGCCGGGCTTCCACTTCGCGCAGGCGTTCTGCCAGCTCCGCAGGGGGCGGATCGAGGGGTCGCTTACCGGGCATTGTTCGATAATTACGTAATTTCGAACATGTTGCAAGGGTTTTCCATGATTCACCCCTGAAAGCTTGCTGATATTTGCCTCCGCGTCGGCGCGTCTCCGCTGGTTGGACCTGCGCGGGCCATAGCCTGGGTTCACCGTCTGTTACGCGTGTGACGAACGGCCACTCGGCTGACCGGTCGAGCTGAGATTGCCGACAGAAAGGAGCTGCCCATGCCGAACTCGTTGCTGTGGGTGTGTCTGGTGGCGATCTGGCTCTTTGTCCTGGTGCCGATGGTCGTGAAATCGCGTCCGACCGTGCGCAAGACGTCTGATACCGCCTTGTCGACCCGCGTGCTGCACCGCGGCGGGCTGACCATGGCGAGGACCAAACGTCGCATCGCGTCCGGTCGTCATCCGCATGACGCCGACTGGGAACCGCCCGTCCGCGAGTACCGCAAAGCTGCGACCGCGACCGCGGTCAAAGACGCTGACGAGACCGACGATGTGTATGAGGAAGACACCAAGGACACCGTTGAGAAGGCTCCTGTCGAAAAGACTCCTGTCGCGAAGGCTTCCGGATCCGAGGCGGCGCCGGTACTGAAAAAGGTTGCGGTGGAGTCGCCGACGCAGGACGACGAGAAATCCGACGCCGTCGAGTCCGCGGCTTCTGACGATGTTGACGAGGCCGAGACCGAGGCCGAGTCTCAGGACATCGAGTCTGATGTTGCCGAGGTCGAGTCGGACGGTGAAGACGAGGTCGATGACGCCCACGACGTCGTTGACGATGACGTTGTCGACGTAGCGGACGACGACGAAGCGGACGACGACGCAGTTGCCGGATACGACGAAGGCGCCGAGTATGACGATGACTACGACGAGGACGCGGAATACGACGACGACCTCGACGGCGACTCGCTCGACGAGCCGGTAGCGGAAACCGAGTCCGAGCGTCGCGCGCGGCGCGGTGGATTCGATCCCGAGGCCGACCGCGAGCGCAGTGACAAGCGGTACCGCTTCCGTCAGCGTGTGATGGCGGTGTTCGCCCTGCTGTTGGTGGCAGCTCTCGGCGCCGGTGTGCTCCTGGGAACGGCCGGCTGGGTCCTCGCAGGTGTGGTCGCGGTTGCCATGTCCGGTTACCTCACCTTCCTACGGCGGGCGGTTCGGAACGAGCAGCGGATCCGCCAACAGCGCATGCGGCGTCTGGCCCGCGCGAAGCGGCAAGAAGAGGAGCGCCGCGAGCATCCCGAAGAGGATCCGCGTGCGGAGATCCCTCGCAGGCTGCGTCGCCCCGGCGCGATCGTGTTGGAAATCGACGACGAAGACCCCGTCTTCGACCATTTGCCCAGGTACGAGCGGGTTGAACGCGTCGAGCGGGAGCCCTCGTACCGTCGGGTGGTGGGGCAGTAGCCCCGGGCTGTTAATCTGTTCGAGTTGCTTCTCACGAAGCAACGAAGGGGCTATAGCGCAGTTGGTAGCGCGTCTCGTTCGCATCGAGAAGGTCAGGGGTTCGATTCCCCTTAGCTCCACACCCGCATCTTTTTGTCGAGAGTCACTCGATGTCTGGAAGACTGATAAACATGGCCACCGCGATTCCGCTCGACGCCGATGCGATCGGCGCCGCGTGCGCGAAGTACGGTGTCAAGCGGTTGCGGGTTTTCGGTTCAGTCTTGACCGAGAGTTTTGACCCGGGCCGCAGCGACGTCGATTTCGTCGTCGAGTTCGAAGCTGACCGCGAGAACGTTTTTCATGACTACTTCGACCTCAAGTCTGCGCTTGAACAGATCGTCGGTCGCGATGTCGATCTCGTCATGCCCAACGCGGTGAAGAATCCCTACATCGCCAAGTCCATTTTCGACAGTGCTGAAGATGTCTACGCGGCCTGACAACAGTCAGGCTGCGTACATCTGGGATGCGCTGACCGCAGCACGGAATGTGGGGTTGTTCGTCGCCGACGTTGCGGTCGAGCGGTACGTCGGTGACCTGCTTCTCGAGTCTGCCACCGAACGTCAGCTGGAAATCGTCGGGGAGGCTTTACGCAACCTGCGGCGCGTCGACAAGGTTACCGCGGAGCGAATACCGCACGTGCACAAAATCATTGGAATGCGCAATATTCTTGTTCATGGTTATGCCCAGGTGGACAGCACGACCGTCTGGACAGCGGCGAAGACGGACGTATCGACGCTGATACCCGTGCTTGAGCTTCTGCTCGCGGAGTGCGAACCGGGAGTTTGAGGAGCGCTTACTCTCAGCAGAGGTCGGGCAGGAATTCGTAGCCCGCGGAGCAGTCTGCCGCGGCGGCATGGTGGACACAAAGCCGTCTTGCGATGGGGTGATCTCGTCACGTCGCCAGAGCGGCACTGGGCAACGCGCGGCGGCGCTCGCGGTCTTTCGCGTGGCCCGCCACGCTACTGCCTTCAGTCGGTGCGCAGTTGATGTCGACGCGTCGATCGGTCATGTCAAAATCGAAATGGGTAGTAGCCATTTGACCCCACTAGCTTCCGATGTAGGAGAGGAACAGGACCACGATGGGCATCCCACCCGATGGCGTCTGTTCATGCATTTCTGGGCAGAGATCCATCACGTTCTCGGCCGCTAGGGCGCCGGGTAGACCGTGCAACTGAATGGGAACTGGCCTAGTACTACAGCCGTAGATAGGTAGTTTCGGCGTGTTTGCGCTGGTAGGCGCGGTTGCCGCGGCATGATCTCGAGTTTGTGAAGACATCCAGATCAGCTGCGGCAACCGCAGCACTGAGGGTAGACCATGAGCGGTGGCATGCGGGCCTGGATGGGTTGTTGGAGTCGTTCTCGTCGCGGTTCGCGCGGGTCGAAGCACGACGCAACGCCGGTGCGCTGGTGCTGGGTTTGCTGGCCGATATAGGTTCCAAGAACTGCTGGACTATCGCCGAACTATCGGGCCATGGCACCCCTGACCGACTGCAGCACTTGCTGTCCCGCGCTAAATGGGACGCTGATCTGGTCCGCGATGACGTTCGCAGCTATGTCATCGACCACCTGGCCGACCCTGATGCGGTGCTTGTCGTTGATGAGACCGGCGACTTGAAGAAGGGCACCAACACCGTTGGGGTACAACGCCAGTACACCGGAACCGCCGGACGCACGGAGAACTGTCAGGTCGCGGTCTACCTGACCTACGCCGCCGCTCGCGGACACACCCTGATCGACCGAGCGCTGTACCTGCCGCAGCACACCTGGGCCACCGACCCGCAGCGAAGGACCAAGGCCGGGGTCCCTGACACGGTCGAGTTCGCTACCAAACCAGCCCTGGCAACCACGCTGGTCGAGGCGGCCCTCGACGCCGACGTTCCGGCCTCGTGGGTCGCTGGCGATGAAGTGTACGGCGCAGACCCGAACCTACGAAAAGCGTTGCACAACAGACAGATCGGCTACGTCCTGGCCGTCGGATGCAATCGGCAGGTCCCCACAGCCGCCGGGAAGATCCGGGTCGATGCCCTTGCTGAGAATCTACCGCCGCGGTCCTGGCACAAGATGTCTGCCGGCGCCGGTAGCAAAGGACACCGCTGGTACTCCTGGGCCTTGATCGCGACCACCGAGCGTCCCGATGTTGGCCTCTGTCACGTGTTGGTGCGGCGCAACGATAGCTCCGGCGAGCTCGCCTTCTATCGCTGCTACAGCCCGGCACCGGTGCCGCTGAACCAGTACGTCCGAGTCGCCGGGCGGCGGTGGACGGTCGAGGAATCGTTCCAGAGCGGCAAAGGCCTGACCGGTCTGGATCAGCATCAAGTGCGGACGTGGACGTCCTGGCACCGCTGGATTACCTTGGTCATGGCTGCGCACGCCTTCCTGGCCGTGCATACCGCCACTGAACGCCTGGCCCAACCCTCAGAACCTGGACTGATCCGGTTGTCGGTCAACGAGTTCCGCAAACTCTTCACGATCCTCGTCCTCACACCACTGCATGCCATCGCTGACCCCCTCCGCTGGTCACTCTGGCGACGAAAACACCAATACCGAGCCCGACAACACCACTATCAACGCAGGTCACAACAACAATGAACCC
>NZ_MJEI01000089.1 GCF_002095395.1 Williamsia sp. 1135
CTCTACCCGCGCCTTCGCAGCCCCCGGACGCAACCGCGTCATAGACGTCAACACCGCCGCCGGCGAGGAACATCCCACCTTCGAATACGCCCGCCGCACAGCAACTTCCCGCAACACAGGCAAACTAGCCGACTGCAACCGCCGAGACGCGACCTCCAACCGCTCCACCACACGCACACAATCCACGTCAGACAGAGCAGTCAGATCCAACGTCAACAAGCGAGCGATCGCAGCATCCAGCTCCGACACCACACCCACCACCGGCGAATCGATGACGACACCATCAGACATGCAGGCCCCCCAGCCCCAGAAACACACGCGGACAACAACAACCAGAAAGGATTCGTCGTCAAAAGAGTTTCTCTACGTCTGACAATACCAGGGCTTCGCACATCTGGCAAACATATGTTCGAACACTGTTGGCGGCTTCGCGCGTCCTAGCGCGCAGCGTTCTTGATGAACTCTTCAACTCCCGCAGCAGGTTTGGTCCCGCCGAAATATCCGCCGCGGACATGTCGGCGCAGGGTGTTGTCGTCGGTAGCCCGTGCTGCGGAGTGCCAGAGGTAGGCGTCATGAAAGAGGATGTCGCCGCGCTCTGCGTACACGGCGACCTCGCCGCGGATCTTCTCGAATCCCAGCGGCATCTCGAAGGGCGGCTTCCGCGTGGTGCGTCCGCCGGAAGGTTGTGCGGTATCAGGAACTCTGACGCCGTTGGCATTTCGATACGGTGCCGGCGTCGACCACAGATGACTCCCGGGCACCACTCGCAGAAAACCGTTGGCCGGACTCGTGCCGTCGACGTGCACGGTGAACGCAGTGCTCGGCCAGACATCCAAGCTAGGACTGGCCTGCCAATCGGAATGCCAGCCGATGCGGGTGTAGCCAGACTCTTTGCCTGGTCGGGCATCCTGGTAGACCACCCCGTTCTGTTCATGAGCCCGCAGCCAACACTCTGGACCGAGGAGCCTCGTCATCAATTGCTCGACCACCGGGTGGGTGATCGCGGCATCGACTGCAGGCGACAGTTCGCTGATGAACTCGACGTAATTTGCGAACTTGTCAGCCTTGGCCGCCTCGTCCAGGAAGACAGTCGATCCGTAGCGCGCATCCAACTCCCCAGCGATCACACCACGCTGCGCAGCAACGCATTCCGACTCGATCGCATCGACGTCTGAAACGCTCAACACCCCACGCAGAGTCGCGTAGCCGTGCATGTCGTAGAACCAGATCAGCCCCTCGAGGTCGTCGGGACCGAAGACGCCGGGTTCATGAAGCGGAAGAGTCATGTTTCGACGATAGATTCCCCCGGGAGATGCGGCAGCGCGAGTTCACCTGGTGGTAACGAATCACCGCGCCGGACGACGCCCGCCTAGGCGCCGGAGTCGATGAGCACGTCTACCGCCTTGATCGGGCCGCGACCGCTGTCGAACTCGAAGAGACCGACGCCCCTCCAGTCGTCGTGCTTCAACCCGACCGCGACCGTGTGTCCCGCTGCCAGATACTTGTGCGCTCGCAGCCCGTGAAGTGCTGTCGCCCAGACGTGCGCGCCCGCGTCGTCACCCGAGATCGTCACTGCGGCCGCCCGATCGAGATACCGACCCGCGCCCGGCGCATCACCCGTCGCCACGGCATCCAAGAAATTGCCGACAGTCGCCTTGGCCTCGCCCCCTACGCGGCGAAATCCCTCGACGAAACCCAGTGCGCCGCGTGGGCCTTGATTCTTCATCAGAGCCACCGACAATCTGGTCGCCACCGGCGCCGCCGCGATTCCGCTGCGCAGGAACTGCGCAATCATCCCGGGCAACTCCCAGTACGCAGCGAGCCGTTCGATCCGGAGCTGGTTGCCGACCTCCCGCAGGTCGTAGCGGATGTGCACAGGTACCCGCATCGTCACCTTCGCCGACATCTCGACTTCGAGTTCGACGTCGCGCATCACAGAGCGGCCGCACACGACGTCGACGTCCCGATGGAACGTGATGCGGCGAGGACCGATAAAAGTGTCGTAGAAGCGCTCGATCTCGCCGCGACCTACGTGCGGCCGCGAACCCACCGGGTCGTTGACGATGCCGTCGTCGGTGAACAGGCCGACCCATGCCGCCCGATCGTGGGCACCAGCAGCCGCCGGCGATCGTTCAACCACTGCAAGCATCTGTTCTCGATCGAATGACGGCATGCGCACGCTCCCTTTCGCAAAAGTAGAACGTGTTCTACGTCTAGGCGCAAAGTAGAACGTGTTCTACCCCGTGCCCGGTCTGCCGAGCGGGGCCCCGACTGAAAGTGATTCCAGATGAAAGTAGCCGTAACCGGAGCCGCCGGGTTCGTGGGCCGCAATCTCGTCGACCAACTCGTCGCCCGCGGTGACACCGTGGTGGCGATCGATCGGCAACGCCCCTCGACCGCGAGCGCACCTGCGGTGACCTGGGTGGCGGCCGACATCCTCGACCCGGCAGCGCTGACGTCCGCCTTCGACGGAGTCGATGTGGTGTATCACCTGGTCGCGGTCATCACCCTGCGGCACACCGACGAGAACGCCTGGCGCATCAACACCGAGGGCGTCCGCAACGTCGCCGAGGCCGCACTGGCTGCCGGAGCCCGGCGAATGGTGCATTGCAGTTCCATCCACTCGTTCGACCAGTACGAATGCGGCGGCACGATCGACGAGCTGTCCGCACGATCGGACAGCACCGACCTTCCCGTCTACGACCGCTCGAAGTGGTCGGGCGAGCAGGAGCTGCAGAAGGTCATCGCGAAGGGCCTCGACGCGGTCATCTGCAACCCGACCGCCGTCTACGGCCCCGTTGACCACGCCCCTTACTCGCGGATCAACGGCATGCTCCGCGACTCCGCGCGGGGTCGAGTGCCCGCGCTGATCACCGGCGGCTTCGACCTCGTCGACGTCCGCGACGTCGCGGCGGGACTCATCCTCGCGGCTGAGCACGGCAAGACCGGCGAGAACTACCTGTTGACCGGTGAGATGACCGAGATGTTCGAAGCATTCAAGATGGTTGCCCGCGAGGCAGGGCGACGCGGCCCGGCGGTGGCCTTCCCGATGCGGTGGGTACAGGCGATACTGCCTGTAGCCGAACCACTCTGCAAACTCTTCAAGTCGGATCTGGTCTCCGAGGCCGCGCTCGGCGCACTCGAGGCCCAGCCAGTCGTCGACGGGACCAAAGCCCGCCGCGACCTCGGGTTCGCGCCCCGGCCGACGACCGAAACGATGCGGGACTACGTCGACTTCCTCGTCGGTGCCGGTCAGTTGCAGCGGCGAGGGGTTGTCGCGACTGAGCGTAAGCCGGCGGGCGCCCTGGCCTGACCCGCTTCTTCCTCCCGAATTTGCGCCGCCCACCGGTCACTACCGGTGGGCGGCGCAAATTCGGTGGGCGGTCAGTCTTTCGTCACCAACCCGCGACCGGTGATCTGCGGCAGGTCGAGCACGGTCAGCAATCCCGGCTGGGCCTCCACGACGGCCTGCACCGCGTTCACCAAACGCATTGCGGTGACCAGCATTCCGGAGTCGTTGTGGTCGCCGTTCTCACCGTGGTGGACGAAATCGACGGTCATCACGGGGTCGCCGGTGATCTCGATGCGGTAGCAGCCGTCCCCGTGACTCGGGATCGGCCAATCGGGCTGAGCGTCTGCCTGGGTGCGGGTGACGTGCTCGAGAACGATTCGCGGCGTGCCGTTCACGGTTCCGATGACCTCGAATCGAACCGCGGCCATGGTCCCCTTCGCAATGTGGCAGGACGCGATGTCGTAGTCCTCGTCCGCTGGGCGGCGGTCGATCTTCTCCACCAGCGGTTCGTCGAGGGTGAGGTCCAGCCCGGCGGCGAGCTGCCGCACAACCGGACCCCAGGCGAGCGAGAGCACCCCGGGCATCCACAGCATGGACTCGGTGTCCATCGGCTTGCCGAATCCGAACAGTTCGGTCATGGTCATCGGCTGGTAGTACGTCGAGTAGTCCGCAATCTCTGCGACGCGCAGTTCGTCGATGCGCTTGGACAGCGACGTCATGGCGAGCGGCAGAACGTCGTTCGCGAATCCGGGATCGATACCGTTGACGTGCAGACTGGCATTGCCGGCACGCGCGGCGCTGCGGATGCGCTCGTTGAGCTCGTCCGGGAACACGCCGTCGGGATACACAAGAGCCACCGGGCCGGATGCGACGACATTGACCCCGGCTTCGAGGAAGCTGATCAGATCCTCGATGGCCTCCATGATCCGGTCATCGGTCATCGCGCCGTGGACGATGCAGTCCGGCCGGAGAGCAAGCAGCTCTTCCTTGCTGCCACTGGCCTTCAGACCCAGTTCGCGACCAAGGCCGGCCAGTTCGCCGACATCCTTGCCCACCTTGTCGGGGTTCGACACCCAGACGCCGACCAACTCGAGCTCCGGCCGGGCGAGCACGCCCGCGATCGACAGCTTTCCGATGGTGCCGGTCGACCAGACCACTACGCGCAACGCCACTTCAGACCTCCAGGCTAGAAACTAGAACACGTTCCACACTAGATCCCCGAGCGCCGGAAATGGGTCGTTTTGGCGGAGCCCACCTGGGCTTTCGTTCGCCAGAACGACCCACTTTCGGAGAGTGGCGGTTAGAGTTCCTCGGCGCCGACCAGCGCGGCTTCTCCGAAACGGCGTTCCGTCTCGAGACTCGGCTCTGGCTTCGGGGCACCTCCGACCATCGAGATGGCCAGCACCGCGACGGCGCAGTATCCGACAGCGAACCAGTACGGTGCGGCGTTCGAGTCGAACCATTCCGCCAGGTGCGCGACGAGCAGCGCAGACACCGCCGCGCCCATCCAGCGCAGGAAGTTGTATCCCGCACTCGACACCGACCGCGGTCCGGTGCCGGCGGCCATCGCCATACCGGTCAGAGCGGTGTTCAGCACGCCCGACGGAATACCCGAGACGATGATGGCGGCCATCACCACCGCTTTGTTGTCGCCTGCAGTACCGATCGCCGCGGCGGCCATCACTACCGCGAAGACGCCGACGGCCGAGATGACTCCCAGCTTCTCACCGAGGGCCTCGACGACCCGGGGCGCCAGCGTCACACCGCTGAGGGCGACACACAGTCCCCAGCCGACGAACACGAGCCCGAGATAGATGGGACGCATGTCCAAAACGATGGGGGCCCAAGCGATGACGGTGAAGAAGCCCGCGGTGTAGAACGCCGATCCGATACCGGTGACGAGCAGCTTGCGGTTCTTCAGGGCGCGCAGCGGGTCGGTGATCCCGACCTTGGGTCGCTCCGAGGACGGGCCGTCCTTGGTCAATTTCGTCGCGCAGAGGATCGCGCCGATGGCCATCAGGATGGCAGTTCCGCCGAAGGGTGCCCGCCACGTCCACTCGCCGAGAATGGCGCCGATCAGCGGACCGACAGCGAGACCGAGACCGAGTGCCGCCTCGTACAGCAGGATCGCACCGTGCTGACCGCCCCGGGCGGATCCGATGATGAAGGCCAGCGCGGTCGCCATGAACAGCGCATTACCCAGGCCCCACGCGACGCGAAGGGCGATCAGTTCACCGATGCCGTTGGCTGTGGCCGAAACTCCGGCCGCGACCACGATGAACACGAGGCCTGCGATCAGTGTTCGTTTGGGCCCGAACCTGTACGAGCAGTACCCGGTGATCAGCATCGCGAGTACTTGAACGCCCATGTAGACGGCGAACAGCAAGGTGACCTTGTCGGCGCCGGCGTCGAGTTGCTTGGCGATCTCAGGCAGGATCGGATCGACGAGACCGATGCCCATGAACGCGATCACCGCAGCAAACGCCGTGGCCCACACCGCGACCGGTTGACCACGGACCGCATCCAAGAATCCCTGATGCTCGGGAGCATGCTGCAGATCAGCCTGCGTTGACGTCATTTTCACTCCTCAGGAGATATTGAGAGGGCGCTCGTCTCGTCGACGTCCTCGAGTTGTGTACGGAGCGCGCGCAGGGCGGGCAATGCCGCGTCCAATGCCTGCAGATGGTCATCCGTCAGCCCCGACATCGCGCGGGCAAGGACCTCGTTGCGAGCCGATTGCAGCTGCTCGAGTTCGTGTCGCCCGGAGTCGGTGATGCTCACCTGCACGGCCCGACGATCATCGGGATCGGGGTCGCGTCGCACGAGTCCATGACCGACCAGTACGTCGACCGCCGCGGTGACGGTCGGCATCCGCACGGCTTCCCGGCGGGCCAGTTCGCCCATCCGCATCGGACCGTGGTCGGCCAGTGTGGCCAACGTCGACCCCTGCGCGGCGGTGTACTCCCCGAACGGTGACCGTCTACGGATCGTCAGGTACACCCGCGCCAGCGTGGGACGGATGGCGTCGGCGAGCTCTGACATGTCAATCTCGGACATAGTTAGCAATGGTAATACTTAGGACCTCGAACTATCAACCCGAGCTCCGCCCCCGCACACCGATTTTGGTGGGTTCTGGCGACTAAAACCGCAGGTCGCGGTCGCCAAAACCCACCAAAATCGGGCTAGCCGAAGAGTTTGGGAAGCGTTCCTTCAAAGGCCTCACGCAGTTCGGTGAGGGGCACGGTGAAGTCATCCTGCACCTCGACGGAGTCGCTGCCCTGATCGACGACGCCGATCCGGGTCCACGGCATCTGCCGGGCATCGAGCATGCCGGTGAAGCGCACTTCTTCCGAGCGCGGAACCGCAACCAGCACACGGCCGGACGACTCGGAGAACAGCCAGACGAACGGATCGGCGCCCTCGGGCAGGACGATCCGGCAGCCGGTCTCCCCCGCCAGCGCGGCTTCGACGACCGTCTGCGCCAGTCCACCTTCGGAGAGATCATGCGCGGCCGAGACCAGGCCGTCGCGCGAGGCCGCGGTGAGGATCTCGCCGAGCAGGCGCTCACGCTCGAGGTCAACCGCGGGCGGCGTACCACCGAGGTGATCGTGGGCGACCTGCGACCAGATCGATCCGTCGAACTCGTCGTGGGTGTCGCCCAGCAGGATCAGCGTCTCGCCGATCTCCGTTCCGAAGCCGGTCGGAATGCGCCGACGGACGTCGTCGATGACTCCGAGCACACCGACCACCGGGGTCGGCAGGATCGCGGTCGCACCGGTCTGGTTGTAGAAACTCACGTTGCCGCCGGTGACCGGGATGCCCAGCTGCGCACAGCCATCGGCCAATCCGCGGACCGCCTGCTGGAACTGCCACATCACGGCGGGATCCTCGGGCGACCCGAAGTTCAGGCAGTTGGTGACGGCTTTGGGGCTGGCACCGCTGACGATCACGTTGCGGTACGCCTCGGCCAGTGCCAGCTGGGCACCGCGGTATGGATCCAGGTAGGTGTAACGACCGGACGCGTCGGTGGCCAGGGCGATACCACGTCCCGAGCCCTCATCGATCCGGATCATCCCGGAGTCGGCGTGCTCGGCGAGCACGGTGTTGCCCCGGACGTACCGGTCGTACTGCTCGGTGATGAACCGGCGGCTGCAGAGCGCAGGCGACGAGATCATCTGCAGCAGCGTCTCCCGCAACTCGTCACCGGAGACCGGACGCTTCAGATCCTTGGTGGTCGAAGCGATCAGGTCGTCCTGCCAGTCGGGACGGGCGACGGGACGCTCGTAGACGGGGCCTTCGTGGGCGACGGTGCGCGGCGGCACGTCGACCACGGTCTCGCCGTGCCAGGTGATCTCGAGATGCTCGCCGTCGGTGACCTCACCGATATCGGTGGCCAGCACGTCCCACTTGCGGCACACCTCCATGAACGCCTCGACGTTCTCCGGCGCCACCACCGCGCACATGCGTTCCTGCGACTCGCTCGAGAGCACCTCTGCCGGGGTCATCCCGGTGGCACGCATCGGGACCTTCTCCAGCTCGATGCGCATGCCGCCGTCTCCGGCTGCAGCCAGTTCTGAGGTGGCACAGGACAATCCGGCGCCACCGAGATCCTGGATCCCGATGACGATGCCGGCCTTGTAGAGGTCGAGGCAGCACTCGATGAGGACCTTCTCGGTGAACGGATCGCCAACCTGCACCGCAGGCAGCTTCTTCGGACGGCCGCCGGCACTGTCGTCGAAGGTCTCCGACGCGAGCACCGACACCCCACCGATGCCGTCGAGCCCGGTGCGGGCGCCGAACAGGATGATCCGGTTGCCTGAACCCGACGCGAACGCCAGGTGCAGATCCTCGACCCGCATCACGCCGGCGCACAGGGCGTTGACCAACGGGTTGCCGGCGTACGACTCGTCGAACACGGTTTCGCCGCCGATGTTCGGCAGACCCAGCGAGTTGCCGTAGCCACCGACACCGCGAACCACACCGTCGACCACGCGACGGGTGTCCGGCGCGTCAGCAGCGCCGAACCGCAGCTGATCCATGACCGCGATCGGACGAGCGCCCATGGCCATGATGTCGCGGACGATGCCACCCACTCCCGTGGCCGCACCCTGATAGGGCTCGACGTACGACGGGTGGTTGTGCGACTCGACCTTGAACGTGACCGCCCAGCCGTCACCGATGTCGACGACGCCGGCGTTCTCGCCGATCCCGGCGAGCATCGACGACCGCATCTCGTCGGTGGTGGTCTCGCCGAAGTAGCGCAGATGCACCTTCGACGACTTGTACGAGCAGTGCTCGGACCACATCACCGAATACATCGCCAACTCGGCTGCGGTCGGGCGGCGGCCCAAGATCTCTTTGATCCGCTGATACTCGTCGTCCTTCAGACCCAGCTCACGGAAGGGCTGCGTCTGATCGGGGGTATCGGCGGCGACGGAAACGGTATCTACGTCTGCACTCACGAGAACAGTCTAGGCGCTGCGCGCGGGTGCCGTCGTCGCGGTCGCCAGGCACTCCTGCGGTTCGACCGGGGTACCATTTGCTTCGCGCGTCGGGGGGCGGCGTGGCGGGGCGAACGATCGGTGGGGGCGCATCCATGAACGACGGGCGATCAGCGCTGGCTTCACGCACGGGCAAGGCGCGTCAACTCTTCGACTTCGCCGTGTTGTCGTCGGGCATTCCGGTCGACGGTCAGCAGTACCCACCCGATCGCGACAAGGCGACACTCGCCTTCACGCGCGCGACCGAATGGGATCCCGCGCTCGCCGACGCATGGCTGGGCCGGTTGGTGTGCGGAGACAATTCCGCGGCTGTGTTCCTTCAGCTCTACCGCAGTCGGGCGGCTCTCGGGGCAGAGCAACGCCGGCTGGGATTGCCGCCTCGCACGCTGTCGGGGCGCTTCTCCACCGGGCTCTACATCGACTACCCACTGGCAGACCGAACCGAGGCCATTGCCGCGTACGCCGCGACCCTCATCGCAGGCGCCGACCACCAGGGCGCCGAAGACGCGCTCGACGAGGCCGCCGCGTCAGTCTCCGGTCGGGCACCGATCGTCGACTACCTCAGGGCCAGTCTGCATTTCAAGACGCAACGGTGGCCTGACGTGCTGACCGCCCTCGGCGACTCCGAGCGCTGGACGGACGACTACATGAGTGCCGGGGCCGACCTGATGGCAGGCTCGGCCTGCGTACAGATGGGGCTGTTCGGCGAAGGTATCCGCAGGCTCGAGGCGGCGCGGTCCGGACCCATCCCCGCTGCGGCGACGGCAGCGATGTTCACCCACGGTCTGGCGCTACGCGAGATGGGGTCGGAGGAGGCGGCGCGCGAGCAGTTCGAGGCGGTCTACTCCCGCGACCCGTCTTTCGCACCGAACGCCCAGGCTCTGGCCGACCAGCGGTTCCGGCTGGTGGTCAGCACGGTCCCGACCATCGAATCACGCACCGACAAGTGGGATCCCGCCACCGCGGTCACAGGGGTGGCCGCAACCGAGGAGGCAGGCGACAGCCTGCTGCTCGGCGCCGCACAAGCCGAACTGGACGAGCAGATCGGGTTGGAGTCGGTGAAATCGCAAGTCGCCAAACTCAAGTCGGCCGCCACGTTGGCGAAACTCCGCGCCGAGAAAGGCCTGGCGACAGGCCCCCGCAGTCTGCATCTCGCGTTCACCGGCCCGCCGGGCACCGGCAAGACCACGATCGCGAGGATCGTCGCCAAGATCTATTGCGGACTCGGCCTCATCAAGACCGACAACCTCGTACAGGTCTCCCGCCGGGATCTGGTGGGCGAACATCTCGGTAGCACCGCCATCAAGACGTCCGCGGTCATCGACCGCGCGATGGACGGGGTGTTGTTCATCGACGAGGCCTACACAATGATCCAGAGTGGTTTGTCGGGCGGCGACGCCTTCGGTCGAGAAGCAGTCGACACCTTGCTGGCACGCATGGAGGACAACCGGGATCGACTGGTGGTCATCGTTGCCGGTTACGACGCCGAGATCGACCGACTCCTCGCGGCCAACGAGGGCATGTCATCGCGGTTCTCCAAGCGCATCCGGTTCGATTCGTACACGCCACCAGAGCTGGCGAGTATCGCCGAACTTCTTGCCCGCAAGCGTGATTCGCTACTCTCTCCCGAGGCGCTGAGCGAACTCGAGTTCGCGTGCGGTCCGCTGTACCACCAGATCCACGTCGACGCCGGCGGGCATCAACGCCGCGCCATCGACGCTGCAGGCAACGGCCGATTCGTCCGCAACGTCGTAGAGAGCGCCGAAGAGGAGCGCGAACACCGACTGACCAGCGGCGAGATCGACCTCACCGCACTCGACGACGACGCGTTGATGCGGATCGAGGTCGCCGACATCCAGGCCGCGCTCACCTCGGTGCTCTCTGGCCTGCAGCCGCAACCGCAGCACCTCAGCCCCGGCGGGTGATCTCCAGGATGGCTTCGGCCAGCTCAGGCCTGCAGATCACGAGATCTGGCAGATAGACATCGCGCTGGTTATATTGGAGCGCCAGCCCGTCGGTCCGACTGCACCACAAGCCCTGCGACTTCGCGACGGCGACCGGCGCGGCCGAATCCCACTCATACTGCCCACCGGCGTGCACGTAGGCGTCGGCCTCGCCGCGAACAACCGCCATCGCCTTTGCTCCGGCCGACCCCATCGCCAGCACGTCGCCGCCGATGGCCTCGGCCACCGCTCCGGAGAACGCCGGAGGCCTCGACCCGCTGACCACCACTCGCGGCCGGTCCCCTCGCGGCTGCGAGGCCAGGCCGTCCGCCGGCGCGATCGGGGCGCCGTCGTCGATGTACGTGACCCCCAGCGCCGGCAGCGCCACCGCACCGGCGGTCAGCCCGCCGGACGTCCCGCCGGCTTCGCGTTCCCACAACGCGACGTGGACGGCCCAGTCGGTGTGCCCTTCGATGCCATATTCCTTGGTGCCGTCGACGGGGTCGATGATCCAGACGCGGTCGGCGTCCAGGCGAACCAGGTCGTCCGCGGACTCCTCCGAGAGCACCGCATCGTCGGGACGCAGCCGCGCGAGTTCGGCCAGCAGGAACTCGTTGGATTGCAGATCACCGGCATTTCCGAGCTCTTTGCCGGTCAGTGAAGAATCGGCCCGCAGCGTCAGCAGGAGTTCGCCAGCGGCGGTGGCCAATCGTCCGGCCAGCTCCGCATCCTCAGATGTCACAGTCACACACCCAGGTTACGGCGGATCGACTCGGCGACATCCACCGGCGCGCCGTCACCGGGCGTGATGACGACATCCGCGCCCGTGGGTCGCTCGTAAGGCGAACTGATCCCGGTGAAATGGGCGACCTCACCGCGCCTGGCCTTGGCGTACAGCCCCTTCGGATCACGTTCTTCGCACACCTCGAGAGGGGTGTCGACGAAGATCTCGAAGAACGGGATCCCCCGCTCGGCGTGAATCTCTTTGGCACGCTGCCGTTCTGCCGCGAACGGACTGATCAGTGAAACGATCGCCACCGACCCTGAATCGGCGAACAGCGCTGCCACCTCTGCGGTCCGGCGGATGTTCTCCCGACGATCGTCGTCGTTGAATCCGAGATCCGAATTGAGCCCGTGACGCAGGTTGTCGCCGTCCATCAGATACGCGGGCCTGCCCTCGGCGACCATCGACCGTTCCAATTCGACTGCGATGGAGGATTTACCCGAGCCGGACAGCCCGGTCAGCCAGATCGTGGCGCCCTGATGCGCCCGCTGTTCCCTGGTCACCGACGAGCTGTGCCAGACCACGTGCGAGTCCTTGCTCACCGGCCCGTTGATCATCCCGGCGCCAACCGTCTTGTTGGTGGCCTCGTCCATGAGGATGAAACTACCGGTGTCGCGGTGCTGACGATAGGAGTCGAACATCATCGGCTGCTGCGTACGCAGGGTCACTCGGCCGATCTCGTTGAGCCGCAGCTCCTGTGGCCCTTCCTCTCGATGAAGGGAGTTCACATCGAGGCGATAGGTGAGGTCGCCGATGACAGCCTTGGACTCGCGGGTGGAACTCTGGATGGTGTACCGACTCCCGGGCGTCAGCTCGGTGTCCTCGGAGAACCAGCAGACCATCGCGTCGATGTCGCGGCCGACGTACGGCCGGTTGTTGGGACGGGCCAGCATCTCGCCGCGGGTGATGTCGATCTCGTCGGTGAGCGACAAGGACACCGCCATCGAGGCGAAGGCCTCAGTCACCTTTGCACCCCCAGGACCCCAGATCTCCGCGACGGTGGTGGTGAAGCCGCTCGGGAGTACCACCACCTCGTCGCCGGGTTTGAATGTCCCGCTGGCGATGGTGCCGGCGTAGCTACGGTGGTCGGAGCCGTCGCTGACCTGTGGACGGATGACGTACTGCACCGGCATGCGGGCGTCGATGAAGTTGCGGTCCGACGAGATGTGCACGTCCTCGAGGTGGCCCAGCAACGAAGTACCTTGATACCAGGGCATTTTCGTAGACGGATCGACGACGTTGTCACCGAGTAGCGCCGAGACGGGGATGAAACTGAGATCGGAGACGTTGAGCTTGCTGGCGAAGGCGCTGAACTCGTCGCGGATCTCGATGAACCGCTCCTCCGACCAGTCGACGAGATCCATCTTGTTCACACACAGGACCAGATGCGCGATCCCGAGCAGCGACGAGAGAAAAGCGTGTCGACGGGTCTGTTCGAGTACGCCCTTACGGGCGTCGATCAGGATCAGCGCCACATCCGCCGTGGACGCTCCGGTCACCATGTTGCGGATGTACTGCACATGACCCGGGGTGTCGGCGATGATGAATTTCCGCCTGGGAGTGGCGAAATAGCGATAGGCGACGTCGATGGTGATGCCCTGTTCGCGCTCGGCCCGCAAGCCGTCGGTCAGCAGCGCGAGGTTGGCGTATTCGTCGCCGCGTTCGGCGCTGGTGCGTTCGATCGATTCCATCTGGTCGGTGAATATGCTCTTGGAGTCGTACAGCAACCGGCCGATCAGGGTCGACTTCCCGTCGTCGACGCTGCCTGCCGTGGCCAGTCGCAGCAAAGCTTTTCGATCGCGCCCGAGCTTGTCGCCGGCAAGGACCTCTTGTTCAACAGTCATCAGAAGTAACCCTCTTTCTTGCGATCTTCCATGCCGGATTCGGAGATGCGGTCGTCCGCCCGCGTGGCACCGCGTTCGGTGAGGCGGGTGGCGGCGACCTCGTCGATCACCTCGTGCACGGTGACCGCATCGCTGAGCACACAGCCGGTGCAGGTTGCGTCGCCGACGGTCCGGAACCGGACCTGCTCGGTGTGGACCGCCTCCCCGGGTGCGAGCTCGACGAATTGTGTTTTCGCGAGCAACATCCCATCTCGCGGAACCACCTCTCGCCGATGTGAGTAGTAGATGCTGGGGAGTTCGATCTCTTCGGCGGCGATGTACTGCCAGATGTCGAGTTCGGTCCAGTTGCTGAGCGGGAAGACGCGGATGTGCTCGCCCTTGTTGTGCCGGCCGTTGTACAGGTTCCACAGCTCGGGTCGTTGCGCGCGGGGATCCCAGGCACCGAACTCATCGCGGAAGCTGAAGACCCGTTCCTTGGCCCTTGCTTTTTCTTCGTCACGCCGGGCGCCGCCGAAGACCGCGTCGAAGCCATTGTCCCGGATCCCCCGCAGCAAAGCGGTGGTCTGCAATCGGTTGCGGCTCGCGCCCGGCCCGGTCTGTTCCACCACCCTCCCGGCGTCGATGTCGTCCTGGACACTCGAAACAAGAAGGCGCACTCCGGTTTGCTCCACGACGCGGTCGCGGTACTCGATGACCTCGTCGAAATTGTGGCCCGTATCGACGTGCATCAGCGGAAACGGCACGGGCGCAGGCCAGAAGGCTTTCCGCGCCACGTGGAACATCACCACGGAGTCCTTGCCGCCGGAGAAGAGCAATACCGGCCGCCGAGCTGTCGCCGCCACCTCCCGGAAGATGTACACCGACTCCGCTTCGAGCGCGGCCAGGTGCGAGAGTTCGTACCCCGTTTTCAACACCGTCAACAATCCTTCCCCGGTCGAGTCGACACTTGACCTGTCGAATACTCGACACTATGGTTTGAAAATATGACACTCACGGTAAATGACGCAGAGTCGGGAGGTCAACCTTCGCCTCCCACGCAGCGCGTGGTGCGGGTGATCGAGTTGCTGGCCGACGACCCCGGCGCGGCGATCACGCTGGCCGAGATCGTCCGGCGGACCGGCTTCTCGCGAGCGACCGCCCACGCAGTCCTGACCCAGCTGACCAGGAGCGGATGGGTCACGCGCGAAGACGGCCACTTCACGATCGGTGCCGGTTTCGTTGCCCTGGCCAGGCACGCCGAACGTGGCTATCCCCTGCGCCGACTGGCCGCACCGCTGGTGCACGAACTCGCCGCAGACCTCGACATGCCCGTCTTCCTCGCCGAACGACAGGGCGCCCGGATCACGGTGACCGAACTGGTCGGGATCCCGGCAATGGACTGGATCCGACCCGGACGCCACATCCCCCTCCGTCCGCCGGTGTGCCGCGAGTTCGTCGCCTGGTCGCCCGAAGAAGACATCGAGCAATGGATCAACGCGGCCCCGCAGGGCGCTCGCGATCGCCTGCGCGAGGTCCTCGAGGTCATCTGCGATCGCGGTTACGCGATCGAAAGGTTGACCGCCGACCACGCAGAGATGATCGGTGCGCTTGCCTCCCTGCGGGATTCACCGGTGTCGGATACACTTCGATCTCGGGTGGCGGGTTTGCTCACCGAGCTCACCACAATCGACTACCTGCCCGAAGAATCCGAGGGTCACGTGGCCGTTGTCACCGTCGGAGCGCCCATCATCGATCCCGGCGGGATGGTTGTCGCATCGATCGTGGCGTGCCCGAATCGCGAGATGCTCGCCGACGAGATGGAGCAGATCGGCAAGGCTGTCGTCGCGGCAGCCGACCAGGTCGCCGGCGCGCTCGCCCGCTGACGTTCAGCGTCGACGCAGGAATCCCAGGATCCCCCGCCGGTGCGCGGGGCGATATCGACTGCACCGTCCGGCCTGGCACAAGGAGCACTCGGTGCCGGCCCGGTGATGTTCGTGCGCGGCGTGGGGATGCCCGCAGACACAGGGCAACCCGCCCGGCTCCGCAGACCCCGTCATCGGTCGCGTCCCGGGAGGCTGCAGTCGCGCCCACGTGGGTCGATTCCCGCCGTTCTGGACATCGTCGTCCCCCACTTCCCCGACCGGCCCGACTGCTTCGAGCATCGGCCGAATCATACGTGGGCGCCAGTGTGTGGAGACGAAAACATACCGTGACCATGCACTGGGTTTACCAACCAAGCACTTGCTAGGTATGGTGGTCGCTGTGACGATCCCGAGCCCCCTCAGTGCCGCAGAGCTAGGTCCCGACACCTCGCCCGTGGCGTACGAAACGGCCGATGCCATCGCGTACATCACCCTCAACCGACCCGAGTTCCGCAACGCGCAGAACTCGGTGATGACGTACTCGCTCGACGCCGCGTTCGTGCGTGCGGTCGACGACTCCGCCGTCAAGGTGATCGTCTTGCGTGCCGCCGGCAAGCACTTCTCGGCAGGCCACGACATCGGGACGCCGGAGCGCGACTTCCACGTCAAGTACCCGAACACCGCGTCGCTCTACTGGGATCACACCGACCGCGCCGGCGGCGACCAGCGACTCGCCCGTGAGACCGAGGTGTACATGGGGATGTGCCGTCGATGGCGGGAGATGCCCAAGCCGGTGATCGCCCAGGTCCACGGCGCATGCATCGCGGGCGGTCTGATGCTCGCGTGGATCTGCGACTTCATCGTCGCCTCCGACGACGCCTTCTTCTCCGACCCGGTGGTGAAGATGGGCATTCCCGGCGTCGAGTACTTCGCCCACGCGTTTGTTCTCGGTCCGCGCCGCGCCAAGGAGATCCTGTACACCGGCGAGCGGTTCGGCGCCGACAAGGCACTCGAATGGGGCATGGTGAATCACGTTGTGCCGCGCGACGAACTGGCCACCAAGGTCGACGAGATCGCCGCACGGATCGCCCAGATGCCGCAACTCGGACTGGCGCTGACGAAGAAGGCGGTCAACATCTCCGAAGACCAGATGGGTCTGCGGAACGCGATGGATTCGGTGTTCGGCTGGCACCACTTCTCACACAGTGCGAATGCCGAAGCGCCAGAGGGTGACCCACTCGGCGGCATGGACGCGAAGTCCATGAAGGCCGGCGCAGACAAGCAGGGTTCGTAGATGGACCTACTGTTCGATGACGCGGCCGACGAGTTCCGCGCGGAGATCCGCGGGTGGCTCCACGACAACGTGCCCACCACGCCCTTGCGCTCGATGGACAGCGCCGAGGGCTTCGAGGAACACCGGCAATGGGAACGCACCATGGCCGACGCCCGGATGTCGGTGGTCAGCTGGCCGGAGGAGTTCGGCGGTCGCGACGTCCCACTACTGCACTGGCTGATCTTCGAAGAGGAGTACTACCGCAGCGGAGCGCCCGGCCGGGTCAGCCAGAACGGGATATTCCTGCTCGCTCCAACCCTTTTCGAGCACGCCAATCCAGACCAGCTCGCCCGGATCATGCCGCGGATGGCCCGTTCCGACGACATCTGGGGCCAGGCGTGGAGTGAACCCGAAGCCGGCAGCGACCTCGCGTCGCTGCGTTCCACGGCCACCCGGACCGACGGCGGATGGCTGCTCAACGGACAGAAGACCTGGAGTTCACGGTCCAGCTTCGCCGACTGGGGCTTCGGTCTCTTCCGATCCGACCCCGATTCCACCCGGCACCGGGGCATCACCTACTTCATGTTCGATCTGCGCGCCGACGGTGTCACAGTGAGGCCGATCAACCAGCTCGACGGCGAACCGGGGTTCGCAGAGTTGTTCCTGGAGAACGTCTTCGTGCCCGACGATCCCGATGCGCCCGGCGAGTCCGGCGTCATCGGAGCGGTGGACAACGGCTGGAAGGTGGCGATGAGCACCGCGGCGAACGAGCGCGGACTCTCGCTACGCTCACCCGGTCGTTTCCTGGCGACCACCGACCGGTTGCTGGCTCTCTGGAACGATGCCGACCCGGCAACCCGGACCGGGGTGGGCGCTCAGGTCGCAGATGCGTGGATCGGGGCAAGGGCCTACGAACTGTCCACGTACGCAACGGTCAGCCGACTCGCCGAAGGCGGTCAACTCGGGATGGAGTCTTCGATCAACAAGGTGTTCTGGTCACAGTGGGACATCGCCACCCACGAGACCGCACTGGATCTGCTCGACGCCGATGCCGAACTCGCGACACCGCACCCGTCGGGTCCCTGGATGGACGGTTACCTGTTCTCCCTGTCGGGACCCATTTATGCCGGTACCAACGAGATCCAGCGCAACGTGATCGCCGAACGACTACTCGGGATGCCGCGAGGGGACCGCTGACATGAGATTCCTTCTGGAAGAAGAGCATCACGACCTCGCAGCCTCGATCGATGCGATGCTGGCGAAGTCAGACCTGCCCGCGGTGATCCGGTCCTGGAACGATGGCGACGTCGAACCGGGACGCGCAGTGTGGGCCAAGCTGGCAGAAACCGGTGTCAACGCGCTGCTTGTCACCGAGGACGACGGTGGCATCGGCGCGGGAGCCGTCGAGATGGTGGTCGCGGTCGAGCAACTCGGTCGCCACTGCGTGCCCGGCCCCGTCGCCGAAACAATTGCTGCCGCACCCATTCTGCTGCGCGATGCCGGCCTCACCGATCAGCTCGGCGCCATGGCCGAAGGTGAGGTGGTCACGCTCGCGCTGCCGCCGCACGTCCACTACGCGGTGGACACCGCTTTTGCCGCACACTCCTATCTGGCCGAAGGCGCGGTGCTGAGCGCTGCGGTCGCCACAGATTCTCGGGCCTCGGTCGACCTGGCCAGGACGCTGTCCGTCGTTCAGGCGGGTGATCGTCTCGCAGAGGTCGACACCGGCCGCGCCTTCGATCACGGCGCACTCGCCACGGCCGCGCAGCTCATCGGACTCGCCCAGACGATGCTGACGCTGAGCGGTGAATACGCGAAGACCCGCAAACAGTTCGGCCGCGAGATCGGATCGTTCCAGGCCGTCAAACATCATCTCGCCGACGTCGCCGTCGCCGTGGAGATGGCACGTCCTCTGGTTCACGGCGCCGCACTCGCCCTCGATGGCCGGGTGCC
Organism: Williamsia sp. 1135; assembly: GCF_002095395.1. Taxonomy (GTDB): domain Bacteria; phylum Actinomycetota; class Actinomycetes; order Mycobacteriales; family Mycobacteriaceae; genus Williamsia. The sequence continues at coordinate 18,432 of NZ_MJEI01000089.1, forward strand.
CGAGCCGCAGTGGGCTTCGCGCGACGTATCGGCCGCGAAAGTCGCTGCCGGTCAAGCCGCTTACCTGGCATCGCGCGTGGGACTGCAGGTGCTCGGGGCGTTCGGGTACACCCAGGAGCACGACCTCTCGCTCTACCTCACGAAGACCCGGGCCCTGCTCACCGCGTGGGGCACACCCGCAGCGCACCGCGCCCGCGTACTGGAGTTGATCACCGCATGAGTCTGTATTCACCTGGCATCGACACCGAAGAGCAGGCCGCTCTGCGCGATTCCGTTGCATCACTGCTGAATCGGAAAGCTGATTCAACTGCAGTACGAGCAGCGACGAGGGCTCCGGAGCGCTACGACCACGCCCTCTGGTCCACCCTCTGCGAGCAGATCGGCGTCGCTGCGCTGATCATTCCGGAACAGTTCGACGGGGTCGGTGCGAGCCTGACGGAGGCGCACGTCGTCCTCGAAGAGCTCGGCAGGCACCTCGCCCCGGTCCCGATGCTCGGTTCCGCGGTGCTCGCCACCTCCGCACTGCTGCTCACCGGAGACGACGAGGCCTGTGCAGCAACGCTCCCCACCCTCGCGTCCGGGGAGAAGATCGCAGCCTTGTGCTGGGCGAATGCAGCAGGGTGGCGGGAGACCGGCGTCCTCGCGGGTGGCGGAATCCTCTCCGGCACGGCCCATTACGTACTCGATGGTGAATCCGCCGACATCTTGCTCGTACTGGCCAAATCCGGCGGACTGGTCACGTTGCACCAGGTGGACGCGAACGCCGACGGCGTGACCCGGGTCGCCAATCCGACGATGGACCCCACCCGCCCCCTCGCGACCATCACTTTTGACGATGTCGATGCCGTCACCATCCCGACGCCGTCCGGCATCGAGGACAGTCTCCGCGCCATCGCCTTTGTCGCGCTGAGTGCCGAACAGGTCGGCGCTGCGCGGGCCGCACTCGATCTGACCGTCGAATACACCAAGTCGCGCAAGCAATTCGGTCGGGTGATCGGGTCGTTCCAAGCACTCAAACACCGGATGGCCGACATGTACGCACTCACCGAGACCGCACATTCGATCTCGTACGCGGCCGTCGATGCACTCGTCACCAAAGCACCCGATGCGCTGGAACTCGCAGACAGCGCGCGCGTCTACTGCTCAGAGGCGTTCTCCCACATCGCCGGTGAGACGATTCAACTACACGGCGGAATCGGCATCACCTGGGAACACGACGCCCAGCTGTTCTTCAAACACGCACATGGGAGCGCACAGCTCTTCGGCCAGCCGCGGTATTCACTCGAACGTCTCGCCCGCGCCGCCGGTCTGTAAATTACCCGTCGGATCGGCACGCTCGACGGCGTTATCGGCACGGTCGGCGGCGTTATCAGCAGGGTCGGCGGGAGGTCCGGCAGGGTCGACGCGAAGAATCATCTCGGGTTCAGGCGGGCAACCACCTGAGCGAACTCGTCTTCCGTCACGGGGGTCGCATCGAGGTGCTCGCCGCCTGGGCGCAGGCCGGCGAACATGATGGCAAGGGCCCTGCGCCAACCGGAATCGGTGATCCCCCGCGTGGTTTCGACGACGCCGCGCATCGCCCAGAAGATCACATCGATATCGGTCAGTCCCACGTCTCCCCTGACCCGGCCGTGTGACTTTGCGGTGTCCAGCAGCTCCGCGAGAATCGTCCGGAACTCGCGTTTGTGGGCGGCGGTCTCGTCGTCGTTCCACACCCGGGACAGACAACCCCGGTTGGTCGCCTGGATGGTGCCGACGCCGTACATCAGCTGCTCGAGCCCCTCACCGCGCGGAGCAGTCTGCGCCGCATGTGCCGCGTCGACGAAGTCGATGAACACCTGCCGCACCAGTTCGCTGATGAGCGCTTCCTTCGTGGGAAAACGTCGATAGAGCGTTCCCGTCCCGACGCCGGCGCGTCGAGCGATCTCGTCCACGCCGACCTCCAGGCCGCGCTCGCTGAACACCGCGGCAGCAGCGTCGAGCAGCCGCTGCCTATTCTCTGCGGCATCGCGGCGGAGCACCTTCTCCGTGGTCACAGACTTCATTCCGACTTGGCACCCGACAACGTGCCACCTGCGACCATGGCTAGCTCGGGGTGCGGCATGTCAGCGGGGTCCTCGAGATGGGTCTGCTTGTTCCGCTTCACCGTGGGAATGAACAAGGCGGCGACCGAGGCCAGTACACCGGCCGCGCCGAGCATCGCGAAGCCGTTGGTGTAGCCCGACTCGACCGGGACGCCCGACGACGAGGCTCCGATGGCGATGACGCTGGCCATGAACGCCGCGCCCAACGAGCCACCGATGGTGCGGATGTTGGCATTCATACCGCTGGCCACACCGGTCTGCTCCTGCGGTACCGAAGCGACCACCACGTTCGACATCGCGGAGAAGACCAAGCCGAATCCGATTCCCGAGATGGCGTTCGCGAGATGGATGTCGATCTCGGATGAATGCAGGAAAGCCAGCATGAAGTAGCTGCCCGCCGTGATCAGTGATCCGACGACCAAGAGATTCTTGGAGCCGAAACGTGCCGCGAGACGCCCGGAGAAGAGTCCGACCGCGAACATCGCGACCGCGTTGGGCAGGAGCATCAACCCCGATTCGGTGACCGTGGCACCGAATCCGTACCCGGCCGATGACGGTACCTGCAAGAACTGCGGCAGGAATCCCAGACCGGCGTACATGCCGACACCCATCAGCAGGGCGATGAGATTGGCGGCCCACACACCGCGGATACGCATCATCTTCATGTCGATCAATGGGTTCGACGACCGCGACTCAGCGACGATCCACGCCACCACCACCACCAGCGCAACCCCGAGCAGGCCGATCACCTTTGGAGAACTCCAGCCCCACTTGGGAGCCTGGCTGACAGCGAGCAGGAGCGCGACGAGCCACGCCGACAGCAGAAGAGCCGTCAGCCAGTTGATCTTTCCGTGGGTCCGGATCGGGGACTCCGGGATCAGGACCAACGCAGCCACTCCGGCCAGACCGGTGATGATCAGCGGGATCCAGAAGAGCCAGTGATACCCGAGTAGCTCGACGATCGGACCGGCCAGCACGATGCCGGCACCGGCACCGACGGAGATCAACGCGGCGATGAGGCCGATCGCGCCGGGCACCTTGGCTCTGGGGAACTCGTCTCGGATGATCCGAAGGCCAGGGGCAGCACGCCGCCGCCGATTCCCTGGACGACGCGCGCGATGATCATCACCGTCAGGGTCGACGCCAGTGCGGCGAGCAGTGAACCCGCGGCAAGGGCGGCGAGCGCGATGACGAACACCCGCTTCTTGCCGTACATGTCGCCGAGGCGTCCCATGATCGGCGTGGAGATCGACGCCGACAGCAGGTACGCCGTCAAGACCCACGTCACGTTGGTCTGATTGGTACCCAATTCGATCTCGACGGTGGGCAGGACCGGCATGACCAGCGACTGCAGCAATGCGAAAGCCGCGACACCGACGGTGAGGACGGCGAACGTGACCTGGTGGGTGCGTCCGGCTGGGCGCGGATGTCATGCGAGCTCCTGAGTGCTAGCCGGAGCCGACGCTCCGCATTCCAGGAACATATCAGGTCAACCGGAGGAAGCGCTCCGGATAGCGAAGAACATCGCAGCTACCGTTCACCCGGTGCCCACTGTCATTCGAACGCAGCGTTGACCTCGGCCTCGGTGAGCCCGTAGTCCTCCAGCGAGTACTTGTGCACCGGCTTGCGATCGCCCGACTTGCTCTCTTCGTCCAGCGCCCGCATCTCGGCGGCCGCAGCGTCGGTGAGATCCAACCCGAAGGTCCGGTAGATGTTCTCCACAGTGCCCATCGGATCGGTGCGGAAATCCTTGAAGTCGACGTCGATGAACTGAGCCGGGTCGTACTTTGCCCGAGCCGTGTTGAAAGCGTGCAATCCCCGCGACCACAGCTCCAGCTGCGTCTTCCCGATCAGCTCGCCGTTGAAGACGGTTGACCACCCTTCGCCCGCGGCCTCGGCCAGGCTGCACATCGAGGGGATGATCGTGGCAGGCGGCCGGTGGGTCTGGACGATCAGCGCATCGGGGTAGATGGCCATCAACTCGTCGAGAGCGAACAGATGGCTCGGATTCTTCAGGATCCACCGACGCTCGGGTTGATTGAGGCCGATCAGCTGGAGATTCTTCTTGTGGCGTGTGTACGCGTTGGTCCAATTCTGCTGCTGCAGCCACTCCGAATACGTCGGAAGGTACGACAGCGACTCGTACGAGATCGATTTGAAGGTCTGCCGCAGCAGCTGCCAGCATTCCTCCACATCGGACGCACTCATGTAGTGCAGCCCCATGAACTCGGGATTTTCGACGTGGTGCTGCTCCAGGCCGCCCTGGATCTGCTGGAACACCGGATTCGACTCCCAGGTGTCCCGCGGTGGCCGGGGTTGCGGGAACTCGGCGAGCCACATCTCGAGCCCTTGATGGCCGGGGTCGGCCGTCAGCAAACGGTGCAGGGCGGTGGTGCCGGTGCGCGGCAGGCCTGTGACGAAGATGGGCCTCCGCACTGGTGCGCTCGCGTACTCCGGGTTGGCTTTCCACGATGCTTCGCTGAGCAGCCGGGCCACCAGCGCACCACGCAGGAAGTACCGGTTCATCTTGCTGCCGAGCTCGGTCATCCCCGCGTCCCGCACATAGGACTCCAACAGCACGCCGAGCGCCTCGGTGTAGTCATCGACACCGAAGTCGTCGAGGCCACAGGCCTTGGTGGCGGAGGCATGCAGGTCTTCGACCGTACCGACATCGGTTCTGGTGGTCATGAGACGCTCCTTTCAGACGTGGTACTCGCCGCAGTTGACATCGAGGGTCTGGCCGGTGATCGCACTGGCCCAATCGGAGGCCAAGAACACTGCCGCCCGGGCGATCTCATCAGGTTCGGGCAGCCGTTTCAGATCCGATTTCGATGCCGTCTGCTCGTACACCTGCTCAGGTGTGATGCCGTACTTCTTGGCGACCTCGCCAAAATACCACTTCAACTGGTCGTCCCAGATGTAACCGGGGGCGACGGTGTTGATACGAATCCCCTTCTCCCCCAGCTCTGTCGCCAGTGTCTGCGACATCGCGAGCAGCGCCGCCTTGGACAACTTGTAGCTGCCGTACCGCGGTTCGGAGTGCCGCACGACCATCGAGTTGATCATGACGATGGCACCGGACGACTTCTCGAGCTCATCGGTGAAGGCCTTGGTCATGCGGAGGCCACCCAGCACGGTCAGGTCGAGGCTGGATCGGATGTGATCGAAATCAGTGCGCGCCAACGGCTTCATCGAGAGCAACGAGAAGGCGTTGTTGACCAGCACGTCGACTTTGCCGAACTCGGAGACCGTTGCGGCGACGAGCGCCTCGACCGCCGCGTCGTCGGTGATGTCTGTGCGTACCTGGAGTGAAACACCACCCGCGGCCTCGATCTCTCCGGCGATCGCTGCGAGTCGCGATTCCGTCCGGGCTGCGAGAACAACTCTGGCTCCGGCTGCCGCGGCCTGCAGCGCGATCGAGCGGCCGAGACCGGGACCGACTCCACCGACCACCACGACCTTGTCTGCCAACAGCCCTGGGTTCCCCGCGCCGTTCATCCGAGCATCCTCTGCGCGAACCCACGTTGCCGCGAAGCAATACGTTCACGCCAGCCGGTTTCGTCGATCGTGTTGGTGTCGTGATACGGCAAGTGCGCCGCGACATCGCCGACGTCGATGATCGCCACGGACGGCCCGTCGGACTCGGTGAGCTCGCGAGAGACCCGCTGCCACCGGAACTGTGCGATACCCCGCTGCTTGCCGGTCGTCTCGATCCAGTTGGCGATACCGGGATTCTGCTTGCTGACGACCAGCCGGATCATGCCGTCCGGATCGACCTGTGCCTGCGCCGTGTTCAGACTCGTTTGATGGTTGACGTAATCGAGCGAGATGTACCACATGCTCCCGAGCTGGAATCCCTGGTACGGCGCATCGGATTTCGGGACCGTGATCACCATGGCCTCGTTGTCGGCGAGGTCGTAGTGGCCCACCGAGGAGAACTGGGTGCTGAGTCCACCCGGGGTCAACCGAGGTGCGGTCAGGGTGTTGACCGGAAGATCCAGATAGAACCATTTGGGAAACTTGAACCAGGTGTTGATGCGGGACAACAGCATCTTGCCCGCGACCTGATAGCGGCGGGTGATCTGGGCCAGTCCGGCTTCCTGAGGAGCGGTACCGACGGTGTCGACGCGCTCGATGCGCAGCTGTCCCTTCTGTGCCGACCAGTCGCTGTAGACCTCGCGCACCGCCAGCATCGACGACCCCTCGCCCAGCACGAAGTAGTTGGGGCCCGGATCGTCCTTCGGTGGACCGAACCGCAGGGTGAACGAGCCGTCTGGTTCGATGTCGAGCCGGCGGTCGTCGAACGCGTCGTCACCGCCCGGCACATCGGTCGCGGTGTAATCACCTTTGAGCACCTGGAAGCTCAGATCTGCGGTATCACTGCGGGTTCCGGTGATCACATACTCGGCATCGGCCTCGACGTTGGCGTGGTAGTAGAGCGTATCGGGGTTGTCGAGGCCCATCTTCGTGTAGGGGCCGGTCGACGTCACAAAGAACGGATGACTCTTGCCGTACGCCCATGCCATCTGCAGACTCGCCCGGATGCTGCCTGCGAGATAGTCGTAGCCCTCTGCAAGATCATCATCGTTGCGGATGAAATCTGCTGAGGCGATCAGCTTCTCGGCTTCGGCAACTGCCGCTGCGAAGGGCGCCGTGACGTCAGGGGTGACGGTCGCATCGGTGGTAACAGGGGTGGTCATCTCGCTCCTCTTTGAACGGCCGCAGCACTGGACGTGCCCGCATGCTTCGGTTACCGCCTCGGGCTACAACCAGGTGTCGTCACCGGTCCAGGTCAGGAAGTTCTCGAGCTCCGCCTGAGCCGGGGTGACATGCGGATGCTCTGTGGACAGGTAGCCACCACGGTAGAACAGCAAAGGCTTGTCCTGCAGCACTTCCCCCAAAGTCTGCACCCTTCCGATCACGATGAAGTGATCTCCGCCGTCGTCGACCCGCTCGAGGGTGCAGTCGACCCACGACAGCGAGTGTTTGATCACCGGAAGGCCCAGCGGTGAAGGATCCCATTCGATTCCGGCGAACTTGTCGTCTCCGGGTGCACCGAAAGCTGCACTGACGTTCTGCTGGTTGTTGGAGAGCACGTTCACGCAGAACTTCTTGCTCTGCTCGATCACCTTCCAGCTGCGGGACGTCTTCATCGGGCAGAACAGGACCAGCGGTGGATCGAGCGACAGGGCGGCGAACGATTGGCAGGCGAAGCCCACGGGGGTCTCGTCCGGCGCCACCGTCGTGATCACCGTGACCCCGGTACAGAACTGTCCCATTGCGGTGCGGAACTGCCGACCATCGAAATCATTGGTTCCGAGCGGATGCGAGACCATGACTCAGGCGTTCTTGAACCCGATGGAGAAGTCGTGTCCCCACAGACTCACCGCGGTGCTCTCTCTCGCGACCCATTCATGGTCATCGACCTGCCGTCCCTCGCAACCGAATTCGACGTCGAATCCGCCGGGGGTCTTCATGTAGAAGGAGTACATGAGGTCGTTGACGTGGCGGCCGAGGGTCGCCGACATGGGGACCTTCTTCCGCAGGGCACGGTCGTGGGCGAGGCCCACATCGTCGGTGTTCTCCACCTCGATCATCAGGTGGACGATGCCCGTGTCGTTCGGAAACGGCAGGAATGCGAGGCTGTGATGGCGTGGGTTACAGCCGAAGAACCGCAACCATGGTGGCTCGTCGCCTTTTTCGCGACCGACCAGCTCAGGTGGCAGACGCATCGAATCCCGAAGCCGGAAGCCCAGCACATCCCGGTAGAACCGCAGTGACGCCGCGTCGTCATCGGTCGTGAGCACCACGTGGCCGAGCCCCTGTTCCCCGGTCACGAATTTGTGCCCGTACGGACTGACCACCCGGCGATGCTGCAAGGCCACCCCGTGAAAGGCCTCGAGCACGTTGCCGGACGGGTCTTCGAACACGACCATCTCGACGACCTGACGATCCTCGAGCTCCTCGTCCTTACCTTCGCGGAAGATGACCCCCGCGGCGGACAAGCGGTCGCGGACTTCTTGCAGCGCCGCGGCATTCGCGCATTCCCAGCCCGAACTCGCGAGGTGGTCGCGGTCGCTCGGCACGATCACCAGGCGAGCCGGGAAGTCGTCCATCCGCAGATAGAGCGCATTCTTGGTGGGACCCGAGCCCTCCGACATGCCGAGAACCTTGAGACCGAACTCTCGCCATGCGGCCATGTCGGTGGCATCGATACGCATATAGCCGAGAGAGCGAATTGGGCCCAGCGTTTCAGTCATCGTCGAACTACTCCTTCGAAAGTGGTGGCTTCTGGTGAGTCCGACCTGGGCGTTGGCTCGCCCGAACCCACCATTTCCGGGTTGCGGGTGTCAGACCATGGTGTCGCCGATTGGGATTCCGAACTCGCCGTTGCCGAATGCCACATAGGCACGCTCCGCGTCGTTGGCAGCGTGGACCCGCCCGGCATGGGCATCACGCCAGAACCGCTGGATCGGGGTGTCACTGTCGAGCGCGTGTGCCCCCGAGTTCTCGAAGAGGCGGTCGATCGACGCCACAGCGCGGCCGGTGGCACGAACCTGGTCACGTCGAGTCTTCAGCCGCAACTCCATCGGAACCTCTTCGCCCGCGACCAGCAGGTCGTACTCGGACTGGAGGTTGCCCGACAGCTGCGTCCAGGCCGCGTCGATGTCGCTCGCCGCCTCGGCGATACGCACCTTGGCGAACGGGTCGTCCTTCGCCTTCTCGCCGGCGTAGGCGGCGCGCACGCGCTTGCCCTGATGCTCGACGTGGGCCGCGTAGGCGCCGTAGGCCATTCCGACGATCGGCGCGGAGATGACACTGGGATGCACCGAACCCCAGGGCATCTTGTACACGGGCGCAGTGTTCTTCTCGAGCCCGGGAGCCGTACCGGTGCTCATCGCCCGGAAACTGAGCATCCGGTGGCTCGGAACGAAGACGTCCTTGACGTCGATGGTGTTCGATCCGGTGCCCTTGAGGCCCACGACGTGCCACACGTCGCGAATCGTGTAGTCCGAGCGCGGGATCAGGAAGCTCACGAAGTCGACGGGCTTGCCATTCTTGATGACCGGACCACCGAGGACAACCCACTCCGCGTGACCGCATCCCGACGACCAGGCCCAGGAACCGTTGACCTTGTATCCACCCTCCACGACCTCGCCCACGCCCATCGGGGCGTACGAGGACGAGATGCGCACCGAGGTGTCCTCGCCCCAGACGTCTTCCTGTGCCTGCTGCGGAAAGAGTGCGAGGTGCCAGTTGTGCACACCGATGATGCTGGAAACCCAGCCGGTCGAACCGCAGGCAGACCCGATGCGGCGCACAGCTTCATAGAACGTCACGGGGTCGACCTGGTACCCACCCCATTGCTCGGGCTGCAAGAGCCGGAAGAATCCGACGTCGGCCAGGGACGCGATCGTCTCGTCCGGGATCTGCCGCAGGTCCTCGCACTCCTGGGCCCGTTGTTCGATCTCAGGTAGCAATGCGCTGATCTTCTCCAACACCTCTGCGCCCGCTCGGCTGCGATCACTCATCGAGCAACTCCTCGCTCTCGTTCCACTTCTTCGTTTCAAGACTAGAACACGTTCTCATTTATGTCGAGTACTGGCCTTTTACGTCTCAATCGCGGGCAAAAGAGCCGTTTGACTGGCATGACAGAACAGAGTTTTGTAACATGTTCTAGTAAGCGGAAGCGCTTAAAGCCGGTGGAGACACAGCCGCAGGCCGAGCTCGACCCGGGCAGACATGCAAACCGGCAGATGCGCAGCCATTCCGGCATCGCCGAACGTAGGGAGCAGAACATGGTGGAGACGACGGCGAAGGCCGGGATCGACAACAGTGCCGATGGCGGCGCTGTTCGCGAGATCGACACCGGCACGCCACCGACGCGATTCGCCCGCGGTTGGCACTGCCTCGGCCTGCTGTCCGACTACGACGACGGCAAGCCCCACTCGGTGACGGTGTTCGGCACCAAGCTCGTGGTGTGGGTCGCCGACGGTGAACTGAAGATCCTCGACGCGTACTGCCGGCACATGGGCGGGGATCTCTCGCAGGGCTCGATCAAGGATGGCAACATCGCCTGCCCGTTCCACGACTGGCGCTGGAAGGCCAACGGCCGGTGTGCCGGTGTCCCGTACGCGAAGCGCGCTCCCAAGCTGGCCAAGACCCGGTCCTGGCCCGGGATGATCCGCAACGGCCAGGTGTTCGTCTACAACGATCCCGAGGGCAACCCCCCGCCGGACAACGTGGTGATCCCCGAACTCGACGAATTGAACAGCGATCAGTGGACCGGCTGGACCTGGAACACGATCGTGATCGAAGGCTCCAACTGCCGCGAGATCATCGACAACGTCGTCGACATGGCGCACTTCTTCTATGTCCACTACTCACTGCCGGACTACTTCAAGAACGTCTTCGAAGGCGAAACTGCCGCGCAGTACATGAACTCGCACGGCAGACCGGACGTCGACATCATGACGGCTTACGGCGACACCAAGCTCGAATCGATTGCGGCGTACTACGGCCCGGCCTACATGCTCAACCCGATGGTCCAGTACTACGGCGGCTATGCGATCGAGACGATCCTGACGAACTGCCACTACCCGATCGACAACAACTCGTTCGTGCTGATGTACGGCGTGATCGCCAAGATCCCAGAGGGTCTCACCGCGGAGCAGGCAGACAAGATGGCCACGAAGATCACCGCAGGCATCGAGGTCGGCTTTCTCCAGGACGTGGAGATCTGGAAGCACAAGAGCCGCATCGACAATCCGTTGCTGGTCGAGGAAGACGGCCCGGTGTATCAGCTGCGTCGATGGTACGAGCAGTTCTACGTCGACGTCGCCGATGTCACCGAAGAGATGACCCAGCGCTACGAATACGAGATCGACACCACCAAGGCCGTCGAGAACTGGAATCTCGAAGTCCAGGAGAACATTCGACTCAAGGCCGAGCGCGAAGCCGAGACCGGCGAACCGGCCGAGAAGGTGGACGCGGCGACATGACGGTGGGGCACTCATGACGATCAGCTGGTCCAAGGCCCCGGACTTCACCACCGATCCGGAGCGGAAAGCCGCTGTCGAGAAGGCGACCACCCGGGACAAAGAGCACTATCTGCGGGGTGGCCTGACCGAGATCGAATGCCGGACCTGCCACGCCTGCGTAATGGTGAAGAAGTACAGCCCTCACCACACGAGCGTGCAATGGACCTCGCAGGCCCGGGACAACTGCCCCGAGTTCAAGGCGATTCGCGCCGAAGGCGGTAACCCCGCGATGTTGCCTACGTGCCCGCGGATGTCGGCGAGCATCGATCACGGAGTGAGTGAGGGGATCATTCCGAAGGAGTCTCCCGACGTCGACCCCGACGGTTACTACTGACCCCTCTGTACTGACCCTTCTGCGAATCTGCTCCACCTACAGCAATCCGCTCCGCTTCCAGGGCTCTGGAAGCGGAGCGGATTCTTCTAAGTGGAGCAGATTCTGCCCGGGTGGTGACTACTGCTGCGGACCGTACGAACCGGGCTGCTGGGGCGGGTAGCCACCGGGCTGTCCGTAACCCTGTCCCGGCTGCTGTCCGAAGCCCTGGCCCGGCTGCTGCCCGAAACCCTGACCTGGTTGTCCCTGCGGTGGGCCATATTGCTGGCCCGGCCCGTATCCCTGAGAAGGTTGCTGACCGTAACCCTGTCCCGGGGTCGGTCCGTACCCGGGAGGTGCCTGATTCCGCGGAGGGCGGCCCGCCGGCGACGTGAGCGCGAAGAACACCGATAGCCCGCCGGCGATCAGCGCGACCAGCGCGCCGATGGTCACCAGCCAGAGTCCGAAACCGGCATCGGAGATGTCGGAGTCACTCGCATCGTCGAGTACCGCCCCGGCCGGGCTGAAGAGATAGACCAACGCCAGTATCGTCGCGATCAGGCCGAGCACCGTTGCGGTGATGGCGCCGATGCCTGGGAACTTGTTGATGATCAGCGGTACGGCCGCTGCGATGATCAGCACACCCAGGATCAGGGTGAAGATGCCGGGCGATTTGCTGCTGTCCTCCAGCAATTGCGAGATCTCGTCGCTCCCCGAACCATCGAACGACACCGAACCCATGCCTGATATCGAGACGCTCCCGAGCTCATTGTCATCGGCCGCCCAGCTGAAGAAACTGAAGAGCACCATCAGCAGTCCGCCGACCGCCAACGCGATGCCGGTGAACTTCAGGAGGGGATTCGACGACGCCGGCGCGAGCAGTCCGGTCGTGGTCGCTCGTCCGCCACCGGGCGCGCCGAACGCCGCTTGATAGCCGGGTTGTGGCGGTTGATAGCCACCAGGTTGATAACCAGCAGGCTGAAAGCCACCGGGTTGGTAGCCACCAGGTTGGTTTCCGCCGTGCGGCTGACCGGGCCCACCGGGCGGAGGAAATCCACCCGGCTGACCGCCGGACGGAGGGTAGTTGCCGGGTGGTGGGCCGTAAGTCATCTGTCCCCCTGCTGTGAGTGGTTCACCCGTCCCGCGGGCGCTACTGATCGAAATCGATCGTAACGCGCGTACTCACCGGCTGGTCGGCGCAGGCGCTGCCGGCGACCGGACGGCAAGCACGACCGCCCAGCCGGATACGACAAGAGCAACCACAGAACCCAGTGCCACCAGCCAGAGTCCCCAGCCCACGTCGCCGATGGACGAGTCTCCGGCGTTCTCGATCAGGGCGTCGACAGGATCGAAGAGGAAGAAGAGCACCCTGATCGTCGCAAGGAGAGACAGCACAGCGGCGGTCACGGCAACGATTCCCGGGAAACGGTTGAGGATCAACAACACCGCCGCGAGGATGAGCAGCACGCCGAAGACGGCCGTGGAGATCCCCGGTGATTTGCTGTTGTCTTCGAGCAGCTGCTCGAGTTCTCCCGAGCCGGAGCCGAATCCACCCTCGATCGACACCGACCCCATACCGGTCACCGCCGCACTGAAGAGCTCGTCTTCGGCGGAGGCCCAGCTGAAGAAACTGAAGATCACCATCGCGGCACCTGCCAGGGCAAGAACGACGCCGGCCGGCTTGAGCTTCGGATTCGCCGACCGCCGAGCACGTAGCCCGGAACCGGACACAGAGCCATCGGTCATCGTCTGTCTTCTCCCTGTACGTCGGTTCGCGGCGCCGGAGCACGTCGCGGTGGCGGGCGCTGACCGGGCGGCACGCCCCTGCCCGGCGGGATCTGGCCAGGCGGCACAGGTCCCGGCGGTACCGCTCGGGGAATTCGATCTCTGCCTGGCACGGACTGATTCACGGTCGGATACGAGTTCGGGAGCGGCCGGGGTGAGGGAGGCGGCCGGTATCCGGGCTGAGCCGGGGGTGGGCGTCGTCCCATCGGCCCATCGCCGCCACCTTGGCGGGCGCGATAGCCCGGTTCTGGCCGGAAACCGGGGCGGGGTGCAGGTGGCGGTACGGCCGGGGCCCGCCGGGCTCCGCTTCGACTCGTCGGCGGTCTGCCCGGAGCCGCGGACTCGGTCCTGCGCCCGGACGCCGCGGTCTCCGTCGCCGGTGATCGCCCTCCGCGCAGCGCGATGATGGTGCCGAATCCGGACGCCGCCAGCGCACCGAACGCACCAAGGGTCACCAGCCACAGCCCGAGACCGGCGTAACCGATGCCGGTACTGCCGGTGCCCTCGAGCACGGCGTCTCCCGGAGCGAACAGATACTCCAAGGACATGAACACCGCGATGAGCGCAAGGACGGCACCTGCCGCGGCTCCGAGTCCCGGATAGCGGCCCCGCACCATGAGGATCGCTGCGCCGACCAGCAGTGCACCGAGCAGCGCCGTGAAGATTCCTGGTGACTTGCTGCGCTCGTCGAGTTCGGCCGCCACGTCGGCGGACCCGCCCAACGCCTGAGCGCGCGCTTCCGACGCCTCGAACGACACCGAACCCATTCCGGTCACCGACAAGCGCAGATCGTCGTCTGACGCGCTCGCCCAGGTCAGAAAACTGCAGACGACGACGAGCACACCCGCTGCGACGAGCATCAGACCGGCGAAGCGCAACCGTGAATCGCCGGACGCCGACATGAACAACCCACGGCCCGTGGTCGACCGACGGCCGTCATCTCTCGCGGCGGGCACCGTGCGTGACCGGCGCCTCGAGGTTGATCCCGCAGACTGCCAACCGCCGGGATCGACACGCGACCGGTCGTACGTCATGGGCCCTCACCGATCACCTCGCGTGGAGTCCGACTCGCATCCGAGTCGTCAATTCGGACAAATGGTAACCCGAGCCACCCGCTCAGGCGTCATACTCCCGCGTTGGCGTCCTGCTTTTTCTTGAGCTCGAGGGCGATGTCGATGAGCTGGTCTTCTTGGCCACCGACGAGTTTGCGGCTGCCGGCCTCGAGCAGGATCTCCGCCGCCGACACTCCGTATTTCTCGGCGTGACCCTCGGCGTGCTTGAGGAAGGAGCTGTAGCAGCCCGCATAGCCCATCATCATCGCCGGACGGTCGACGAGGCACTCGGTGGGCATCACCGGCCGCACGACGTCTTGGGCGGCGTCCGCGATCTTCATGAAATCGATACCGGTGGTGATGCCGAGCTTGTCGCAGACCCCCACAAACGCCTCGACCGGTGTATTGCCCGCGCCTGCACCGAATCGACGCACCGATCCGTCGATCTGCTGCGCTCCGGCCCGCACCGCCGCAACGGAATTGGCGACGGCGATGTCGAGGTTCTCGTGGCCGTGAAAGCCGATCTGCGCATCGTCGCCGAGCTCGGCTTTGAGCGCAGCCACCCGATCGGAGACCTGTTCGAGGACAAGGGCTCCGGCCGAATCGACGACATAGACGCACTGACATCCGGCATCGGCCATGATCCGGGCCTGCTTGGCCAGCACCTCCGGCGGCTGACTGTGCGACATCATCAAGAACCCCACGGTCTCCAGACCGAGTTCGCGGGCCAGCCCGAAGTGCTGGATCGACACGTCGGCCTCGGTGCAATGCGTCGCGATCCGGCAGATCTGGGCACCGTTGTCCTGGGCAGCCCGGATGTCGTCCTTGATCCCCAGTCCGGGCAGCATCAGAAACGCGATCTTCGCCGACGTCGCGGTCTCCACCGCCGCTTTGATCAGCTGCTGCTCAGGAGTTTTGGAGAAGCCGTAGTTGAACGACGAGCCGCCCAGACCATCACCGTGCGTCACCTCGATCACCGGGACGCCGGCACCGTCGAGAGCGCCGACGATGTCGCGGACCTCCTGCTCGGTGAACTGATGCCGTTTGTGGTGACTGCCATCGCGCAGCGAGGAGTCGGTGATGCGAATGTCCAAGCTCTCGCTGTATTTTCGAGCTCCGGCCATCAAGTCTGTGGAATTGGCGAACATGTCAGACACCTACCTTTGCTGCGAGCTTCTGCTTGGCGATCTCTTCGCCGACCTTGGTGGCGGCGGCGGTCATGATGTCGAGGTTGCCGGCATAGGGCGGCAGGAAGTCCCCGGCGCCCTCGACCTCGACGAAGATCGACACCCGGGCCATACCGCCGTTGCCGACACTCGGCGGATCGAACTGCGGATCCTGAAGCAGCCGGTATCCGGGTACGTATTCCTGGATCTCTTTCTCCCGCTTGTGGATCGCCTCCGCGATCGCATTGATGTCCGCGTCCTCCGGGATGGCGCAGAAGATGGTGTCGCGCATGATCATCGGTGGATCAGCCGGATTCAAGATGATGATCGCCTTCCCGCGATCGGCACCACCGATCGTCTCGATCCCGCGTGAGGTGGTCTTGGTGAACTCATCGATGTTCGCGCGCGTGCCGGGCCCCGCCGACTCCGACGACACCGACGCCACGATCTCCGCGTACACCACCGGGACAACCGACGACACCGCGTGCACCATCGGAATCGTCGCCTGACCACCACAGGTGATCATGTTCGTATTCGGCGCATCGAGGTGCTCACGCAGGTTCGCGGGCGGCACCACCGCCGGACCCACCGCCGCCGGGGTGAGATCGATGGCGGTGATGCCCGCGGCCTCGTACTTCGGTGCGTACTCGCGGTGCACGTAGGCCGAGGTGGCCTCGAAGATGAGGTCGGGCTTCTCCGTGGACGCGAGCAGCTCGTCGGCGCCGCCGGACATGGTGATCAGTCCGCGATCTGCGGCCCGCTTCATGCCTTCGGAATCGGCGTCGATGCCGACCATCCACCGCGGCTCGATCACCTCGGACCGCGCCAATTTGTACATCAAATCCGTACCGATGTTGCCCGACCCGATGATCGCGGCGGTGACCTTGTCTGCCACTGGAACTCCTAACGTAAAAGTTGCGGAAGTATGGTTCTGTTGGACTGCGGCTCAGGTGAAGTCGAGGGTGACGCTGCCCAGGCCGGCGAAGTCGGCCACGAAGTGATCGCCCGACCGGATGTCGATGGCACGGGTCGCGGTCCCCGGCAGGATCACGTCGCCTTTGCGCAAGCGCACCCCGAAGCTCTCGACCTTGCGCGCCAGCCACGACACCGCCGTGAGCGGGTGCCCCAGCACCGCGCTCGAATTGCCTTCGGCGATCAACTCCCCGTTGCGATGCAGCGTGGCGTCGATGTTCCCGGTGTCGATGTCAGCGATCTTCACCCGCTGCTCCCCCAGCACCCAGCCACACGACGACGCGTTGTCGGCGATCGTGTCGGGCAGCGAGATCTTCCAATCCCGGATCCGGGAATCGATCAACTCGATCGACGGCACCACCCACTCGACCGCTGCGATCACGTCCTCGTTGGTGCACCCCGCACCGGGCAGGTCCGCCCCCAGGATGAAACCGACCTCGACCTCCACCCGCGGAAAACAGAACTTCGTGGCATCGATGGGGGTGTGCTCGTGGTACTCCATCACATCGAGCAGATGCCCGTAGTCGGGCTCATCGACGCCCATCATCTTCTGCATCGCCTCCGAGGCGAGCCCCACCTTGTGGCCCGCAACCCTTGCCCCGGCATCGAGACGCTTGCGAATATTGATCAGCTGGATCTCATAGGCGTCGGTGACGTCGATGTCCGGAAACGCAACAACCGGCGGGTCGATGGCCACTGCCGTCGCCTCCGCCCTGGCCAGTTCATCGGCGATCTGGTGACGCTGCTGGTCGGTGATCGTCATGGTCTGCCTCGCTCTCCTGCCGGGCCCAGCGAACTGGAACGTGTTTCTGTTTTGCCATACATCGGGCACTCGCCAATGCCTTCCAGGCTGGTATAGCCTGCCTAGTGAGTCACTTTATAACGTGTTCTACCTTGCCGGTGGAAGTCGGCCGGCTTGAGAGACGTTTTCGGCGTGCAAAGGGGTAATTGATGACCAGTTCGGACCAAACTGGACCTGGACAGACCGGATCGGGGCAGACCTCGGTGGACGAGACCTTCGATGTGATCGTGGTCGGTGCCGGTGGCGCGGGGATGAGCACGGCGATCACCGCCGCGGCACATGGCCTCGACACCGTGATCATCGAGAAATCCGCGTACTGGGGCGGGTCGACCTCCCGCTCCGGCGGCGGCGTGTGGATCCCGAACAACCAGGTGCTGCAGCGCGACGGCGTGAAAGACGACCCTGAAGCCGCGCGGACCTACGTGCGCTCGATCGTCGGCGACGGGGTGGCCCCAGAACGGATCGACGCCTACATCGACCGCGGACCCGAGGCGCTGGCATTTCTGACGGAGCACTCGAAGCTCGAACTCGAGTGGGTCAAGAACTACTCGGACTACTACCCGGAGGCCCCGGGTGGTCGCGTGGGCGGACGTTCCTGCGAGCCGAAGCCGTTCGATTCCCGCAAACTCGGCGACGACTTCAAGACGCTGCACCCGCCGTACACCAAGTCCCCGCTGAACGTGGTCGTGATGCAGTCGGACTACCGCTGGCTGAGCACCGGCCTACGGCACTGGAAGGGCCCGCTGCGGGCGGTGAAGGTCGGATCACGCTTCATCTGGGCCAAGCTCACCGGCAAGAAGCTCATCGCCATGGGAGCCGCCTTGATGGGCGAGCTGCTCCTGGGAGTGCGTCAGGCCGGAATCCCGTTGCGCCTGAACACCCCGCTCGTCGATCTCGTCACCGAAGGTGGCCGGGTGGTCGGCGTCGTCGTCGAATCGGACGGACAGACGAAGACGTTGCGCGCCCGCCAAGGTGTGGTGCTGGCTTGCGGTGGCTTCGAGCACAACGACGAGATGCGCCACAAGTACCAGCGGGAGCCCATCGGTTCGCAGTGGACCACGGGCGCCGAGTCCAACACCGGTGACGGCATCAACGCGGGCCTGAAGATCGGTGCGGGCGTGAGCTACATGGAGGACGCGTGGTGGGGGCCGACGATTCCGCTGCCGCGCGGCCCGTGGTTCGCGCTGTCCGAGCGGGCGCTGCCAGGCAGTTTCATGATCAACGATCGCGGCCGGCGATTCATGAACGAGTCACTCCCGTACGTCGAGGCCGTCCATCAGATGTACGGCGGCGAGTTCGGGCAGGGTGAGGGCCCGGGCGAGAACCTGCCCTGTTGGCTCGTCTTCGACCAGACCTATCGCAATCGGTACATGTTCGCGTCGGTCTCCGGCCGACAACCGCTGCCGGGCAAGTGGTTCAAGTCGGGAGTGATCACAAAGTCCGAGAGCCTGGCCGGTCTCGCGGAAAAGATCGGCGTTCCGGCAGACGGTCTGACGCAGACGGCGGAACGGTTCAACGCCTTCGCCGCTGCAGGCAAGGACGAGGATTTCGGGCGCGGTGTGAGCCAGTACGACCACTACTACGGCGACATCACCAACAAGCCCAATCCGAGCCTCGGCCCCCTGAAGAAGGGACCGTTCTATGCGGTGAAGATGGTGCCGGGCGATCTGGGCACCAAGGGCGGCATCAACACCGACGCCGCAGGGCGGGCGCTGCGGGCGGACGGCTCCGTGATCGACGGACTCTATGCGGCGGGCAACACCAGTTCGCCGGTGATGGGCCACACGTATGCGGGGCCGGGAGCCACCATCGGACCTGCCATGGTGTTCGGATACCTTGCCGCCCTGGACATCGCGACCAACGCGCAGAGCACCCGGGCCACCGAAGAGAAGGCGGGCTGATGCCGATCGATCCGGGCGTCGCCCTCCGCGCCGTGGTGGCCAAGGAGACGTTCAGCTGGAATGCCTCCGACGTCGCGCTCTACAACCTCGCGGTGGGTGCCGGGTCCGACCCGCTGAACGCCGCCGGGCTGGGGTATGTCGACGATCAGCGGCCGAAGGTCCTACCGGCCTTCGCCACCGTTGCTGCCCACTTCCACGAGACCGATCCACCGAAGGTCTCCAAGCCGGGCATCGAGATCGACCTGGGCTCGGTTGTCCACGGGGCGCAGGAAGTGCAGGTGCACAAGCCGATTCCGGCGGCGGGTACGGCAACCACCACCACGACGATCGTCGAGTTGCAGGACAAGGACTCGGCCGCGGTCATCATCGAGGAATCGAGCACCGTCGACGAAGCCGGCGAGCCGCTGTGGACCTCCCGGTCCTCCATCTTCTGCAAGGGCGAAGGCGGTTTCGGAGGTGAACGCGGCACCTCTGACAAGGTCACCTATCCCGACCGCGAACCCGATCACGTCGTCGAAGAGAAAACTCTTCCGCAGCAGGCATTGCTGTACCGGCTGTGTGGAGACCGCAATCCGTTGCACTCCGACCCCGCGTTCGCAGAGAAGGCCGGGTTTCCGCGGCCGATTCTGCACGGACTGGGCACCTACGGGATCGTGCTCCGCACGGTGGTCGATCAACTCCTCGACGGCGACGTCGAGCGCGTCGCGAGCTACGGTGCCAAGTTCGCCGGGATCGTCTTTCCCGGCGAAACGCTCCGGATCAAGGTGTGGGACGACGACAATCGATACCTGATCTCGGTGTCGGTCGCAGACCGCGAGGACGCCCCCGCCCTCGGGAACGTAGTGCTCACCAAGAAGTAGAGCCGAGGAGAGTTGGGACTTCGCTCAGGAATCTGCCCCTTGCTCGTGAACTTTCGCGAGCGGGGCGCAGTTCTGCGAGCGAGACCTCAGGCGGCGCTCATGAATATGGCGACGAGCCCGACGATGACGGCCACGAGCGAAGCCAGCATCGTAAGTACCCGCCACAGGCGGAGTTTGACTGCGGAGACATCGTTGACCTGAGATGCGGCCATCGGATTCCCTCTCGTCCGAGTGCGGCCGATCCGGATGGCTCGGCCATACCAGCAACGCGGTGATTTCAGTTACCAGTGTGATCAATGTGACACATGAGACAGAAGTAATGTGGAAGCCACACCGTACGTAGTGATAACGATTACACAACGCGAAGTCCCGATGTCAGCCGGGTGTTCTGGCTAGGTTGGATCAATGGAAACAACGGTGGGGGCATCGCCGACTGAAAAGATCGGTCTCAAAGGTATCTGGCTGATCATCGTGGCCTGCGCCGGACTGAGCATGGTCATTGCGGCGATGGCGTCTCTCAACACTGCGGTTGCCGATATCGCCCCTGCCGTCGGCGCAAACTCCAATCAGGTGACCTGGCTGATCGACGGCTACACCCTAGTGGTCGCCGCACTTCTGCTACCGGCCGGTGCAATAGGCGACAGGTACGGACGCCGGGAGGTACTGATCGGCGGCCTCGTCGTGTTCGCCATCGGTTCGCTTCTGCCGATCTGGATCTCGGATCCGAATCAGTTCATCGCCGCCCGCGCCCTGACCGGCGTCGGTGCGGCATTTGTGATGCCTGCGACGCTGTCGCTCATCACATCCGGCGTTCCCGATTCCAAACGTCCGCTGGCTGTGAGCATCTGGGCGGGGGTCGGTGGCTCGGGTGGCATCGCCGGGTTCTTCGTCACCGGAGTGCTCCTCGAATTCTTCAGCTGGCACTCGATCTTTCTCACGTTCGCGATCTCGGCGGCAGTCACGGCGGTGCTCGCCTGCACCATCCCGACGTCGCGGGACTCGACCCGACCCCGGTTCGATGTGCTGGGTTCGATCACCTCTGCGTCCGGCATCGGGCTGATCGTCTTCGGCCTCATCGAGGCACCGCATCGCGGCTGGACCGACCCGTTGGCACTGTCGGCCATGTTCGGCGGCGGCGTGCTGATCGCCGTCTTCTGGTATTCACAGACCAAATTGAAAGACCCTCTGCTCGATGTGAATCTCTTCCGCAATCGAGCCTTTTCCGCCGGGTCGTTCAGCATCACAATTCAATTCCTCGTGATCTTCGGTGTATTTCTCGTGTTGCTGCAACGTCTGCAGTTGGTCTTCGGCTTCTCCGCGCTGAAGGCCGCCCTGGCCTTGATGCCCATGGTCTTCGTCGTGATGGTCTTTTCCCTCATCGGGAACTGGCTCGCCGTGCGGATCAACCTTCGGGTGATCCTGGTGTTCGGAATGGTCGGGATGGCCGCGGGGTCTTTCCTCCTCGGCTTCCTCGAGCACAAGGAATACTGGACCCTTGTTGTCGCCATGATGGTGCTGGCGGTGGGTCTCGGCGTCGGCACCGCACCCTCGACCACTGCAATCATGGTCAACACCCCAGCGGACAACCAGGGCGTCGGCTCAGCGGTGAACGACACAGCCCGCGAACTCGGTTCCGCAATCGGCATCGCGATCGGCGGCAGCTTGCTCGCGGCCGGCTACACGCGAAACATCCAATCGACCGCAACGACCGCGGAATCGCAACTGCAGCAGACCGCCTCGGCTCTCGAGGCGTCCGGACAGACGCAACAGGCCCAGGAGACCGCTGCCGCGGCGAGCTCGATCGGCCAGCACATCACCAACACGTTGGCCGAGGCGCTGCAGGTCGCCGAACGACTCGCACCCACGCAGCCGGAATTGGCGGCCCAGATCGCCGACGGCGCCAAAGACGCCTTCATCGAGCCCATGAACCTCGCGTGCATCACACTCGGGGTCGTCTGTGTGGTAAGCGGGATCGTGTTGGCCATCCTCACCCCCACACAGATCGGGGGCACAGTCCAGGACGGAATCGACGCCGAGGCGGCAAAAGTCGAGGCCGCCGAGGAAGCCCCCGCCCGGGACTGAAGGCCTAGACCGTGGTCGCCGTGAGGTCGAGCGCTGCCTGCTTGGCCCACTTGTAGTCGGCCTTACCGGCAGGTGTCCGCTTGATCTCGTCGACGATCACCAGCAGTCGAGGAATCTTGTACCCGGCCAGCATCGTTCGGCAGTGGGCTTGAATGTCGTCCAGGGAGGGCTCGGCGACGTCCGCGCGAATCGCGACGACTGCCGACACCTTCTGACCCATCCGCTCATCCGGTGAAGGCACCACGAGCGCGTCCGCCACCGCGGGATGCGCGTGCAGGCACGCCTCGACCTCTTCGGCGTAGACCTTCTCACCGCCGGTGTTGATGCACTGCGAGCCGCGGCCCAGGAACACGATCGTCCCATCGGCCTCGACCAAGCCCATGTCCCCGAGCACCGCGACCCTGGTGCCATCCGGGAGCTGCGGGAAGGTGCGCGCAGACTTCTCCTCGTCGCGGTAGTAGCCCAACGGCACCCGGCCGATCCGCGCGATCATCCCCACGTCCTCGGATCCCGCCGGGATGACATTGAGTTTCTCGTCGAGCACCGTCATCTTCGACGAGGGCGGCATCGCCAGAGTGCCGTCTTCGCGCACCTCGAAAGCACCGTCGTTGCCGGTCTCGGACGCCCCGAAGTTGTCGCGCAAGACCAGATCCGGCTTGACCGACAACATCCGCTCGCGTACGCCCACCGACCAGATCGCACCGCCCGAGGTGATCGAGAACAGGGTGGAGAGATCGACGTCGTCCTTCAACTTCTCCATCGCGTCGGCGAGCGGCGACCCCATGCCGTCACCCACGATGAGCACGACGTTGACCTTGTCGGATTCGATGGAGCGCACCACCTTCTCCGGATCGAACGCGCGCATCAGCACGAGACGGGCGCCGAGGGTGAGAAAGGTGAACAGCGAGTAGAGGGCCGCCCCGTGCATCAGCGGCGCGGCGATGAGGAACGACAGGCCCGGGAATTCCTTTGCTGCGGCCCCGACTTCGGCGAGATCTTTACGCGGGTTCTCATCGTACGGATTTCCACCGGAGAGCGGCTTGTGGAAGAAGTCGTCGTGCCGCCACATCACACCCTTGGGATAACCGGTGGTGCCGCCGGTGTAGAGCACCCAGAGTTCGTCTCCGGTCCGCGGCTCGAACTCGCGCGCCGTCGACTGCCCGGACGGATCGAAGGGCAGTACTCGCACACCCGCGTCCGCCGCGGCCAGAGACAGGCCTTCGGTGACGTCCCCGATGACGAAAATGGTTCGCAAGGTGGGGATCGAGGCGACGATCTGCGCGAGATTGTCCTGGTGCTCGGCCTCCTCGACGACGATGGCGACCGAGTCCGAGTTCTCGAAGATGTACAACAGCTCTGCCGGGGTGTACCGGTAGTTGATGTTGATCGGCACGGCCCGGATCTTGATGACGCCCAGAATGGTGGTCACGTGCTCGACGGAATTCTTGAGGAACAAGGCCACGTGTTCACCCGCAGCCACCTCGGCGGCGGTCAACATGTGGGCGACCTGATTCGACTCGACCTCGAGCTGACGGTAGCTGTGATCGACGCCCTCATAGGTCAGCGCGATGGTGTCGGGGACCGCATCCGCGACAGTTTCGAATACGTCGGCAAGATTGAACGCCATTGCATGAGCTCCTAAGCCGTGAGAACCAAACCGCTTGTGGGGACACCGGTTCCGGCGGTGACCACGACCTTACGTGCCCCCGGGACCTGGTTGACCGATTTTCCGCGAAGTTGCCGGACGGCTTCGGCGATGCCGTTCATGCCGTGGATGTACGCCTCACCGAGTTGACCACCGTGGGTGTTGAGCGGAAGTCGACCGCCCACCTCGAGAGCTCCGGGTTCGTGGACGAAGTCTTTCGCTTCACCGCGTCCGCAGAATCCGAGTTCCTCGAGTTGCATCAGTGTGTACGGCGTGAAGTGGTCGTACAGGATCGCGAGGTCGACGTCATCGGGACCGAGACCCGACTGCTCCCACAGCTGCCGGCCGACGAGTCCCATCTCGGGCAAGCCGGCCAGATCGTCGCGGTAATAGCTGGTCATGATGTATTGATCTTCACCGCTGCCAGACGCGGCCCCGGCGATGATCGCTGGGGTGTGCGGAAGATCTTTGGCCCGTTCTGCCGACACGATCACGAATGCGACGCCACCGTCGGACTCCTGGCAGCAATCGAGGAGATGGAGCGGCTCGGCGATGTACCGGGAATTCTGATGATCTTCGAGCGTGATCGGTTTGCCGTAGAAGAAGGCCTCCGGGTTCACGGCCGCATGCTTGCGGTCGACGACCGAGATGCGCCCGAAATCTTCGCTGGTGGCGCCATATTCGTGCATATAACGCTGGGCCACCATGGCCACGAAGGCGGCGGGGGTACTCAGCCCGTGCGGATAGCTGAAGGCGTTGTCGGTTCCCGACGAGTTGTCCTGTGCCACCAGAGAGGTGTTGACCTGACCGAACCGCATCCCGGATCGCTCATTGAACGCGCGATAGGCGACCACGACGTCGGCCACACCCGTGGCCACTGCCATGGCAGCCTGTTGCACAGTGGAACATGCTGCACCGCCGCCGTAGTGGATGCGGGAGAAGTACGTCAATTCACCGATACCAGAGGCCCTGGCGACTGCGATCTCGGTGTTGGTGTCCATGGTGAACGACACCAGCCCGTCGACGTCGGCAGGTGTCAGGCCGGCATCGGCGATGGCCGCCGTGACCGCCTCGGCGGCGAGCCGGAGCTCGCTGCGCCCGGAGTTCTTCGAGAAGTCGGTGGCGCCGATCCCGGCGATGGCCGCCTTGCCGGACAATCCGCTCACTGCGCCACTCCCGCTTCGCTTCTTAACCCCGATACCCCGGCGACGGTGTGATCCATCACCAACGTCACCACCGACGTGACGTGGTTTCCGAGACTGTCCTTACCGATCACCTCGACGGTCACGAGATCACCGTCCACCGCCGACACCGTGCCCGAGAGGGTCAACGTGTCGTAGGCGTACCAGGGGACTCCGAGCCGGAGTTTGATCGAACGGATCTGGGCCCGCTGACCCGCCCAGTCGGTGATGTACCGCTGGACCAGGCCGGTGTCGGTCAGGATGTTGACGAAGATGTCCTTGGACCCCTTGCTGTGCGCAAGGTCGCGATCGTGGTGCACATCCTGGAAGTCCCTGGTGGCCAACGCGGTCGACACCACAAACGTCGGTGTCGCGGTGACGATGAGTTGCGGGAGTTCGGTCCCGACCACGGCGTCCGGTGGTGTCGCGGGGACGGTCATGAAAGCTCTCCTGCCGGTTGCCATGCATACAACGTCCACGCCTCGGTGTGTGCGGAACTGTCGGCCGGAAAATCGAGGAACTCGACCTGGACGGGCAGGCCGACGGCGACCTGCGCCGGGTCGATCCCGCGGAGTTCACCGAGCAGCCGCACGCCTTCGTCGAGTTCCACCAGGGCGATGACGAACGGGAGCTTGCGGCCCGGTACCTGCGGAGCATGGTGCACCACATAGCTGTAGACGGTGCCCCGGCCCGAGGACACCACATAATCGGTGCTCTCCCCCTTCGGTTTCCACAGCGCCGGGATCGGGGGGTGCCGCAGGGTCCCGTCCTCGACCTGCTGGATCCGGAGCTCGTGATCGCGGACCCCATCCCAGAAAAACAGGGTGTCCAGCGACGGCGTCGGACGCATCATCTTCGCCGGGTCGACATCAGCGGTCGTGGCACCGAGCGACGAGATGACCTCGCCGCCGGAGGCTTCGGCGGCCGCAGTCTTCTCCGCCGGCCGGAACTTGAGGATGCGAAAATCCATCTCGGCGACGACTTCGTCGCCGACCTTCCAGATGTTCTTGGTGGTGAAGAACCACCCCTCGCCCAGCGCGGTCTGTTTGGGCCCGACGACATCGGTGAGCGCGGCCTCGATGGTCACCTCCTCGCCGGGCGCGGTGTACCGGTGATAGGTGGAGTCGCAGTTGGTCGCGACCACCGACGAGTAACCTGCCGCGTCGAGGATCTCTGTCACCTGACCCAGGGGATCATCCGCGGCGCGAACGCCGTTCAGGCCGCGCATGGTCCAGACCTGTGCCATCGCCGGCGGTGCGACCACGTCGTCGTATCCGGCGGCGCGGGCGGCGTCGGGGTCGACGTAGATGGGGTTGGTGTCGCCGATCGCCTCGACCCAGTTGTTGATCATCGGGGTGTTGATCGGGTCGCGCCCGGCCTGCGGAGCACTCGTGCCCGCCGCGCGCACCTCGTCGGTGGCCGCAAGGATCGCGGCCCGGCTGTCGCTCATCGTTTACCCCTCGGCAGACCGAGGCCCGCGGTCGCGATCATCTCTCGCATGACCTCGTTCACGCCGCCGCCGAAGGTGATGACGACGTTGCGCTTGGCCTGGACGTCGAACCAGTCGGCGAGCTCCGCCGTCGCCGGGTCCGAAAAGTCGCCGTGGCGGCCGAGGATCTCGTCGATCAACCGGTGTACGTGCTGCAGACGTTCGGTGGCAAAGACTTTCGTCGCCGCCGCGTCGGCCATCGAGATGGAGTCGCCACCGGAGGCGACCTGCCAGTTCAGCAATTCGTTGATCCGGTAGTAGGCATGTAACTCGGCCAACGCCCGGCGTACGTCCGTGTGTTTGCCAGGCACCGTGCCGTCAGGCCCCGGCTTATTCGCCCAGTCGGTGATGCGGGCCAGCAGGCCGTCGAGCCGTCCGGCGGGCCCGAGCATCACGCGTTCGTGGTTGAGCTGTGTGGTGATCAGGCGCCATCCGCCGTTCACCTCGCCGACGACCATGCCCGCCGGGACGCGGACGTCCGAGTAATACGTGGCGTTCACGTGGTGTGCTCGGTCGGCGGTGATGATCGGGGTCCAGCTGTAGCCGGGATCCTTGGTGTCGACGATGAGCATCGAGATGCCCTTGTGCTTCGGGACATCCTTGTCGGTGCGGACCGCCAGCCAGACATAGTCCGCGTCGTGACCGCCGGTGGTGAAGATCTTCTGGCCGTTGACGATGTATTCGTCACCGTGGCGCACCGCACTGGTCTTGAGCGAGGCGAGGTCGGTGCCTGCGTCGGGTTCGGTGTAGCCGATGGCGAAGTGGACCTCGCCGGCGAGGATGTCTGGAAGGAAGCGCTGCTTCTGTTCGTCGGTGCCGTAGGCCTGCAACGTCGGCCCGACCGTTTGCAGAGTCACCGCAGGCAGCGGGATGTCGGCGCGCGCTGCCTCGTTGACGAAGATCTGCTGCTCTATCTGGCCGAACCCTCTGCCGCCGTATTCTTTTGGCCAGCCGACTCCGAGCCAGCCGTCGCTGCCCATCTGCCGGATGACCTTGCGATAGGTCGGGCCATGCCGCTCCGTGAGCATCGTGACCGCGTCTTCCGGCGACACCAGGTTCGAAAAATACTCGCGCAGCTCCATTTTCAGGGCCCGCTGTTCGGGGGTCAGATCGATGAACATCTTCTACGCTCCTGCCTCAACCTGTTGCGCCAGGGCGTCGAGCCGGCCGGTGGGTCCACCGACGAGCCGGGCCAGGTCCTTGGCGATGGAAAAGTAGCGGTGCAGTGGGTACGTGAGGTCGACTCCGACGCCCCCATGCAGGTGGATCATCGTCCGCATGGTCGCCGGGATCTCCTGCGCCAGCCAATAGCCGGAGAGCGCCAGATCTGTTCCGGCGTCGAGTCCCTCTGTGAGCCGCCAGCCTGCGGAGGTGGTCGCCAACGTCATCGACCGGGCGACGACGTAGATGTCGGCGAGTTGCTGCTGTACGGCTTGGAAGGTGCCGATCGGCTTGTCGAACTGGATGCGTTCGGAGACATGAGTGGCCGTGAGCTTCATGGCGCCCGCGATCAGTCCGTCGGCGTAGGCTGCCAACCCCAGACTGTGATGCTGGTGGAGCCAGGTCGGGTCGCCGTCGATGATGGTGTCCGCAGCAACGTCGGTGAACGCGACGGCGTACTCCCCCCAGCCCGATGACGACGTGGTGCGGGTGATCCGGACGCCGGGGGCGTCGGCGGGAACCACCACGACTCCGACATCAGCGGAGACGAGAATCGCGGATGCGCCCTCGGCGTGTAGGACGCCGGTCTTGATGCCGGAGAGTGTGCCGCCCGAGACCGAGGTGTGCGGAGTATCGGTCAGGGCCGCCCCCGGTTCGCTGATCGCCGTCGCCAGCCAGCCACCCGCCTGGACCTTCGCTCCCAGTTCCGCCGCCAGCTCGGGCGCACGCTGCGCCAACGGCGCCAGACCCGCGATCAACGTTCCGATCGCAGGCGTCACGGCGGCGGCATGACCCAGGGCCGTGGGGATCGGGATCAGCCCGCCCACCGCGACGTCGTCGCCCCCGGACGCCTCGGGCAGAGGCAGTGCCAACAGCCCCGACTCGGCCAGCGATGCCCACAGCGGGGTCTCGAAGCCACCGACGTCGGCAAGCGCCGCATCCCAGATCGACTCGTGGCGTTGCAGGACGGAGTCGATGACATCACTCACAGTTTCAGCTGTGGAGTCGCGCGTGAAGTCCACTATTTACACCTCTTCAGCGAATTAGAACCTGTTCTAGTTGTATCAGAAATCGGGAGGACTCAGCGAGGCAATCCCAGGAGCCGTTCGGCGGCAGCCGTGGCGAGGATCTGAGTGGTGCCACCGGCGATCGACAGGCACCGGTTCAGGAGGAAATCCTGAGAGGCCGTCGACTGCGCCAACCCGTCGACACCGTGGAGTTGCTGCGCGAACTCTGGCACCGCCTGGCGGTGCCGGACGCCGATCAGCTTCCGCACACTCGAGGCCGCCCCCGGGTCGGTCCCGTTGATCGAACCGAGTACCGACCGCAGATCGAGCACCTGCCCCAATTGCGCCTGCGCGATCAGTTCACCGAGCTTTTCTCGCTGCGTTCCGGTGAGCTCCTCGCGCTGCGTCCCCTTCTCACCGCCGTCGATCTGCGCGAGCAGCGCCTCCATCTCCTTACCCAGCGCCGAGCCGCCCATCGCGACCCGCTCGTTGGCCAGGGTGGTCCGGGCCAGGCGCCAGCCGTTGTTGATCTCGCCGACCACGCAGTCGTCCGGGACGAACACGTCGTCGAGGAAGACCTCGTTGAACATGGCCCGGCCGGTGATCTCCCGCAGTGGTCGGGTCTCGATCCCCGACGAGGTCATGTCGACGAGGAAGTAGGTGATGCCCTTGTGTTTCGGTACTTCCGAGTCGGTCCGCGCCAGGCAGATCGCCCAGTCGGCGTCGTGCGCGTGGGAGGTCCACACCTTCTGGCCCTGGAGGGTCCAGCCGCCGTCGACCTTGGTTGCCTTAGTTCGCAACGCCGCGAGGTCCGAACCCGCCCCGGGCTCCGAGAACAGCTGGCACCACATGATCTCGCCGTGCAGCGTCTGCCGTACGAACCGTTCGCGCTGAGCCTCGGTGCCGTGTTCGATGATCGTCGGGATCGCCCAGCCCGCGATCACCAGATCGGGCCTGCGCACCCCCGCCCGGTCGAGTTCCTCGTCGATCAGCACCTGCTCGGTAGTGTCCGCACCGAGGCCGAAGGGGGCCGGCCAGTGCGGGGTGAGGTACAACGCGTCGGCGAGTGCGCGGCGCTGATCGTCGGCCGCAGCGATGGCCTCCACCTGTGCGCGGACCTGCAGGCGTCGACTCTCGACCCCCGAGAGATCGATTCGCAGCGACCTGCGTACACCTCGCCTGTTGAGCTCCGCGACCGCCGCGTGCCATCGCTCCGAGGAGCCAAGTTGGGCCTGCCAGGCGAGCGCACGGCGTAGATACAGGTGGGCATCGTGCTCGAAGGTGAACCCGATGCCGCCGAGGATCTGGATGCAGTCCTTGGCGTTCGCGACCACCATGTCCGAGACGGCCGCTGCCGCGACTGCGGCGCTGATCTCGACCTGGTCGGCGGCGCCGGTGCGGGCGGGCCCGTCGGCCTCGGTGAGTTCGTCGACTGCGGACGCGAGGTCCCAGGCCGCGGCACCGACCTGCTCGCTGCGGCACAGCATCTCTGCGCAGATGTGCTTGACCGCCTGGAAGCTGCCGATCGGCGCACCGAACTGCTCGCGCACCTTCGCGTACTCCACAGCGGTGTCCAAAGTCCAGCGTGCGACACCCGCCGCCTGGGCGGCGATGACCGCAATGATCGCGGCGCGGACGAACGCGTCGGAGACGTGCAATACGTCGTGCGCCGGGATCACCACGTTGTCCAGCCGGACCCGGGACAGCTCCATCGAGAAATCAAGCGCTTCGACCGGCTCGGACTCGATCCCGGCGGTTCCCGGCTCGAGCAGAACCCAGCGATGACCACCGGCGATGTCGATCGGCGCCAGCAGCGCGACGTCGGGTGAGTATCCGGCCACCAGACCGAGCTCACCGGATGCCGACAACACCCCGCGCTCGGCCTCCACCGCGCCCGGTGCCGCGGCCCCGGCCAGGACAGACGTCGCCACCGCGGCACCGACCTCGCCCGCGATCAGTTGTGCGAGTAACGCGTTCTCGTTCGGTGCGCCCGAGACAGACGTGAGCAGGGCACTCAAAGCGGTGCCGGCCACCGGCCCCGGAACCAGGTCGTGGCCGGTCTGCTCGAGCATCACCGCGAGATCGACGAACAGCGCGTCCATCCCGCCCTTCTGTTCGGGTACTGCGGCCGCGAACACGCCGAGCTCGGCCAATTCCCGGAACAGCGCAGGCCAGGGTTCGGCGGTCACGTCGGATCCCGGCTCACCGGCCCGCACCGTCGTGATGACCGACACCTTTTTGGACCATTGACCAATTGCGTCGGCGACGGCGGTATGTTCTGGGGTGGTAGCAAGAGTCACGGAAGTCTTTCCTTGCCTGCTCGGGGTTGTCGGTGCGTGGTAGAACCTGTTCTAATATTGCACGTCTGCCGGGGCAGAATGAAGGGGACCGTGTCGCAAGTCCAGAAAGTCACGTTTTCGCTGTCAGCGATTAACGTGGTGTGGACAAGCGACCTTCTCGACGAGAGATCGATAAACCGACAGATGAGAAAGTGGGGACGCCCCGATGGCTAGCCCGATTCCGGCCGGCAACTCGGCCAGCGACGTGGCCGTCGGTTCCGACGTGGACCTCGGGTCCAGCGCCCAGCGTGAACGCCGGCGCCGTATCCTCGACGCCACCTTGCAGCTCGCCTCGAAGGGCGGCTACGACGCGGTGCAGATGCGCGCCGTCGCCGAACGGGCCGACGTCGCAGTGGGAACCCTGTACCGGTACTTCCCGTCCAAAGTCCATCTCCTCGTCACCGCGCTCGCCCGAGAATTCGAGGCGGTCGAGAGCCGGGCGGACAAGACCAGGCTCCGCGGAAACACTGCCCTCGAGCGGCTGCGCCACGTGCTGGACATGATCACCCTTGCGATGCAACGCGATCCGCTGCTGACCGAGGCGATGACGCGAGCCTTCATGTTCGCCGACGCCTCCGCGTCGGCCGAGGTCGACAAGGTCGCGCTGATCATCGACCGGCTCCTCGCCAACGCGATGGTCGAGGGCGAACCCACCGAGCTCGACTTGAAGATCGCACGCGTGGTGTCGGATGTCTGGATGTCGAACCTCGTGCAGTGGCTGACCCGCCGGGCGTCCGCGACCGACGTCACCAACCGGCTCGAGCTGACGATCACCCTCCTGCTCGCCGGCCGCGATCAGGATCCTGACGTCAAGGACTGACCCACTTCGCAAAAACACCCCGTTCAGTCATATGCACACGTTGCAACGTGTGCATATGACTGAACGGGGTGTTTTTGTTCTCGCTCAACCAAAAGGGCGCAACCACTGTCGTGGTTGCGCCCCGTCTGGTCAGTGCTTACTTCTCTGAATCACCGGTCTTGGCGAGTTCCACCGGGGTGTCGGGAAGCGCGATCGGCTTCTTCGAACCCGTGAAGGTGAACTTGGCGTCTTCGCCCTCGCCTTCGCCGTCCCAGTTCTCGACGTCGACGAGGATGATCTCGCCGGCACCGATCTCGTTGAACAGGATCTTCTCGGACAGCTGATCCTCGATCTCGCGCTGGATGGTGCGACGCAGTGGCCGCGCACCCAGGACCGGATCGAATCCGCGCTTCGCGAGCAGGCTCTTGGCCTTGTCGGTCAGCTCGAGAGCCATGTCCTTGTTCCGCAGCTGCGTCTCGACGCGGGCGATCATGAGATCGACCATCTTGATGATCTCGTCCTTCGTGAGCTGGTGGAACACGATGACGTCGTCGATACGGTTGAGGAACTCGGGCCGGAAGTGCTTCTTGAGCTCGTCGTTGACCTTCTGCTTCATCCGCTCGTAGTTCGAGCCCTCCGCATTGGACTGCGAGAAGCCCAGCCCCACGGCCTTGGAGATGTCGCCGGTACCGAGGTTCGAGGTGAAGATCAGCACGGTGTTCTTGAAGTCGACCGTACGACCCTGACCGTCGGTGAGACGGCCGTCCTCGAGGACCTGCAGGAGCGTGTTGTAGATCTCCTGGTGGGCCTTCTCGATCTCGTCGAACAGGACGACGGAGAACGGCTTGCGGCGCACCTTCTCGGTGAGCTGGCCGCCCTCTTCGTAGCCGACGTAGCCGGGAGGGGCACCGAAGAGCCGCGACGCGGTGAACCGGTCGTGGAACTCGCCCATGTCGATCTGGATGAGCGCGTCGTCCTCGCCGAAGAGGAAGTTGGCCAGCGCCTTGGAGAGCTCGGTCTTACCGACACCGGACGGGCCGGCGAAGATGAACGAACCGGACGGGCGCTTGGGGTCCTTCAGACCGGCGCGGGTACGGCGGATCGCCTTCGACACTGCCTTGACGGCCTCGGTCTGCCCGATGATCCGCTTGTGCAGCTCCTCCTCCATACGGAGCAGACGCGTGGTCTCCTCTTCGGTGAGCTTGAAGACGGGGATGCCGGTCCAGTTACCCAGAACCTCGGCGATCTCGTTGTCATCGACCTCGGCGACGATGTCCATGTCGCCACTGCGCCACTGCTTTTCACGCTCGGCGCGCTCGGTGACGAGCTGCTTCTCCTTGTCGCGCAGGTTCGCGGCCTTCTCGAAGTCCTGGGCGTCGATCGCCGATTCCTTCTCTTTACGGGCGTCGGCGATCTTGTCGTCGAACTCGCGCAGATCTGGTGGTGCGGTCATCCGGCGGATACGCATCCGGGCGCCGGCCTCGTCGATCAGGTCGATCGCCTTGTCCGGCAGGAACCGGTCGTTGATGTAGCGGTCGGCCAGGGTGGCGGCCGCGGTCAGTGCGCCGTCGGTGATCGAGACGCGGTGATGCGACTCGTAGCGATCGCGCAAGCCCTTGAGGATCTGGATCGTGTGCTCGACGCTGGGCTCGCCGACCTGGACCGGCTGGAAGCGGCGCTCGAGTGCGGCGTCCTTCTCGATGTACTTGCGGTACTCGTCGAGGGTGGTGGCACCGATGGTCTGGAGCTCGCCACGGGCCAGCTTCGGCTTGAGGATGCTGGCGGCGTCGATGGCACCTTCGGCGGCACCTGCGCCGACGAGCGTGTGCAGCTCGTCGATGAACAGGATGATGTCGCCGCGGGTGTTGATCTCCTTGAGGACCTTCTTCAGGCGCTCTTCGAAGTCACCGCGGTACCGGCTGCCGGCAACCAGCGAACCGAGGTCGAGGGTGTAGAGCTGCTTGTCCTTGAGGGTCTCGGGAACGTTGCCGTTCACGATCGCCTGGGCCAGGCCCTCCACGACGGCGGTCTTACCGACGCCGGGCTCACCGATCAGCACCGGGTTGTTCTTGGTGCGGCGGCTGAGCACCTGCATCACGCGCTCGATTTCCTTCTCACGGCCGATGACCGGATCGAGCTTGCCGTCGGCGGCCGCAGCGGTGAGGTTGCGACCGAACTGGTCGAGCACGAGCGACGTCGACGGGGTGCCCGCCTCCGTGCTGCGTCCGCCGGTGCCGGCTTCCTGGGGCTCCTTGCCCTGGTAGCCCGACAGCAGCTGGATGACCTGCTGGCGCACCCGGTTGAGGTCGGCGCCGAGCTTGACCAGCACCTGCGCTGCGACACCCTCGCCCTCACGGATGAGGCCGAGCAGGATGTGCTCCGTACCGATGTAGTTGTGGCCGAGCTGGAGGGCCTCGCGCAGTGAGAGCTCGAGTACCTTCTTGGCCCGGGGGGTGAAGGGGATGTGTCCCGAGGGTGCCTGCTGGCCCTGGCCGATGATTTCTTCGACCTGGCTGCGCACACCTTCGAGGGAGATTCCCAACGACTCGAGGGACTTGGCGGCGACGCCTTCACCCTCGTGGATCAGCCCGAGCAGGATGTGCTCGGTGCCGATGTAGTTGTGATTGAGCATCCGCGCTTCTTCTTGGGCCAGGACGACAACCCGACGAGCGCGGTCGGTGAACCGTTCGAACATTGTTCTCCCTTACGTTTCTAGGGTCGATCTTCGCCTTCGGCTTCGTCCACCAGTCTGACTGGTCGACGGGCTGCGATCTTTCCCAGGGTTGGCCTTTGTCGACGATGAACCGATGCGCCACCGCGACAGCCTTGGCTCCCACTGTAATGCGCCCAGGTCACCGGCACCTCAGATGTGTCACCGAGCATGCGCGAGAGCACTCCGGTCACTGGGTCACAAACCGTCAACGCCGCAGCTCGAAAGGGTGTTTCACCTCCGGATACGCCGTCAGCGAACGCGTGCTCACAATTCGATCGTGATGGCGCGAATCAGCCGCCGGATGACATCGAGCATCTCCGCACGCGCCTTCTCCGGTTCATCGGACCGTGAAACATACAGCGCAGCCTCGTCGATGGCACCGATCATGACGTGGGCGAGAGGCCGGACCGGCTGGTCGGGCACGGCACCGGTGGCGACGCCCTGCGCGATCAGCGCCTCGACCATTCCGAGGGCGTACCGCTGCCCGATCTCGCGCCACTGATCCCAACCGAGCACGGCCGGCGCTTCGATCAGGACGATCCGGTGGACCTGCGGATCCGCGCACAGCTCGAGCCACCTCTGCGCGCCCACCTCGAGTGCGGCGATCGGGTCGGCGATCGCCGCCTCGGTCATGGCCGACCCGATCTGCTCCAGCAACTCCTCCTCGATCTTTTCGAAGACCGCCAGGAAGAGTTCGGCCTTGTCGGCGAACTGGTGGTACAGCGCTCCCCTGGTCACCCCGGCAGCGGCCGCGATCGCCTGGGTTCCGACGGCGCTGAAACCCTGGTCGGCGAACAGGGTGCGGGCAGCCCTGACCAGCGCAGCCCTGGTGACGGCGGTGCGATCGGCTTGCGTGCGACGATTGACTTCCATGCAGTCTGTATGTAACTTCCATGCTAGGTGTACGTAAGTGACTAATGGAGGTTACCCGTCATGGCCACGATCGAGACAACGCTGGGGACAATCGAGTACCGCACAGTCGGACCCGACCATTCCGAGAAACCGCCCGTCCTGTTCATCCACGGCGCCCTCGTCGACGCCGAGCTGTGGCGAAAACCCGCCGAGCTGCTCGCGGCGCAGGGCTACCGGTGCTACTTGCCGACCTTGCCGCTCGGCTCCCATCGCATCCCGATGAAGCCGGACGCGGAACTCAGTCCGACCACGATCGCCGGACTGATCCGCGAGCTCATCGTCGGCCTCGATCTGCATGATGCGACGTTGGTCGGCAACGACACGGGCGGTGCGCTGTGTCAGTTCACGATCGACGCCCACCCCGAGCACGTAGGCCGGCTGGTTCTCACGAATTGCGACGCCTTCGACACCTTCCCGCCGTTCCCCTTCGACGTCATCTTCAAGCTCCTCAAGGTGCCCGGAGTCCTGAAGCCGTCGATGAAGCTCATGAAGTTCCAGGCCCTGCGTCACTCGCCGCTGGGGTTCGGGCTCCTGGCGAACGATCCCGACCCCGATCCCACCGCGTCGTGGGTCGCCCCCGCCCAGGAGTCGGCCGAGATCCGACGCGACATCATCCGGCTCTTCGCGAACATCCGGCCTGCAGAGCTCGACGCAGTCACCCGCCGGCTGGGGTCGTTCGACAAGCCGGTGAAACTGGTCTGGGGCATGGCGGACAAGAGCTTCAAGCCCGAGCTCGGCCGGCGGCTGGCGGCGCAGTTCCCGAACGCGACGTTCACCGAGGTCCCGGGTGCCAGGACGTTTGTGTCCCTGGACAACCCGGCCCCGGTGGCGGACGCGGTGGTCCAGATCTCGACGCAGACCTCGTCCGCCCCATAGGAATCCCGACGCCCACGGCAAGGCGCCACGCCCGTGTTCGAACACGGGCGTGGCGACGGTAGACGGGCGTCAGCGCTACCGGGTGACGGCGCCGATGACGAGGACGGCGAACGCCGCGGTGTGGACCGCCGCTCGCGCGATGTTCCATCGAACCCATGAGGCCTCGAAAACGTCACGTACAGCGCGGAGGTCGCCGATCCGATCGGGATCCCCCGCCGCCTCGAGCTTGTTGTTCAACGGGATGTTGAACGCCATCGTGATCACCAGACCCAGCCCGTACAGAACAGCACCCGCCACGATCCACCAGAACATCCGGTGGTCGCGATAGGTCGCCGCGGCGATGACTGTGAAGCCGAGTCCGCCGAAGAACAACAGCAGGAACAGCGGGTTCACGATGACAACGTTGATGCGTTGCATCGAGGAGACGAAGCTCTTGTCATCGGTCTGGCCGAGCCCGGGCATGACGGCATATGCGAATGAGGCGAACAGTCCGGCGATCAGGCCGACCGAGACGACGCCGAGGATCAGGGCGGATTCTCGCAGCCCGGTCATGACCAAACCCCCTGCGCCACGGCCTTCTTGACGACATCACCGAAGTCAACTGCGTCGCGCCCCAGGAGCTCACGGACTCCGCTCGCCGTCCGGGAGTTCCGACCGTCGAACAGGGTGCCGAACAGGGCGATCACCATCTCGGCGTACTCATCGGGTACACCGGCCTCGGCCATGCCGGCCCGGTACTCATCGAGGCCCACCTGGATGAAGGCGATGTCGCGCCCGAGTTCGCGCCCGATCTCTGCGGTGGCCTCGGCGAACGTCAGAAGTCGCGGTCCGGTCAGCTCATAGACACGGCCATCGTGCCCGTCACCGGTCAACGCCTCCACCGCGGCGTCCGCGATGTCGTCGGCATCGAGGAACGGCTCCCCCACTGCCCCGACCGGGAGCACCACGGCGCCTTCGTTCACACCGTCGGCGAGGAAGGCTTCGCTGAAGTTCTGCGCGAACCAACTGCAGCGCAGCACGGTTGCCGTGACGCCAGACGTCAGGACAATGTCCTCGCAGGTCTTCGCCTCCGGCTCGCCCCGTCCGGACAGCAGCACCAGCCGGTCGACACCGGCGTCGCGGGCCGCCGCGACGAAGGCGGTCATGTCGGCGGCGGACCGAGGCACGATCAGATCAGGCTGGTAGGTCACGTAGACCGCGCCGGAATTGTGCAGGGCGGGAGACCAGGTCGCGGGGTCGTTCCAATCGAAGACGACGTCGGACGACCGGCTCGCCGATCGGACCGGCAGATCGAGTTGCCGCAGACGATCGACTACGCGTCGACCGGTCTTGCCGGTCGCGCCGATGACGGTGATGGGACGTTGCCGGCGAGTTGCTGTGTTTGTCATGGTTCCCAGTACAGCGGCCCGCTTTGAGCTTATCCATAGCTTCTCCGCTCACTTTCATGTTCAATCGTCTACATGGATGTCCTGGGAAGCGTGCTGAACGGCCCTCGTGCGAAGGATGCGTTCCTCCTGCGCTTGGTGATGGCTTCGCCCTGGTCGCTGCGTATCGAGGACGAGGCGCCGTTGACGGTCGTGGTCACGGTCAACGGGACGAACACCATTCGTTTCGACGACGGTGAGCAGGTGACCGTGCGGCCCGGCGATGTCGCCGTCGTTCGCGGGCCTGAGCCGTACGCGGTCGGAGACGAGTGCGCGCCGACGGCGATCATCGATCGCGACCAGAACTGCACAAGTCTCGACGGTGTGGACCTCGTCGAGGAGCTGAGCCTCGGTGTGCGCAGTTGGGGCAACAGCAAAGACGGAGAGTCCGTGTCGCTCGTGGGAACGTACGGCGCGGCGGGCGAAGTGTCTGCACGCCTGCTCGCAGCCCTTCCTCGGCTGATCACGTTGCCGAACAACAACAATCCCCTGGTATCCCTGCTGTCGGCCGAGATCGACCGTGACGCCCCCGGACAGGAGGTGATGCTCGACCGACTCCTTGATCTCGTCCTGATCGACACACTCCGCAGCTGGTTCTCCCGACCTGACTCCGACGGACCGAAATGGATTGCTGCCGAATCTGATCCGGTTGTCGGTCACGCGTTGTCGCTGATCCATCACAACCCCGGGCAACCGTGGACGGTCGCCGGCCTGGCGGAGAAGTGCGCGGTGTCGCGCGCCGCACTGGCCCGCCGGTTCACCGACCTGGTCGGTGAACCCCCGATGGCCTACCTCACCAACTGGCGGCTGTCGATGGCGGCGGATCTTCTCGCGGCCGGCAATGTCACGCTGGAAACCGTTGCACGGCAGGTGGGATACAGCAGCGCATTCGCATTGAGCGCCGCCTTCAAACGCGTCCGCGGGGTCAGCCCCCGCGACTACCGAGGCTCGCTGGCCGGGTAGCCGCTACAGCCCGAGCCCAGGAGCCACCGGTACGCACGGCACCGGCGGCGCGGATGCCGGATCGAGCGCGCCCAGCACGACGGCCACCGTTCGCGGCGAGGACACGATCGACAGATGATCGGACCGGTCTGCCGCGCAGGTGTCCTGCAGCACGATGTTGGTCGTGCCCGGGCCGGGCACGAAACCGTCGGTCCACGGCTCCACGATGCCGTCGTACCTCGTCATCACGTTGGTGTAGGCAATGCCCGGAACATACGGCGAACCACCGGAATTGATCTTCTGCATGAACGGACTGCCGTAGTTCTCCTGCCCGCATTCCGGACACGGCAACACCTGATCCGGGTCGAATCCGACGGCCTTGGCCATCGCCTCCAGCTGCAGGTACGCGGCCTGGTCCTGGCCCTTCCAATAGGGGGCCAGGGAGATGTAGCGATCGACGTACTGCGCTCCGCCGAGGTATTTGAGGTAGTAGGTCGGCATCAGGGTGCCCTCCGAATGGCCGATCAGGTCGACCTGCGCGGCTCCTGTCTGCCGGCGCACCCGCGCGATGAGCGAGCCGAGCTGGTCCGCGCTGTCCTCCATCCGGGTCAAGCCGCCGAAACCGCTGACCGGCCAATTGGTTCCGGGCAGCGTGCCATAGGTCAGCGCGAACACGCAGTACCCCTCGTTTCGCAACGCCGGAATCATCGTCGCCCAGTTGGTCTGGCGATTTCCGCCGGTGCCGTGCACCAGCACAACAGGATTCGGGTGTTCCGCGGAAGGACGGCACGAGAAGTCGTTGGACCCCGGATACGAACCACCGGGGTTCGCCACCTCAGCTCGGGCACCGTCGAAGAAGTCATGGCTCACCGGTTGCGCACCTGCGACGGCCGGCAGCGCGGTCAGCGTCAGCAGCGCGAGCGCCGACCAGGTCAGGAGCCGAAGAACGGCGGAACGAACATACATGGGACATCCCTCGGATCTGTTCGGTCATCGAGCGCGTTCAGCACGTACAGCGCGGCCCGCTGCGATCCGCAGATGGCCAGGTGATCACTGTAATCATGTGAACAATTCTCCTGCACAACAATGTTGGTAACGGTGACGTCGGGGCCGCCGGGCAGTTGCCCGCTGGTGTACGGCACCACGAACTCGTCGTACCGGGTGGAGATGTTGATGTACTCGATGCCGGGAACATACGGACCCCCGTCGGCATGCATCTCGGCGATGAACTCCGATCCCGACATCATCTGGGCGGCCGAGTAGCACGGCAGGATGCGGGTGGGGTCGAGGCCGAGCGGCAGATTGATGCGGTGCATCACCCCGGCAAACGCCGAGGTGCCCTGCCACATCGGCGCCAACGAGACATACTTGCGGATCAGGTCCGCGCCACCGAGATACTTCGCCCAGTAGTTCGGCATCAAGGTCCCCTGCGAGTGCCCCACCACATCGACCTGGGCGGCGCCGGTCGCCTCGAGCACCCGCTCCACGAACACGCCGAACTCTTTGGCACTGTCCTCGATCTTGGCCATCCCACCGATGGCCGACAACGGCCACGGCACCCCGGCGATCGCACCGTAGGTCAATGAGAACACCGAGAAGCCCTCGTTGCTGAGCAGCGGCACATAGGTGCCCCAATTGGTCTGGGCGCCACCACCGGTGCCGTGTACCAGGACCACAGGATGTGGATGGTCGGCCGACGGCGCACGATGCCACTCATTCGCACCGGGGAGGTCTCCGCCGGGGTTGCGGAGTTCGAACGGTATGCCGGAGAAAAAGTTGTACGCCACCTTGCGCCGGTCGTGCTCGGTGAGCGCGGGAGCGGGGTTCGCGACGCCGGGATCGACCCGAAGGGCACGCGGGCCCAGCTTGGCACGCGCGCCCAGCATGCCTCCCACCCGAAGCGGGACAGTCATGGCGTCTCCGAGCAGACGCCCCACAACATTGTTTGACACATGGTCAGACTAAACGGTCGTCCAGTTCGCCTCGAACGTCCGATCTGACCGACCATGGCGGCCGAGTTCGGGGCGTGTCCCCCGTGGTTGGATGGACGACATGCTCAAAGGCCGGTCCGCACCCGGGATAGGGATCGTTGTACTGACCCTCTCGATCGCGATGGTGATCAGTGTCGGACTCATTCTCTCGATGGGAACCTCCGCGACGACATCCGGCGACTTCGCGAACGGCCAACTCCGCTCCTATCAGGGCGAGCCCACCGAACAGTGGAGTCTGGACCTCACCGACATGCGCACGTACGGCGAAGGCGCGACTCCCGTCGTCGCCGGAACCCTCGGCGACATCTGGTTGATCGCGTATCCATCCGGTCTCGGTACGACGTATCTCGCGATCGATCGCCGCAACGGCGAACGCCTATGGGATGTGCCCATCGACGCCGGGCTGGGCTCGTGCTCGATCAACGGGCAGGGCGAGCTGGGGTGCGCGCTGAGCCTCACCGATCAGCCCGATGGTTTCTATCTCGCCGATCTCACCTCCGGTGAACTCCGCGAGCGATCCGACATCAAGAACACCAGGGCGGTCACGGGATTCGGTCCGGACTTCTTGCGGGTGAACGATTCGGGCTACCAGGTCAGCCGCAACGCCCCGGACGGACGCCAGATCTGGGCTCGGACGTTCGCCGCCGCGGCGAAGGTCGAGGTCCGGGACGATGTCGTCGCCATCAGCGCCTCCGACGGTTCCAAGCACATCGTCGACCCCGCGACAGGTGTCGACCGGATCGGGTGCGACTCGTGCGACATGGAGATCTACCCCTCTGGCGTCGCGCTGCAGTTCACGGGCACCGACGAACAGCGCGTCGAGTTCTACCGCACCGACGGCACCCGCACCTCGGTCAACGACAAACAGCAGCTGGTCTCAGGCACCTCGGTGCTCCCGGTGACCACCGGAACCGGGCCTGCTCAGGTCATGCAGACGCAGGGCACCTACGCGGTCTTCGATCCCTCCGACGCGCAGCGGCTCTGGCAGATCACCGATCCCGAACTGTCAAAGGTCAACACCCGCCCGTGCGGGTCGGTGGTGATCTTCGCCCTCAAGGACGCCACCCGGACGGCCTTCGACCTGCGTTCCGGTGAACAGCTCGGCAAGTTCGCCCGCCCCAATCTGATGAATCCGGCGGCCAACGTCGACTACCTGTCGTGCGTCGGGCAGGGCGGCGACATCGCCGTTTTCGGCAACGGCGGCGAACTCACCGCGTTCGATGTTCGCGACGGCTCCATTGCCTGGCAGCGGTCGATCGTCGGTGGTCAGGCCGAGGTCGTGGACGGATATCTGGTGCTCGAAGAGGGCAGCACGCTCACTATGCTGGCCCCGTCGTAAAACCATTTCCGAATTGGGCGTCGGAAAATGCCCGGCTCCGACGACGATAGGTATGTGAGCGGCACAGCAGGAAACTTCTCAGGAGGCACGTCGCCGCCTGGTGGCCGGGCGTTGTTGGCGATCTACGACGATGCGCTGCCTGCGGTGTACGGCTACCTGATCCGCCGGACCAGGGACAAGGGCGTCGCCGAAGACCTCACATCGGAGACGTTCCTGGCCGCGATGGACCACGCCCGGGGCGATGACCCGCACGATCCGTCGATCCCCTGGCTCATCGGAATCGCGCGGCACAAACTGGCCGACCACTGGCGGCGCATGCAGCGCACCCCGATACCGGTCGAAGAGGTACCGGACGGCCCAGCCGACGATCAGTGGGACGTACATCTCAATCGCATGCTCGCCGAGTACACGCTACTTCGGTTGTCCGACACCCACCGGGCAGTCCTGACCCTGCGCTACGTCGATGATTGCACCGTCGCCCAGTGCGCCGAACTGCTCGACCGCACCGTCACCGCGACCGAGGCACTGCTCACGAGGGCAAAGCGGGCCTTCCGTGCGTCCTATCCCTCCGATCCAGCCACGTCCGCAGCGAAGGGAGGCCGGCGATGAACGCGCACAACGACTTCGATCCGTTCACGGCGCTGACCATCGGGGACGTCCCGGTGGCCCCCGACGCCGACTTCGCGCGCCGACTGCGCACCCGCCTCGAACGCGGCCTCGACCTACCCGAAGGAGTCACCATGACCACCGATGCACTACCCGAAACCTCCGCTGCTGCAACCTCGGTGGTGGTCGAGCGCCCCGGCGCTCTGCCATACCTCACCGTCGCGGATCCAGCCGCCGCGATCGACTGGTACGTGGCCAACCTCGGAGCCGACCTGCGCGGCGAACCCATTCTCATGGACGACGGCAGCATTGGGCACGCCGAGCTGCTCATCGGCGGCGGCGTGATCTACCTGGCGGGCGAGTTCGCCGAATTGGGACTCAAAGGACCAGCACCACAGTCTGTCTCGGTATCGCTGATGCTCCCCGTTCCCGATACCGACTCCGCACTGCGCGCCGCTCGCGACGGCGGTGCCGAGGTCCAGCGCGAACCGTACGACGCCCACGACACCCGCACCGGCGTCATAATCGACCCCTTCGGTCACCGGTGGATGCTGACCGGACCGGTCGCTGCGTCGACGGGTTCGCCCGAACAGATCCGCCGCGGCGACCTCGGATACTGCTCGCTGTGGACCGCAGACGTGGATCGGGCCGCGGCCTTCTACGGGTCGGTGCTCGGTTGGCAGTTCGACGCTGCCACCGGGCAGGTCACCAACCTCTCCCAACGGCTCGGGATCTACGGGGTCCAGAGCGACCAGGGAATGCTGTGCGCCTACGCCGTCGACGACATCGACCAGGCTCGTGCCGACATCATTGCGGCCGGCGGAGCACCGAATGAGCTGCAGCAGTTCCCTTTCGGGGATCTATTGGACGCCGTCGACAATCAGGGAGTCTCCTTCGCGGTGTACCGGCCCACAGGTGACGATCCTCGTCCCTCTCTCAATGCCACGGGCCACGGCGAGCTCACCTACATGACGCACTACACCCCTGACAGCGGACTGCTGCGGGAGTTCTACGGCAGCGTTCTGGGATGGACCTTCAGCGGTGGGAGGATGGACGACGGCTGGGAGGTCGAGAACAACCATCCGATGACCGGTATAGCCGGTGGCCAGGAAAGCTCTGCCGCGGTACCGATGTGGGTCGTCGACGACATCGAGGTAGCGGTGCAGCGGGTCCGGGACGGCGGTGGCACGGTGATCAACGGACCCGAACAGCAGTCCTACGCCATCTCCGCCGAATGCCTCGACGACCAAGGTGCCCACTTCTACCTCGGCCAGTATTAGCAACCCCGATGATGGGGCCTTTTGGCGAGCATTTCCCCAGGTGGGGACCGCCAAAAGGCCCCATCATCGGCGGTTACGGGGTGAGGAATGCGGCGAGGGCTGCTGCGTACATGCCGACGTCATGGCTTCCCATAAGCTCGCGAGCACTGTGCATCGCGAGTTGTGGGGCCCCGACATCGACCGTGCTCAGTCCGGTGCGGGTCGCGGTGATGGGTCCGATGGTGGAACCACACGGCAGATCCGCCCGATGGACGTAGCGCTGCAACGGAACTCCGGCTTTGTCAGCGGCGTCCGCGAACAACGCCTCCCCCACGGCGTCACTGGCGTAACGCAGATTCTGGTTCACCTTGAGCACCGGGCCACCGTTGATCGCGATCTGGTGCGCGGGTTCGTGCCGCTCTGGGTAGTTCGGATGCGTCGCGTGGGCCATGTCTCCCGACGCACACGCACTCATGGACATCGACCGGAAGTAGTCTTCGCGACTTCCACCCGCTGCCAACACGATTCGTTCGAGCACCGTAGCGAGTAGATCTGAGGCGGCGCCGCGATCCGAACCGCTGCCCACCTCTTCGTGGTCGAACAGCGCCAGTACGGGGATCGCCGGTCCGAGTCCTGCCTCGACCGCGTCGAGGAGCGCCCGGGTGCCCGCGTAGCACGTACCCTGGTTGTCGAGTCGTGGCGCGCTGATCAGGTCACCTTCGACTCCGACGACGCGACTCGGCGCCAGGTCGTGGGTCATCAGTTCCCAGCCGAGCACCTGGTCCACCGAGACATCTGCCTGCGCAGCAATCCATTCCAGGAACTTCGGGCCCTTGTCACCGACACCCCAGATGGCGTTGACATGCCGCTGCGGATCGAGTGAGACCCCACCGCGATCTTCGGACAGATGGATCGCGAGCTGGGGCACCCGCAGAACCGGCTCGTCGATGCGAATCAGCTCCTGACGCAGTCCATCCGGCTCGCGGATGGCGATCCGTCCGGAGATGCCCAGGTCGCGGTCGAGCCATGAATTGAGCCACGCGCCGCCGTACTTCTCGAGCCCGACCATCGACAGTCCCGCCGAGCGCAGTTCAGGATGCTGCTTGACCCGCAGATTGGGGCTGTCGGTGTGACCGCCGATGATGCGGAAACTCCGGCCGTGCCCGCTGCTGTCCCAGGCGACGATGGACCCGCCGCGGATCACATAGTGCCGGCCCGGGGTCGACGGCCACTGGTGGCCTTCACTCAGCTC
The DNA here is from genome assembly GCF_002095395.1 of Williamsia sp. 1135. Classification (GTDB taxonomy): domain Bacteria; phylum Actinomycetota; class Actinomycetes; order Mycobacteriales; family Mycobacteriaceae; genus Williamsia. The sequence goes on from NZ_MJEI01000089.1 coordinate 63,422, forward strand.
ACGAAAACCCGCCGCCTCCAAAAGCTTCGCGACGCTCTCGCACACATGGAAAGGCGACGGCGACGCGTCGACGAAGGAGCAGAGCCCGGCTGCGGTGGCCGTGGTGGTCAACATGAAGTACTCAGGCCGAGGCCAGTACCGCGTCGAGCGCCGAGTAGAACAGGCCGAGTCCGTCGTCGCTCGGGCCGGTCAATGCTTCGGTCGCGTGTTCGGGATGCGGCATCAGGCCGACGACTTTGCCGTTGGCGCTGGAGATTCCGGCGATCGAACGCATCGATCCGTTCGGGTTGTCGCCCGCGTAGCGGAACACCACCCGACCTTCACCCTCGAGCTCGTCGAGAACGTCTTCAGAGGCGACGAACCGACCTTCGCCTGACTTCAGGGGGATGAGAATCTCGGCACCGGGCTCGAAGCGACTGCTCCACGCCGAGGTGGTCGAGTCGACCCGCAGCCACTGATCACGGCACAGGAAGTGCAGACCCTCGTTCCGGGTGAGCGCACCGGGGAGCAAACCTGCCTCGCAGAGCACCTGAAAGCCGTTGCAGATACCGAGGATCGGCATCCCCTTCCCCGCGGCTTCGACGAGGGCACCCATCACGGGCGCAAAACGGGCGATGGCGCCGGCCCTGAGGTAATCACCATAAGAGAACCCACCGGGCACCACCACGGCGTCGACCCCTTGGAGGTCGCCATCGCCGTGCCAGAGTTCTACCGCCTGGGCCCCGGCGAGCCGGACGGCCCGCGAGGCATCGACATCGTCGAGCGTGCCGGGAAAGGTGATGACACCGATACGGGCCTTGCTCACGATGCGGGGCTCTCGACGCGGGTGACCGAGTACTCCTCGATGACGGTGTTCGCGAGAAGCTCGGCCGCGATGCGGTCGAGGGCCTCATCGCTCACCGAGTCATCGACTTCGAGTTCGAAGCGCTTGCCCTGACGTACGTCGGCGATGCCTCCGAATCCCAGCCGGCCCAGCGCACCACTGATGGCCTGCCCCTGCGGATCCAGGATCTCTGCTTTGGGCATGACGTCCACTACCACTCGAGCCACTTCGGCGCTCCTCATTCAGCTGGGGTTTGCAGCCGTCACTCTACCGGCAAACTCCGGGTGGCCCGTTCGCGACCGGCGCCGGCCGCTGGAGAGCCCTCAGGCGGCTCTGCGCAGCGACATCGACGCCGGACCCCGTTGGGTCAGCGCCCGATAGGTCAGCGGCTCCGCGCCGTGGAGCAGGGCCAGATCGATGCAGTCGAGAACTGCCTTACCGGCGACCGACCCATCGAGGTGCTTCGCTGCCACCGACAGTCGCACCACCCCACCGCGGCGGGCGATGCGGACAGTGTTCGCGACCAACAGACGACACCACCACGGCTCGGCCGGGAACCCATCGCCCACGCCGACAACCCGTGCCCGGCTCTGGGTGCCGTTGACCACGTTGTCGATGCTCGTCGACCCCAGGTTCGTCCGGAACCCGCGGGTCGGCATCGCCGCCCGTGCGCCGGGGGACGCATTCCATCGGGGAGCAGCGAAGATACGGGTTCGCAGACCACTGTGTTCGAGAACGCGATCGGCTGCAAGCAGCCGGAGCCCGGCCTCGTGCGCACCGAGTTCGGCGAACTCCGCGCGGCGTTTGCGGCTCGGGACCTGGTTGTAGCCGTGCAGGACGATGGCGTCGTCGCCTGCCCGTCGCTCGCGCAGCCAGTCACACGTCCGGTCGTCCTCGGCCAGGCGGTAGCCGCCCTTGAGCCGTGGCGCGACCAGATAGGACAGCGGCACCGAACGCTCCGACAGTCGGGTTGCGAAGGCCTGCACCTGGGGAAGCGTTTCTGCGCGGATCCCTGACACCGATACGACCAGTTGACCTGCCATGGCGCCCAGTATTGCGACGTCAGGTGGTCATTCGGTTGCGTCCGAGTGGACAACACCCGAAATCACGCGGTCGATCGCCCACGGACCCCGGCCCCCTGCGCGCCGGCTGCTCTAGCCCAGCACCTTCTCGATGGCACCGACGACCTCGGCCGAATCCGGTTCCGTGCGCGGGCGGAACCGGCCCACCACGGCGCCGTCCGCGTCGAGCAGGAACTTCTCGAAGTTCCACTGGATATCCCCCGCTGCCCCCTCGGCGTCCTCCGCCTGGGTCAGCTCGGCGTAGAGCGGGTGGCGATCGGCGCCGTTGACGTCGGTCTTCTCCAGCAGCGGGAAGGTGACGCCGTACGTGGCGGAGCAGAACGTCTCGATCTCCTCGGCGGTGCCGGGCTCCTGACCCATGAACTGGTTGCAGGGCACGCCCACAACGGTCAGCCCACGGTCGCGGTAGTCCTTGGCAAGCTTTTCGAGACCGGCATATTGCGGGGTCAAGCCACACTTGCTGGCGACGTTGACCACCAGCACGGGTCCGGTGAACGCAGCGAGGCTCGTCGATTCTCCCGAGAGGGTGCGGAGCGGGATGTTCTTGGTTTCGGTCATCTCCTCAGGCTACTGAGATCGCGCCGACCATCCCGTGATGTAACGGAAAACACATTACTTGCGGTGTCATCAATAGTTGCGTTGACGTTACTGTTGCCAAGTGTCATCAGATGTCGAGGTCGAGCAGACCTACCAAACCGTTCACGAGTTCCTGCTGAGGCTCTCGTGCGCCATCGATGTCGACGCCATGGACGACATCATCGACACCGAACTCGGCTTCACCCACTTCAAGGCGCTGCTGATTCTCAGCAGGCACGGACGGGCGTTGTCGGTCAACGAACTGGCCGACGAACTCCACCTGTCGCTCGCTGCGGCCGGGCGCGCCGTCGACAAATTGGTTCATCTGGACCTGGTGTTGCGACGCGAAGACAGCCACGACCGCCGGATCAAGCGGGTTTCGCTCGCCGAGGCCGGCATCAAAGCAGTTGCGGTCAGCGTCAACCGGCGGGAAGATCTGATCCGCGAAGTGATCGCAAAACTGCCCGGAGACCTTCGGACAAACCTGCGCGACGCACTCCTGCCGATTCTGGCCGGCGACTACCTGAGCACATCGACGTGTTCTGAAGGCGCTTTGTTCACACAAGAACTCGAGTCGGCCTTGCCGGCTGCACAATAGACGCTCTCTAAACGATTTCAGAAAGTAGCTTGATGACTTCTCCCGAAACCACGAAGGACGCGAGCGACAAGCTCGATCCCGCCGTGATCAAGATCGCCATCGTCGTCGTACTCGGCGCGATCATGGCGATCCTCGACACCACTGTGGTGTCCGTGGCGCAGAACACCTTCCAGGCCGACTTCGACACCGACCAGGCAGGTGCCGCCTGGACGATCACCGGCTACACCCTGGCGCTCGCCGCCGTCATCCCGCTCTCCAGCTGGGCCGCAGCACGTTTCGGCACCAAGAACGTCTACCTGACCTCTCTGGTGCTGTTCGTACTGGGTTCCGTACTGTGTGCACTCGCCTGGGACATAACCTCTTTGACCGTCTTCCGCGTGTTGCAGGGTCTCGGTGGCGGCATGCTCATGCCCGTCGGCATGATGATCCTGACCAAGGCGGCAGGCCCGACCAAGATCGGTTCGGTCATGGCGGTACTCGGTATCCCCATGCTGCTCGGCCCGATCATGGGTCCGATCATCGGCGGCGCCCTCATCGAATACGTGAGCTGGCACTGGATCTTCCTGATCAACGTACCGATCGGTGTCGCGGCCTTCATCTACGCAATCATCATCCTGCCCGGTGAAAACGAATCAGCCCGGCCGAAATTCGACTTCATCGGCCTCCTCTTGCTGTCACCGGGCCTGGCGCTGTTCCTCTACGGCATCACGCTGAGCACCGAACACGGAAGCTTCACCGACTATTCGGTCCTCATCACGGCCGGAATCGGACTCCTGTTGATGATCGGCTTCGTGTTCCACGCGCTGCGCACCACGAACCCGCTGCTCGACCTTCGGCTGTTCCGCAACAGCAAGCTCTCCATGGCGGTGATCACCATGGGGCTGTTCATGATCGCCTTCCTCGGTGCGGCCCTGCTGTTCCCGCAGTACTACATCGGCGTCCGCGGTGAGACGACCCTCATGACAGGCCTGCTGCTGGCCCCCCAGGGCATCGGCGCCATGTTGACGATGCCGATGTCGGGCAAGCTCACCGACCGTCAGGGCCCCGGAAAGATCGTGATGGCCGGGATCGTGCTCATCACCATCGGTCTCAGCGCGTTCATCTTCCTCGGGCCGGATACCTCGTTCTGGTTGCTCAGCGCCGCGCTGTTCGTCCAGGGTCTCGGTATGGGCATGACCATGATGCCGATCATGTCTGCCGCCTTGGCCACTCTGTCCGACAAGCAGGTCCCCGATGGCTCGACCCTGATGAACGTCGTCCAGCAGGCAGCCGGCTCCGTCGGTACCGCCATCATCTCGGTGATCCTCGTGAACAACCTGCGGGGAGCCGAGGACCTCGGAGCGATGGCCGACGGTTTCGGCAAGACGTTCATCGTGACCACGGTGCTCATCGCGCTCTGCATCATCCCGGCGTTCTTCCTGCCGCGTAAGGCGGCTACCCGTAGCACCACCGACGCAGATGGCAAACCCGTCGCACCGGTGATGATGCACTAGTCGCACAGCCAGACACACGAGCAACGCCCGTCCGGAAGATCCGGACGGGCGTTGTCGTTTCGAGCGCTTCCCTCAGATCGCGCCGGTCTGCCGCAAGACCCAGGCGTACTCGAAAGCGACTTCCTCCCACTGCTTGTAACGACCGCTGACCCCGCCGTGGCCGGCCTTCATCTCGGTCTTCAGCAGGATGGGCGCGTCACCGGTGGTGTTGTCCTGCAATCGAGCCACCCACTTCGCGGCCTCGGTGTACATGACGCGGGTGTCGTTGAGCGAGGTGATGGCCAAGATCTCCGGGTACGCCTTCGCCTCGACGTTCTCGTACGGTGAGTACGAGCGCATGTAGTCGTAGACCTCTTTGTCGGCCAGCGGATTACCCCACTCGTCCCACTCGATGACGGTCAGCGGCAACGAGGGATCGAGGATCGAGGTCAGCGGGTCCACGAACGGCACCACGGCCAGGATTCCGTTGAACAACTCCGGTGCAAGGTTCGCGACCGCGCCGATCAGCAGTCCACCCGCACTGCCACCCTCGCCCACCAGGTGCTCCGGATCGGTGACCCCCGTATCGATCAGATGCCTAGCCGCCGAGACGAAGTCGGTGAAGGTGTTCTTCTTCGTCAACGTCTTGCCGGTGTCGTACCAGTGCCTGCCCATCTCACCGCCACCGCGGATGTGGGCGATCACGAACACGACACCCCGATCGAGGAGCGACAATCGGGAGATCGAGAACCCGGGATCGTTGCTCGACTCATAGGAGCCGTAGCCGTAGAGCAGAGTCGGCGCCGGGCCCGCGGACTCCCCGCGCCTGCGGATCACCGACAGTGGGATCTTGGTCCCGTCGGCGGCGGTGGCCCAATCCCGATGCTGCTCATAGTTGGACGGGTCGTAGTCACCGAGCACCGTCTGACGCTTGAGCAGGATGCGCTCGTCGGTCGCGACGTCGAGGTCGAAGACCTCTGTCGGGTTGATGAAGCTGGTATAGCCGATCCGCAGGCGCGGGGCCGCCCATTCCGGATTGGCACCCAGGCCGGCGGAGTACAGCTCTTCGTCGAAGGCGACCTCCGCGAACTCGACGTCACCCTTGCCGAGCCGGGCGATCGACAGGCGCGGCAGCGCCTCGCGCCGATAGCTCAGGACGAGTTGTCCGGCGAACGCGTCGACGTCCTCGATCCGCACGGCGCTGTCGTGCGGGACCAGCACACGCGTGTCGGTCGGGTCGGCCACCGGGGCGTCGAGCAGCTCGAAGTTCTCGGCGTTCTTGTTGTGCAGGATCAGGAATCGGTCCTGGCCGTCGATGACCGCGTGTTCGACGCCGTACTCGACGCCTTCTTCACGCGGCCAGACGATCTCGAACTCACCGGTGGGGTTCGCGGCGTCGAGAACCCGGACTTCGGAGGTGATCTTCGACCCCAGAGAGATCATCAGGTACTTGTCGCTGCGGGTACCCCCGATACCGACCCAGTACTGCTCGTCGGGTTCGTGGAACACCTTGACGTCGGGGGTACCGGCGCCGAGGTCGTGGCGCCAGACGGTATCGGGACGCCACGCCTCGTCCACCGTCTGATAGAACACGTGGTTGCCGTCCAGCGACCAGAGTGCGCCTGGTGCGGTGTCGGCGATCTCGTCGGCCAGCAGCTCGCCGGTCCCGAGGTTCTTGAACCGCATGGTGTATCGCTCGTTGCCGGTCGCGTCGACGCTGTAGGCGAGCAGCGTGCCGTCTTCACTGACCGACAGCGCACCGAGACTGAAGAAGTCGGTGCCCTCGGCCTCGGCATTGGAGTCGAGCAGGATTTCCTCGCCGGGCACCTCCTGCCCCGGCTCGACCTTCGGCGGGGTCCAGTCATCCGGGTCGACGATCGGGCAGCGGGCGTGCAGCGGATACTGCTTGCCCTCTTCGGTGCGGGCGTAGTACCAGAATTGTCCACGGCGGGTGGGTACCGACATGTCGGTTTCCTGTGTGCGACTCTTGATCTCGCCGAAGATGTCATCACGCAGGCCGGCGAGGTCCGCGGTGTGCGCCGCCGTGTGGTCGTTCTGCTGTTCGAGGAAATCGATGACCTCGGGATCTTCCTTGTCCCGCAACCACTCGTAGTGATCGATCACCGTCTCACCGTGATGGGTGCGTTCGAACGGAATCTTCTTCGCGGCGGGCGGCGTGGCGCCGGGGGCCTGCGAGGTGTCTGTCACTGTTCTCCCTTCGGCCAGTCATCGAATGACAGGCCTGAAATACGTTCATACGCTTCGATATATCGATCACGGGTGCGCTGCGCGACGTCGTCGGGCAGCGGAGGGGGCGGATTGTCGGCGGCGCGATCCCAGCCCGACTCCGGACTGGTCAGCCAATTCCGGACGATCTGCTTGTCGAAGCTCGGTTGCACCAGTCCCGGACGGTAGGTGTCGATGTCCCAGTACCTCGAGCTGTCCGGGGTGAGTACCTCGTCGGCGAGGACCACCGTGCCGTCGTCGTCCAATCCGAACTCGAACTTCGTGTCGGCGAGGATGATTCCTCTACCCGCCGCGAGGTCCGAGCCGCGCGAGTAGATGTCGAGGGTCAGCTCCCGAAGTTTGGTCGCCAGCGTGTCGCCGACGGTCGCCACGACCGCCTCGAAGCTGACGTTCTCATCGTGCGATCCGAGATCGGCCTTTGTGGCCGGGGTGAAGATCGGCTCCGGAAGTCTGCTCGACTCTTCGAGTCCGGGCGGCAGTTCGATCCCACAGACCGATCCGGTCGCGACGTAGTCGAGCAGACCCGAACCGGTGAGGTAACCGCGTGCCACACACTCGACGGGCAACATGTCGAGCTTCTTGACCACCAGCGCGCGGCCCACGAGCTCGGCGGGGATCCGCGGGTCCAGCTCGTCGCCCGCAAGATGATGGGGGACCCCGAGCGCTCCGAAATAGAAGACGCTCATCGCCGTCAGCACGCGCCCCTTGTCGGGTATCGGCGTGGACAGGATGTGGTCGAACGCGGAGATCCGGTCCGACGCCACCATCAGCATCGTCGTGTCGTCGATCGAATAGAGATCACGAACCTTGCCGGCCGCGAGGTGTTCGTAGGATTCCAGGCTCGGACGCATGTATTTCAGGCTAGTCGGACCGCGCGCGGCGCCGTGATCTGCCCTACAGCGTCAACCCGATGGCCAGCGCGACGCCTCCGATGGCCGGTGGGACGAGCTGGATCAGCGCGGACCGAGATTTGCTGGGCGAGGACGTGATGAGTACGAGTCCAGCGGCCACCATCGAACCGGCCCCCGCGAACACCAGCGCTGAGCCCGCCGCGGTCTGGTCGCCCGCGATCAGCACGATCCCGGTCACCGTCACGATCGCGAGGAAGAGATTGTAGAAGCCCTGGTTGTAGGCCATCTCCTTGGTCGCCTCGGCTTGTTCCGCACTGGTGCCGAACGTCTTTCTCGTTGCTGGTGCGGTCCACTGCACCGATTCGAGGACGAAGATGTATACGTGGATGAGCGCAGCGAGGCCGGCGAAGATCAGTCCCAAGACAGTCACCGGTCGAGCTTAGTGTGACGGACGGGTTCCCAGCAGCCGGCTGCAACAATGACCCCGTGACTGAATCCAACGCGGCCGTGACCATCACCTACTGCACACAGTGCAACTGGGTTCTGCGGGCATCCTGGATGGCCACCGAATTGCTGAACACTTTCGGCACCGAGTTGGGGTCGGTCACGCTCGTCCCGGGCACCGGCGGCGTCTTCTCGATCGACGTCGACGGCGAGCTCATCTGGGAGCGCAAGCGTGACAACGGTTTTCCTGACATCGTCACGCTGAAGAAGCTCGTACGCAATGTCGCGGCACCGGAGTGGGATCTCGGCCACGCAGACAAGACCGATGCCGAGCAGGCCTAGTCGCTGCCGCTGATCGCCGACGGCGCCGCGCCCGGAAACCGGGTTTCGAAGTCGAGTACACCCACCCAGGTGGGCCGCACGGCAATGCGGTGCATCGTCGCACCGTCGGCGCGCAATCCCGCGAAGTACTCGTCGGCGGCACCGGCGGGCATACCGCGGCGCATCGTCAGCTCGTACTCGGGCACAATGCCGTCGACGTCGGTGACCACTGCGTCGCCGCGCAGCAGCAAGACGTGTGGCGGTGCGTCCGCGGTGTCGATCGTGATCGCCACGGCAGGGTTACGGCGCAGCGCCCGCACCTTCGCGGCGCCGGTGAACGTCGCCATCACCAATTCGGTACCGGTCCACCAGTGATTGATAGGGAGCACCCGCGGAGTTCCGTCGGACGCCGTGTAGGCCAGGCGAGCGGGGATGTCCATCTGCAGCAGTTCTTGTGCGACAACTGACTGCATGAGGCCGAGGTCGCCTTGCGGCAGCGTGTCGATGGTCATGACGCCGCCTCCACGAACCTGTGGAGCTTGTCGAACGAACTTCCCCAGCCTCCTTTGGCGCCGTCGTCCGAGCTCAGCGGTCCCGGTGCCAGCAGGTGGAAGGTCATGGTGGTCGTGCCCGGTGAGGATTCGACGAAGGTCACCGTGCAGACCGAAACCGATTCCGCGTCGGTCGGATCGCCCCAGGAGAACACCAGCCGCTCCGGCCGGGATACCTCCCGATAGACGCCTCTCGAGGCGAACTCCTCACCATTCGGACCCACCACCACACCCCCGTATTCACCGCCGGGCCGACCTTCGCCATACATCCGGTCCCGCGGCATCGTGAAACCTTCAGGACCCATCCATTGCGAAGCCTGATCGCTGTCGACCCAGGCGTCGAACACCACCTCGGGCCTGGCGGCGAACTCCCGCACGATGGTGAACTCGCGAGTTGCTGTGTCTGTCATGGTTCTTCCTCTCGGTTGCCGGATGCCGTGATCCGATTGATGTGTTGCTCGAGGCGGTCGAAGCTGCTTTCCCAGAACCGGCGGTAGTCGCCGAGCCACGCGCTGGCCTCGGCGAGTGGGCCGGCCTCGAGGGAGCAGGGCCGCCATTGCGCGTCCCGCCCCCGTGAGATGAGGCCGGCCCGCTCGAGAACCTTGAGGTGCTTCGAGATCGCGGCCAGGCTCATGTCGAACGGCTCCGCCAGAGCCGACACGGTCGCCTCACCCTCGGACAACCGAGCCAGCAGTGCCCGTCGAGTGGGATCGGCGAGAGCCCCGAACACGGCACTGAGCTGATCTTCGCCCACGACAACGTCTCCTATGTATTCAACCAATCAGTTATTAACTGATGAGTTGAATACTATCCCCGCCTGGGCTGTTGTCAACCCTGATCGGCACGCTCGACGGCCGGTTCGGCACGCTCGACGGCCAGTTCGGCACGCTCGACGGACCCACAACGGTCTCGTGGCCCCGCACGTTCTGGACTGAGGAGGAGCGAGCGAAGCGATGCGACCGACGAGGGAAGAACGTGCGATCAGGGCCGCGACGACCCAGCGAGCGGGCGAGCAAAATTCAGCACAGCTAGAGAATCGGAGCAGGACCATACCCAGCGGCGTCGGGGTAGTCCTTCACCAGCTTTCCGACCTGGGCGACAACGTCTGCGACCTGGTGTTCGGCGGCACCGATGAATGCGGATTTGTCTGCGAGTGCGGCGTCGAGCGCGGCCCGGTCCAGCGGCAGCCGGTCGTCTGCGGCGAGCCGGTCCAGCAGGTCCGGTTCGCGACCGTCTTCGCGCATCGCGAGCGCCACCGCCACCGCGTTCTCCTTGATGGCCTCATGGGCCACTTCTCGTCCGACCCCGGCGCGGACTGCCGCGATCAGCACCTTCGTCGTCGCGAGGAACGGCAGGTACCGATCGAGTTCTTTCGCGATGACCGCCGGGTAGGCGCCGAATTCGGCGAGCACGGTCAGGAAGGTCTCCATCAACCCGTCGATGGCGAAAAATGCGTCGGGGAGGGCAACCCGCCGGATCACCGAACAGAAGACGTCACCTTCGTTCCACTGTGCACCCGCGAGCTCGGCGGCCATCGATCCATAGCCGCGGAGAATCACCTGGAGTCCGTTCACGCGCTCGCAGCTGCGGGTGTTCATCTTGTGTGGCATCGCCGAGCTGCCGACCTGACCCGGCTGGAACCCTTCGGTCACCAGCTCGTGACCGGCCATCAGCCGGATGGTGTGTGCGAGCGACGACGGGCCTGCCGCGACCTGCACGAGGGCGGAGACGACGTCGTGATCGAGCGACCGCGGGTAGACCTGGCCCACTGAGGTGAGTGACTTCGAAAAGCCGAGATGCTCAGCGACTTTCGCCTCCAACTCGGACAGCTTCTCGACGTCCCCGTCGAGCAGGTCGAGCATGTCCTGACTGGTGCCCATCGGCCCCTTAATGCCGCGCAGCGGGTAACGGGCGATGAGTTCGCGCAGCCGGGTGAGCGAGATGAGCAACTCGTCGGCAGCTGATGCGAACCGCTTGCCGAGGGTGGTCGCCTGCGCCGCGACGTTGTGGCTGCGGCCCGCCATCACCACCGACGAGTACTGTGCGGCACGCTCGGCAAGGCGGGCTGCGGTCGCGACACCATGCGCGTGGACGTGCTCGAGGGAGCGCAGGATCTGCAGCTGTTCGACGTTCTCGGTCAGGTCGCGGCTGGTCATGCCCTTGTGGATCTGCTCGTGCCCGGCGAGTGCGTTGAACTCCTCGATCCTGGCTTTCACGTCGTGACGGGTCACCCGTTCGCGATCGGCGATCGATTCGAGATCGATGTGGTCGAGGACGCGCTCGTAGTCGGCGATGGCGCCATCGGGAACGTCGACGCCCAGGTCGCGTTGCGCCTTGAGGACAGCGATCCACAGCTGCCGCTCCAGCACGATCTTGTGGTCGGCGGACCACAGACGCACCAGGTCAGCAGAGGCGTAACGTCCGGCCAGGACGTTGGCCACCCGCGGTTTGGTCACTGTCAATTCTGATTCAGGCACCGGCCCATTATGCGATACGCCGACAGGGGCGAGAAATTCGTCGTTCGCGACCTCAGGCCGAGGCGACCGGGGCCAACTGATCGATGACCTCGCACAGCGCCACCTGGGTGACCTTGACCAGGTCGTCGACGGAGTCGGCAAGGGCCCCGATCACGACGCCGTCCTCGACTGCCATGAGCTGTTCGATCCCCGTCGGATCGGTGCTGCGTCCGGACTTCTCCAGAACCTCAAAATGTATGTTGCGTAGCGAGTTACGGTGGTCGACCAACACCTGATGCAGGCGTGGCACGCGCGCACACAGGACTATCGCCTCGTACCGGCAGGTCAGTCGCTCGCGGGTGGTCCGCTCGCCCACGAACACCTCGGCCAATGCCTCGGCGGTGGTCTCACCGCCCCGGCGTCGCCTGGGTAGCGCGTGCGCTCGTTCTGCGATGGCGTCGTGGTCGCCGCGACAGTTGAACGCGACCGCCTCGACGACCAGATCCTCAAGGGAGGCAAAGTAATACGTGGTCGAGGCCAGGGGTAGTTGAGCTCGGTCCGCGACCGCACGGTGACGCACGGCGTCGAATCCACCTTCGAGCAGCAGTTCCCCGGCGGCGGCGATCAGTCTCTCGCGCCGACGCGTTCCTTTGGGGGTCGCAGCTGCTCTCACCCCGCCATGGTGCCAAAGCCGCGCAGCGGTAGGTCCATTTCCGCGAAAATCTGACCCTGGGAAACGATTTCAGCTATTGGGCCATCGGGACGGCATTGTCAGCGCAAGACCGGTTCGAGTCGGCGCAGTGCCTCACCGATGTCATCGGTCGCGCCGGCGAAGCTCATCCGCACGGTCTGGTTGCCGCGACGGGTGTCGAAATCGAGTCCGGGCGCCATCGCGACCCCGGTCTGTTCCAGCACGCCTTCACACCAACCGAGGGAGTCATCGGTGATCGCGGACAGGTCTGCGTACACGTAGAAGGCCCCGTCGGGCGGCGCCACATCGGTGACCCCCAGCGCCGCCAGCCCGTCGACGAGCAGTTCGCGATTGCGGGCGTACCTGCGGACGTGGCCGTCGAGCTCGACCTTCGACTCATTGCTGAACGCCGCGACCGCGGCGTGCTGACTGATCGTGGGCGGGCAGATCGTGAGATTGGCCGTCAGCCGCTCGACGGCACGCCGTAACGGCGCCGGCACCAGCATCCATCCCAGCCGCCAGCCGGTCATGCAGTAGTACTTCGACACCGAGCCCATCACCACCGACTGCCGAGAGGTCTCCCAGGCGCAGGACGTGGGCCTGCCGTAGCTGATCCCGTGGTAGATCTCGTCGGAGATCAGCAGGGTGCCGTGGGCGTCGCACCAGCGAGCGAGGTCTGCGAGTTCGGCCGGATCCAGGATGGTCCCTGTGGGGTTCGCCGGACTGGCGACGATCAGTCCCGCGGGCGGACGATCGAGCGCGTCGAGCATCGCAGTGGTGGGTTGGAAACGCGTCTGGGGGCCACAGTCGAGTTCCACGACCTCACAGCCGAGCGCGGCGAGGCTGTTGCGGTAGGCGGGGTACCCGGGCCGGGCCATGGCGACGGTGTCACCGGCGTCGAATGCCGCCAGGAAGATGAGTGTGAAGGCTCCCGACGAACCGGTCGTGATGACCACGTCGGCTGCCTCGGCCTGGACACCGTAGGTGTCGGTGTAGTGCTGAGCGACCACCTCGCGCAGCGGCATGATGCCGAGTGATTCGGTGTAGCCCAGCGGAGACGCGTCGAGCGCCGACTTCGTCGCGGCCAGGACGGGAGCGGGCGCGGACGTCGACGGCTGTCCGGCGGCCAGCGAGATGACGTCCAGACCCCGCACCCTGCGCTGCGCGATTGCTGCCAACACGTCCATCACGTGGAACATCTGCACTTCGGATCTGTCTGATTGCGACCGCATGAGTTCGAAGTTAGCCTCCTCGACCAGAGGACGTCAGGTGTGTCGTTCGCGTGCACCACCGACCACCGGCGCGCTCGCAGGTACCGTGTATTCCGCAATGAGTACTTTTGGCAGCCGCAACATCAGGGGCAGCGGCGAATCCCGGACACCACGTGGCGTCACCGGCCGTCGCGCTGTGCTGGGTGCCGGACTGGGCCTGGGAGCGCTCGGGATCCTGGCGGCCTGCGGCAAAGACGAACCGGAGCGGGTCGCGCCGCAGCCTGCCCGCGCCAACGACCCCGGGGCGCAGACCACCTCTCCCCCACCGGCGGTCACCGGTGCCGCCGAGATGTTCACCGGAAGTTTCGTGTCGGCGAAAATGCTTGGCCGACAGACCAACTGGACGGTCGCCCGACCTGCGGGCGTGACCGGCGACCTGCCGGTCGTCGTCGTCCTCCATGCCCTGAACACCGACCAGCGCGCAGCCTTCCAGGGTGGGCTGGAGATGCAGAACCTGATGCAGCAATGGGCCACCGAGGGCAATGCTCCGTTCGCACTGGCGTCGGTGGACGCCGCGCGCAGCTATTACCACCCCCGCGCAGACGGCACCGACGGCGGGGCGATGGTGCTCGAAGAGTTCCTGCCACTGCTCGAGGGCACCCCCGAACTCGGGTTGCGCACCGACCGGGTCGGGTTCTTCGGTTGGTCGATGGGTGGTTACGGCGCGTTGCGCCTGGGGGCGATGCTGGGCGCCCCTCGGGTCGCGGCGATCGCTGTCAGCTCCCCCGCCCTGTGGGCCGACCCCGCCACCTTTCCCGCGAGGGCATTCGACAATGCTGCCGACTACCAGGCCAACTCGCTGTTCGGACAACAGGATTCGTTCTCCAAGATCCCACTGCTGATCGAATGCGGGTCAAGCGACCAATTCTTCACCTACACCCGGCAGTGGATGGCGGGGCTGCGTCCACCCCCCGCATTCGGGACCTCGCCGGGCGGCCACACAAACCGGTACTGGCGCGGCGTGCTGCCCGGGCAGGTGACCTTCCTCGGCCGCAACCTCGCGGGCTGAAGTCGAAGGATCTGACAACTCCTCCGGTTCTTGCCACACCCTCCGGCTGCAACAGGAGGAGGTAGCCGAAGTCGGAGGAAATCGCAGGTCCTCCGGTTTCAGCGCGCCCCCGGCAATCAGTGCAACTCCTACCAGATCAGATACTGATCCGGCCCTCTTCGGCTGCGAGGCCGATGTCGCTCCGAAAGTGTGATCCGGCCAGCTTGACCCCGGCGAGCCGTTCGTAGGCCTGGGCGCGCGCCGCAGCGAGGTCCGCACCGACCCCGACGACACTCAGCACGCGGCCCCCGCTGGAGACCACGGCACCGTCGGCGAGTGCGGTGCCGGCGTGCAGAACGCCCTCCGCGTCGGATCCGGTGATGGCGTCACCCGTCCGAGGCCTGCCGGGGTAGTTCTCCGCGGCGAGCACCACGGTCACGGCCGCGCCGTCTTCCCATTCCAGGGGAGGCAACTGGTCGAGCACGCCCGATGCCGTCGCGTTCAGCGCGACACCGAGCGGCGACTTCAGCAGGGCCAAGACAGCCTGGGTCTCGGGATCACCGAAGCGGCAATTGAATTCGACGACGGCGGGGCCGTCTGCCCCGATCGCCAGACCCGCATACAGCAGACCCGAGAACGGGATCTCCCGCGCAAGCAACTCCGCCGCGACGGGTTTGACGACCTCGTCGACGATCCGCTGCGTCATCTCATCCGACAGCCAGGGCAGCGGCGTGTAGGCACCCATGCCCCCGGTGTTCGGGCCGGCGTCGCCGTCACCCACGCGCTTGTGGTCCTGCGCGGGCAACAGTGGAACGACCGTCGCGCCGTCGACGAGGCAGAAGAGCGACACCTCCGGGCCGTCGAGAAACGACTCGAGCAGGACCGGGTGTCCGCTTTCGAGCAGATCGGCAGCGTGGATGCGGGCTGCGTTCCGGTCGGTGGTGACCACGACGCCTTTGCCCGCGGCCAGGCCGTCGTCCTTGACCACCCAGGTCGGCCCGAAGCGATCGAGCGCGGCATCGAGGTGGGCGGGGTTGTCGACGATCTCGCTGTGCGCGGTGCGAACACCGGCAGCGGCCATCACATCTTTCGCAAAGGCCTTGGATCCCTCGATCTTTGCCGCCTCGGCACCCGGACCGAACGTGGCGAATCCGGCGGCACGCAGGGCATCGGCAGCACCGAGCACCAGCGGCACCTCGGGGCCGATGACCACCAGATCAGCGGCGACGGACCTCGCGAGCGCCACCACGGCGTCGGACGAGACGATGTCAACATCGTGGTTGGTGGCCAGCGCTGCGGTACCCGGATTGCCGGGGGCCACATGTAGGTCGGTGACCGACGGGTCGCGCTGCAGGCCCAGAACTAGGGCGTGTTCGCGGCCGCCCGATCCGATGACGAGTACTCGCACGTGCCTGACCCTACCGCCCGGCTGCGCCGCTGCGAACCGACGCCTCCAGCGCCTCGAGCGCCTGGGCGCGGCGAGAAGCACCGACGAGTTCGTCGACGATGACGCCGAGGGCAGGCGCCAGGGCGACCACGAGCAGGCAGATCACCACCGAGACACCGGCAGAGGCGCAGACCATTGCGACCACGAGGATCGCGGCCATCCCGATCACCTCGGCCACATTCACCCGGTGGAAGCCAAGCAAGAAGCCGTAGAGCAGGAAGATGCACGCCAGATAGATTCCGACCGGGATGACCACGGCCGCGACGGCGGCGGTCTCGCCGATCGTCGCCTCGTGTTCGATGTACAGCGCGGCGACGTGCAGCCCGGCGCCCATCATCGCGATCGCCATGAAGATGACGATGTGGAAGTAGCCGAACGTGAATGCGCGGCCTCGGCGCAGGTGCAGCGCCTGCCCGGAGGGCACCACGAAGTAGATCCACCACATGCCGAACGTGATGCCCACGCCCGCCAGACCGAGGACCGCGGTCTCCGCTGTCCAACCCTGCGAGTGCACCACGGCCTGCAGCGCAGCGGCGGTGCCGACGATGCCTTCACCGAGCGTGATGATCGCGAGCAGTCCGTAGCGCTCGGCGATGTGGTGGGCGTGCCAGGGAGTGGTTCCCTCTCCACCGATGTTCTCGGCGATCGCGGGCACCGCCATCTCCGACAGCACCAGCAGCCCGACGACGATCAATGTCTGGTACAGGGTTGTGTCGAGGAAAATGACTGCCACCCAGGCGATCTGCACCACGGTGATGCCGCCGGCGTAGATCAGGCAGGTGCGGCGATAGCTCGGACTGCTCGACGCTGCCCGGATCCACTGCACGACCATGGCCAGGCGCATCACCACATACCCGAGGACCAGCACCCGGTTGTTGACGACACCACCGTGGTGGTCGAGCGATTCGAACACCGGCGCGATCCCCAGGGCCAAGATCAGCACGCCGACCATCTGCACCATCGTCGTCAGTCGGTAGACCCAGTCGTCGGTGTCGAAGGCGGACGCGAACCACGAGAAGTTGATCCAGGCCCAGATCGCCGCGAACGTGCAGAAGATGAATCCGAGCACCGCGGGTTCGAAGTGACCTTCGGCGACGAAATGCGCGACCTCGACTCCTGCAAACGAGAACGCGACCACAAAGGTGAGGTCGAAGAACAGTTCGAGATTTGTCGCCGCCCGCCCGTCCTCGTGCGGGTCGCGGCCGGCCATCCGCGTCAGCCGGTGTTTGAGGTCCGAGTCCGCTACCCGGCCGACCGTCCACCGAGTGCGCACCGCCGGGTTCGGTCTCGCTCATCCGGTGATGGTCATCAGCGAGACGCGATCGCCTGCCGTGGTGAAGCCGAACGTGCTCGGACCGTTGAAACCGTTGCCGCCGACCTGCGCGACGATCGTGGTCACGTGCCCCGACACATCGGCGGTCGTGATGTCGAGGGTGACCTGCTTGCCGATGAACTCCGCGTCCGACCAGTCGGTGATCGCGTCACTGCCGCGGAAGGTCCGGCCCCAGTCGTCGACTGCACCGTCCTCGGTGAAGCCGGCGAGGAACGCCGACGTGTCGCCGGCGTTCGCCGCGTCGATCAAGCGCTGTACGGGGACTGGGATCTCGGTCATGGTGGCACCTTTCTCCTGTGTTCGTCTCGCGAAGGATAGAAGAAAGGTGCCACCTACCGGTGCTCATACGAGATGGCTCGCCGATATATTTCGATCAGCAATCTCCTCAGCTGAGATCGTAGAGCGTCACCGAACCAACCGTGGTGCTGGTGAAGTTCGCCTCGACCCACGCGGTGATCTCCGACGCGGTGCCGCTGCCGCCGCCCATCATCCCGCCGCCACCGGCGATGAAATAGTGGATCTTGCCGTCGGCGACGTACTGCTGGAACTGCGCCAGAGTCGGCGACGGATCACTGCCGTTGAAGCCGCCGATCGGCATGACCGATCGCTCGGTGGCCAACTGATACCCCGATGCGCTGTTGGAGCCGATGGCTGCCGCCACCCAGGTGAAGTCGTCGGCGCTCTGGTTCAGGACCGCAACCAGCTCATCGGTCGGCTTGGATCCCTCCAGCAGTCCCCCACCACCCATGCCGCGGCCGTCTGGGGCACCGCCTCGAGCGGTCGAGCCCGGGGTCGGATTCGTCTGCGAACCGGTTTGATTCGGCATACCTTGCTGCCCGGTCATACCGGGTGGTGCTGCCTGTTGTCCGGTCATACCGGGTGGTGTTCCCTGCAGTCCGGTCATACCCGGAGGGGTCATACCCCGACCTCCCATACGCATGCCGCCTCCCGGCCCGAATCCGCCGGCACTCGCCGGGCCAGCACTCGGGATGGAACCGGCCCTGGCCGACGACACGGTGTCGATGGCGTACGCCGCCGGGCCTGCCAGGCCCAGGACCACGGCGGCCAGCGCAGCGACCACCGCGGAGCGCTGCAGCCCAGCCTTTTTCACTCCGGAGAACAAGAGACCGGCAGCGGCCACGATCGAGCCGATCAGCACGACGTACCGCAGCCACGGAAGGAAGTCGGCGGACCGGTCGAGCAGCACGTACGACATGATGCCGGTGGCAAGGGTCGCGCCGGCCAGCACGAACCGCACCCGAGTCTGGTCTCGGTGCCGCCAGCACATCACCCCGCCGGCGCCCACGAGTCCGGCGATCGCCGGCGCGAGCGCAACGGTGTAGTACGCGTGGAAGATGCCTGCCATGAAGCTGAACACGGCCATGGTCGTGACGAGCCACAGCCCCCACACGACGAGCAGTGCGCGTCGACTGTCGGTCCGCACTGCTCTGCCACACAGCACGATTGCCGCGATACCGAGAATGAATGCAGCCGGGATGAGCCAGGCGTTCTGACCGCCCTGCGCAGATTCGAACATCCGAGTCCACCCGGTCTGTCCCCACATACCGCCGCCACCGCCGGGACCACCACCCCCGCCGGGACCGCCTACGAAACCACCGGTTCCGGTACCGCCCAGCTGCTCGGACATGGCAGTGCCGCCACCACCGCCGGGTGTCACGCTGCCCGTCTCGTTGCCGCTGAGGCGTCCGAACCCGTTGTACCCGAGCGTCAATTCGAGGATCGAGTTGTCCTGCGAACCGCCGATGTAGGGACGCGAGTCCTTGGGCCACAGTTCGACTGCGAGCACCCACCATCCGGCGGAGACGATCATCGCACCGAGCGAGGCGAAAAGGTGCCCGAGGCGCCTGATCCAGGTCTTCTGTCCGAAGGCGATATACGTCAGCGCCAGCGGCGGGATGACGAGGAAGACCTGCATCTGTTTGGTGAGAAAGCCGAACCCGACGAACACGCCGGTCAAGATCATCCACCGGATACGGCCGTCGTCAATGGCTTTCAGGGTTGCCCAGACCGCCGCGATCATCAGCAGGACGAGGAGCGCGTCGGGGTTGTTGAAGCGGAACATCAGCGCGGCCACCGGGGTCAGCGCCAATGCGGCACCCGAGATGAGACCGGCCGCCGGGCCGAAACGTTTCCGGACGATCCAGTAGAGCAGCGCCACCGAGGCGACACCCATCAGTGCCTGCGGCACGATGATCGACCACGAGTTGAGGCCGAAGATGCGGACCGCAATGCCCGGTATCGACAGCGACATCGGCGGCTTGTCGACGGTGATCGAGTTCGCGGCGTCGGAGGATCCGAAGAACCACGCCTCCCATGATTGCGAACCCGCCTGTATCGCTGCGGAATAGAAGGAGTTCGCCCAACCGTTGGCACTCAGGTTCCACAGGTAGAGCACCCCGGTGGCCACGACGAGCGCGGCGAACGACGGTAACTCCCATCGTGGCCGGGCGGTGGGCTGCGGAGCAGGATCCGGTTGGCCCGGTGCCGGATTTGCCGGCGGGCTGTCGACGAGGAGGCTCATGCGGGTACCTCTGCGGCGGAACGGTGCGCGGCGCGGAACACCCAGCGGAATCCGACGAATCGCAGCACCGTGGCGATCAGATTCGCCACCACCAGCACGAGGAGTTCGATGTGCTTGGAGGCGTCCGGGGCCCACATGTGCAGCAACAACAGCGATCCCGCGGTCAGCGCCCACCCGAAGATGAAGATCGCGAAACCCTGCAGTTGGTGTTTCGCAGCGTCGTCCCGGCCGCGGACCCGGAAGGTGAAGGCCCGGTTGGCCGTGGTGTTGAACACGGCCGTGATCAACAATGCGAGGAAGTTGGCGGCCTGTGCACCGGCAAAAGAGTGCAATGCCAGGTAGAGCACCGCGTACGCGATCGTCGAGGCGACACCGACCACGCAGAATCGGACCAATTGACCTGCCAGACCGCGTGGCACACCCGTGACCTGCGGCCCGGGGTCCCCGCGACCGAGACTGTCCCGCAGATCTGCCACAGGTAGCCGTCCGCTCGCCAAAGCCCGTCCGACCCGCCAGCAGCCTTTGACATCTTCGGTTGCGGTCTTGACGATGTCGACCTTGCTGGCCGGATCATCTGTCCAATCCACCGGGATCTCCGCGATCCGCAGGCCCGCCCGTTGCGCGATGACGAGCATCTCGGTGTCGAAGAACCATCCGGTGTCGTCGACCATCGGCAGCAGACCCCGTGCGACGTCGGCACGTATGGCCTTGAAACCGCATTGCGCGTCGGAGAAGCTCGCGCCCATGGCGGTGCGCAGCATCAAGTTGTATCCACGTGAGATGAATTCGCGTTTGGGACCGCGTACCACCCGCGACGATCGCGTCAGACGCGTCCCGATGGCGAGATCGGAGTGTCCGGACACCAGCGGCGCGACCAGCGGTAGCAACGCGTTCAGGTCGGTCGACAGATCGACATCCATGTAGGCGACCACCCGGGCGTCGCTGTGCTGCCAGATCGCCTTCAGTGCCCGGCCTCGGCCTTTGGCGTCGAGGTGCGCAACCCGGACCCGGGTGCCCTCGCCGATGGACGCCGCGAGATTGCAGGCGAGTTGAAGCGTCGCGTCGGTACTGGCGTTGTCGACGATGGTGATACGCGCCGTGTAGGGCATCGAGGAGTCGAGGAAGTCGGCGAGTTGCCGCACGCATCGCGCGAGGTCGAGTTCTTCGTTGAAAACCGGGACGACGATGTCGAGCACCGGCGCTGCGGGGGTGTCGTCGATGATGATGGCCGCGGTCTCGGCCGGGGCATCGTCGAGAGTGTCTGCTGTCATGGCAGTCACTCTTGAACTGAACCCTGCTACGAGACTCGGGCTCGGCTGTCAGTTACCTGTGGGGTGCGCTCCCCGTGGTCAGGTCGATCCTTCGGCTCACCAGCTGTGTCTGAGTTTGCACTTCGGCTCACCAGCTGTGTCCGAGTTTGCACTTCGGCTCACCAGCTGTGTCTGAGTTTGCACCTCGGCTCACCAGCTGTGTTTTTGGCTCGCTGGCGCTCGCGTGGCGAACGGCCTTTCTCGCGTGTTCTTCCTCAGTCGACTCAGTCGCTGCGCTCCCTCGCTCCCTCGTCCAGAACACGCGGCCGTCCGCCGGGCGGGTCGAGTTCGCCGCGCTCACCAACCGTGCCTGGTTGCGGCCGTCACCCGAGCGCCTAACCCAACCACCCCAAAACCCAACCCCGATACAGTGACGAGCATGGCATCGGTTTTCACAATGATCATCAACGGAGACATCCCCGGCCGGTTCGTGTGGAAGGACGACGATGTCGTTTCGTTCCTGACGATCAACCCGGTCACCGAAGGACACCTGCTCGTGGTGCCGCGTCAGGAGATCGATCACTGGGAGAGCGTCGAACCTGCCTTGTTCGGGAAGATCAACACCGTCGCGCAGACGGTCGGTCAGGCTGTGAAGAGCGCGTTCGACGCACCGCGGATGGGTCTGCTGATCGCGGGTCTGGAAGTGCCTCACCTGCACGTTCACGTGTTCCCGGCATGGCAGATCGAGACCTTTGACCTGGCGACTGCGGACAAGGACCCCGATCCGGCGGCGCTTGATGCGATTGCCGACAAGATCCGCACGAAGCTACGCGAGCAGGGCCACGAGCAGTACGTCAGTGACTGACCGAGTGCTGCGGGCCCCCCTCACGCGGTAGTCGCACCCAGAAGGTCGCACCCTGGCCAGGTTCCGAATCGACGCCGACCGTGCCGCCGTGAGCTGCGACCAGTGCCGCGACGATCGACAAGCCGAGTCCGCTTCCGGCCGAACTCTCGGTGCGTTGCCGCGATGCATCTGCACGGTAGAACCGTTCGAACACCCGCGCCCGGTCTTGTTCGCTCAGTCCCGGGCCGGTGTCGGTCATCGACATCACCGCATCCGGACCGTCCGTGCCGATCCGGACTGTGATCGTGGCGTGGTCGGGGGTGTGCCGGATGGCGTTGCCGATCAGGTTGCTCAGCACTTGGGCGAGACGGCCGGCATCGCCCATCACCTCGGGGATGCCCGGGCCGTCGAAGACGTCGACCGTCAGGGTTCGGTCGGGCGCCGCGGCCTTGGCGCCGTGCACCACCTCGGATGCCAACGCGAGCAGGTCGACCGGTGCCCGTTCGAGGGGTCGTTGTGCATCGAGTCGGGCCAGCATCAGCAAATCCTCGACCAGCAGTCCCATGCGGCCTGCTTCGGTTTCGATTCGCGACATCACCTGGTTCGCATCGGTCATCGCGCCTTGGCGGTAGAGCTCGGAAAAGCCCTTGATCGAGGTCAGTGGGGTCCGGAGTTCGTGGCTGGCGTCGGCGACGAAGCGTCGCATGTTGTCCTCGGAACGGCGGGCCTGTTCTTCGGATGCCGCGGTGGCTGCGAACGCCCCCTGTATCTGGTGCAACATCGTGTTGAGCGACGCCGCGAGATGACCGACCTCGGTGTTGGCCGCGGCCGGCGGAACTCGCTGGTCGAGATTCCCCGCCGCGATCTCCTGCGCGGTGTTCTCCACCCGCTGCAGCGGCCGTAAGCTGGTGCGTACCAACAGGTACCCCAGCGCGCCGACCAACAGGATCACTCCCGCACCGATACCGACCTGTAGCCAGATCAGCCGGGTGACGGTGTCGTCGACGTCGGTGAGCTTCACCGCGACGACGGAGGTACCGAACGGCGAGGTGGTCTCGATGACCCGCCAGCGCGGATCACCGCCGCCCACCGAGTTCACGGTCACCGGATCACTTCCTGAACCGCTCAGCTCTGCGAGGTCGGGTTCACCACCTACATCGTTGATTTTGATGAAGACCGAGCCGTCTGCGCGTTGGACCTGCACGAAGAATGGCGACGGTGGCCTACCGTTCGACCCATCGGGCGGACCCATGTTGCCCTGGGGCAACTCTTTGGGCCGGGCCCAGCCCTGCGACGCCTCGCGCAATGACCTGTCGGTTCGATCCATGAGGTTGTTCTTCATCGCCGAGGTGACAGCGATCCCCGACACCAGCAGTCCGAGCATGACGAGCACCAGCGTCAGGGCCACCAGTGAAACCCGCAGTGGCACACCGCGACGAGGCGATGTGGGCGTCGACGCGGCACGCTTGGTCATCGGGGCTCGCGCATCACATAGCCGACACCGCGCAGGGTGTGGATGAGGCGTTTGTCGCCGGTGTCGACCTTGCGTCGCAGGTAGGACACGTACGACTCGACGACATTGACCTCACCGCCGAAGTCGTAGTTCCACACGTGGTCGAGGATCCTCGGCTTCGACAGCACCGTGCCGGCGTTGATCATGAAGTAACGCAGAAGCGTGAATTCCGTGGGCGACAGCGACACCAGTTCGCCGTCCTTCCAGACCTCATGGGTGTCGTCGTCGAGTTCGATGTCGGCAAACGAGATCCGTGGGTTCTGCTCCGGCTTGTCACCGAAACCACCGCGCCGCAACAGCACCCGCAGTCGTGCGACGACTTCTTCCAGACTGAACGGCTTCGTGACGTAGTCGTCGCCACCGATGGTCAGGCCGGTCACTTTGTCTTCCAACGAATCCCGGGCGGTGAGAAACAGCGCGGGCGCCTCGACACCGTCCGCGCGCAGTCGGCGCAGGAGCCCGAACCCGTCCATACCGGGCATCATCACGTCGAGGATGAGCGCATCGGGCCGGAAGGTGCGTGCACGATCAAGAGCCGCGGGTCCGTCGGCAGCGGTCTGGATCTCGAAGCCCTGGAACTTCAGCGACACCGACAACAATTCGCGGATGTTCGGTTCATCGTCGACAACAAGCACGCGGGCACCCTGATCACTCATGCCACCCACCTTGCCTGACCTTCTTCGCCGCATTCTGCCGACAAGCTGGGAGGTTCCTGTGAACCTGGACGATCAGGTGACGTCTTTGAGGAACGGCGCGGGATACCCCGGTTTCGGCCGATGATCTCCGAGCCACACCGCCAATTCCTCCGCCCGAGCCTTCACGGCCTTGGTGGCGGCCCGGTTCACCTTCTCCAACAGGTGCGTCCCGATGGAGCCGTCGGCCCGCTGATACCAGCCACCCACGATGCGGCCGTCCCACCAGAGTGTCTGCCCACCGTTGCCGTTGCTGTCGAACAGGTGCCGAGCGTGCGACCCCAGGTACCAGTCGCGCTGCTTCCAGCCCATCACCGTCGGATCCAGTTCCGGGAGCACCAGCGCTGCAGGCCCCACCACATCCACCGGGTCGAGATCGTCGGGCAGCACGTACCCGACCAGACCGTCCTCGAGATCCACCTCGACCGCGTCGAGCTGCGAAAGAGCGTTTCGTACAGCTGTTTTCGTCGATCCGAGCCACCAGACCACATCAACTTCGGTGGCGGGACCGAACCGCTGCAGATACCGGCGGATCAGGTTTCTGTGTCCCGTCTCGGGATCGTCGATCTGGAGCGGCTCACCCAGCCAATCGGTCATCGACGACCACTTGGGCCGGGACCGGAGCCAGTTCCCGTCGTTGGGTCCCCGCACGATCGTCCCGCCGGCGCACATGTGACTGAGAACCCGCGGACCCATCCCCACGACGCCCGACCAGGCTTTGCCCTCACCGTGCCGTTTGACGCCCTCCAGGGCGGGCAGTTCTTTGCGCAGCTCGGTCGACGACGCGCTCCTGCCGCCGGTCAGCGCCCCGGTGACGGCCTCGCGAGCGGTCTCGATCCAGCCCTCCGGATCGGGGAAGTCGTCACTGCGCCGCAGATCACGCAGCATGTTGGTGCGTTCACTCGCGGCCACCCTCGTACCCACCGCACTGACGGCGTCGGCCAAGGCAGGCCTGCCGAAGACGAAGAGCGTGCGGCGCATCGCGAGTTGCTTGACGAGAGTGCGGTCGACGTACAGCGCGCGATCCAGCTCGGGGATGTCGAACGATCCCATCCGAGCCCAGGTCGACAGGTACACCGTCGACGCGGTGGTGGCATGCAGACCGACGACCGCGTCGGCGACCCCCTCAGCCGTCTGGGCATACGTCTCGGGGACCAATCCATGACGGCGCAGCAGACGCGCGCGACGCTGCTCGGTACTGATCGCCGGGCGGCTCATCAGGCGGGAACGACCGCCACGGCCTCGATCTCCACCAGCTGGTCGTCGTAGGCCAGCACCGTCACACCGAGCAGAGACCCTGCGGGTTTGTGCTCACCGAACGCCTCGGTCACCACATCCCACGCGACGCTCAGATCTGCCTGGAGATTCTCGGCGACGAACACCGTCGCCTTCACGACATCGTCGAGCGACGCCCCGGCCTCTTCGACCGCTGCGGACAGATTGGCCATGCACTGAGCGGCCTGTCTGCTCACGTCACCGGGGTAGACGGTCTGCCCGCCGGCGTCGATCGGCGCGGCTCCCGCGGTGAAGATGAGCGTTCCCGGCGGGACCGTCGCGCTCCGCGTGTGGCCGCCCTGATCCCCATTGATCTGCACAGATGACATGGCGTCATCGTATCGTTCCCCGATCTCCCCGCCGACGACCCGCGCGGCCCGCCGACGCGCAGACCACTTCGGGTGCACAATGCGTCCATGGGACCCGCAGTGACACCGCGCAGCGCGTACTTCGTTCTCGGCATGCCCGATCACGCCCGCGTCGGGACGGGACCCGAGATCAGCCACTCAGAGGTCTACTACGACGAAAAACTCGCCGTGGCCTCCATCGACAGCCACTACGCCCTGGCCCAGCACCTGGCCACCCCGGAAGTGCTCGAGGCAACGGAGTGGTTCGTGCTGACTGCGCTCATCGGCGACGGTGTGAGCCCCACCTACGGCGACCACTTCTTCACCTACAGCACCGAGAACGTCGAGTGGGCGATCGCAGGCGGTTTCACCCGGGCCGATGAGATGACCGACTGGCTGCCGTTCATCTTCGCCGCAGAGGACCTGCACGACCACTGGTCACCCGGCGGTGTCGACCACGGCCTCGTACCGACCGACGCCAAGCGAACCGATTCGATGGACATGTCGCGGCTCTGGTTCGCCCCGGTCATGTCGCAGCGGGTGTTCCCGACCGCGCCCTGATCGACGCCGCCGGTCATTCTCGTCCCCGCCGGGGGCATCCGAGGGCGTATTCGGGCTGTTGCAATTTGAACGTAGTTGGCCGGTTCGGCGTCGGCTTGTCTAGCCGGTTT
>NZ_MJEI01000014.1 GCF_002095395.1 Williamsia sp. 1135
GTTGGCCGAGCAGCTCCTGGCTCAGGCCAAGGAGCAGGGCGTGGAGTTGATGGGCCCGAACGGACTCCTCAATCAGCTGACCAAAAACGTTCTGGAGACCGCGTTGGATGCGGAGATGACCGAGCACCTGGGCTATGAGAAGCATGATGCCGCCGGCCGGGGCAGCGGCAACTCGAGGAACGGTACCCGTTCGAAGACGGTGCTCACCGAGATCGGGCCGGTGGAGATTGAAGTGCCGCGTGACGTCGACTCTTCGTTCGACCCGCAGATCGTCAAGAAGAGACAACGCCGCCTTACAGGTATCGATGAGATCGTATTATCTTTGACTGCAAAGGGTTTGACGACCGGCGAGATATCTGCGCACTTTCAAGATATTGCGGAGCGTCGGTGTCGAAGGACACGATCTCACGTATCACCGACAAGGTCGTCGGGGAAATGACGGAGTGGCAGAACCGGCCACTTGATCGGGGGCAGTCTCTAGCGATCGTTGCGAATCGTGACCAGGAGATTGCCGATGCCACGTGGAGGACACAATCGCGCCTCGCTTGAGATCAAGCGGGATTACTTTGAACTGATACGGCAGGGATTGCCCGGCGCCGAAGCCGCGCGCCGGGTCGGCGTGTCACTGAGCTGCGGCTCCCTCTGGTTTATCGATGCTGGAAGCGTGAAAATATCCGAATCAAAACCCATCAGTTCGCGGTACTTCAGTCAGGACGACCGGATCGAGATTGCCGACGGGCTCAGCAACGGGGAGCCCGTCAAGGCGATAGCTGCCCGGATCGGGAAGAGCTACCAGAGTGTCTATCGGGAGATCTCACGCAACAAAAAGGCTGACGGCACCTACCAACCCTGGTACGCCCACAATCAAGCATTCGGGCGCCGGCGCCGCCCGAAAGAACGGATCATTGATACCGAGTCCAGATTGCGAAATGCCATCTCCGGCAAACTAACTGTCTGCTGGTCACCCGAACAGATCAGTCGCTGGCTGCGGCGCAGGTACCGCAATCAGCCTCAATGGCATGTCTGTGCGGAGACGATCTACGACGCCATCTACCGCGGCATCATCACGATTACTCAGACCACGTTGCGCACAGGCCGGGTCTACCGCCACAGACGTGGCCGGGGACGTTCCAAGGACGGCGCTCTCAAGCAGTCCACGTCGATGAAATCGATCCACGACCGACCCGCCGCGGCCGAGTCCCGCAAACAAGCCGGACACTGGGAAGGGGATCTGATCATCGGCGCAGGCCAAAAGTCGGCCATCGCCACCTTGGTCGATCGAAAGACCAGACTGACCAGGCTCGTGTATCTACCCGGTGACCACTGCGCGCAGACCGTCGCTGACGCGCTTATCGTCGCATTTGCTTCGCTGCCAACGCAATTGCGACGCACATTGACGTGGGACCAAGGCAATGAGATGTTCCAGCACGGCAGGATCGAGGCTGCGACCGGGCTGAACATCTACTTCGCCGACCCACACTCTCCATGGCAGCGAGGAACGAACGAATATACCAACAAGTTGCTACGGCAGTACTTTCCGAAGGGCACTGATCTCAGCCAGTGGAGTCAGGCGCACCTTGATCGAGTCGCCGCCGAGCTCAACCACAGGCCACGAAAAGAGCTTCAAGACCACACACCGCACCAACTCATGCAAGGATTACGCTACCAACTAAAAGCCCAAGGGATTCGCAACAATCCCTAGAATCTGCC
>NZ_MJEI01000043.1 GCF_002095395.1 Williamsia sp. 1135
GGTGGGAGCTCATGGGTGAAACGCTAACAATATCGAGGTTTCCGGTTACGGAGGCTTTGGTGCTTGTCCCTGCGAGGGGATGAGGCATTGACACACTATTGGGTCCTGAGAGAACACACGTGTTCTTTCTAGGGTTAGACAAAGATGCCGGCTGATGCGGGTGCTTGTTATCAAGTGAGTGTGAAGACATTTGTTTGGAGTACCGGTTGGTTGGTGTGTGTTGTTTGAGAATTGCACAGTGGATGCGAGCATCTTTATTTTTTGTTTTGTTTATTGTTGTAAGTGTGTAAGAGCGTACGGTGGATGCCTTGGCACCAGGAGCCGATGAAGGACGTAGGAGGCTGCGATAAGCCTCGGGGAGCTGTCAACCGAGCTGTGATCCGAGGGTGTCCGAATGGGGAAACCCAGCACGAGTGATGTCGTGTTACCCACCTGTGAATATATAGCGGGTGTGGAGGGAACGTGGGGAAGTGAAACATCTCAGTACCTACAGGAAGAGAAAACAATAGTGATTCCGTGAGTAGTGGCGAGCGAAAGCGGATGAGGCTAAACCATGCATATGTGATACCCGGCAGGGGTTGTGTGTGTGGGGTTGTGGGATCTATTTTGTCCATTCTGCCGGATGGGCCGACAGTGAGAAATCAGTGTGTTAGTCGAAGTGGTCTGGAACGGCCTGTCGTAGAGGGTGAGAGTCCCGTAGACGAAAACATGTTGACTGTTGTAGTAGACACCCAAGTAGCAGCGGGCCCGTGAAATCTGCTGTGAATCTGTCGGGACCACCCGATAAGCCTGAATACTCCCTGGTGACCGATAGCGGACTAGTACCGTGAGGGAAAGGTGAAAAGTACCCCGGGAGGGGAGTGAAATAGTACCTGAAACCGTGCGCTTACAATCCGTCAAAGCCTGCGAGCCATTTGGTTGGCTGTGGGTGATGGCGTGCCTTTTGAAGAATGAGCCTGCGAGTTAGTGCTCGGTGGCGAGGTTAACCCGTGTGGGGTAGCCGTAGCGAAAGCGAGTCCGAATAGGGCGATGGAGTCGCCGGGTCTAGACCCGAAGCGGAGTGATCTACCCATGGCCAGGTTGAAGCGACGGTAAGACGTCGTGGAGGACCGAACCCACTTCAGTTGAAAATGGAGGGGATGAGTTGTGGGTAGGGGTGAAAGGCCAATCAAACTCCGTGATAGCTGGTTCTCCCCGAAATGCATTTAGGTGCAGCGTCGCATGTTTCTCACTGGAGGTAGAGCTACTGGATGGCCGATGGGCCCTACAAGGTTACTGACGTCAGCCAAACTCCGAATGCCGGTGAGTGAGAGTGCGGCAGTGAGACTGCGGGCGATAAGGTTCGTAGTCGAGAGGGAAACAGCCCAGATCGCCGGCTAAGGCCCCTAAGCGTGTACTAAGTGGAAAAGGATGTGGGGTCGCGAAGACAACCAGGAGGTTGGCTTAGAAGCAGCCACCCTTGAAAGAGTGCGTAATAGCTCACTGGTCAAGTGATCCTGCGCCGACAATGTAGCGGGGCTCAAGTACACCGCCGAAGCCGCGGCACTCACACAAGACATTCTCTTCATCCTGCGGGGTGTTGAGCAGTGGTGTGGGTGGGTAGGGGAGCGTCCTGCATCCCTGGAAGCCACAGAGTGATCTAGTGGTGGAGGGTGTGGGAGTGAGAATGCAGGCATGAGTAGCGAAAGAACAGTGAGAAACTGTTCCGCCGAATGACCAAGGGTTCCTGGGCCAGGCTAATCCGCCCAGGGTGAGTCGGGACCTAAGGCGAGGCCGACAGGCGTAGTCGATGGACAACGGGTTGATATTCCCGTACCCGTGTAGTCGCGCCCGTGATGAATCAGCTGTACTAACCGCCCAGAATGTTCCTTTTACACCTTCGGGTGTGCCTGGGACTGGATGCGCGGGACCTTGGTTGGTAGTAGTCAAGCGATGGGGTGACGCAGGAAGGTAGTGGGGCCAGTCAGTGGTTGTACTGGTGTAAGCCTGTAGGGCGTGTTCTAGGCAAATCCGGAACACATAGAGCCTGAGAGGTGATGCGTAGCCGAATGAGGCGAATTCCATGATCCTATGCTGCCGAGAAAAGCCTCTAGCGAGTGGCGACACGGCCCGTACCCCAAACCAACACAGGTGGTCAGGTAGAGAATACTAAGGCGATCGAGAGAACTGTGGTTAAGGAACTCGGCAAAATGCCCCCGTAACTTCGGGAGAAGGGGGACCACGTCTGGTGATCAACTTCGCGTTGTGAGCTGGGTGTGGTCGCAGAGACCAGAGAGAAGCGACTGTTTACTAAAAACACAGGTCCGTGCGAAGTCGTAAGACGATGTATACGGACTGACGCCTGCCCGGTGCTGGAAGGTTAAGAGGACCGGTTAACACTTCGGTGTGAAGCTGAGAATTTAAGCCCCAGTAAACGGCGGTGGTAACTATAACCATCCTAAGGTAGCGAAATTCCTTGTCGGGTAAGTTCCGACCTGCACGAATGGCGTAACGACTTCTCTGCTGTCTCAACCACAGACTCGGCGAAATTGCAGTACGAGTAAAGATGCTCGTTACGCGCGGCAGGACGAAAAGACCCCGGGACCTTCACTATAGCTTGGTATTGGTGTTCGGTTCGGTTTGTGTAGGATAGGTGGGAGACTGTGAAGCATGCACGCCAGTGTGTGTGGAGTCGTTGTTGAAATACCACTCTGATCGTATTGGATATCTAACCTCGGACCATGATCTGGTTCAGGGACAGTGCCTGGTGGGTAGTTTAACTGGGGCGGTTGCCTCCTAAAATGTAACGGAGGCGCCCAAAGGTTCCCTCAGCCTGGTTGGCAATCAGGTGTTGAGTGTAAGTGCACAAGGGAGCTTGACTGTGAGACGTACATGTCGAGCAGGGACGAAAGTCGGGACTAGTGATCCGGCACCGGCAAGTGGAAGCGGTGTCGCTCAACGGATAAAAGGTACCCCGGGGATAACAGGCTGATCTTCCCCAAGAGTCCATATCGACGGGATGGTTTGGCACCTCGATGTCGGCTCGTCGCATCCTGGGGCTGGAGTAGGTCCCAAGGGTTGGGCTGTTCGCCCATTAAAGCGGCACGCGAGCTGGGTTTAGAACGTCGTGAGACAGTTCGGTCTCTATCCGCCGCGCGCGTAAGAAACTTGAGGAAACCTGTCCCTAGTACGAGAGGACCGGGACGGACGAACCTCTGGTGTGCCAGTTGTCCTACCAAGGGCACTGCTGGTTAGCTACGTTCGGAAGGGATAACCGCTGAAAGCATCTAAGCGGGAAGCCTGTTCCAAGATGAGGTTTCTCACCACCTTTGCGTG
This sequence comes from Williamsia sp. 1135, assembly GCF_002095395.1. Taxonomy (GTDB): domain Bacteria; phylum Actinomycetota; class Actinomycetes; order Mycobacteriales; family Mycobacteriaceae; genus Williamsia. The sequence goes on from NZ_MJEI01000043.1 coordinate 3,316, forward strand.
GTTAAGGCCCCCTACAGACCATGGGGTAGATAGGCCAGAACTGGAAGTCGGGTAACCGATGCAGGTGACTGGTACTAATCGGCCGAGGACTTACAACCAAAACAAGTAATGAAACTTTTGTTTCGCATCCACTGTGCAATATCTGAAACAACACACAAACAAAACGACGGTTCTTCATCCGGCTTTGTTTGGGTGTGGATTGTTTCATAGAGTTACGGCGGCTATAGCGGTGGGGAAACGCCCGGTCCCATTCCGAACCCGGAAGCTAAGCCCACCAGCGCCAATGGTACTGCACCCTAATCAGTGTGGGAGAGTAGGACACCGCCGAACACAATTTGCGAATACCCCGTATTCACAGCCCAACAGCTGCGAATACGGGGTATTTTGCTATCCCCACACCACATTCAGCCCCCTCAGACCCAGCCAAGGGCATACTGCCCTCGGCAGACCCTCTCGGGGACGAATCCGGTGACGACTGCTGCTGACAGCCCGCGACAGCTCATGGCAGATCCATGTAAGGCCCGACTCCTAGCGTCAGACACATCAACGCGAGCTAGGAGATCCCGACATGTCCATGACCAAAACTGCGACCGCTACACCGTCGCGCACCTATCCGTCCCTCGCTGCGGCGTGGATACCACTCGCCGCTCTGTGCCTGGCGTTCTTCGTCGAGATGGTCGACAACACGCTGCTGTCCATTGCGCTGCCGACCATCGGACGCGACCTCGGTAGCGGCACCACAGCCCTGCAATGGGTGACCGGTGCCTATTCGCTCACCTTCGGTGGCCTCCTGCTGACCGCCGGCTCGATCGCTGACAGATTCGGGCGTCGACGGGTACTGCTGATCGGGCTGGGAGTGTTCGGCACCCTGAGCCTGCTCGTGGTGGCCGTGACCACGACCGGCGAGCTCATCGCCTTGCGTGCTGCACTCGGCGTCGCGGCGGCGGCGATGGCCCCGATCACGAACTCACTGGTATTCCGTCTGTTCGACGACAAGACCCTGCGCATGCGGGCCATGACGGTGATGATCGTCGTCGGAATGTCCGGATTCGTCCTCGGCCCGGTACTCGGTGGCACAGTTCTGGCCCACGTGAGCTGGGAATGGCTGCTGGTCGTCAATGCGCCCATCGCCCTGATTGCCGGCGTCGGCGTCTGGTTCGGTGTCTCGCCCGACCGTCGCGACGGCCTGACCAACGACCGTCTCGACCTGCCCGGCGCATTCCTGAGCATCAGTGCCATCGGCCTGGCCTGCTGGTCGCTGACCAGTGGTGTCCTGCACGGCTGGCTCTCCGCAGTGACGGTGGCATCCATCGTCGGCGCCCTCGCTGCCGGCGCCGCGTTCGTCTGGCACGAGCGTCGCAGCGCCGCACCGATGCTCGATTTGAGTCTGTTCTCCGTGGGCACAGTCAGAGGCGCGACCATCGCGCAGATCGGGACGTCGATCGCGATGGCCAGCGTGATGTTCGGGCTGATCCTGCACTTCCAGTACGCCTACGGCTGGAGCCCGATGAAGGCCGGTCTGGCCAATCTGCCCATCATCGTCACCATGATCGCGGCGACCCCGCTCTCGGAGTGGCTCGGTGCACGGTTCGGACATCGGATCGCGTGCCTCGTCGGCGCGGCCTGCCTCGGTGGGTCTTTGCTCGGTCTGTCGTGGGGCGTGGAGCACGGATACCTGGCGATCGCGATCTGCATGGTGGTGATGACGATCGGCCTGCGCACCGTCATGACGATCTGTGCGGTGGCACTTGTCGAAGCGATGCCTGCCAACCGCACGTCGATCGGAACAGCGCTCAACGACACTGCGCAGGAAGTCGGCACCAGCGCCGGAACAGCTGTCGTCGGCACTCTCATCGCGGCACTGGTCACCACCCAGCTACCCGTCGGCGCCTGGAGCAGCAGCCTGATCGATTCGTTCTTCCACGGCGAACGGATCACCTACGCGATCCTCGCAGCTGTTGTCGGACTGGTCGCTGCCGCCGGCGCGCTCATGCTCACCAACTCCCGAACCACCGAAGAAGCGCACTGACCGTGCTCAGGCCGGGGAGTCCCTGAGCTCTGGATATCGACTCAGGGCTTCCTCGAGTTCGGCGGTCTCGGCGTCGAACCGCTGAGAGCTCATGTGCTCGAAATGCAGACCCCGATCGAAGTGGGCGTGTACCAATCGGTCGTCGAGATCTGAGTAATCGCCTTCGCCCCGCAGACCCACGCGTATCTGCCAGAGCCTGGCGTCCGCAGCCGGAGGTGCCGGACGGTGCTGCGCATTGTCTCGAGCGAAGCCGACAGCCCGCGGGTTCAGGAGTTCCTCGGGCGGACGGAGTTGCCACCGCCCCAGTGGTGAGAACAACTCCCCGAGCACCAGTCGCAGTTCAGAGACGTAGTCGGTCGGGTCGATGACATACACCCGCAGGTCGTAGTCGATGAGGTCGCCGGGACCGAAAGGCTCTGGTGGGTCGGGTTCGATGTTCCAGACACTACCCAGCGAGCCAGGACGGTGCCGGTGGTCTCCCGGTCGGGCACCGGTACTGTCCCCTCGATCGAGCCTAGGGCTCACGCCGCGCAAGCCCCATCTGGCGAACAGATAGGCTCGGTCAGTGTTTTCCAGCTGGGCCCATTCGATCACCGCGGAGCGGCTCGCACCTATGTTCGGTGCCAACGTCGTCGCGCGGGGCGAGGAGTGGGTCCGCGATGGGTCGGTCACCGACCTGGCCTGGGAAGGCGGATCGGTCCAGGAACTCAGTGGTACCTGCATCGGGCCGGAAGGCGACAGAAACGACGTCTCGATCTCGTTCGTCTCGGTGGGCGAGAACTGGTCCATCGGGCGCGCCATCTGCACGTGCCCGGTCAGAATGTGGTGCAAGCACGGTGTTGCTCTGCTGCTGACGGCCGCACAACCGGCGGACGAGAACCAGACGAGCTCACCGTCGTGGGAGTCGGTCGCGACGTCGATCATCTCTGAGTCCGCTCCGGGGCGGTCCGGCACAGCCCTGGCGCTACTCGTCAGCGTCGACAGCCCCGACAGCCGGTCGGACGACGAACCTTCGGTGAGCTTGCTGCCGGTGACCGTCGACGATCGCGGACAGTGGGTGCGTTCAGGTATCTCGTGGCGAGTGCTCGGCGGACCCGACGTCCATGGTGAGTTCGACGCCGGCCAATTCCGCGCGTTGCAGCGGCTGGCCCAGACGGCCGACGGACTCGTCGGGTCGAGCCCGCACGGGCACCTCGAGCTGACCAGCGCTCCCGCGGCGATCTGGTCTGCGCTCGAGGATGTGCTGGCGGCGGGCATTCCGCTGATCGCTAATACGTCGTCCCTCGCCGACCGCGTCGCGATCGCCAAGCGCGCGGTGCTCGGCCTCGACATCGGGCCCAGTGAGACCCCGGCGTCGGCGTCGCTCAAAGCGCACATCATCGTCGACGACGAACCCTGGAAGCTCGCTGACACCCACCTGTTCGGCGCGCCGAACCCTCACGGGGTGTTCCGCGTCGTCGACCGAGTACTGACGCTGGCCCCGTTCGATCCGGTGCCCCCGAACTCCTTGCTGCAGATGGCCAGGAGCAAGCTGACATCCCAGATTCCCGTCGCCGATGCCGACCACTTCATGAACGACGTGCTGCCGCGGTTGCAGGCATCCGTCCCGGTGCGGGTGGCCCACGGACTGTTTGAACCGCTGGACATCAGCGATCCGACACCGGTCCTGACGGTGACCACCTCCGATGAGGGGGCGCGAGCACACTGGTCCATCCGCTACAGCGTCAACGGTGAACCCCGGGACTCTGATCCGTCGAAACGGGTCCTGTCGGGCAGCCACCGCAACAAGAGTGCCGAAGATGCTGTGTGGCACCAGATCGACGACGTCCTGCGTGCCGTGGTCGCGTCCTCTGACTCCTGGCCGCAGCAGGCGCGCGATGCCCTTGACGCGGTGCCGACGGCGTCGATGACCCAGCCCATGATCAAGGAGTTCCACGCCCTGCGCGCTGCCGAAGGCGTCGAGGAGACGTTGGCAGCGGCGTCGCTGCGCACATTGTGGGCGGGCGTGACGCTCTCAAAGGTGGAGGCCGCCCGCTTCTACGTCGAGGTGTTGCCGCAGATCGTCGATCGCGACGACATCATCGTCGAGCTGTCCGAGGAGCTCGCGGGTTACCGCCGGGCGGACTCCGCTGCGCAGCTGCGATTCTCGGCACCCGACGCACAGACCGTGGGGAACGATTGGTTCGACCTCAGGATCACCGTCACCGTGGACGGCGAGCAGGTTCCGCTGGCAGCGCTGATCAGGGAGCTCACCGCCGGCGCGACGTACATGCTGCTTCCGTCCGGGACGTACTTCGCACTCGACACCCCGGAGTTGACCCGGCTTGTCGAACTCTTGGCGGAGGGACGGGCCCTCGGCGAGCTGGACGGAGACAAGGCAAAGGCGAGCTCGTTCAACGTCACGCTCTGGGAGGAACTGCTCGAACTCGGCATCGTCGACGATCAAACCCGGGCGTGGCAGCAGAATCTGGCCCGATTGCGGTCCGCGCGGCCCCCGGTCGAGGTCGAGCCGCCGGGCATGCTGCACGCCGAACTGCGTCCGTACCAGCTCGATGGACTCAACTGGCTGAGCTTCCTGTGGGACAACGGTCTGGGCGGCATTCTCGCCGACGACATGGGCCTGGGAAAGACATTGCAGACCCTGGCTCTGATCGGACGGATCCGCGAGGCCGGTGAGTCGACCAAGCCCTTCCTCGTGGTCGCGCCCACCAGCGTCATCGCCAACTGGCTGGCCGAGTGCGAAAAGTTCACCCCGGATCTGACGGCGGTCGCGGTGACGGCATCAGAGGCGAAGAGCCGCGGGTCGCTGCAGGAGCGCATCGCCGGTGCGGACGTCGTCATCACGTCGTATACGTTGTTGCGCATTGATTTTCCCGTGTTCGACGCCGTCGAGTGGGCGGGGCTGATCCTCGACGAGGCGCAGTTCGTCAAAAACCACAAGGCGAAAGCCCACCAATGTGCGCGGCGGTTGGCGACGCCGTTCAAGCTGGCGATCACCGGCACCCCGATGGAGAACAACCTGATGGAGCTGTGGTCGCTGCTGTCAATCACCGCACCGGGACTGTTCGCCAAACCGAAGCAGTTCACCGAGTTCTTCCGGAGGCCGATCGAGAGCGGCGCCCATCCCGAGCGATTGGCGACGCTCCGTCGTCGTATCAAGCCGGTGATGTTGCGACGCACCAAGGATCAGGTCGCCACCGATCTTCCGCCGAAGCAGGAACAGGTGGTCCCGGTGACGTTGATCGACAAGCACCAGAAGATCTACGACACCCGACTGGCCCGCGAGCGTCAGAAAGTCCTTGGTCTGCTGGGTGATTGGGAGCGCAACCGCTTCGAGATCTTCCGTTCGCTGACGATGCTGCGGCAGTTGAGCCTGCACGCCGGACTGGTGGATCCGACGAAGCGGGATGTGCCGTCGGCCAAGGTCGAGTTCCTCGAGGAGCATTTGCCGGAGTTGATCGCCGAGGGACACAGCGCACTTGTCTTCAGCCAGTTCACCGGTTTCCTGGCGATCATCCGTGAACACCTGGACGCGGCGCAGATCCCCTACAGCTACCTCGACGGATCGATGACCGCGCGCCAGCGCACCGAGGCCATCATGGCGTTCTCGGCCGGCACCACGAAGGTGTTCCTGATCAGCCTCAAGGCCGGCGGCTTCGGCCTCAACCTGACCGAGGCCGACTACGTCTACGTCTGCGACCCCTGGTGGAACCCGGCCGCCGAAGCCCAGGCCGTCGACCGCGCCCATCGCATCGGCCAGACCCGGCCAGTCACCGTATACCGGCTGGTGTCTGCGGGGACAATCGAGGAGAAAGTCGTTGCGTTGCAAGATCGTAAACGTGAACTATTCTCCGCCGTCATGGACGAGGGCGAGATGTTCGGCAGTGCGATCGGCGTCGACGACATCCGGGAGCTGCTGGGTTAGCCCTCGACAGCATCTTCTACCTCGCGTCGATGATCAGCACCGCTGTGTGCAAAGAGGTCCGGGACTCGGCGTCGCTGAGATCAGCTCCGAGCACTCGCGACAGCGTATCGAGCCTGGCGTACAGGGTCGGTCGCGAGAGCTTGACGGCCGCAGCGAGATCGGTCTTGTTTCCGCCGAGTTCGAGGAAACGCCGCAACAGTGTGAACAACTCGTCGCCATATTTCGCCCGGTGTTCGAGTAGCGCTCGCAGCTCGGTCTCGGCGAAGGCCTGCACGCGAGGGTCGTCGCGGATCAGGGCGATCAGCCCACGCAAGCGGGTGTCCGACGATCGGTGGAACGGACGGTCGTCGGGGAGTGCGAGTGCGACCTCGGCGACATGACCTGATTCCGCGAGACCTACTGCAGTGTCAACAATCTGAGTGCCATCGGGACCGACGCCGATCGCACACCGCGTCACCCCCTCGATGCGGTTGATGGCGTGGCGGATGGCGGTGCAGACCTCGGTGAGGGGATCCGGCCCCGATCGCCCGGCCGTCGCGGGACGCCGGGACAGCACCACGTCGATGCGGCGACCACCTTCGGACGCGGACGTGAGGGCGGTGTTCCGGCTTGCCTTGATCGCATGGGTCACCGCGTCGACGATGCGGGCCCGACGCTGCTGCACCAGGAGTTGATCGGTGCTCGGCGCGTCGCGCAGCCGAATGGTCATCGCGACATAGGTGGACGCCGGTGCCAGGCCCAAGGCGAAGGCGCGGGCCGACGCGTCCGCCTCGGCGTGAATCCGGTTGTGGCGCAGATCGACCAAACCGCCCTGCGCCCGCAGCTCGAGTGAACTGCGGTCCTGTTCGGTCATACGGTTGAGAGCGATCGCCTGGGCAGCGCGTTCGATGATGACGATCGAACGGTTGTCGGCGACGTGGGAGTGCGGCGCGATCAGCCGGCCCCAGGTCTGGGGCTGAACACCTACTGGTCGGGCGAGCCACGCCGCCCGATCGTGATCATCCCCGGTGCGGATCTCCGGGGTGAGTCGAGACCGGCGATCCCAGTCGGTCAGCAGGGAGGCCGCGTCGGTGCCGGCGAAGGACACGACCTGCCGGTTGAGGTCTTCGAGCACCACGGGCGCCTCGAGCATCTGCGCTGCGGCAGTGACGATTTCGTCGACGGATGCGCGCCGCATGCTGAGGCCGGTGAACGTCTCGTGTGCGGTGCGGGCGAACTCCAGTTCGCCGTACTGATCGGCGACGATGATGCGGTGTACCTGCTCGGTGAGCTGCACGAACCGAATCTGTTGGTGTAGGGCGATGACGGGGAAATCGAGGGCTCGGCCGGCCACGGTCACCGACCGCGGCACCTGGTCGATGTGGACACCCAGCTCGATGATCAGGCCGACAGCGCCTGCCGCCACCAGGCCGTCGAGGTATCCCTCACGAGTCGCTGGATCGGCCAGTGCACGGCCGGTGGTCAGGACCAGTTCGCCGCCCTCGAGCAGGTCGGACAGGTCGGCAAGGTCGCTGACGTGCACCCAGCGCACCGGTCGATCGAGGGGGCCGTCAGTGATCATCTCCGGCTTCCCGGCCCGCACCACCGGTAACGCGAGGACCTCGGCGATCGTCGGCTGCATTGACGCAGTGTAAGACAATCGCGACTAAGTCATACATATTGTCGGACCTGCGGGGGCTGCTGACCAGGCATGGTTGAACCAGATATCGCCACCTGACGAATAGGATCCCCGTGACACAGACCGTTGCCGATGCTCCCGCCGCCACCGTGACGACGATCGGCCACTGGAGCCGGGGCAGCGCCTTCTCCGGTTCGGCTGATCGCTCCGCCCCGGTCACCAATCCCGCGACCGGTGAGGTCACCGGACAGGTCGCGTTGGCGACGTCGACGATGCTCGAGCGGTCATCGACTCGGCCAAGGAAGCATTCCCCGCGTGGCGCGACACGTCGCTGGCAAAGCGCACCGCGATCCTGTTCGCATTCCGCGAGTTGCTCAACGCGCGCAAGGGTGAATTGGCCGAGATCATCACCGCTGAACTCGGCAAGGTGGTCAGCGACGCGCTCGGTGAGATCAGCCGTGGCCAGGAGGTCGTCGAGTTCGCCTGCGGGATAGCCCATCTGCTCAAGGGCGGCATGACCGAAAATGCGTCGACCAAGGTCGATGTCGCGTCGCTTCGCCAGCCGCTGGGACCGGTCGGCATCATCTCCCCGTTCAACTTCCCGGCCATGGTTCCGATGTGGTTTTTCCCGATCGCCATCGCCGCCGGTAACACTGTTGTGCTCAAGCCCAGCGAGAAGGATCCGTCGGCCGCACTGTGGATCGCCGAGCTGTGGGCCGAGGCTGGCCTGCCCGACGGCGTCTTCAACGTGCTGCAGGGCGACAAGGTCGCCGTCGACGAGTTGCTGACCAACCCTGCCATCAAGGCGATCTCGTTCGTCGGCTCCACTCCTATTGCGCAATACGTCTACTCGACCGCCACCGCGCACGGCAAGCGGGTGCAGGCACTCGGCGGCGCCAAGAACCACGCCATCGTCCTGCCCGACGCCGACCTGGCCGACGCCGACCTGGATCTGGCCGCGGACGCCATGGTGAACGCGGGCTTCGGCTCGGCAGGCGAGCGCTGCATGGCCATATCTGCGCTCGTGGCCGTCGGCACCATCGCCGATGAACTGGTGGGCAAGATCGCCGAGCGCACCAAGGGCCTGAAGATCGGCGACGGCACGCGCGGCACCGATATGGGACCGCTGGTCACCCAGGTTCACCGCGACAAGGTTGCCTCTTACGTCGATGCCGGCGAAGCCGACGGCGCCACCATCGCGGTCGACGGCCGCAACGTTCAGGCCGATGGCGCTGCCGGCGGGTTCTGGCTCGGCCCCACCCTGATCGACCACGTCACCACCGATATGAGCGTGTACACCGACGAGATCTTCGGGCCCGTGCTATCGGTGGTCAGGGTCGAGACCTTCGACGAGGCAATCGATCTGGTCAACTCAGGACCGTTCGGCAACGGCACCGCCATCTTCACCAACGACGGCGGTGCGGCGCGGCGTTTCCAGAACGAGATCGAGGTGGGCATGGTCGGCATCAACGTGCCGATCCCGGTGCCCACGGCGTACTACAGCTTCGGTGGCTGGAAGAACTCGCTCTTCGGCGACACCCACTCGCACGGCACCGAAGGGGTGCACTTCTACACCCGGGCCAAGGTGGTGACCACCCGCTGGCTCGACCCCAGCCATGGCGGCATCAATCTCGGCTTCCCGCAGAACAACTGACGTACGAGGAAAACTCTCATGACTGCAGTGGCTTCCACCTTGCCGACCGGGCAGACGTTCGAGACCGCCATCGCCGAAGGGCGCAGAGCATACGAACTCGACCGCAAGCATGTGTTCCATTCCTGGTCGGCCCAGGCCAAGATCGATCCGACGACCATCGTGGCCGCGGAAGGCTCGTACGTCTGGGACGGCGAGGGCAATCGGTTGCTCGACTTCTCGTCGCAGATGGTCAACACCAACATCGGTCATCAGCACCCGAAAGTGGTTGCTGCCATTGCCGAGCAGGCGGCGACGCTGTGCACCATCGCGCCGCCGCACGTCAATGCGGCGCGGTCGGAAGCGGCCCGGTTGATCGCCGAGAGGACGCCCGGTGACTTGAACCGCGTGTTCTTCACCAACGGTGGTGCCGATGCCGTCGAGCATGCGGTGCGCATGGCGCGGCTGCACACCGGGCGTTACAAGGTGCTCTCACGCTACCGCTCCTACCACGGCGGCACCGACACCGCGATCAACCTCACCGGGGATCCGCGGCGCTGGCCGAACGACTACGGCACCAGCGGCGCAGTACATTTCGACGGACCGTTCCTGTACCGCTCCGCCTTTCACGCCGCCGACGAGCAGCAGGAGTGCCAGCGTGCGCTCGAGCACCTCGATCGGCTGATCGCCCTGGAAGGTCCCGCCACGATTGCCGCGATCATCCTCGAGCCGGTGCCGGGTACCGCGGGCATCATGGTTCCGCCCGCGGGGTATTTGGCCGGGGTTCGGGAGATCTGCGACCGCTACGGCATCGTCTACATCGCCGATGAGGTGATGGCGGGCTTCGGCCGTACCGGACAGTGGTTCGCCATCGACCACTTCGACGTCACCCCGAACCTCATCACCTTCGCCAAGGGCGTGAACTCCGGGTATGTCCCACTCGGCGGGGTTGCCATCAGCGATGCCATCGCCGCGACGTTCGCCGGCCGCCCGTACCCCGGGGGATTGACGTACTCCGGTCACCCGCTGGCCACTGCGGCTGCGGTCGCCACCATCAACGCGATGGAAGACGAGCACATCGTGCAGAACGCGGCGCGGATCGGCGCCGACGTGCTCGGTCCCGGACTCCGGGAGCTGGCTGCGCGGCATCCGTCCGTCGGTGAGGTGCGCGGTCTCGGCGTTTTCTGGGCGATCGAGTTGGTCTCGGATCCGGCGACGCGTGAGCCGCTGGCACCCTACGGCGGCACCAGCCCGGCGATGAACGAGGTGGTCGCGGCGTGTAAGACGAACGGGCTGTTGCCCTTCGTCAACTTCAACCGGATCCATGCGGTACCGCCGTGCACCGTGACCGACGACGAAGTGCGCGAAGGGCTCGCGATCCTCGACACCGCGCTGAGTGTTGCCGACAGGCACGTCGTGCAGTGATCACGAGCTGGCGTTGCCAGTTATGGCTCAGCGCTGTCCAGCCGAGGCCACCGAGGCGTACTTGTCCAAGCCGGCCGCCGAGAAGTGAGTATTGATCTATGCCAATGAAGGGGCTCACCCGTGCACGACGGTGAGGCTCTCCGTCAGGTTGGCCTGGTGGCCATCAAGTCGGCACACGCTGTTCCCCCGTTGATAATCACCCTTCGATACTGTCGACACGTCTGTATGAGGGGGTGCCGGGTGGACTTTCGCCATCTCACATCATTCATCGTCCTCGCTGAAGAGCTACATTTCGGACGGGCGGCCGCGCGCCTACATCTGACTCAGCCATCGCTCAGCGCTCAACTGCAAAAGCTGGAGAAGTCGCTGGGTGTCACGCTGGTGGCCCGGACATCCCATGAGGTGCAATTGACGTCGTCGGGTGTGGAGTTCGCCAAGCAGGCTCGCATGGTCGTTGCGCAAATGGAGAAGGCCGTCGTCGTGACGAAGTCGACCGCCGCCGGGGAAGTCGGTTCATTGAACATCGGCTACAATTTCCCTGCGAGCAGGCATGTCCTGCCGGCCGCGCTGACGCGCCTCAACGAGCGACATCCGAGGATGGCCGTATCACTGTGGGAGAAGAGGACCGGACCGCAACTGACCGGCCTCGTCGAAGGTTCCCTCGATGTGGCTCTTGTCTACGGCCGTCCACAGATGCCGAACCTGCGGGCCAAGTTGCTGCTGTCGAAGGTGCCCATTGTCGCTGTCGTCGGTCGCTCACATCCGTGGGCGGGCCGATCGAGCGTGCAGTGCGCAGAATTGGCGGATGAGAAGTGCGTCCTGTTCGCCCGGGAACAGTGCCCGGTGAGGTTCCCCCCAAACCGTAGAGGCATCGATAATGAGGAGCACGATGTCTGAGAAGCGGAAGAAGTACGACCGGGAGTTCCGTGATGGGGCGGTCCGGATCGTCGAGGAGACGGGTAAACCGATCGCCCAGGTCGCGCGCGATCTGGGGGTCAACGAGGGCACCCTGGGCAACTGGGTCAACCGTGCGCGCGCCGAGCGCGGCGGCGAGGATGAGGCGAGCGGCGATAGTGCTGCCGAGCTCAAGCGGTTGCGTGCCGAGGTGGCCGAGTTGCGGATGGAGCGCGATGTTTTAAAACGATCGGTGGTCCTGTGGGTGAAGGAGGCGACGAAGTGATGCTGGCCCGCTTCATCGCAGAGCAGAGGACCACCTATCGAGTGCCACATACGGTCACGTGCGCGCTGCTTGGCGTGAGTATGGCGTGGTTCTACAAGTGGTTCAAGCGTTCTCAAAAGCCGGGTGCAGCAACAGGATTGCATACCGCGCGTGACTATCGGCGCGACACGGTAGACCGCGCAGTCAAGGTCAAGTTCATGACATTGCGGGGCTTGCATGGTTCCCCGCGGCTGCACGTGGACCTGCGTGAGGACGGGTGGACAGTGAGCGAGAAGACGGTCGCGGATTCGATGCGCCGGCAGGGTTTGGTGGCACGCCGGATCCGTCGCCGAAACGGGCTGACCCGGCAGGACAAGACGGCACCGAAGTTCCCGGATCTGGTGCGCCGGAACTTCACCGCGACGCGTCCGAACGAGAAGTGGGTCGGCGATATCACCGAGATCCCGACTGCGGCCGGGAAGTTGTATCTGGCGACCGTGATCGACCTCTACAGCCGCCGATTGCTGGGTGCGGCCACCAGCGTGCATCCAGACGCACCGCTCGCGTGTGCAGCAATCGAGATGGCGGTGGCCACCCGAGGCGGTAAGCAGGCCATAAGGCGTGACGAGGAGTCCGAACGGGTCATCTTCCACAGTGACCGCGGGTCGACGTACACCTCCAACAAGTTCACCAAGCTGTGCCGTCGGATGGGACTCCGTCAGTCGATGGGCCGCGTCGGGTCATGCTTCGACAATGCCGCTGCCGAAGCGTTCTTCTCTTCCCTGGAGTGGGAGGTACTGTCACGCAACGATTTCGAGACTCTTGCCGGAGCCAAGGCCGGTGTGCTTGACTGGTGTTACGGCTTCTACAACCACGTCCGCCGGCACTCCACGATTGGGATGGTCAGCCCCATCGACTACGAGAACGCTGCAGTCGCGGAGCCCGAAGCCGCATAGAGGAGTCCTCCACGATTTGGGGG
>NZ_MJEI01000098.1 GCF_002095395.1 Williamsia sp. 1135
GGTGGGAGCTCATGGGTGAAACGCTAACAATATCGAGGTTTCCGGTTACGGAGGCTTTGGTGCTTGTCCCTGCGAGGGGATGAGGCATTGACACACTATTGGGTCCTGAGAGAACACACGTGTTCTTTCTAGGGTTAGACAAAGATGCCGGCTGATGCGGGTGCTTGTTATCAAGTGAGTGTGAAGACATTTGTTTGGAGTACCGGTTGGTTGGTGTGTGTTGTTTGAGAATTGCACAGTGGATGCGAGCATCTTTATTTTTTGTTTTGTTTATTGTTGTAAGTGTGTAAGAGCGTACGGTGGATGCCTTGGCACCAGGAGCCGATGAAGGACGTAGGAGGCTGCGATAAGCCTCGGGGAGCTGTCAACCGAGCTGTGATCCGAGGGTGTCCGAATGGGGAAACCCAGCACGAGTGATGTCGTGTTACCCACCTGTGAATATATAGCGGGTGTGGAGGGAACGTGGGGAAGTGAAACATCTCAGTACCTACAGGAAGAGAAAACAATAGTGATTCCGTGAGTAGTGGCGAGCGAAAGCGGATGAGGCTAAACCATGCATATGTGATACCCGGCAGGGGTTGTGTGTGTGGGGTTGTGGGATCTATTTTGTCCATTCTGCCGGATGGGCCGACAGTGAGAAATCAGTGTGTTAGTCGAAGTGGTCTGGAACGGCCTGTCGTAGAGGGTGAGAGTCCCGTAGACGAAAACATGTTGACTGTTGTAGTAGACACCCAAGTAGCAGCGGGCCCGTGAAATCTGCTGTGAATCTGTCGGGACCACCCGATAAGCCTGAATACTCCCTGGTGACCGATAGCGGACTAGTACCGTGAGGGAAAGGTGAAAAGTACCCCGGGAGGGGAGTGAAATAGTACCTGAAACCGTGCGCTTACAATCCGTCAAAGCCTGCGAGCCATTTGGTTGGCTGTGGGTGATGGCGTGCCTTTTGAAGAATGAGCCTGCGAGTTAGTGCTCGGTGGCGAGGTTAACCCGTGTGGGGTAGCCGTAGCGAAAGCGAGTCCGAATAGGGCGATGGAGTCGCCGGGTCTAGACCCGAAGCGGAGTGATCTACCCATGGCCAGGTTGAAGCGACGGTAAGACGTCGTGGAGGACCGAACCCACTTCAGTTGAAAATGGAGGGGATGAGTTGTGGGTAGGGGTGAAAGGCCAATCAAACTCCGTGATAGCTGGTTCTCCCCGAAATGCATTTAGGTGCAGCGTCGCATGTTTCTCACTGGAGGTAGAGCTACTGGATGGCCGATGGGCCCTACAAGGTTACTGACGTCAGCCAAACTCCGAATGCCGGTGAGTGAGAGTGCGGCAGTGAGACTGCGGGCGATAAGGTTCGTAGTCGAGAGGGAAACAGCCCAGATCGCCGGCTAAGGCCCCTAAGCGTGTACTAAGTGGAAAAGGATGTGGGGTCGCGAAGACAACCAGGAGGTTGGCTTAGAAGCAGCCACCCTTGAAAGAGTGCGTAATAGCTCACTGGTCAAGTGATCCTGCGCCGACAATGTAGCGGGGCTCAAGTACACCGCCGAAGCCGCGGCACTCACACAAGACATTCTCTTCATCCTGCGGGGTGTTGAGCAGTGGTGTGGGTGGGTAGGGGAGCGTCCTGCATCCCTGGAAGCCACAGAGTGATCTAGTGGTGGAGGGTGTGGGAGTGAGAATGCAGGCATGAGTAGCGAAAGAACAGTGAGAAACTGTTCCGCCGAATGACCAAGGGTTCCTGGGCCAGGCTAATCCGCCCAGGGTGAGTCGGGACCTAAGGCGAGGCCGACAGGCGTAGTCGATGGACAACGGGTTGATATTCCCGTACCCGTGTAGTCGCGCCCGTGATGAATCAGCTGTACTAACCGCCCAGAATGTTCCTTTTACACCTTCGGGTGTGCCTGGGACTGGATGCGCGGGACCTTGGTTGGTAGTAGTCAAGCGATGGGGTGACGCAGGAAGGTAGTGGGGCCAGTCAGTGGTTGTACTGGTGTAAGCCTGTAGGGCGTGTTCTAGGCAAATCCGGAACACATAGAGCCTGAGAGGTGATGCGTAGCCGAATGAGGCGAATTCCATGATCCTATGCTGCCGAGAAAAGCCTCTAGCGAGTGGCGACACGGCCCGTACCCCAAACCAACACAGGTGGTCAGGTAGAGAATACTAAGGCGATCGAGAGAACTGTGGTTAAGGAACTCGGCAAAATGCCCCCGTAACTTCGGGAGAAGGGGGACCACGTCTGGTGATCAACTTCGCGTTGTGAGCTGGGTGTGGTCGCAGAGACCAGAGAGAAGCGACTGTTTACTAAAAACACAGGTCCGTGCGAAGTCGTAAGACGATGTATACGGACTGACGCCTGCCCGGTGCTGGAAGGTTAAGAGGACCGGTTAACACTTCGGTGTGAAGCTGAGAATTTAAGCCCCAGTAAACGGCGGTGGTAACTATAACCATCCTAAGGTAGCGAAATTCCTTGTCGGGTAAGTTCCGACCTGCACGAATGGCGTAACGACTTCTCTGCTGTCTCAACCACAGACTCGGCGAAATTGCAGTACGAGTAAAGATGCTCGTTACGCGCGGCAGGACGAAAAGACCCCGGGACCTTCACTATAGCTTGGTATTGGTGTTCGGTTCGGTTTGTGTAGGATAGGTGGGAGACTGTGAAGCATGCACGCCAGTGTGTGTGGAGTCGTTGTTGAAATACCACTCTGATCGTATTGGATATCTAACCTCGGACCATGATCTGGTTCAGGGACAGTGCCTGGTGGGTAGTTTAACTGGGGCGGTTGCCTCCTAAAATGTAACGGAGGCGCCCAAAGGTTCCCTCAGCCTGGTTGGCAATCAGGTGTTGAGTGTAAGTGCACAAGGGAGCTTGACTGTGAGACGTACATGTCGAGCAGGGACGAAAGTCGGGACTAGTGATCCGGCACCGGCAAGTGGAAGCGGTGTCGCTCAACGGATAAAAGGTACCCCGGGGATAACAGGCTGATCTTCCCCAAGAGTCCATATCGACGGGATGGTTTGGCACCTCGATGTCGGCTCGTCGCATCCTGGGGCTGGAGTAGGTCCCAAGGGTTGGGCTGTTCGCCCATTAAAGCGGCACGCGAGCTGGGTTTAGAACGTCGTGAGACAGTTCGGTCTCTATCCGCCGCGCGCGTAAGAAACTTGAGGAAACCTGTCCCTAGTACGAGAGGACCGGGACGGACGAACCTCTGGTGTGCCAGTTGTCCTACCAAGGGCACTGCTGGTTAGCTACGTTCGGAAGGGATAACCGCTGAAAGCATCTAAGCGGGAAGCCTGTTCCAAGATGAGGTTTCTCACCACCTTTGCGTGGTTAAGGCCCCCTACAGACCATGGGGTAGATAGGCCAGAACTGGAAGTCGGGTAACCGATGCAGGTGACTGGTACTAATCGGCCGAGGACTTACAACCAAAACAAGTAATGAAACTTTTGTTTCGCATCCACTGTGCAATATCTGAAACAACACACAAACAAAACGACGGTTCTTCATCCGGCTTTGTTTGGGTGTGGATTGTTTCATAGAGTTACGGCGGCTATAGCGGTGGGGAAACGCCCGGTCCCATTCCGAACCCGGAAGCTAAGCCCACCAGCGCCAATGGTACTGCACCCTAATCAGTGTGGGAGAGTAGGACACCGCCGAACACAATTTGCGAATACCCCGTATTCACAGCCCAACAGCTGCGAATACGGGGTATTTTGCTATCCCCACACACGGTTGACCGGCACCCCCGGCACCCCCCCGGTACCCAAGTGGGTCATACGACCCACTTGCATCGCTCGGAGCGGTTACGATTCCTGCCATGTCGAGTTCGCTGCACAGCGTCAGTCCTTCATTCCGCACCGTTGCGTCGCTCAACCGCCGCCGGCTCCTTGGTGGGGTAGCTGTCGGCGCCGCCGGACTCGCACTCGGTGGCCGAATGTTCGGAGCCGGTGTCGCGTCGGCCTCTCCTGGGGGGAGTATCGGTGCTCAGACGTATGACGCTGTGGTGGTCGGCGGAGGCCTGTCCGGTCTCGCCGCGGCCAAGACGATTGCCGAAGCCGGCCGGTCGGTCCTGGTTCTCGAGGCCCGGGAACGGGCAGGTGGGCGCGTTCACAACATCTCGACCCCGAAGCTGGGCGTGACTCTCGACGCAGGTGCGGAGTTCATCGGGCCGACTCAGACGCATATCGCGGCCCTGGCGAAGGAATATGGCGTCGCCTCGTTACCGACCTACAACGAAGGCGACAGCGTCTACTGGAACAGCGGACGTCGCTCCACGATGCCCAGCGCTCTCGGTCTGCCCATCGACCCCGCGTCACCCGAGGCAGCGCTGGCCCTGTCTCAGCTCGAGCTCGAACCGCTGCTCGGGTTTCCGGTGGGTGAGCCCTGGAAACACCGCGATGCGGCGTATCTGGATTCCGTAACCTGGCAGCAATGGCTCGAGTCGCGGACGATATCTCCGACGGCGCGGATGCTCTTGAGTCTGGCGAGTTCTGCGGCACTGTCGGTCGAGGCGCACGAGCTGTCGGCGCTGTATTTCTTCAACTACGTCGCCTCGGCAGGCGACGAGGCCAACCCCGGCAGTCTCATCCGCCTGCTCAGCACTGCGGGCGGCGCGCAGGAGCGTCTCTTCGTCGGCGGCGCGGCCCTGATCCCGTTGCGAATCGCGAATGCGCTGGGCGAGCGGGTGGTCTACAACGCTCCCGTGCGATCGATCGGCTGGACCGATGAGGTGGCGACCCTCGAGAGCGATGCCGGGACAGTGAAGGCGAAAAAGGTGATCGTTGCGATGTCGCCGGCGATCAGTGGCGGTATCGACTACAGGCAGGGTCTTACGTCGGCGCGCGCCGGCTTGCATGCCGGTTACCGGATGGGCGCGATCAGCAAGTTCGCCGCGGTGTATCGCGAGCCGTTCTGGCGTAAGAAGGGGCTGTCGGGGCAGGTCATCGGCAACGGCGATCCCATTGACGTGTGCTTCGAGAACTACGCCGAGGGCAATCACGTGTTGATGGGGTTCATCTCCGCCGACTCGATGCGTCGCCTGGACCAGGCGCCTGAAGAGCAGATCACCGCGGAGTGTACCCAGAACTTTGTCGACTACTTCGGCCCCGAGGCCCGCGATCACGTGGATCACGGCATCTTCAAGTGGGACCTGGAACCGTGGTCGCAGGGTGGCCCGGTGGCCGTGAGTAGGCCGGGAACGCTGACCCGGTACGGAGCTGCCCTTCGCGCTCCGGTTGGCCCCGTGCACTGGGCGGGAACCGAGACCTCTGACTACTGGACCGGATACATGGACGGTGCGGTGCGTTCGGGTCAGCGCGCGGCGAAGGAAGTGTTGGGCGCGCGTTGAGCGGAGTTCGACCAATTCGCGTGTCGGTGGTGTCGGCGGCTAGTCTGGCGTGCGGCCGATCGGCCGGTACAGGTAACTACATAGCGTGAATCCATCGGCTCCGTCTCTCGGGCGTGAGTGGTGTGATCGTGACGAAGAGGCAGACGTGAACGACAGAAACAATCGTGGTGGCAACGGTCGCGGCAACTCGGGCGGTGGACGACCGACCGACCGTCGTGACGGTCCGAGCGGCCGCAATTTCCGTAATGACTCGGACGCTCGCCGCGGTACCGGATCCGCGAACCGCCCGCCCGAGCCGCCCTTGCCCGACGACGTCGTCCCGCAGGACCTCGACACCGAGGTACGTCGCGACCTGCTGAGTCTCGATCGCACGAATGCCGACACGGTTTCACGACACCTCATCATGACCTTCCGGCTCCTCGACGAGGACCCCGTGTTGGCCCTCGAGCACGCCCGCGCCGCGCGACGCCGCGCAGGCCGTATTGCGATGGTTCGCGAGGCCGCAGGCATCGCCGCCTACACCGCGCATGAGTGGGCCGAGGCGTTGTCGGAGTTGAGGGCCGCGCGGCGCATGTCCGGCGGCAACGCCCTGCTGCCGATGATCGCCGATTGTGAGCGTGGACTGGGACGTCCCGAGCGTGCGATCGATGTCGCCCGCAGCGAAGAGGGCCGGGCTCTGACCGACGAGGACGCTGCCGAGATGCGGATCGTCGAGTCGGGTGCGCGTCTTGATCTCGGAGAGTTCGACAAGGCGATTGTCACGCTGCAGACGAAGGATCTCGACCCGGCTCGAGTCGGTACGGATGCTGCGCGGTACTTCTACGCGTATGCCGCTGCGCTGCTCGCAGCCGGTCGGCGCGAGGACGCGATCACGTGGTTCATGAACGCCGCCTCTGCGGATGACGATGACGTGACCGACGCCGAGGACCGGTTGATGGAATTGGCAGCGCCGGAATCGGCTGCCGATGAATCCGACGCCGAGTCCGCACTCCTCGCTCCCGTGCACGCGGAAGCCCCGAAAGCAGTGTCTGAGGTCAGCGCCCCGCCCGCGTTGAAGGAGGTGCCGGAACAGGTTGTGCCGCAACTGGTGCCGGCGGCTCCCGCCGAGCCCGGTGCGCGCCTGCGGGACGGGTACGACGTCCTGCTGCTCGATCTGGACGGAACTGTCTACGCGGGGAAGAGCGAGATCCCCGGTGCGAAGGACGCTCTCGACGCCGGCGAGCAGCGCAACTACTACGTGACCAACAACGCCAGCCGTTCTCCAGTGGACGTCGCAGAACATCTGCAGGAGCTGGGTTTTCGGGCCGAGCCCGACGAGGTCGTCACCAGTGCACAGTCGGCGGCGCGGCTCCTGGCAGAACAACTGCCGATGGGATCGCGAGTCCTGGTCGTCGGAACCGACGCACTGGTCCATGAGGTCCGGTCTGCGGGCCTCGGGGTGACCCGGAGCGCGGACGACCGACCGGCCGCTGTGGTGCAAGGACATTCACCGGACACCGGCTGGGCGATTCTGTCCGAGGCGGTACTCGCGATTCGAGCGGGTGCGCTATGGGTGGCGTGCAACGTCGATGCGACCCTGCCGACCGACCGCGGTCTCCAGATGGGCAACGGTTCGATGGTGGCCGCCGTCGCGAACGCCACGGGAGCGCAGCCGCAGGTTGCCGGGAAGCCCGCGTCACCGCTGATGGTCGACGCCGTCAATCGAAGTGGCTCGAAAACACCCCTGGTGGTCGGCGATCGCCTAGACACCGACATCGAAGGCGCGAACGCGATCGAGGCCGACAGCCTCTTGGTGCTGACCGGTGTGAGCACCGCGGCCGATGCCCTCAATGCCCCGGAGGCGCAGCGTCCGACGTTCATCGCAGCGGATTTGCAAGGTCTCAACGCCGCCGCAGACGATGTGATCGTCGGCCCGCGGCCCGGGTGGCACGTCAGCGTCCTCGACCACACCCTCACGGTCGTGGCGCAGGACGGCGCCGACCCGGCGGCCGTGCTCTACGCCGTGTTGCACGAGGCCTGGTCGCGCGAGACGTCGACGAAGTGGATCGTCGAGGCCGCCGAAGAGGTGGCCCAGTCGGCGTTGATGAGCGCCGGTCTGCTGGCCTGACGTCAGCTGCGGGAGAACTCGGACGCCGCCTCGATCTGGGCGTCCGAGGGGCGCATCCCGGTGTAGAGGACGAACTGCTCGGCCGCCTGCAAGGCGATCACCTGAGCGCCCGTGATCACGGGGCGGCCGTCGAATGCGCTGATCAATGGCGTCCGGGCGGGCATCGCGACAACGTCGAAGGCGGCTTTCGCCTCGTCCACCGCGGCGGACGGAAACGGCAACCCCTCGGCATCGGGACCGCCGGCCATCCCCACTGGAGTCGTATTGACCAGCAGATCCGGACGTGCGGTCCCGAGCTCGGGTTGCCAGGTGAATCCGTACCGCTCGGCGAGTGCCCGTCCGGTCTGCTCGTTGCGGGCGATCACTGCGGTGTCGGAGTATCCCTCGTCGCGGAGCGCCGCCACCACGGCCTTGGCCATGCCGCCACTTCCGGACACGGCGACTGTGTAGTCCGTCGGAATGGAACTGTCTCGCAGCAGGTTCGCTGCCGCTTGGTAGTCGGTGTTGTAGGCATGCAGGGTGCCGTCTTCGTTGACGATGGTGTTGACGGAGTCGATGGCCGATGCCGAGCCGTGCATCACGTCGACGAGGTCGATGATCTTTTCCTTGAAGGGCATCGAGATGCCTGCGCCTCGGATGCCCAGAGCGCGGATACCTCCGACCGCCGCAGGCAGGTCCGCAGTGCTGAATGCCTTGTAGACGAAGTCGAGTCCGAGCTCGTTGTAGAGGTAGTTGTGGAACTTCGTGCCGATGTTGCTCGGTCGCCCCGACAGCGAGATGCACAGCTGCGTGTCGCGTCGTAGAACTCGGGCATCTGGTGCGCCGGCGCCCGCGGTGGTGGAGGTCATCACTAGACGCTAACAATCGACTAGCCTTGGCAGGCAATGAACCAACCTCTGCCCGGACCCCGACCGACACCCGGTCCTGTCCCCGGACCCCGACCCGCCGCGCCGCCCGACGAGTCGGCGCACACTGTGGATCCCGATGAGATCCGGCGCCAGGTGTCCGAGCTGCTCGAACAGGCCGACGACATCGCGGCCTCGGTCGGCGACACCGCCGACAGTGAGGCGCTGGCGCAGCTCGCCCGGCAGGCGCACCTGCTCGAAAAGGCGCACGGCGTGCTCACGGATGCTTTGGAGAAGGTCGATCGTGCCTGAGGCTGCGCAATCGAAGGGTCCGGACGCGCTATGCCGTCCGAGTCATGGCGCGTAGGGCCCGCCTGGACGCAGAGCTCGTGCGCCGCGGCGAGGCGCGATCGCGGGACCACGCTCGCGAACTGATCGAAGCGGGCCGGGTGAAGGTCAACGGCACGGTTGCGGGCAAGCCTGCCACCAACGTCGATCTCGGTGCTCCGATCGTGGTGGCCGAGGGCGACGACGAGGGGTGGGCCTCACGGGGCGCGCACAAGTTGCTCGGCGCTCTGGCAGCGTTCGAACCGCAGGGCGTCAGCGTCGCCGGACGTCGTTGTCTCGACGCCGGCGCATCGACGGGCGGATTCACCGACGTACTGCTGCGACGGGACGCTCAGCAGGTGGTGGCGGTCGACGTCGGGTACGGCCAGCTGATCTGGCGTCTGCAGAATGACGCCCGCGTCGAGATCCACGACCGGACCAATGTCCGGAGCCTGACTGCCGAGCAGATCGGGGGACCGGTGGACCTCGTCGTCGCGGACTTGTCGTTCATCTCCCTTAACCTTGTCCTCGAGGCGTTCGCCAGCTGTGCGAAGCCCGGCGCAGACCTGCTACCGATGGTCAAACCGCAGTTCGAGGTCGGCAAAGATCGGGTGGGATCGGGGGGCGTGGTGCGCAGTCGCGAGTTGCGAACCGAAGCGGTGACCGCGGTGGCCGAGACGGCGGCGAGCCACGGGCTCGCCACGCTCGGTGCGGTGGCGAGCCCGCTGCCCGGTCCGTCGGGCAATGTTGAATACTTCCTCTGGCTGCGAAAACAGCCGGAACCGGCATCGGTGGATGACACGGTGCGGGCGGCGATAGCAGACGCGATCGAGAAAGGGCCCCAGTGACGAACCCAGCGGGTGGCACGGCTCCGACGGCGGGGCCGCAGGGACGGGAGTTCCTTGTGGTTGCCCACACCGGCCGGGACAACGTCCACGAGACCATGGCCGTCATCGCACGGTCATGTGCCGAGGCCGGAATCTCTCTTCGGGTCGTCGATCACGACACGATGCCGAGCCATCCGGGACCGCAATACCTGAGCACGGTGTACCCGCTCGATCCGGTGGAGCTGCGCGAGATCGGTGCCGACGTCGCGGTCACGACGGGGAACGAGTCGTCCGCGGCCGGATGTGAGGTCGTCATCGTGCTCGGCGGCGACGGAACCTTCTTGCGTGCAGCAGAGCTCGCCCACCCGGTAGAAGTGCCGGTACTGGGAATCAACCTGGGTCACATCGGCTTTCTAGCCGAAGCCGAGGCAAACCGCGTCGACGAGGTGATGGCCAAACTCGTCGACCGCGACTACGAGGTCGAGGACCGGATGACGCTCGACATCACCGTGCATGTCGACGGGCAGGTGGTGGCCAAGAGCTGGGCCCTGAACGAAGCCAGCATCCAGAACCTGTCCAGGCAAGGTGTGTTGGAGCTCATCACGGAGGTCGATGGCAGACCCGTCTCGGCATTCGGAGCCGACGGCATCCTGGTGTCCACACCGACGGGATCCACCGCGTACGCGTTCTCGGCAGGCGGTCCCGTGATGTGGCCCGACCTCGAGGCGATTCTGCTGGTCCCGTCGAACGCCCACGCCCTGTTCGCCCGGCCCATGGTCACCAGTCCGCGGTCACTGGTGGCGATCGAGGTGCTGGCGCGTGGACAGGATGCCCTGCTGGCGTGTGACGGTCGCCGCAACATCGAGGTCCCGGCCGGTGGCAGGGTGGAGATCGTCCGAGGTGAACGACCGGTGCACTGGGTCCGCATCGATTCCGATCCTTTTGCCGACCGGTTGGTGCGCAAGTTCGAACTGCCGGTCACCGGGTGGAGGGGAAGGCAACTGTAGTGCTCGAAGAGATTTCGATCAGCGGACTCGGCGTCATCGACAAGGCCGGTGCCGAGTTCCATGAAGGACTGACCGTGCTCACCGGTGAGACGGGCGCGGGTAAGACGATGGTCGTGACGAGTCTGCACCTGCTCTCGGGGGCGCGCGCCGACGCCGGCCGCGTCCGTTCGGGCCAGAGTCGCGCTGTCGTCGAGGGACGATTCCGTGCGACCGGTGCGGAGGCCGCGGAGGTACTGGATTCGTCCGGTGCCGAGCTCGACGAGGACGGCACCGTCATCGCGGTGCGCACGGTGAATGCCGATGGTCGATCCCGGGCTCATCTGGGTGGCCGATCGGTGCCAGTCGGGCTCCTCGGACAGTTCACCAGCGGGCAGCTGGCAATTCACGGCCAGAACGACCAACTCCGCCTGCTGCGGTCGGAGCATCAGCGCGATGCGCTCGACCGGTTCTCTGCCGAGGCGATCACCAAACCGCTCAAGGCCTACCGCGAGGCTCGAGAACGCTGGATCGCACTGGCCGATCAACTGCGCGACCGGCAGGCCAACTCCCGCGAGATCGCCCAGGAAGCCGATCGCCTCAAGTTCGGACTCGACGAGATCGACAAGGTTGCGCCGCAACCCCACGAGGACGAAGAGATCGCCGCGACGGTCCGGCGGCTCAGTGATCTCGAGACCATCCGTACCGCGGCGGTCTCCGCGCTCGACGCGGTGACCGGCGCGGGCCCCGACGCAGATGTGGCGAGCGGTGCCTCGGTTCTCGACGGCTTGGGTGCGGCCAGGACAATGCTGGAAACCCAGGCTGACGACACGTTGCGAGCTCTGCTGCCCCGGATCGAGGAAGCTCTCACCGTGGTCGGCGACATCGGCGAAGAACTCAGCTCGTTCGTCTCCGGGCTACCGGTCGACGCGGCCGAGCTGGAGCAACTGCTGCAGCGCCAGGCCGAACTGAAGTCTTTGGTGCGCAAGTACGCCCCAGACATCGACGGCGTCATCGGCTGGGCGGATTCGGCGCGGTCGCGGTTGGCCGAGATCGGTGACTCGTCAGAGTCGCTCGATGAGCTTGCGGTCCGCGTCGGTGCGGCGCGCGACGACGTCGCCGTCGCCGCGGTGAAGCTCACCAAGGTGCGCGTCAAGGCCGCGAAGTCGCTTGCTGCCAAAGTGAGTTCGGAACTGACGGGGCTCGCGATGGGGGATGCGCAGCTCGAGGTCACCGTAGTGCCCGACGAATCCGCGGACTCGGACCGTCGTGCCATCGACATCGACGGCCGAGCGCTACACGCCGGTTCCCACGGCGTCGACAAGGTGGAGTTCGGATTGACCGCTCACGCCGGTGCGCAGGCGCGACCGATCGCGAAGTCGGCCTCCGGTGGCGAGCTGTCTCGTGTGATGCTCGCACTCGAGGTGGTACTCGCCGGTCCGGGCGGCGGTTCGACGATGGTGTTCGACGAAGTCGACGCGGGGGTCGGTGGCCGGGCGGCCGTCGAGATCGGGCGACGGCTCGCCAAGTTGGCGCGCGCGCATCAGGTCATCGTGGTGACCCACCTGCCGCAGGTCGCGGCTTTTGCCGACAACCACCTGCTGATCGGTAAACAGACGTCCTCCGGGAAGTCGTCCAAGTCGAGCCGTGTGACGAGCTCGGTCGAGGTTCTCGACCGCGATGAGCGGGTGGCGGAACTGGCCCGCATGCTGGCGGGCCTAGGAGATTCCGATACCGGCCGCGCGCATGCGGAAGAGCTCCTGAGCACAGCCGAAAACGAGAAATCTGCCTTCTGACCGAATGACACGGGTGTTACTCGTGTGACAAAAGTGGCGTGTGTTACGGCGCGCCTCCACCAAAACTGTCGAGTGGTGGTTCAGTGTTTCTCGCATGAAGATGCCTGCCCTGCTGTCACGCACAACCGAAACTCTGCCTGGGATCAGCGGTATCGCCAGGATCGACAAGAACACCAAACGACTCCTGTCCCGGGTCGGCCCCGGGGACATCGTGATCCTCGACGAGGTCGACCTCGACAGGGTCACGGCCGATGCCCTCGTCGCCGCCGACGTACTGGTGGTGGTGAACGCCTCACCGTCCATCTCCGGGCGGTACCCCAATCTCGGACCCGAGTTGCTGGTGGCATCGGGCATCACACTGATCGACGACGTCGGTGTCGAGGTTTTCAAACGCATCAAGGACGGCGCCAAGATCCGCGCCGACGAAGGTGGCCTGTACACCGGTGAGCGTCGGCTCGCCAAAGGCACCGAACTGGGGGAGCGAGAGATCGCCGACCTCATGATCGACGCCAAGACGGGACTCGTCGATCATCTGGAAGCGTTCTCCGGCAACACCATCGAGTTCATCCGCAGCGAATCGCCGCTGCTGATCGACGGTGTCGGCGTACCCGATGTCGACGTGCGCATCGACGGTCGGCATGTGGTCGTGGTGGCCGACGGTGCCGATCATGTCGCAGACCTCAAGCGACTCAAGCCGTTCATCAAGGAATATCAGCCGATCATGGTTGGCGTCGACGGTGGCGCAGACACCCTGATGGATCTGGGCTACCGGCCAGACCTGATCGTGGGCGACCCCGAGGGCATGAAGTCGGCAACCCTCAAATCCGGCGCGCAGGTTGTGCTGCCCGCAGATCCCGACGGTCACGCTCCCGGTCTCGAACGCATCCAGGACCTCGGGATCGGTGCCATGACGTTCCCGGCGGCCGGTTCGGCCGCCGACCTCGCGCTGCTCTTGGTGGACCATCACGAAGCCGCTCTGATCGTCACCGTGGGACACGCCGCGTCGCTCGACGAGTTCTTCGACCGCAGCCTGCGCGAGTCGAACCCGTCGACGTTCCTCACCCGGCTCAAGGTCGGACCCAAGCTCGTCGACTCGAAAGCAGTTGCGACGCTCTATCGTTCGCGGGTGTCGGGAGCGGCCATCGCATTGCTGATCCTGGCCGCCCTGGTTGCGCTGATCGTCGCGGTCCTCATGTCGAGTGCCGGCGGTGAGGTCACCGAGTGGATCGTCGACCAGTGGAACCGGCTGACCGAGTGGGTCCAGCAGGTCTGGAATGAGTGAGCCCGCTGGGGCTTGGATCGGATAAGTAGTGATTTCGCTTCGCCAGCACGCTATTTCGCTGGTCGCGGTCTTCCTTGCTCTTGCCGTGGGTGTGGTGCTGGGATCCGGATTTGTCGCTGACACGTTCGGATCGTCCAGCGATGCCCAGGACAAGCGTGAGCAGGAATTGCGTGACGAGAATCAGCAGCTGACCAACAATGTCAACGCCGCCAACAACTTCGACACCGCGATAGCCGGTCGTCTGCTCGAGGGCACCTTGCGCGATCGGCCGGTACTGATCGTCACCACACCCGGTGCCGATGAAGGTGACGTGGCGGCGGTCAAGGACAACCTGAACAAATCAGGTGCGGTCTTCAACGGGCAACTCGCGCTCACCGACGAGTTCGTCAGTGATCAGAACGCCGAGAAGATCCGGTCGATCATCGATCAGTCGATCCCGGCCGGAAGTACGCTGCGCACCGAACTGACCGATTCGGGCGGTCGCGCGGGCGATCTGCTGGGTCTGCTGTTGCAGCTGTCACCTCGAGATGCCGAACCGCAGGTGTCCGGGAGCGACACAGATGCCGGGCTCGCGGCCCTCAAGCAAGGCGGTTTCGTCGACTACGCCAACGGTGCGATCGAGCCTGCCCAGTTGGCGATCATTGTGACCGGCAACAAGTTTGCCGACGACTCGGGTGCACGAGGTCAGGTCGTGGCGCGTTTCGCGGCAGCGTTCTCCGAGCGCGGCGCGGGCACCGTTCTCGTCGGAAGGACCGGATCTGCCGAAGGGTCCTCGCCGATCGCTGTGGTCAGGGCGGACCCGTCGCTGAACTCGGAGGTGTCCACGGTGGACAACGTCGATCAGGCGACCGGTCGGATCACCACCGTGCTGGCTCTCGCCGACGAGTTGGGCAACAAGCAAGGCGCGTACGGCACCGGTCCCGGTGCCACCGCGATCGCGCCCGAGAGCTGACCGAGGCCGATGGCTCGTCGGCCTCCGCTGATGCCGACGAGCGATCGCCCGTGTCAAGGCCGAGAATTCGGCCCAGTGGTGTTACCGTGGAGTCCCGTAGGTAGGCAAGGTTTTCTTGCCTGCGTTGCCGGTGGTGAGTTCCTCTACCGGCTTCGTCTCCAGCCGAACGGGAGAAGCGTTGCGACCATTACGCCATGTGCGATCAGGCACCAAGCACATCTTCGTCACCGGGGGCGTCGCGTCCTCGCTCGGAAAGGGTCTGACGGCCTCCAGCCTCGGCCAGTTGCTCACCTCCCGCGGACTGCGGGTGACGATGCAAAAGCTCGATCCCTACCTCAACGTCGACCCGGGGACGATGAACCCGTTCCAGCACGGTGAGGTCTTCGTCACCGAGGATGGCGCGGAAACCGACCTCGACGTCGGTCACTACGAACGCTTCCTGGACCGCGATCTGTCCGGATTTGCGAATGTCACCACGGGCCAGGTGTATTCGACGGTCATCGCGAAAGAGCGGCGCGGGGAATACCTCGGCGACACCGTTCAGGTGATCCCGCACATCACCGACGAGATCAAGAATCGAATCCGGGCGATGAGCCAGGCCGACGCCGACGGTGAGATCCCCGACGTGGTGATCACCGAGATCGGTGGCACGGTCGGCGACATCGAATCGCAGCCGTTCATCGAGGCCGCCCGGCAGATCAGGCACGATGTCGGCCGGGACAACGTGTTCTTCCTCCACGTCTCGTTGGTGCCCTATCTGGCCCCGTCGGGTGAGCTCAAGACCAAACCCACCCAGCACTCCGTCGCAGCGCTACGCAACATCGGTATCCAACCCGATGCCCTGATCCTGCGCTGTGATCGTGACGTACCCGAGCCGCTCAAGAACAAGATCGCGCTGATGTGCGACGTCGAGGTCGAAGGTGTCATCTCGACCCCTGACGCCCCGTCGATCTACGACATCCCCAAGGTGCTCCATTCGGAGCAACTCGACGCGTACGTGGTCCGCAAGCTCGGACTGCCGTTCCGCGACGTCGACTGGACGGTGTGGGGCGAGCTGCTCAAGCGGGTGCATGAACCGCGCGAAGAGGTCACCATCGCGCTGGTCGGCAAGTACGTCGAACTCCCTGACGCTTACCTGTCGGTGACGGAAGCGATCCGGGCCGGCGGCTTCGCCCATCGTGCCCACGTGAAGCTCGTGTGGGTTCAGTCGGACGACTGCGTCGACGACGCCGGAGCCCAGGCCGTGCTCGCCCAGGCCGACGGCATCCTCATTCCGGGAGGGTTCGGCATTCGCGGCATCGAGGGCAAGGTCGGCGCCATCAGGTACGCCCGCACCCGCGGTGTACCGCTCCTCGGACTGTGTCTCGGCCTGCAGTGCATCGTCATCGATGCCGCACGCCAGGCCGGGCTCGAGAATGCGAGTTCGACGGAGTTCGACCCGGACACCCCGTTCCCGGTGATCTCGACCATGGCCGATCAGGAGCAGGCAGTGGCCGGCGAAGCCGATCTGGGCGGCTCGATGCGGCTCGGTGCCTATCCCGCCAAGCTCAAACGCGGTTCCGTGGTCGCAGGCGCCTATGGTTCCGTGGATGTTTCCGAGCGGCACCGACATCGCTTCGAGGTCAACAACACCTACCGCGACAAGGTTGCCGAAAGTGGTCTGGTCTTCTCCGGCACCTCGCCGGACGGGCACCTCGTCGAGTTCGTCGAGTATCCGCGGGAGGTACACCCGTTCTTGGTGGGAACCCAGGCGCATCCCGAACTGAAGAGCCGCCCGACACGTCCCCATCCGTTGTTCAGTGCATTCGTGCGGGCGTCCTTGCGCTACAAGGCGGCCGAACGGCTGCCGGTGAACGTGCACGGCGACGACGACTCCGATCCCGACCTCGACGACGTCACCGGCGCAGAGGCCGGTGTCGTGGAGGCCGGGGCTTGAACGAGCCGCACGAGTTCCGGACCGTCGACACCGACGTGCGCTACGACGGGGCGATTCTCGCGCTGCGGGTCGACGAGGTCGCGATGCCCGGCGGACGAACCGCTCACCGTGAGGTCGTCGAGCATCACGGGGCGGTGGCCGTCGTGGCCGTCAATGAACGGGACGAGATCGCCCTGGTCCTGCAGTATCGGCATCCGATCGGTCGGCGCCTGCTCGAGTTGCCCGCCGGGCTCCTCGACGGTGGTCCGGACGAGGCCCCGGTCGAGGCTGCCCAACGTGAGTTGGTCGAAGAAACCGGTTTGGCGGCCGAACACTGGAGCACGTTGGTCGACGTCGCCGTCTCGCCGGGGTTCACCGATGAGGCCTTACGGGTGTATCTGGCGACGGGGATCAGCGCCGCCGAGCAGCCCGATCGCGAGGACGAAGAAGCGGACATGACCGTGCACTGGATGCCGATCGGAGACGCGGTGCACAAGGTGTTCTCCGGTGAGATCGTCAACGCCACCGCGGTTGCAGGAGTTCTGGCGCTGGTCGCGCACCGATCCGGATCGGTCCCGTTGCGCGACGTCGACGCACCATGGATCGACAAGCCGACGGCATTCGCCGGCCGGCACGCCGGGTCATGAGCTCGGCCGGACCGTCATGACCTTGGCCGACCAGGTGCAGATGTACCTGG
Organism: Williamsia sp. 1135; assembly: GCF_002095395.1. Taxonomy (GTDB): domain Bacteria; phylum Actinomycetota; class Actinomycetes; order Mycobacteriales; family Mycobacteriaceae; genus Williamsia. The sequence continues at coordinate 17,065 of NZ_MJEI01000098.1, forward strand.
ATCATCTCGAGGTCGAACGCGGTTCGGCTCCCAACACCCTGCAGTCCTACGCCCGTGACCTGCGCCGGTACCAGGAGTATCTGGAGTCGCGGGGGATCGATGCCCTGGCGGACGTGCACGAATCCGACATCCGGGAGTTCTTGGTCGCCCTGCGACGCGGTGATGCGGACAACGACCGCCCACCACTGGCGGACAGTTCGATCGCGCGAACGCTGGTGGCCACGAGAGGTTTTCACAAATTCGCTGCCGCCGAGGGCATCGTCGTCGCCGACGTCGCCCATGCAGTGGCACCCCCGAAAGCCCCGCGCCGACTCCCGAAGAGTCTTCCGGTGGACGAGGTGCTGGCGATCCTCACCGCGAGTGGAGGCGGAGACGTCTCCGACGGACCACGGGCACTGCGCGATCGCGCACTGCTCGAACTGCTCTACAGCTGTGGGGCACGCATCTCCGAGGCCGTCGCCCTCGACGTCGACGACATCGAGACCGAATCACGCTCGGTCTTGCTGCGCGGCAAAGGTGGCAAGGAGCGCATCGTTCCGGTGGGCAGACCCGCCATCGCAGCTCTCGACGCGTATCTCGTCCGGGGTCGGCCGGCGCTGGTGTCGCGGTTCAATCCCGCCCTGTTCCTCAACACCCGGGGTGGCCGGCTCAGTAGGCAGAGCGCATGGCAGGTGCTCGTCGACGCGGCGGCCCGCGCCGGACTGGACAAATCGGTCTCGCCGCACACGCTGCGGCACAGCTTCGCGACGCACCTGCTCGACGGCGGGGCAGACGTGCGTGTGGTCCAAGAACTCCTGGGCCACGCATCGGTGACCACCACGCAGGTGTACACCCTGGTGACGGTCGGAACCATGCGTGAGGTCTACGCCCTGGCACACCCGCGAGCGCGGTAGAACGTCTGGTGACGGTGAGCCTCCACAGCCGCGCAACGCCGACGCACTAGGCTCGCAAGGGTGACAACGCCACAGCCACCTCATCGGCCCGGGCGTGATGCGAATCAGTTGATGATCTCCACGCCGCAACGTGGCGATGACGACCACGACCGCGAGAAACCGGGCACCCCCGGCGAGCTCGGCCCGACAGGGCGGCCGCTGCGCGAGGTACCCGAGCCGACTCCGCTCGACCGGCACGGTCCGGCGACGGTCGTCGCCATCTGCAATCAGAAGGGTGGCGTCGGTAAGACGACGTCGACCATCAACCTCGGAGCCGCGTTGGCCGAGTGCGGACGCCGCGTGTTGCTCGTGGATCTCGATCCGCAGGGCGCACTGTCGGCGGGCCTGGGCGTTCCGCACCATGAACTGGATCTGACAGTGCACAACATGCTCGTCCCGCCGCAGGTGTCGGCAGACGAGGTGTTGATGCGCACCCGCGTCGACGGCATGGACCTGCTGCCGTCGAACATCGACCTCTCGGCGGCGGAGATCCAGCTCGTCAACGAGGTGGGCCGCGAACACACCCTCGGCCGCGCTCTGCATCCTTTGCTCGACCGCTACGACTACGTGTTGATCGACTGCCAGCCCTCACTGGGATTGCTGACCGTCAACGCCCTCGCCTGCGCGGACACGGTCGTGATCCCGATGGAATGCGAGTACTTCAGCCTGCGTGGACTGGCACTGCTCAGCGACACCATCGACAAGGTCCGCGACCGCCTCAATCCCCGTCTCAAGCTCGGCGGCATCCTCGTGACCATGTTCGACGCCCGCACCCTGCACTCGCGTGAGGTGATGGCCCGAGTCGTCGAGGTGTTCGGAGACAAGGTCTACGACACGGTGATCAGCAGGACGGTGCGTTTCCCCGAGACCAGTGTCGCGGGTGAACCCATCACGTCGTGGGCGCCGAAGTCGGCCGGGGCCAGGGCGTATCGGGCCCTCGCCCGCGAAGTCATCTTCCGTACCCGCTAGCCGATGACCGAGACTTCACCACCGGAGCTGGACACCACCGAAGCCCCTCGTGCCGCGATCGCATCTGTGGAGGTATCGGCGGAAGAGCCGCCCGCAAAGACCGGTTTCCAGGTCAAGCTGAGGAACTTCGAGGGTCCGTTCGATCTGCTGCTGAACCTCATCGGTCAGCACCGCCTCGACGTGACCGAGGTGGCGTTGCACGAGGTCACCGACGACTTCATCGCCTACACCAAGCTTCTCGGCGCCGAGATGGACCTGGATCAGACGACGCAGTTCTTGGTGGTCGCGGCGACCCTGCTCGACCTCAAGGCCGCGCGGTTGCTGCCCTCGGGCGAGGTCGAGAACGACGAGGATCTCGCACTACTCGAAGCCCGCGACCTGCTCTTTGCGCGACTGCTGCAGTACCGGGCCTACAAGCAGGTCGCCGTGTTGTTCGCCGAACTCGAAGCTGCTGCGCTGCAACGCTATCCGCGGGCAGTGTCGCTGGAGCAACGTTTCGAGTCGCTCCTCCCCGAAGTGACCATCGGAGTGTCGCCGGGAGTGTTCGCCGAGGTCGCGGTCGCGGCGATGACGCCCAAACCGGTGCCTCAAGTCGGACTCGGGCACTTGCACGTGTCGACGGTGTCTGTCCCCGAGCAGGCGCTGCGCATCGGCGAGATCCTCCGCAATGCCGGCGCAGGTGCGTGGGTCAGCTTCACCGAACTCGTGAGCGAATGCGACAACGGTCTCGGTGTCGTCGCCCGCTTCCTGGCGTTGCTCGAGCTGTACCGGGAACGCGCGGTGGCATTCGAACAGCCCGAGGCCCTCGGCGCCCTGATGGTCAGCTGGACCGGCGAGCGTGACGAGGCCGAAGTGACAATCGACAAGGCAGATGACTATGGATGAACCGGACACCGCGACCGACGTCGAACCCGAGATGCTGTTCGAAACAGACACCGACACCCTCGACGACGACGAGCTCCGGTCGGCACTCGAGGCGATGCTGCTGGTGACGGACAGCCCCGCGACAACCGACCAGTTCGCCAAGGCGCTCGAGGAGAGCGCCGTGCGGGTCGAGGCGATGCTCCGGCAGATGACCGCTGAACTGAACGACCGGCGTAGCGGTATCGACCTGCGTTTCGCCGGCGACGGGTGGCGGTATTACACCCGCAACGAGTTCGCTCCCTACGTCGAGCGTCTGCTCCTCGACGGCGCGCGGTCCAAGCTCACCAGGGCGGCGCTGGAGACCCTGGCGGTCGTGGCCTACCGGCAGCCGGTCACCCGCTCACGCGTCAGTGCCGTCCGCGGGGTGAACGTGGACGGCGTGATCAGAACCCTCTTGGCCCGTGGACTCATCAGCGAAGCGGGCACCGATGTCGACTCGGGAGCCGTGACGTACAACACCACGGAACTTTTTCTGGAACGTCTGGGGTTGGCATCTCTGGGTGAACTACCGGATCTGGCGCCACTTCTGCCGGACGTCGACGTGATCGACGCCCTCGGCGATGAGATCAACGCCGACCCGCGATTCGCCAAACTGGCAGGTAACACGTCAGACTTGAACAACAAAACACACAACATCACCGTCGACGACGACTGATTTCGCGCTGCGGAACGGTTGTTCGACGGGAATTAGGGATACGAGCATGGCACCCGCTAGCCGAGACGGCAGACCGGACAGAAGCAAAGACAAAGGTAAGAGGCGCGGATCGCGTGAGGAAGGAAACTCCTCGGGCGATCGTGATCGGAAGCCTTATGGGGACAAAGGCGCCAGAGCCGAACATCGTGGTGGCAGGCCCGCAGAAGATCGCGGCGGCCGCCCCGCGGGAGATCGGCGTGGGGCACCGTCCCGCGATCGCGGTGGACGATCGTCTGAGGAACGTGGTGGACCCCGGCATCCTGAGCGCGGCGAACGCCGAGGCGAAGGCACTGGTCGTCCTACCGGCGAGCGCGGCCGTCCCAGCGGGGAGCGCGGTCGTCCGACCGGCGATCGCGATCGATCCCCGGGTGCAGTTGCCGGCGGCAGGCCCGCCGGTGGAAAACCGACCGGCAAACCTACTGGCGGCAAGCCGACCAAGGGCGCCGCGACCGAGCGTTTCCGTAAAGCGCACCGTAAGGGGCCGGGTCCTGAGGGCAAGCCGAAGTCGGCTCCCGATGTGAAGAGCGGGCAGGTTCGGCTCAACAACGCCAAACCCGCGCGCGACCAGAACCCGCTCGACGTCGGCGGCGACGGAGCGACCTACGTCAAGGGCGGGACGCGCCTGCAGAAGGTGCTGGCGCAGTCCGGTGTCGCATCGCGTCGCGGCGCTGAAGAACTGATCGCGGCCGGTCGCGTCGAGGTCGATGGTGAGGTCGTCACGGAGCAGGGTCTGCGCATCGATCCCGAGACCGCTGTGGTGCGTGTCGATGGCGCTCGGGTTGTCGTCAACGAAGAACATCAGTACCTGGCTCTGAACAAGCCGAAGGGCTGGCAGTCGACGATGGCCGACGAGTTCGGTCGTCCGTGCATCGGTGACCTCGTCGCCGAGCGGGTCATGGCGGGGCAGAGGCTCTTTCACGTCGGCCGGCTCGACGCCGACACCGAGGGCCTGATCCTGCTCACCAACGACGGCGAGCTCGCGCACCGGTTGATGCATCCCTCGTTCGAGGTACCCAAGACCTACATGGCGACGGTCCGAGGTGAGGTCAACCGCAGCCTGGGCCGCACCCTGCGTGACGGTATCGAGCTCGACGACGGACCGGCAAAGGTCGACAAGTTCGCTCTGCTCGACGTGAACGAAGGCATCTCGCTGCTCCGGTTGACGCTGCACGAGGGACGCAAGCGGATCGTGCGCCGCATGCTCGATGAAACGGGCCATCCGGTGATCCGCCTGGTGCGCACCGACATCGGCGCCGTGAACGTCGGCGAGCAGCGCCCGGGCACCCTGCGGGTGATGGGTAACGACGAAATCGGCGCGCTCTACAAGGCGGTGGGAATGTGACGAACCGTGCAGTGATCGCGATCGACGGGCCTGCTGGCACCGGTAAATCGAGTGTGTCGCGTCGGGTCGCAACTGCGTTGGGCGCCAACTACATCGACACCGGTGCGATGTACCGCGTGGCGACGTTACGCGTTTTGCGTGCAGGCGTGGCGCTGGACGACGCCGAAGCGATCGACAAGGCAACCGAAGGGCTGACCATCTCGGTGACGAACAGCCCGGTCAAGCAGATCGTGCTGATGGATGGCGAAGACGTGAGCGGCGAGATTCGCGGCGACGATGTCACCCGCTCGGTGTCGGCGGTGTCGGCGGTGCCGGCGGTCCGCACCCGGTTGGTGCAGGCACAGCGTGACCTGGCCCAGAGTGGGCTCAGTGTGCTCGAAGGCCGCGACATCGGGACCGTTGTGTTTCCTGACGCCGACCTCAAGGTGTTCCTGACCGCCTCGCCCGAGGCCCGCGCCCAGCGGCGGCACGATCAGAACACGGCAGCAGGCAGAGACAGTGACTACGCAACGGTGCTCGAGGACGTGATCCGGCGGGACCATCTGGATTCGACGAGGTCGACCTCGCCGTTGCGACCGGCCGATGACGCCGTGCAGGTCGACACCACCGACCTGGGCATCGAAGAGGTGATCGCCAAGCTGGTCGAGTTGGCGCGTCGCCGCATTCACGGAGAGAGCTCGAGCGAGGTTAAGGCATGAGTGACAGTTTTGATGGAGCAGGCGTCGGCGACGACGGTCTGTGGACAGACGAATCCGACTGGGATATCAGCGAGTTCACCGAGCTGGGCGAAGAAGGGTCCGCAGTCGCGGTACCCGTCGTCGCCATCGTCGGACGGCCCAATGTGGGTAAGTCGTCGCTGGTGAACCGCATCCTCGGCCGACGTGAAGCCGTCGTCGAGGACATCCCGGGCGTGACCCGCGACCGCGTCTCGTACGACGCATCATGGGCCGGCAGGCGTTTCATGGTGCAGGACACCGGCGGCTGGGAGCCCGATGCCAAGGGTATGGCGCAGTCGGTGGCACGGCAGGCCGAGGTGGCCATGAAAACCGCCGACGCCATCGTGCTCGTGGTCGATGCCACCGTCGGTGCCACCACCACCGACGAAGCGGTCGCCAAGGTGTTGCGTCGCTCGAAGACCCCGGTGTTGCTCGCGGCCAACAAGGTCGATGACGAGCGGATCGAAACCGAAGCCGCCGCGCTGTGGTCGCTGGGCCTGGGGGAGCCGTACTCGGTGTCTGCCGCCCACGGCCGCGGTACCGGCGATCTTCTCGACAAGATCCTCGAGGCGCTGCCCGAAACCCCCAGAGAGACAACGCTCACCGGTGGCCCGCGTCGTGTGTCGCTGGTCGGCAAGCCCAACGTCGGCAAGAGTTCGCTGATGAACAAGCTCACCGGTGAAGACCGCGCCGTTGTCGACAACGTTGCGGGCACCACCGTTGATCCGGTCGATGAGCTCGTCGAACTCGGCGGCAAGATCTGGAACTTCGTCGACACCGCCGGACTGCGCAAGAAGGTGCAGCAGTCGAGTGGCCACGAGTTCTATGCGTCTCTGCGGACCCGTTCGGCAATTGAAGCGGCCGAGGTGTCGGTGTTGCTGATCGACGCCTCCGAGCCCATCACCGAGCAGGACCAGCGCGTGCTGACGATGATCATCGACGCCGGTCGCGCGTTGGTGATCGCCTTCAACAAGTGGGATCTGGTCGATGAGGACCGCCGACTGCAGCTCGAGAAAGAGGTCGACCGCGACCTCTCGCGGGTGCCCTGGGCGCGCAAGGTGAACATCTCGGCGCACACCGGTCGGGCCGTGCAGCGGCTCGTCCCCGCGCTCGAGACGAGCCTGGCGTCCTGGGACAAGCGGGTGTCCACCGGGCAGCTCAACACCTGGCTCAAGGCGGTTATCGCCGAGACCCCGCCGCCGATGCGTGGCGGCCGGTTGCCGCGTGTCCTGTTCGCGACGCAGGCCGCAACGCGCCCGCCTACGTTCGTCTTCTTCACCACGGGCTTCCTGGAGGCCGGCTATCGCCGCTTCCTGGAACGCAAACTGCGTGAAGAGTTCAACTTCGACGGCTCGCCGGTCAAGGTGAACGTGCGGGTGCGCGAGAAACGCGAACGCAAGAAGTAGTGATGTCGAGACGTCGGCCCCGGTCAGAAAGTGACCGGGGCCGACGTCGTCGTACGAACCGGCCATGAGGCCAAACCGCATGCGAATCAAGCCCTTACCATTGAATCAAGACGTTGATATAAAGTCCTTGCTACTACGCGTCGAGAGGTTTGAGCATGACTGGTTTAAATTCCGCGATCGCGCCTACACGCCGCAACCACGTCGAGGTGAACGTCCTCAGGACCGTGCTGATCGCCTGTGCGGGCCTGTTTGTCGCGTTCGCGCCGATCACGATGCTGTCGGTGTCGCTCAGTTCGATCGCCCGCTCGACAGGGGCCGACACCGCCGGCCTGCAGTGGGTGATCTCTCTGCTCGTCATCCCGATGGCGGCGCTCATCCTGTCGTTCGGTGTGCTGGGGGATCTGTACGGCCGACGCCGGATCTTTCAGGCCGGTCTGCTCTTGTGTGCGGTCGGTGGCACGACGTCGTTTGCTTCCGGATGGCTTGACGGCTCCTCGTCACTGCATCTGCTCTGGCTCGGCCAGCTGATCTCGGGTATCGGTGCGGCAGCGATCATCCCGTCGAGCCTGGCCCTCATCAGCGCGGTGGAGACCGACTTCCGCAAGCGCAGCCGGTGGATTGGTCTGTGGGCGGCGACCATGGTGCTCTCGCTGGCGGTCGGCGGGTTCGTCGGCGGCGCGGTACTCCAAGTCGCCAGCTGGCACTGGATATTCGTCGTCATCATTCCGCTCGCCCTGATCGTGGGTCTGGTGGCGCAGTGGGCGATGGGCGAATCGTCGGCAGCACACGGCCGGCGTGCCGACCTCCCGGGACAGGTACTGGCCATCGTGGCGATCGTCGGCATCGTGGACGGGGTCATCGAAGGGGGCGCGGGAGGATTCGGGTCACCCCACTCGTGGGTCGCAATTGTGATCGGGCTACTCGCGCTGGGTGGTTTCATCGCGATCGAGCTGCAGACCGATTCGCCGATGCTCGACATGAAGCTGTTCGCCAACCCGGTATTCGCGGTGGCGGCCGGCGCCGCGGCCGTCGCGATGTTCGCCTACCTGGGTCTGGTGTTCCTGCTGTCGATCTTCCTGGGAGGCGCACAACATCTCGACGCCCTCATGATGGCCGGGCGGCTGGTCTTCTTGTTCGTCGCTTGCGCCATCGGCTCTCAACTAGCCGGAGTGCTGATCCACCGACTGGGAACGGGCGTCGTGCTGGTGACCGGTCTGGTGGTGTTGGCCCTCGGATTCGTCGTGCTCTCGGGCATGGAGTTGCACTCGTCGCTCTGGGACGTTGGCTGGAGGCTTGCGATCGCTGGCTTCGGCATGGGGATCGTGCTGCCGACCGTCACGTCGGCCGCGGTGAACGCCGTTCCACTGCATCAGGCGGGTATGGCGAGCGCAGGTATCAACGCGATCCGCCAGTTCGGCGGGGCGATGGGTCCTGCGGTCTTCGGTGTGCTCCTCGTGTCGTGGGCCAATACCGCTGCCACTGAGAACATCTCGAAGGTCGCGGACACAGGCGCTCGGCGGGATGGAGCGGCGCTGCTCGACGAGTACGGCGTGCAGCGCGGTGGCGCGCTGGCACACAGTGCCGCGCCGGGATCTCCGGTTGCCGAGGCATTCGGCATGGCACAGACGAGCGCTCTGCACAACACGGCCCTGGTGGCGGCCGCCGTGGCGCTGGTGGTGGCGGTAGTCTCCGGGGCAGTGTTTGCGCGATTGGCCGTCAACGCGCGCAACGTTCGGGCATCGGCGAGGTGATGATGACGCAGGCGTACGGCGATGGGGAATCCACGCCTGATCTCACCTCGTTCGGCTTGCTGGTCAAAGACATCCACCATCTGTCGGTGCGTCGCGCGGATCCGCTGGTCACCCGGATCGGCTTGACGTTCGCCCAGTTCAATCTCCTCAAGGCCATCTCCAGGCAGCCGGGTATCACCGGGGCTGATCTTGCTGTCGTCACGTTGGCCACCCCGCAGGCCGTCGCCCAGTTGTCGGCTCGGATCGAGGAAACCGGATACATCCGTCGCGAGCAGCTCAAGGGCCGGTCGATCGGGCACTACGTGACGGACTCGGGATCGAAGGTGCTCGCCGAAGGCCACGAACTCATGTGGAGTGTCCATCAGAAGACCTTGTCGGTGCTCACCGAGCAAGAAAAGGTCGAGCTCGTTTCGATGCTCGGCCGGTTGCGAGCAAAGCTGATCGAAGACCTGGAGTAGCTCTTCTGCCAGGCGATTTTCGGTGCAGGTGGTGCCTGAGGTAATCTCATTCGGCGGCCGGAAAACAGCCGCAACGGGCTGTGGCGCAGTTTGGTAGCGTGCTTGACTGGGGGTCAAGTGGTCGCAGGTTCAAATCCTGTCAGCCCGACAGTATGGCCAGGTTGATCTTCATCGACCTGGCCATTGTCGTTTCGCAAGGCCAGTTGGCCACAAACCCACTCGTTCCAGGGAAACCCAGGTGCAGCGACACTGGGTGTGCCTGGAGCTGCTGGGTCTGTGGTGCTGGGACGCGACCATTAAGAGCGGTCTCCAGCCCAAATCGTGTCGTATGGGACCGGTCGTCCCAGGATTTGTTCGGCCGTTCGATGTCCTGATTTCACGGCAGCGGTCACGGTCGATGGATCGTCGGTCCAGGTGGCTTCGCCGGACAGGTAGAGCACGTTCTCGATCGGGATGGACAGGTCATCGTGATCGCTTCGGTCCGACCCCACTGTCATGTACGAGTACGAGCCGCGCGAGTACGGGTCGTCTTGCCAGCGGGTGACGTGCACTCGATCGGGTTCGACGACACGCTCGCCGTACAGCCCGCGGAGTGCGTCGAGGACGGAGTTCGCGATGTGCTCGTCCGACCACGCGCGCGTTTCCCGGGCACAGGGGCCTGCCGCGAAGGTCAACAGTGTCGGGGAGCCATGCGCGTCGGATACGTCGTACCAGGAATGCCACCATCGACCGGCCTCACCCTGTTGACGAATCGCGTAGACGTCGTCGTCCCAGAACTTGTGGGGGAAGCGCAGGAAAACCTTCTCGAACGCGTTCATCTCGAGCCTGTCCAAGGCCTGCGAATGGTGTTCGGGCAGTGGCGGATCGATCACGAACCCTGGTGACTTCAGCACCCCGATCGGGATTGTGACCACGATTCGGGTGGCGGAGAACGGGCCATGGCGGGTGTCGGCGGTAGCACCGCCGGGCGTCCACGTCACACGCGTCACCTCATGTTGGAGCCTCACATCGAGTCCCTGGGCCAAATGCGTGGCGAGTTCGTCGTAACCGTCGGGGAACACGACTTCGTCCCCGTCGATCGCATCGTCGTCGAGACCGTGCGCGTCGAGGTCGTCGAGCCACACGCCGAGTTGCTCCTCGGTCCGGTGGCGTAGGAACTCCCGAACTCGCATCGCCCGGTCGTCGTCCCACTTCAATTGGCTGAACGTCGTTTCCACCGCCTCGCCGAAGGAAGTGTGGGGTGCCGATGTTGCGATGGTCGTCGCGAAGTACTCATTGAACGAGTAGATATCAGACACAAATCGCTCGGTGGCCTCGTCGCTCAGACGCGTTCCGGTGGGGGAGTAATAGGCGATCGGTCGCCCGTCGGGTTGGTAGCTGCCGACGGTGAACTCGACGGTCCGCATGCCGAAGGCGTCGACTGCGTCGGCGACAGGGTTGCCGTCGACACCGTGAATCCAGGACGCGCCCTGGTCGACGACCTCACCGTCGCTGCGCGACGTCCAGACCCGGCCGCCCACCCGGTCACGTGCCTCCAGGACGACGACCTGCCGGCCCTGGCTCGCAAGGATTCGTGCAGCGGTCAGTCCGGCAATCCCTGCGCCGACGATCAGAGTGTCAAAATCTGTCAAGGTCGTTCCGATCTATCGGCAGTTCGTGAATGCGACATGCACTGCTGGCGCTGGCCCCATCGAAGCACGAAAAATCACGACTGTTCGCGCGAACACCACCATGTCGTTCGTCCGCCGACGGTTCCACGCGACATCGGGGCGTCACATCGTGGGCACGTGGCGTCCGTCTTGCGGTACGGGATGATCTCGCCGGTGTGGACGCCACCCTTCTTGATCGCGGACCGGATGGCACGGCGCAGGATCACCCGTAGCTCGTCCAGTTCGTCTGTGGTCAGGGTTTTGGCGCGACGCGACGGTGACAGCTCGCTTTGCCACAACACTTCGTCGGCGAGCAGATTGCCGATGCCGGCGATGGCAGCTTGATCGAGCAGCCTCGCTTTGAGCGGGGCTCCGCTGGAACCGATGCGGCGTCGGAACTCGTCGCGGCTGATCTCCGCGGCGTCGGGGCCGAGGGCGTCGATGTTCGGTTCGAGACGAACCCTGCCGAGGCGTCGCTTGTCGAAGAGGCGAAGTTGACCACCGTCGTCGAACGTCATGGCGAACCGCGTCCACTCGGGCTTGTCGGTGTCGCGTTCACCGACGTGGGGATCACCACCGCCATAGCGCGACGTCTGCTCACCATCCGGCGCGGTGACGATGATTCGCCCGCCCATACCGAGATGGATCCCGAGAGTGGGACCGGGTGTCCCGTCCGCGGTCACGGTTTCGCACCACATGGCTTTGCCGCGTCGGCAGGCTTCGGTGAGTTGGCCGCCCTTGAGTGCCCGGGCGATCTCGCCCGGGCGATGCGGGCGGCACTCGAAGGTGTCGGTGTCGTCGATGTCGACGATGACCCGGTTCAGTGCTTTCTCGACGACTTGCCTGGCGTTCTCGACCTCAGGTAGTTCCGGCATTCATCCGGTGTACCCCGTCCTGGCGCGAAGCAACACGGGCGAATCGGGCCGGCGAACGCTCCGCCGTGCGATGAACGGGGGAGTGAGGAGGATCAGCTCGGCTGTAGTCGGCCGAGGCGGGCGCGCAGAGCGGTTGCCGGCCTTCGCCTTCCGGAGCAGTGCTTGGACCACGTCCATGGTCGGCCGGATGGTGCCAAGGCCAGGGCCGCTGCGTTGAACACCGAGACGGAGTCGTAGATCTTCGGGAGCGAAGTCATCGTGACACCAGAGCAACCGCCGAGGTTCGCGATCACGAAATCCCAGAAGTCGTGCTCGGGCGGAAACACGACGTGTAAGTGCGATCCTGACGGCGTCGACCTCACTGCGTCCGTGATCTCACCGAGCCATCGATCGTGCGCACCCGACCTCGTCAGCTGCACGATCGTCACGTGTCCGTCCGACATGTTATCCCCTCAGCACACCCGGTAGTGACGCTCGTCACGTCATGGTTGACCGTATTGTGCCCTACGCCACACAGTGCCGATGAACTTCCGCAGATGTTGCTATGTCATGTCGAAGTCACCGAGCCTGTAGTGACGTCATCATGTGCGCCTCTGCGGCGACCTTCGTCAGCCCGAGTGCGGACAAGGGGCCCTCGCCGTTCTCATACTCCAGCAGGGCAAGCAGGATGTGTTCGGTCCCGGCGTTGTCGGCGCCCAAACGCAGGGCTTCGCGAAAAGTCAGTTCCAGAACCTTCTTGGCTCCCATGTCGAAAGGAACGAGTGCCGGCATGTCGGTGGCCCGCGCAGGGAACGTGCCTGCCACTGCGGTACGCAGCTCATCGAGATCTACGCCGAGTCCCGAGATGATCCGAACGGCCATCGAGTCGAGGTCGCCGATGAGACCCAGGGTGAGGTGTCCTGTCGTGATCTCGGCGTGCCCGGCCGAGCGCGCTTCTTCCTGTGAGGCGACAACGACGTTCCGGGCGCGCAGCGTGAAACGGTTGAATCCCTGGCTCGGGTCGAGAGCCGGTATCGACGAATCGGCCTTGGTTACAAAGCGCTTTTGCGCCGCCTGCTTGGTGACACCCATGCTCACTCCGATGTCGGTCCAGGACGCGCCAGAACGTCGCGCTTGATCGACGAAGTGGCCGATCAGGTGATCGGCGATATCGCCGAGATGGTCCGCAGTGAGTACAGCGGTCGACAGTTGTTCGAGCGTATTGGTGTGGACAGTGGTGATGGCTTCGATCAGGTCGTCGAGGCGAACCTGCTTGATCGGTGTGGGGGGCGTCATGCCGTCAACCGTAGGTTGACGGCAAGGATTCGTCAACCTTTAGTTGACGAGCCGGGGTGTTTCCGGGTGGATCTCGCGTTCCGGCTGCTCAGCACCGCTCTCGCCGTATAAGCGACCGCGAGGTCCCCGTCATCAATGAGTCGCGACAGTGCGAGATGGGCAGCCACGCCTGGGATCTCCGTCAGTGCCTGGGTCAGGCGAGAACGCACCGGGGGTTCGCTGCTCTCGTCCAGAGCCTCCAGCAGCGCACCGGTCAGTTCGTCAGCGGTTTGCTGAGTCTGCGCGAGAGCGCCCAACGCGTCAGCTGCCTCTACGTCGCGCGAACCCGCGACGATCGCATCGATGAGGGTCGGTGCGGCGCGGATCAAACCTCTCGAACCCAATTCGATGGCCGCCTGACTACGAATGGTGATGTCGTCGTCTGCGAGAGCGAGTTCAAGGAGCGTGGTTGCCTCGGGCCCGTCAATTTTCGCAATGGCCATAGTTGCGCGACGCCGGACGTCGGTGTCCGATGACTCGAGTCCGCGCGCCAACGCAGCGACGGCGTCGTTACCCAGCCTCGCCAGCGACCAACCAAGTGCGCCTGCGACGTTCGGGACGACTTCGACGAGGAGCGCGTCTGCGAGCACGTCGGCAGGCGCAGAACCGTCCTCCGTCGCAGAAAATACTGCCTGTTGGCGGCGAGCTGGGCGATCCGACCCCAGATCACGCACGAGTTCGATCAGACCGAGCACGTCGCTCCAGGTGCCCGGGTCGGTGTCGTTCACCTGTTGAAGCCGTTCGAGCAACTCCTGTTCGCGCGCAAGTCTTTCGCGGGTCTGGTCGACGAGCTCGCCGACCAATGCGGTCGGGGTGAAGTCCGGGTCATCGAGAGCCCGTTGGACCTCGCGCAAGGACAACCCCAGCGACCGAAGGCTTTCGACTCGAAAGATTCGGAGTATGTCATCGTTCGAGTACTCGCGATATCCACCGTCGCTGCGATCCGGCGGGCTCACGAGACCAAGGGAGTCGTAGTGCCGCAGCATGCGCGCGCTGACGCCCGTTCGCCGCGCCAGCTCTCCGATCAGCACCGCTACTCGTCCTGCATCGCGTTGCCTGCATTGACAATTCGCTTGGCGTCGTCGGCGGTGATGGTGAACTCACTTTCGGGATCGGCCAGGAGCCGCTCGGTGGCCCTCGCGTGAGCGCGGATGGCGGGTTCGTTGCTCGTCGTCGCGGTGTTCAAGAGCGGAGATATCGCGTCGCTCAGAGCGATCAACGCGCGACTCAGACTGCGCTTCATGTCGCGATCTCCACGTCCCAGCTCGGTGATCAGTTCGCCCGCGAGATCGTTTTCCTCGTCATGTGGGACCAGGACAACGGCTGTGCGCCAGGCGGCGCGGGCGACCTCGTCGTCGGCGTCGTGCAGCAGGCTTTTCGGAATACTCCGCCACAAGTTCTTGTCCGCGATTTTCGACAGGGTGTGCAGCGACTGACTTCGGGCCTGCGGGGTGTTCGAATGGAGTTCGGTCAGCAGTGTCGGAACGGTGAGCTCCACCGAGTGCCGGGTCAGTGCCCAGGTCAGCATGTCGCGGACGAAGAAGTCCGGTTCAATTGCACACCGCTCGACCAACACCTGGACGAAGCTGGGGTCGGGAGTCGTCCCCGCCGCGAGCGCTGCCCTCAGGCGGATCGACGAGTTCGGTGCGCTCAGCGCAGATCGCAACCGGGTGTTCTGGTCGTTGTGTGGCGTGCTGATGGGAACCACCTCCTGGCTACCAGTCTTGACCTTCTCACTGTGTCAAGGTCAAGCCTGGGACGCACTATTTCGGCCCCTCATGATTGCGGGACCACTACCATTTCCACGATCACCCCCCGACTGTGGAGGACCGACGCGATGACAGCTCACTTCGATCTTCCGGCCGGTCGCGTCGCGCAAACGTCCGTAGGCCCCATCGAATACCTCGACATCGGCACCGGGTCACCGGTCCTGTTCGTTCACGGCTCCCCGGGCGGATGCGAACTGGGCGCTCTGATGACCCGGTTCCTGGCCGATCGGCACCGTGTCGTCTCGGTCTCACGACCGGGGTATCTCAATACTCCACTCGCGGAGAACAATCGGACCCCCGAGCAGCAAGCGGTAGTGCTGGCAACACTGTTGTCGGAGTTGGACATCGAGCAATTCGCAGTGGTCTGCTGGTCGGGTGGAGGACCCGCGACCTACGCCCCTCGCGGCACTGTATCCGGAGCGCATCACCGCGGTCGTTGCAGTCGCGGCCGTAAGCACCGAGTTCGATCCCGCCGGGACGCTGCGCGGACGGGTCGAACTCGGGGAAGAGAAGATGCTGTTCGGACGGCTCGGCACCTGGTTTGCCACCACCTTGGCCGAGAAAGCGCCGGCTACCGCCATCTCCACGTTGATGTTGGGTGAAGGCGATCTCACCCGTTCGCAAGCGAAGCAGCTGACGTCCGAGATCATGGCGGACGACAGTCAGCGGGAGTTCGCGACGACACTCTTCGACACCGTGACGGGACCACGAAAAGACGGCTTCGAGAACGATTTCCGCCAATTCAAGGATCTGGACCTGCCGCTGACCGACGTGAGAGTTCCGGTCCTGTTGATCCATGCCAAAACCGACGCGGACGTGCCGTACGAGCAGAGTGCTCACGCGGCCGGATCGATTGCGAACTCGCGACTCATCACCGTGGACGTCGGCACGCACCTGTCGGCGTGGCTGGGTCCTGACGCAGCTGAGATTCAAGCGGCCGTCGTCGAGCACATACGGATGTGAGGTTTCCCCACCGGGCAGGTCCTGCAGTATCGCCCGGGATGAGTTCGCAACAATTACACGTTCGACGGGCCAACCGGTCAGGAATCGAGAAGCGCGGCGCGACCGGGAGTACATAGTGTCCTCGGCATGACCAACGCGAAGCTGTCACTCGACGTACTGACCATTGCTGTGCCCACGATCGACGATGCACGTTCGTTCTACTCGTCGACTTTCTCGCTGCCGGACACGTCGCTCGATCTGCACGGTGCGGGTGTTCTGGCCCTTGAAGCCGCCGTGACCTCGGGTGCGGTAACTGACTTCCAGGGGCTCGTCGTCAGCTACATCGTCGATCAGCCGAGCGAGGTGGAGTCTCTGCTCGCTGCTGCTGCCGCAGCGGGCGGGGAGATCCTCAAGCCCGCGAAGAAGGGATTCTTCGGCGGATTCACCGCAGTCTTCCGCGCACCCGACGGTGCGATCTGGAAGCTCGCCACTGACAAGAAGAAGGACTCCGGTCCGGCCGCAGAGCCCCCGAAGCCCACCGAGACCGTCTGCATCCTGGGCGTCGATGACCCGAAGGCGTCCAAGTCGTTTTATACCGCGCTGGGAATGACGGTCGACCGCGACTACGGCAAGAAGTTCATCGATTTCAAGTTCGACGCGGGCGCCTCGAGGCTCGGTCTGCTCCGCCGCTCGGAGTTGGCGAAAGACGCGGGTGTGTCGGATGCGGGTAGCGGGGGCGGCACGTCAGTGTTGGTCAGCCGCCAGCTGTCCCGCGAGGCAGTCGACGGATTGCTGGCTGCAGTAACCTCGGCGGGAGGCCAGATCTCCGCACCGGCCTCCGCGGTCGAAGGTGGGTACGCGGGACGGTTCACCGACCCGGACGGATTCACTTGGAAGGTCACGACCGACTGACCCGAACTGCCTTCAGCTGAGATTCAGCGAGCTGACCGGACACTAGGCTGGAACACCCAGCTGTGTGCCCCGACGTTCGAAGGAGATCGGTATCCGCGTCCTTGTGGTCGACGACGAGGCCGGCCTGCTGCGGGCCATCGCAGCTGGTTTGGAGGCAGAGGGCTTCGCGGTCGACACCGCGACCAACGGCACCGATGGGTTGTGGCTGGCCCAGGAAAACGACTATGCGGTGATCGTGCTCGACATCATGCTTCCGGGGATGAACGGCTACCAGATCTGCGCGCAGTTGCGTTCGGCGCAGAACTGGACGCCGGTCATCATGCTCACCGCAAAGGACGGTGACCTCGACCAGGTCGAGGCTCTCGACACCGGAGCCGACGACTACCTCACAAAACCGTTCTCGTTTCCGGTGCTGCTCGCGAGGCTACGGGCCCTGATCCGTCGGGGCGGTGGAGAGCGACCCACGGTGCTCACGGTGGGTGATCTGGCGATAGATCCGGCGGCCAAACGCGTGTCCCGCGGTGCCACCGCGATCGAACTCACCGCGAGAGAGTTCAGTGTGCTCGAGTTCCTGGTGTCGAAGAAGGGCGCGGTGGTGTCGAAGTCGGAAATCCTGGGTGCCGTATGGGACTTCGACTTCGACGGTGACCCGAACATCGTCGAGGTCTATATTCGCCATCTGCGCAACAAGGTTGATCGGCCATTCGGTCGGTCGTCGATCGAGACAATGCGCGGTGCCGGCTACCGGGTGGTCGACGATGCCTGACAAGAACCGGCGGCGCCTGAAGTCGGTGCGCGCTCGCATCACCCTCATCGCCACCACAGTCGTGGCGCTTGCACTCGTCGTCGGGGGAGTGGCCTTCGTCATGATCCTCTCTGCCACGCTGCGCGACTCCGCCGAATCAGCCGCCGACAGTGAGGCTTCTCGCTACGAGACGATCGTCGAACAAGCGGGCGGGTCGACGCGGGCCGCAGCAGCGTTGGCCGACATCGACGGATACGCGCAGTTGATCTCAGCAGGCCGGGTCGTCGGCGCGACCGATGAACTCGAGGGGGCTGCGCCGCTCGTGACCGCCGACCTCGAAGACCCCGCGGCCGTGACGGTCGTCGAGTCCGATGGTGACGAGGGTGACCGGCTGGTCATCGTGACGAAAGAACGCGATGACGGAACAGTGTTGGTGGCGGGCGTCGACGACGAAACCCGTGCCGATGCCGTCGATGCCACGCGAACCCTGCTCTTCTTCGCGGTGCCGGTCGTTGTGGTCTTCGTCGGGCTGACCTGCTGGATCGTCGTCGGACGTGCGTTGCGGCCGGTCGAGCGGTTGCGCCGTGAAGCCGAACAGGTCACCGCCGCTGATCTGAGCCGGCGGGTCGGCATCCCGGGTTCTGGGGATGAGATCGACCGGTTGGCCTCGACCCTCAACGGCATGCTCGGCAGGCTCGAGACATCGCAGGTTCGCCAGCGCCGTTTCGTCTCGGACGCATCGCACGAATTGCGTTCGCCCATCAGCTCGTTGCGTCAGAACGCGGAGGTCGCACTGTCGTATCCCGGCCAGATCTCGCCGGACGAGTTCGCCGCAACAGTGAAGGCCGAGTCCGAGCGGATGGGTGGCTTGGTCGACAGCTTGCTGCTGCTTGCCCGCGCCGACGAGGCGACTCTGCACCTGACTGTCCGCGACGTTGATCTCGACGACGCGGCACTCCGCGAGGTCAGCCGTGTTCGCGCCGATGCAGCTGAGTTGGTCGTCGACGGGTCGAAGATCACAGCTGCTCGGGTCCGAGGCGACGAGGCGATGCTCGGACGTGCCATACGCAACCTGGTCGACAATGCCGTGCGACACGCAAGCGAGAAAGTCGCGATCTCGACGCAGGTGGTGGATGGCCGCGAACCGGTCGCCCTGGTTGCCGTGGAGGACGACGGCGCCGGTGTGCCGGAGGGTGACCGTGAGCGCATCTTCGAACGCTTTGTGCGCCTGGATGAATCACGTGCGCGCGATGCCGGTGGCGCGGGTCTGGGGCTGGCGATCGTCGCCGAAATTGCTGCGGCGCATGAGGGTTCGGTGCGAGTGGTCGACAGTGCCCTCGGTGGGGCACGATTCGAGATCAGACTGCCCATGTGAGAGCCGACCGTGTACTTGTTGCGGCATCGCCCGTGTGAGTTTCGCGACAACTACACGCTGGGTGGTTTCAGGCTGGGTTCAGCGACTGCGCGAGAAGGTGATGCCACTACCCCAACGAGAAGGAGCATCACATGCCCAAGAAGACCATCGTCATCGCCGGAGTCGCCAGTGCAGCAATCTTGGCTCTCGGTGGCACCGGCATCGCCTACGCGGTGACGGACGGTTTCGGCGGATCAGATTACCTGAGCGGCAACGATCTGGATCGGGCGACCGGCGCCGCCATCGCCGAGGTCGGTGGGGGATCGGTCACCAGCGCCGACAGGGACGACGACGGCGGCATCACCACCTACGACCTCGACGTCATCGGCTCAGACGGGGTCGAGTACGAGATCACCCTCGATGAAGGCTTCAAGGTGTTGAAGGTCGACCGCGATGACGACGATGCTGCGCCGACGAACGGCGAGCAGACCGCGCCTCCCGTGGCGCCCACCACCGCACCGCCGGTCGCCGCTCCGGTGGACCCCGACGATCTCGTCGGCGAAGAACTCCAGCGGGCCTCCGACGCCGCGATCGCAGCTGCCGGCGGCGGAACGGTGACCGATGCAGAACGCAGCGACGACCCGGGCCATGCGTTCGACGTCGAAGTGCGGCTCGCCGATGGGTCTGAGGTCGACGTTGATCTGAATGTTGATTTCAGCGTACTGGCGGTTTCTATCTCGCGCTAAACCGAGACTTTAATTTATGCTACATCCTTCTTGCTGCGGGATATTTCGCGATGACGAGTGCATCTAGATGCACTGTGAAATCTCTAAGGATGGATATAGCAAGGTCTCCCGTCGTCGGTGAAAAAACCAGTTTCCGTCCGGAGCATACTATGTCGAGGTCTGCTTTTAGGTTCTTTCGTAGTTGGATTAGCTGATTTAGCTTGCCGAGTTGCCTATCTGTCAGGCTGCCTTCATTGTGAATTATTGCATTTCTTGCTGCATTGACTCGCTGAAGTTTCTGATACGTATGTTCGCCGGTTATGGAGACGCCAAACCCTTTGCTTAACCAACTCATTCGTTGGTCCCAATTGTCTACGAAGTCGTCAGCTAACGTGTTGATCATCGATTCTGCAAAAATGTTACCCCTAATCGGACTTTCGTCTATAAGACGGCCAACCATCCGCGAGACATGTGCCTCGACCGGAGCGAGGCCGCTTATCAAGAGCTGCTGCGGTGGAAGCGCGTATCCGAGTAGTGCGTTCAGGGACAAAATGCAACGCTCGCCAGATTCGGACAGCTGTCGTGGTTCTATTTTTCGGCCCATGCCGCCGCTGCCTTACCAAGTTGGTCTTGCTTTAATTGGTTTAGAGTAGATTTCGGGAGGCTGCCTTGTTTCACGGCTGCGGCGACTAGCCCGGGTTGCGTTAATGGCGATGAGGTTGCGAAGACGCGGGTAAAAGTGTCGTCGGTCAGGAGAGATTTCTTCGCTAGCGACCATGCGGCTTCGGCGCGGACAATCTCATGACTGTCTTCGAGTTGTCCAGAAACCCAGCGACATGCTTCATCAACCGAGTTAGAATCTGCATCAGGTAGGGCTTGGAAAGTAGCCAGTAGCCATAGTTTCGCCCATGGGCTTTGTCGTGACACCGAACTGAGCGCATTGAACCGGTCCCACTGTGCGTCTGCGGTATCGAGATTGCCGGAAGTGTCAGTGGCGCGATTGATCGCGTAATTGCAGATGTTCTCCAGGGACCTTCGGTCCCTGGAGGCTACAAATTGCAGGAGTTCAGCGGGTACCGCGTCATTGTCCGATTCCAACAATCGGAGTGAAGTGCCCAAGGAACTGCGTTGAACGGGAGAGATTCCGTTTTCTGTCGTCCATGATCGCTTAATGTCACTGAGAATGTTGCGCGCGGCCGTGCGAACGTTGTCAACAACACTTACATCCTCGTGCGTATGGCTCGAATCATCATCGTTGAGTTCGTCCTCTGAGTCGTCCCCGTACGGCCCGCTTGCGAAAAACTGAACGACAGTCATTTGGCTGTCAATTGCATTCATATACTTTAGGAAGAACTCGTCTTCGTCTGATCGTGCACGAATCAGAGTCTCCCTCTTGGAGATCTTTGTCTTTTCTGAAGATAAAATCAACCCAATTTTCCGAAGTTGACTAGCGTAATCCTCAATTATGTCATTGGCTGACTCCCAGTCGCGTGAAGCGATCTTTATATCGTCGGCGAAACGATTGTGAGAGAGTTCCCTGCGTAACAATGATCGGTCGATAATGCTCAAGTAAGTGTCCGCGAGTCTGTCGCTTGAGTGCAGCATCTGGGGCAATCCGCGAGGCCTGCTAAAGAACTGTCCGAGTAGATCAACGATTGCGGTGCTAAGGGCTCGATCTGAGGATCGTAGCATTAACTCATCCTGAAGAATGGCATGATCTATATATTCGTAGCACGACGCGACATCCAAATCGACAATGTACTCGTGTTCACCTTCGGTACCAAATGAACGATGGTTCTGCCAGCCCGTTGCACGGGACTCCTCGGGCAGTGTTGGGCCAATTTGATTTACCAAGGCCGTGTATGTGGCTCGCGCTCCAATTGATATAACGTCTACGGGGCGAGTGCCGAATCTTCCCTTTGGCATGGCGATGGTTTCCGTGGAAACGCCTAGTCCACTTTTGTGGTTCTTCGTGATGTTGTCGACAAGCTCCTGTTGAGCGTTTTCCAGGCACCGATCAGAGATTAGCTTGGGAAAGTGTTCGAGCGGGGTCGACGTTGAGACTTTTGCGGCCGTCGCCAGGTCAAGTGTCGTGAACTTTAATTCTTGCAAGTTTTTCCTTCGTAAGTTCGGTCACCCCGAGTCGGATCGAGTATGAAGAGCAAGGTACCGGGCTGAAGGGTCCGACTTTGGTTGGCGCGCCGGACTAAACTAGACGGCTCGCCGTTGTTTGCGACTGCCAAGACGACGTGCTTGAGTCAACCCCATCAAACTGGTTGGGAGCCCTTCGTGGCGCCTCTATCTATCCGGCCGCGATGCTTCGGTAGGGTTCACCGGGTGAATTCGATCGCAGCTGTGAAGTCCGTGAATGCCCGTATCGCCGAGGAACTGTCTGTCGCAGAATCGCAGGTGGCGGCCGCTGTTCGACTACTCGACGAGGGGTCGACGGTGCCGTTCATCGCGCGGTATCGCAAGGAGGTCACCGGCAGCCTCGATGACGCTCAGCTGCGGTTGCTCGACGAGCGCCTTCGCTATCTGCGCGAACTCGACGAGCGTCGCACTGCGGTCCTGGCGTCCATCGAGGAGCAGGGCAAGCTCACCGATGAGCTGAAGGCCGCGCTGAACGCTGCGGAGACCAAGTCGCGGGTCGAGGACATCTACCTGCCGTACAAGCCCAAGCGCCGGACCAAGGCACAGATCGCCCGGGAGAACGGTCTCGAGCCGCTCGCGGACCGGCTCCTCGCCGACCCGTCGCTGGTTCCCGACGAGGTGGCAGCCGAATACGTCGCCGGCGAGGTCCCGGATGTGGACAAGGCACTCGAGGGTGCGCGCCACATCCTGATCGAGCGGGTGTCGGAAGATGCCGAGCTGGTCGGTGCCGTCCGCGAGAAGTTCTGGGCCGAGGGTGCCTTGCGAACCCAACCGCGCACCGAAGAGGTCGGGAAAAGTGCTGCCGCGCAAAAGTTCCGTGACTACTTCGACTTCTCCGAACCGCTGGAGAAGATGCCATCCCATCGCGTTCTTGCCGTGATGCGCGGCGAGAAGGAAGAAATCCTCTCGCTGAGTCTCGACGGAGGCGAAGACGAGGCCTACCAGGCGATGGTGGCGGCGACCCTCGGTGTCGACACCACGCAGGCCGGTCCGACCACCCCCTGGCTGCTGGGCACCGCCCGGTTGGCATGGCGAGCAAAACTGATGATCACGGCAACGCTGGATGCACGTGTGCGTCTGCGCCGTCGCGCCGAAGACGACGCGGTGGCGGTGTTCGCCGAGAACCTCGGCGACCTGCTGCTGGCCGCTCCCGCTGGGGCCCGCACCACCCTCGGCCTCGACCCGGGTTTCCGCACGGGTGTGAAGGTGGCGGTGGTCGATGGCACCGGCAAGGTTCTCGACACCGCGGTGATCTACCCGCATCAGCCACAGAAGCAATGGGACGCCGCACGCGCGACCCTCGGCGCTCTCGTTGCCCGCCACGGCATCGAGTTGATCGCAGTCGGGAACGGCACCGCCTCCCGAGAGACCGATGCCCTGGCGACCGAACTGATCGCCGACGTCCAGAAGTCCGGTGGCACCCTCACCAAAGCAATGGTCAGCGAGGCCGGCGCGTCGGTGTACTCGGCGTCGGAATACGCCTCGCGCGAGTTCCCGGACATGGATGTCTCGCTGCGCGGCGCGGTCTCCATCGCCCGTCGCCTCCAGGATCCCCTGGCCGAACTCGTCAAGATCGAACCGAAGTCGATCGGTGTCGGTCAGTATCAGCACGACGTGACGCCGGGCGTGCTGGCGCGCAGCCTGGACGCGGTGGTCGAAGACGCGGTGAACGCGGTCGGCGTCGACCTCAACACCGCGTCCGTCCCGTTGCTGGCCCGGGTCTCCGGGGTGACGACGACCCTGGCCGAAGCCATCGTGGCGCATCGCGACAGCACCGGACCCTTCAAGAGCCGCAAAGCCCTCCTGAAGGTTCCGCGCCTGGGACCCAAGGCATTCGAGCAGTGCGCAGGCTTCCTGCGCATCCGAGAAGGCGACGACCCGCTGGACGCCTCCGGCGTGCACCCGGAGGCCTATCCGGTGGTCCGAAAGATCCTCGACCGGTCGGGGGTGTCGCTGGCCGAACTGATCGGCAATGAGCGGACGCTGCGCACGCTGCGGCCGGCCGAGTTCGCCGACGACCGCTTCGGTGTTCCCACGGTCACCGACATCCTCGCCGAGCTGGAGAAGCCGGGCCGCGACCCGCGGCCGGCGTTTGCCACTGCCACCTTCGCCGCGGGTGTCGAGAAGGTCGCTGACCTCAAGCCCGGCATGGTGCTCGAGGGTGTGGTCACGAACGTCGCCGCTTTCGGCGCATTCGTGGATGTCGGCGTCCACCAGGACGGGCTGGTGCATGTCTCTGCCATGGCCAACAAGTTCGTGTCCGACCCACATGAGGTGGTGAAGTCAGGGCAGGTTGTCCGGGTCAAGGTGATGGAGGTCGACGTCGACCGGCAGCGAATCGGTCTGTCACTGCGACTCGATGACGAACCCGGTGCGGGTAAGCCCAAACCAGAACAGCGGTCGAACAATTCAGGCCAGCGTCCGGGTAAACGCCCCGAAGGCCGCAACCAACCGAACCAGCGCAATCAATCCCGGCGCGACAACAACTCCGGACGCAAACCGGCCGCAGCGCCCGCTGCGAACGGCTCCCTTGCACAGGCATTGCGCGACGCCGGGTTTGGCAAGTAGCTCACATGTCAAGCGCGTCACCGGGTGCGATCTCGGTGGCGCGCACTCCGGCCCGGCCGGCGAGAGTGACGAACTCC
Organism: Williamsia sp. 1135; assembly: GCF_002095395.1. Lineage (GTDB taxonomy): Bacteria > Actinomycetota > Actinomycetes > Mycobacteriales > Mycobacteriaceae > Williamsia. Next base: position 41,338 of record NZ_MJEI01000098.1, read on the forward strand.
CCGCCGGGGCCGAAGAATCGATCGGGCTTGATCAGGCCGAGCCCTATCGGCCATAGCGTTCCGAAATGAATCGGAACCACGTGGCGCGCGGACACCTCCTGCGCTGCACGCACAGCACGCGCCGGATCCATATGTCCGACACCGAGAGTGGGGCCCCAGCCGCCCACAGGTAGCAGCGCGAGGTCGATGCCGGAAACCCAGTCGCCCAAAGCGGGGTACAGGTCGGTGTCGCCGGCGAAGTAGGTGCGCCGATCACCGGTGATCACGTAGCCCAAGGCGGAGGTGGTGGCGGGGCCGCGACGCCACCGCCGACCGTCGTGGTCGGCAGGTACAGCGCGGATCGTCACATTGCCGACGGGCACCTCATCGCCCGCGCGCACCTCGATGAGCCGGTCGCCGACGCCACGCAGCGATGGGAGTACATCGGGTGCCCCGGCGGGGACCACGATCGGCACGTCGTGGGACAGCAGATGCAGCGACCGTAGATGCGTGTGGTCGGCGTGCAGGTGCGAAAGCAGGACCGCGTCGGATGTGTGTACTTCTCCGCCTGAGGGGTTCGGCCCACGCCGGCGCCGTAGATGCGCGACCCGCGAGGTGAGGACTGGGTCGGTGAGCACCACGGTTCCACGATCTCTGATCAGAACGCTCGCATGTCCGAGCCAGCGAACCGTGGGCCGCGCAGGGGTGCCGTTTGCGTCGTTGTCCCTGGGTATGGCGGCCATGGGCACTACGATTCCAGAGATCAGCGAAAGGGGTGCGATGCGCACCACAACCAAAGTCATTCGGTTGTTCATCGAGTTCGTGGTGTTGTGGCTCTCGTCCGCTGTGGCGATCCTCGTGCTCGATACCGTGTTCGACGGGATCTCTCTCGACTCGATCAACATCGGTATCCCGAGTCTGTCGACCCTGCCGTCCGCGCTGGTGGTCGCTCTGGTCTTCGGTGTACTCAGCGCGGTGTTGTGGCCGGTGATCGTGCGGCTGATGTCATGGGTGGGTCCGGCGGTGCTCTTCTTGCTGGTCTTCTTCGCCAGCGGCGCGATCATGTGGTTGACGCTGCACATCATCCCGATGGCGTCGGTCGACAAATCCTGGGACGCCGTGGTGATGGCGGCGCTGCTGTCGCTGTTCAGTTCCTTTGTCGGAGGCGCGGTCGCGTCGCGATCCGACACCTCCTACCGCCTGATGCAGGTACGCAGGCAACGACTCCGATTCCGTCGCAATCCCGGTGGTTCGGCGGCAACACCCGGACTACTGTGTATCCAGATCGATGGCTTGGGCCACGATGTGTTGCGGCGCGCGATCGCCGATGGTGTCACCCCCGGTCTCGCGGCGATGGTCCGCAACACGCACTCGTTGATTCCGTGGCATACCGACTGGAGTAGCCAGACAGGTGCCAGCCAGCTCGGCATCCTGCATGGTTCGAACCACAACGTGCCCGCATTTCGGTGGTACGACAAGACATCCGGGAAGATCGCGGTCTTCAGCAACCCGCGCGCCAACGAGGATCGAGAAATCGAACGCGCCGAGATCCCCGGACTTTTGTCCGCCGATGGCGCGAGTCGGGGCAATCTGTTCACCGGTGGCGCCGAGGACAATGTGCTCGTCGTGAGCCGGATGCGTGGCGCGCGGCTCGGCGGCGGTGCGGGGTACTCGTCCTACTTTGCCGATCCATCGAGCACGTTGCGCACCCTGATCCGGATGATCGCCGAAGTGCAGCGGGAACTGAGGCAGGCATGGCGCCAGCGCCGCGCCGACGTCCGGCCGAGGGTGCCCCGCGGCGGTTCCTACCCGCTGGTACGGGCATTCGCGAATGTGCTGGCAACCGACGTCACGGCGGCGGCGGTCGTCCGCGACCTCATCCAGGGCCGGAGCATCATCTACGTCGACCTGATCGGCTACGACGAGGTCTCGCATCACTCCGGGATCTCCCGACCGGAAACGCTGTCGGTGCTGACCAAGATCGATGAGGTCATCGCGATGCTGCTGAAGGTGATCGAACAGGCCGACCGTTCGTACCGCGTCGTGGTGCTGTCCGATCACGGTCAAAGTCAGGGTGCGACGTTTCTGCAGCGGTATGGCGAAAGTCTCGAGCAACTTGTCTTGCGGTTGTGCGGTACCGAGGAGCTCGCGCCGGTCACGGACTCCCGACCGGGGGCCGAAGGGATCGAGTACGCGGCAGCAAGCGTGCGCCCGCCGAAGGCGGGCGAGGAGCCGGCCACACCTGAGGGAGTTCCGATCGTCCTGGGATCGGGAAACCTGGGCTTGATCAGCTTTCCACGCATACCGCACCGCGCCACCGTCGAGACGGTTGCTGCCGAATACCCCGGTCTGGTGGAGGCCTTGCGGGTCCATCCCGGCATCGGATTCGTGTTACTCGCTCGGTCGACGGGTGGGTCGGTGGTTCTCGGTGCCGATGGTTCTGTAGACGTCGACACCGGTGCGGTCGAGGGTGTCGACCCACTCGCATCCTTCGGATCCGATGCTCTCGAAAAGATTCGCAGGACAGACTCATTCGACAATGTCGCCGATATCATGGTCGGCGGTGCCTACTGGCCGGAGACGGACGAGGTGGCTGCGTTCGAAGAGCAGGTCGGGTCGCACGGCGGTATGGGTGGACCCCAGAGCACGCCATTTCTGCTCTACCCTGACGATGTACCCGCGCCACCGAATCGCGTGTACGGGGCGGAACAGGTGCACGCAGTGCTCGCCGGATGGCGGGATCGCGACGACTAGGAGCAATCGATGGGAATGTCGGTCGACAGCAACGTCCACACGGTCTCGCGTGCGCCCATTGCCAACGGGCCGCGACTGCCTGCGTTGGACGCGCCGACTCATCAGCCCGCGGGAATCGATCAGGTGGGCACGCTCGTGCGAACCTACGCAGCGCCCGTTGCAGCCGGCACCGCGCTGGGCGCTGTCGTCGGTGGCCTCACCCGCGTCGGCGAGGGATCAGGTGCCCTGGTGGGTGCGGCCGCAGGTCTGGCAGGCGGCTACTTGCGAGGTCTCACCGGGGCCGGCACTGTCGTGCCGACGTCCACGGTGTCACGACCGGTGGCCGATGAGCGGTTGCGCGTCATGGAGTTCAACGTCCACGGCGGTATGGGTGGCCCAGGCAAATTCTTTGCCACGCCAGCGACTTTGGCGCATCTCGCCAACACGATCAAGCAGCAGAATCCGGACATCGTGCTGCTCCAGGAGCTCGACCATTTCGCCACGCGGTCGAACTACACAGACACTCTCCGTCAACTCGCGAAACGTCTGCACGCAGACGGTGCCGTGATGTCTCCGGCGATCGACAAGGGCACCGGACGTCGCGAGGGGACCGGTATCTTGACGTTCAACGGGAACCTGATCACCGACGCACGAAGTCTGCGAATCGGTGACGCGCTCGGTGACGACTCGGCCCGGCGACTGCGGGCAACCATCGATGCGTGGGCTGGCGTGGTCACGTCCAAACTCGGCCACAGCAAACTGCCCTTCGGTGGTGTCACCGAGTACCAGCCTCGGGTCGCTACCGACGTGATGATCCGCACCGCGGGCCACAACTCGATCAGGGTGTTGTCGGGACATTTCAGTCCACCGCATCACGGCATCGACGAGCCGCGTCGCCAAGTGGACCCGATCGTCGCGACCCTGGAGACGTGGATGGGCCCGACGATCTTCGGTGCCGACTTCAACGTGCGCGACGGTTCAGCCGAATTCGTCAGAGAGCGCGAGGTTTTCGCTGCAGCTGGACTGACCGAGGCGACCGCGGGGGCGCCACCGAACAGCGATCGGGTGTACGTCTCCGACCACTTCGCCGCCGAGAATCCTCAGAAGCTCGATACTCCCAAAGGCGCGGTCCCGGCCAGTGACCACTCGCCGGTCGTCGTCGACCTCGCACTTCGCCTCTGACCCGTCCCTCACAGCTGGGCGCCGACGTCGGAACCTGCAGGTCGTGCCCTTCCACGGCGCCGGACGACAGCTAACAGCCCCGAAGCTGCTCTGGAGGCCGTCGCGAACGGCCCACGGCCTGACAGAGCAACCCCAGCCTGAAACTCCACGATCGCGGAGGGACGTGCGCGTCATCCGGGCCCGGCGCGAGCGTAGCCGGACCCGGACGACGTGGGTCACTTCTTGATGAACTCGAGGATGTCTTTGTCGAGTTCTTGCTGGTACGCGCCGAAGATGCCATGGGGCGCTCCGGAATAGACCTTGAGAGTGCCGTCCTTGACGAGGTCGATCGACTTCTTCGCCGCCGCGTCGATCGGAACGATCTGGTCGTCGTCGCCGTGAGCGATGAAGATCGGAACGTCGAGCGCTTTGAGGTCTTCGGTGAAGTCGGTCTCGGAGAACGCCTTCACACAGTCGTAGGCCGCCGCCAAGTTGACGAGCATGCCCTGACGCCAGAAGTCGTCCTTCGCGCCCTGCGAGACCTGTGATCCTTCGCGGTTGGCACCGAAGAACGGCTCCGTCAGGTCTTGGTAGAACTGCGAGCGGTCGCCGAGCACACCCGCCCTGATGCCGTCGAAGGCTTCGATCGGGGTGCCTTCGGGGTTGGTCTCCGACTTCACCATCACCGGTGGCACTGCGCCGGCGGTGATGACTTTGACGACACGGCCCTTGCCGTACTGCGCCGCATACCGCACGACCTCGCCGCCTCCGGTCGAGTGTCCGATCACCACAAGGTCTTTCAAATCCAGTGCCTCGACCAATTCGGACAGATCTTTGGCGTAAGTGTCCATGTTGTTGCCGTCGTACGTCTTCGACGAGCGGCCGTGTCCGCGGCGATCGTGGGCGATTGCCCGGTAGCCTGCGTCGGCGAGGATCTTGAGTTCGGTCTGCCAGGCGTCGGACGACAGTGGCCAGCCGTGGCTCAGAAGGACGGGCTGTCCTGAACCCTGCTCGGTGTAGTAGATCTCTGTTCCGTCAGAAGTAGTGATGTAAGGCATTCTGCAGTTCACCTCAGCGCATATCGGTGGTGTTCGGATGACCCTTCGAAACTACTGCTCGCACCCGACTTCAAGGTAGGTACAACCGTAGGCAAAACTCTCGACAATTGTCGGAAATCATTCGAACCCGGAACGGCGCCACACGCCGAGATCCCCGGCTCGGAACCCGAGCCGGGGATCTGGAGTGCATCTCGTCAGGCGATGATCAGGTCGAGCTCGTCATCGGTGACGCTCACCGACACCTTGCCGCCCTCGGTCAAGACCTCGTCGAGCAACAGGTCGGCGATGCGATCGTCGACCACCCGCTGGATCGACCGCCGCAACGGCCGGGCGCCGAACTCGGGCTGGTGTCCGTGTTCAGCGATCCAGTCCACCGCAGCAGAGCTGAACTCGATCTCGATACCCTTGGCGCCGAGCCGCTTGCGGCTGTCGGCCAGGAGTAGATCGGTGATCTCGTGCAGCTGGACGGTGTCGAGCTTGCGGAAGATCACGATCTCGTCGATGCGGTTCAAGAACTCGGGCCGCATCGACTCGCGCAGCCGCCCCATGACCTTCTCGCGCATCGGCTTCTCGGCCGCCCCGGTGTCACCCGAGTTGAAACCGAGGCCACCCGACTTGCTCGAGATGATGTCCGATCCCAAGTTGCTGGTCATGATCAGCACGGTGTTCTTGAAGTCGACCGTTCGACCCTGTCCATCTGTCAACCGGCCGTCGTCGAGAACCTGGAGCAACGTGTTGAACACATCCGGGTGGGCCTTCTCGATCTCGTCCAGCAAGATGACCGAGTACGGGTTGCGCCGAACCTGTTCGGTGAGCTGACCCGCTTCGCCGTAGCCGACGTAGCCGGGAGGCGCCCCGATGAGGCGGCTCACCGTATGCCGTTCGCCGAACTCGCTCATATCCAGTCGCAGCAGCTTCTTCTCGTCGCCGAACAGCGACGTCGCCAAAGCCTTTGCCAGTTCGGTCTTTCCCACACCGGTGGGTCCGAGGAACAGGAAGCTGCCGACGGGACGGTCCGGATCGCTCATACCGGTACGGCTCCGGCGCACCGCGCGAGCGATGGCCTTGACCGCATCATCCTGGCCGACGACACGCTGGTGCAGCTCGTCTTCGAGTCGGCGGAGGCGCTCCTTCTCCTGTTGGGTCATCTGACTTGCAGGTATCCCGGTTGCACGGGAGACGACGTCAGCGATGTGATCGGCAGTGACCTCGGGTGTGGACACAGGCGCGTCCGGACTTCCGTCGAGACGGGCCTGAACCTGCGCGGTCTCGTCACGCAACGCCGATGCCTTCTCGTAATCCTCTTGAGCGACAGCCTCTTCCTTAGCGGTCTCGAGTGCGGCCAGCTTCTTCTGCAAGGCCTCGATATCGTTGCCGGGGGAAGCCAGTTGCATGCGTGCACCGGCCTGGTCGATGAGGTCGATCGCCTTGTCCGGCAAGAACCGGTCGCCGATGTAGCGCGACGACAACTCGACGGCGGCAGTGATTGCCTCGTCGGTGTATCGGACGCCGTGGTGCTCCTCGTAACGGCCGCGCAGGCCGGTCAGGATCGCGACCGCGTCGTCGACGCTCGGCTCGGGGACCGTCACCGGCTGGAATCGCCGCTCGAGAGCTGGATCCTTCTCGATGTTCTTGCGGTATTCGTCGAGCGTGGTCGCGCCGACGATGTGCAGTTCGCCGCGAGCGAGCTTCGGCTTGAGGATGTTCGAGGCGTCCATGGACCCTTCGGCACCGGCACCTGCCCCTGCGATGGTGTGCACCTCGTCGATGAAGACGATCAGTTCGTCCGAATGCGCGACGATCTCATCGATCACGCCGTTGAGGCGTTCCTCGAAGTCACCGCGGTAGCGGGTTCCCGACACCATGCTCGACAGGTCGAGTTGCACGATGCGTTTGCCCGAAAGACGTTCCGGTACCTCACCGTCGACGATCCGCTGAGCGAGACCTTCGACGATGGCGGTCTTGCCGACACCTGCTTCTCCTACCAGGACCGGGTTGTTCTTGGTCCGCCGGGAGAGGATCTCGATGGTCTGCGCGATCTCGTCGGCGCGGCCGATCACGGGGTCGACTCCGCCGGTGCGAGCGCGTTCGGTGAGGTCGAAACCGTACTTGTCCAGGTTGGGGGTCTCGCTGGGGGAGACCTCGTCTGATGAACCACCCTGCAGCGCGGTCTGCAGACGTTCGGGGGTCAGTCCGGCAGCGGCCAACAGGCGGCCTGCCGACCGATCCCGATCGCCTGCGAGGGCGACGAACAGGTGCTCGGGATCGATGTAGGTCGAGCCCAGTGCCTGCGCGAGCTGATGCGCTTCGAAGACCGCGGTACGGACCGCGGCGCTCAGGGTGGTGGTGCCGATCCCTGCGGACGGACTCCCGCCGGGGAGACGTTGCTCGACGGCCGCAGCCACCGCTGCGGGGTCGGCGCCGGCCCGCTGCATCAAGCCGCGCGTCGGGTCATGCTCGGCCATGACGTGCAGAACATGCAGTGCATCGAGCTCCGCGTCGCCGCGACCGGCTGCGAACTGCGCCGCCTCGGCGATGAGGTCCTGGGTGGACTTGCTCATCAGACGACTGATGTCGATGCGCCGCGGGCCGTCGGGCCCGAAGAATGCTGCCATTCGGGAAAGCCTCCTGTGAAGAGTTGAGTGCGTACGACTCAATCAACATGAGTCGGGTGCTATCAATTCCCGGCGGGGCTAGCGATCCTTGTCGTCGCGCACTGCCCCTGGTCCCGTCACCTGTGCGCCGAGAGACTGCACACGTGCGCGCAATTCCCGGTCTGCGGTGACCACCCAGGTTGCGCAGTGGGTGTGCGCGGCGACGAGTTCGACGATGTGGTCGTCGCCCGAACCCGGGGCGCTTTCCACCTCGACCGTGGGAGTGGAGGTGATTCCGGCCGCTTGGCCTTCGACCACCAGAATGACCCGAATCGGTGGGTCGACACCACTGAAACCGTGCTCGCACAGCGACTCGAGCGAGTCCCGCAGACGCTCGTTCGCTCCGCGACGATCGCGCCACCAGCCATCTGGCCGGGATCCGACGACGTTGGCCGCGTCGATGATCACCACCGGGTGTAGGTCGTCTGCTGTCATCTGCCCATTGTCGCCGAGCGCGACCCTGGGACGGGGAAAGGCGTTAGCGTTGGCGTATCGCGGGGACCGACGGAAAGGGAATGCCAGTAATGGTCGACACCGATTCCAACCTCGACGATCTGGCGGTGAAGCATCTGCGGCTCGCACATGATGACCCGCACGGTCGGAGCGCCGACATCCTCGTCCACGATGGCCCGCTGAGGCAGACCTTGATCGCGATGGTCGCGGGTTCGGAATTGGGCGAGCACAATTCGCCTCCGGCGGCGAGTGTCCTTGTGCTGTCCGGTGCGGTCACCGTGATTGCGGGTGACGATCAGGTGACGCTCCGATCGGGGGAGCTGCGCGGTCTCAGTCATCATCGGCACAGTGTCGCTGCCTCCGAGGATTCTGTATTCATCCTCACCACGGTGACTGGAACCGGCGAGCCGTCCCGCCGCTGAGCTTAAATACTTAGCCCTTGCGGTAAGTGTCAGCTCTTGATACTTTTCCTTATGGCTCAGTATCAGCAAGAGTTGAACGGCGTTTTCCAGGCGCTCGCGGACCCCACCCGGCGTGCGGTGCTGGGCCGTCTGGGGCAGGGACCGGCGAGCATCAGCGAACTGGCCGGGCCGTTCGACATGGCGCTGCCGTCTTTCATGAAACACATCCGGCTGCTGGAGGCGAGCGGCTGGATTCGCACAGAGAAGGCCGGGCGGGTTCGCACGTGCGTGATCGAGAAGCAGCAATTCGAGGTCGCCGAGTCCTGGCTCGCGGGGCAGCGCGCCATCTGGGAGGGCCGGACCGACCGGCTCGAAGCATTTGTCACCACATCCGAGGAGCACAACCAATGACCACATACATCGACACCGAGCGCGACCTGGTGGTCTCGCGCATCATCAGAGCACCGCGGGCCGCAGTGTGGTCCGCCTGGACCGAGCCCGCAAAGTTCGAGAAATGGTGGGTCCCGGCTCCAGCCGAATGCAAGGTGGCGGCTTTCGACCTGCAACCCGGCGGCGACTTCAGGACCGAGATACGCGAGAGCGGTGGTGATTTCTCACCGCATATCGATGGATGCTTCCTCGCGGTAGACCATCTCGAACGCATTGTGTTCACCACTGCGTTGGTCGGCGGATGGCGTCCAGCTCTGAACCCCTTCATGACGGCCACCATCACGTTCGCGGATCACCCGGACGGTACCGAGTACACCGCCACCGCGATGCACAAAGACATCACAGATCGAAACATGCATGACGAGCTGGGCTTCCAGGACGGGTGGGGCACGGTCACTCGGCAACTCGCCGAACTCGCCGAGGCCTGACCGGCCGCCGAGCGCTGCTGCACCAAGGGGCGGAGCTGTCCCGAGTCTAGGATCGAGTCCATGCGATTCGGATTGTTTGTTCCTCAGGGTTGGCGTTTGGACCTGGTCGGTATCGACCCCGCAGATCAGTGGGCGGTGATGCGCGATTTCTCGGTCCGGGCGGATCAGGGATCGTGGGACTCGTTGTGGGTCTATGACCATTTCCACACAGTCCCGGCGCCGACCGAGGAGGCCACGCACGAGGCCTGGACCCTCATGTCTGCTCTCGCGGCATCGACCTCACGGATTCGGCTCGGCCAGATGTGCACGGCGATGAGTTACCGCAACCCGGCATACCTTGCCAAAGTGGCAGCGACAACAGACCTGATCTCCGGCGGGCGGGTCGAGATGGGTATCGGCGGCGGGTGGTACGAGCATGAATGGCGAGCGTACGGCTACGGATTCCCTTCGGCCGGAGAGCGTTTGGGGCGCCTCGACGAAGGTGTGCAGATCATGAAGCAGGCCTGGACCACTGGCGTTGCGACGCTTGACGGCAAGCACTACCAGGTCGATGGCGCCATCTGCCGTCCACTTCCGTTGCAGGACGGAGGTATTCCGATCTGGATCGCGGGCGGCGGAGAAAAGGTGACACTGAAGATCGCGGCGAAGTACGCGCAATACACCAACTTCGACGGCACCCCCGAGGGCTTCACTCAGAAGTCGGAGATCCTCCGTGCGCACTGCGACACGGTCGGTACCGACTTCGACGCCATCGTCCGCTCTGCCAATTACAACGTGGCCATCGGATCAACCGAGGCCGAGGTCGAGCAGCGTTTGGCGACCTTGGTGGAGCGCCTGACGCCGCATGTCGGAGCGGAGAAGGCCGAGGCGGCGCTAGGGGCGTTCCGGAACCTGCCCGGAGTCGGTACTCCGCAGCAGATCATCGACAAACTGTCGGCGCTCAAGGAGAAGGGGATGTCGTACGGAATCTTCTACTTCCCCGAGGCCGCCTACGATCTGTCGGGCATCGAACTCTTCGAGCAGGAAGTGGTGCCCGCACTGCGCTGATCGTCTCGCCGGCGAACGAGCCCGCGTCAGGCCTGGCCCCGGAACTGTTCGACCTGGCTGCGCAGTCGGGCGATGTCGTCGGCAAGGGCCGCCGCTCGCGCTTCCGTTCGCTGTGTCGCTGCCTCCTCCGAGGGCGTATCGGCCTCGGAGGAGGCGGTGTTTTCGGTGGTGAGTCCATCGATCAGACCGTCCAGTGCTGCTTCGGCCACGGCAAGCGCCTCGCGTAGTCGCTGAATCTCCGCTGCGTCCGACCCTGGTGCTGACATCACGCCAGTCTATGGGGCGTCGGTAGTTACTCTGGTCGAGCTTCGCTACGCTTCGTCGCCTTCGGTCCCGAGGTAGAACGCCGTCGTACGCATCTCGAATGCTCGGGCGAGCGCCTCGGGAGTGCCGGCGGATACCGCTGCGTCGGCCCACCGCCTACTGCTGTCGGACATGAAGTGCTGAGCCTGGTCGGTGTGCACCCACTGCGTGCTCTCCGCGGGTGCAGACGCGCCTGTCGTGAGATGGTGTGCCAGGCCCAGTAGACCGAGGTCCCAACCGATGCCGACAGAACCGGGTCCGTACTCGGTCCAGCGATCCGCGGCGACATCGGCTCCGTGCTCGATGGTCAACCGGCTGCGATCGGAGTCCAGGGACTCCAGACGAACGGTCAATTCGCTGACCTCGCCGCCGAACTCCCAGCTCAGGGTGTAACCGTGGGGCGGGTCGCAACTCTTGACAGTGCCGCCGGCGTTGCCTTCGATCTGGTACGTGCCGCCGAGTTTCAAGTCCCCGGTGACGGGTGCGAACCAGCGGGCCAGTCGGTCGGCGGTGGTGCACGCTTCCCACAGGTCATCGATATCGGTGTCGTAGCTCTGACTCAGACCCGCAACGATGCTGAACGTCCTTCCGTTGTCGGTCGTGGTCACACTGCGGGTCACTGCGTCGAGTTGCCCGTCAGCGGTGGTGGTGAGGTCCTGCTCGGTCATCTCTTCTCCTCGGGGTGAAGTCTTCGAGCTCGTTTTCCACGTGCGATCTCGGTGTCGAGGGCGGCAAGCTTCGGTGCCCAGAACCCTCGAAACTGATCGAGCCAATCGTCCACGGCGCGTAGGGGATCGGCGTCGACGGAGTACAGGCGACGAGCGCCGTCGGGCCTGACGGTCGTGAACCCGTTCTCGCGCAACAGCCGAAGATGCTGTGAGACCGCCGGCTGACTGATCCCGTACTCCTCGCAGATGACCTCACTGAGCCGGCCTGCGGGAAGCTCACCGTCGGCAAGCAACTCGAGCAGCCGCCGGCGGACGGGATCACTGAGTACATCGAACGCGTGCACAGGGCTAGTATTTCAGGGCTGGCTTATATAAGTCAACACGCAACTGATGGCCGTCTCTGAATTTGTGACAATGTCCGGGTGAGCGACATCGATCCCGATCGGCATCTCTACGGGGACCCCGACGCACCCGTCCGCATCGTCGAATACGGCGATTTCGAATGTCCGTATTGCCAAGCGGCGGCTCCGATACTCAAAAGGGTGGTGGACGAGTCGAAGGGCCGGACGTGTCTGATCTTTCGACACTTCCCACTGTTCGAGGTGCACCCGTTCGCGCTCACTGCGGCCTTGGCGGCCGAGGCGTCGGGACAACGGTTCTGGGACATGCACGACGAGCTGTTCGCCCACCAGAACCATCTCGACGACTCACACCTCGCGGAATACGCGTACCGGGCGGGGGTGGTCGATTCGGTGATCGGCCTGGCGGCACAGCCCTACAGGGCGGCGGTCGAAGCGGATTACAACAGGGGAGTCGGCGAGGGTGTCCGCGGGACCCCGAGCCTGTTCATCGACGACGTCCGGTACACCGGCGAGGTGGAGCTCGAAGCCTTACGCAGGGCCACCGGCTCTGCTTAGGCGTGCGCGGGACATCAGCGGAGGGTGGGGTCGATCCACGGCCCGACGGGCAGGCTCGGCGGGTTGTCGGCGTCGGCGAGACTGCACAACGGAAGCCGCTCACCGAGATAACGCAGTAACACCGAGCCCAGGATGGCCGCGATGGCAGAACCGGCGAGCACACCGATCTTCGCGTCCTGCTGCAGCACCGGGTCGTCGAAGGCGAGGTCGGTGATGAACAGCGAGATCGTGAATCCGATGCCGGCGAGCACCGCGCCGCCGATGAGATGTCCGTAGCGGACCTGACCCGGCAGGTATCCGAGTCCGAACTTGAGGGCCAGTCCCGCGGCGATCGAGATCCCCACACCGTTGCCGACGACCAACGCCACGATGATGCCGATCGTCACCGAAGAGCTGGAAGCCGCACTCAAGGCGTCCGCGCTCAGCACCACGCCGGCATTGGCCAGACCGAACAAGGGGACCACCACCAGTGCGCTCACGGGGTGCAAGGAGTCCTGGAGACGCTCGTTCGCGGGAACAGTCGCCCGGACCGCTGCCGACGCCAACCTCGCACGGGTGGCGTCCGCGCGTTGTATCGCGAGGCGGCCATAGGCACGAACTCGCTCGCGCTGTTCGGGTTCGACTGCCGCGGTAGGGATGATCACGCCCAGAATCACGCCGGCCAGCGTGGGATGGAGTCCCGATTCGAAGACCGCACACCACAACGCGATGCCCACCAGGATGTAGGGCCGCAGTTTCCACATGCGCGCCCAGCGCATGAACACCAGTACGGCGATCAGCACGACGACCACACCCAGGGCCGGTAGTGACACGTCATCGGTGTAGAAGATCGCCATGACGGTGATCGCGCCGATGTCGTCGACGATCGCCAGGGTCAGCAGGAACAAACGGATCTGATCGGGGCACCGAGGCCCGAACAGCGCCAAGATGCCGAGCAGGAAGGCTGTGTCGGTCGAGATCGGGATACCCCAGCCTGCGGCGGCGGGGCCCGTGGGTTGGAAGGCCAGATAGATCAGGGCGGGCAGGACTAGACCGCCGATGGCACCGAGGACGGGGACGATCACTGTGCGGCGATCGGTGAGTTCACCGACCGTGACCTCGCGGCTGATCTCCAAGCCGACCACCAAGAAAAATATGGCCATCGCGGCGTCGTTGACGATGTGCTGGAAGTCCAGCGCCGTCGACCATGAACCGATGCTGAGCACCACATCGGTGTGCCAGAACGAGTCATACTCGGCGCCGGGGACATTCGCCCACACCAAGGCCAGAACGGTCGCGGCCAGCAGCAATCCGGCGCTGCCCGACTCCTTGGAGAGGAACTGCAGCGCCCGCGGCGACACCGAGGTCCTCGACGATGTCAGCCGGGTGGTCGGCCCGGGTCCGATCGTCAGTCCAGAACCGACCGAATTCGCTGCCGGTCCGTGATCATCACTTGCCACGCCGATCATTGTGCGTCAGCGCGCGGCGTCCGGCTCGGTCAGCCCTGCGCTTCGACGGCGACCGACTGCCACTCTTCCCACGTCTGCAACCGGCTCGCGTAGTCGGCCTTCGCGATGTCGAGCGGTGCAGCACCGAAAAACACCCGCAGCGGCGGTTTCTCGGCGTCCACGACCTTCAGGATCGCGCGCCCCGACGCCTGCGGATCGCCGGGCGCGGACGTGCGCTTCTTGCGAGCTTCCGCTGCTGCCTGGTGTGCGTCGGCGTAGTCGTCCAGCGGCGTCGCGTGCTTGGCGGACGAGCCACCCCAGTCGGTGTCGAACCCGCCGGGTTCGATCAGGGTGACGTGAACCCCGAATGACTCGACCTCCAGCGACAGGGCCTGCGAGAAGCCCTCGAGGGCCCACTTGGAGGCGTGGTAGATGCCGACGTTCTGGAAGGCGCTGATGCCGCCGATCGACGACACCTGGATGATGTGGCCGCTGCGCTGTGCCCGCAGGAACGGCAGTGCCGCCTGGGTGATCCAGAGCGCGCCGAACACGTTGGTCTCGATCTGGTCGCGAGCCTCGGACTCACTGAGTTCTTCGACGAAACCGAACTGGCCATATCCGGCGTTGTTCACCACCACATCCAGGCGGCCGAAGTGCTCGTGGGCGCCGGCCACAGCTGCGAAATCGGCGTCGCGGTCGGTGACATCGAGTTCGATCGGCAGGATCGAATCGCCGTACCAGTCGACGAGGTCGGCCAGGGACGCGGTGTCACGTGCTGTCGCCGCGACCTTGTCCCCGCGTTCCAGGGCCGCAATCGCCCATTCGCGGCCGAATCCACGGGAAGTGCCGGTGATGAACCAGATCTTGTTGCTCATTGTCGATAGCCCTTTCGCAGGTGGACCGTGCCGCGGGTCGGCGGCACACAGTACTGGTCAACGCGACGGTCGTCTCGCGGCATTCCCGACGACCTTCGTTAGTGTGGCAACAGAGCGCACTTCGGCGGCAGGGAGAACTTCGAGATGGCAGACGATGGCAGCGTGGTGGAGACCACCAACGGACCGGTCCGCGGACTCGATGACGGGATCACGAAGTCGTGGCGGGGGATTCGTTATGCAGCGGCGCCGGTGGGGGAGCTGCGGTGGCGCGCCCCGGTGCGCCCCGAGCCGTGGACCGAGGTGGCTGACGCCGGCGTCTTCGGTCCGGTCGCGCCGCAGCCGAGCAACCCGGTGATCAGGCTCGGTGACGGCATCGTCCAGGACGAGGACTGTCTGAGCCTCAACGTGTCGACGGCGTCCGCGGTGGTGGCCGGGGACGCCAAACCGGTGATGGTGTGGGTGCACGGCGGCGCATACATCTTCGGGTCGTCGAGCCAGCCGCTCTACGACGCCCGGGCACTGGTGTCCGATGGCGACGTCATCGTGATCACCGTCAACTACCGGCTCGGCGCATTGGGATTCCTCGACCTGTCAGGGTTCAGCACCGACGAACACCGTTTCGACACGAACCTGGCGCTGCGCGACCTCATCCTGGCTCTGGAGTGGGTCCGGGACAATATCGCAGCGTTCGGAGGGGACCCCGACCGCGTGACCTTGTTCGGTGAGTCGGCCGGCGGGTCGATTGTCACGACCATGCTGACCATTCCCGCAGCACGAGGCCTGTTCGCTCGCGCGATAGCCCAGAGTGCGCCCGCGACATCGGTGTACGACAGTGCGCGTGCCAAGCGGGTGGCCACGACTTTTCTGGGGCTGCTCGGCCTCGAGGAGGGGGATGTCGGGACCCTCCAGGATCTGCCCGTGGACAAGATCGTCACCGCGGGTCTGACGCTGTTCAGCGACGTCCCGGCCACGGCCCCCGGGACGCTCGCATTCGCACCTACCGTCGATCGCGACCTGCTGCCCGACTATCCGCTGGCAGCGTTCCGGGCCGGACAGTCGCATCCGGTGCCGCTCATCATCGGGACGAACAAGGACGAGGCCGCGCTGTTCAAATGGATGAAGTCGCCGCTGATGCCGATCACGCCGGATGCCATCAGAGCGATGTTCACCGAGATCGCCGCAGAACAGCCCGAACTCAAACTGCCCAGCGAAGCCGAGATCGGCTCGGCCTATTCGGGTATGAAACTCAAGGCGGCCGGCCTTGCCGTCGCCCGGGACATCGGCTTCCGCATGCCGACGATCTGGCTGGCCGATGCCCACAGCGCGGTGGCGCCGGTATACCTCTACCGATTCGATTGGGCGACACCGATGTTGCGTGCACTCCGCGTCGGAGCGACTCATGCGACCGAATTGCCATATGTGTGGGGCAATCTCGTGATGGGTCGCAAGGACATCACGTTCAAACTCGGTGGACTGAAGGTGGGTAAGGCATTGTCGGCGCGCGTGCAGAACCGCTGGGTTTCCTTTGCGGTCGACGGACATCCACGCGGTCTGCCCGGGGATCCGGAATGGTTCCCCTACGAGCGCGAACAACGAGCGACCCTCGTGATCGATCGTCAGGACTCGGTGATCGACGATCTCGACCGAGATCTGCGTGAGGCGTGGGGCGATGACGTCCTGAATTTCCTGTAGCTCAGCACCTATGCTGGGCCACATGCCCCACGCCGCTGCCGACCTCACCACCGCGGCACCAGGGTCAGCGAGGCGGGTGGCGGACGTCTGGACTGATCTGGCCACCGACACGACCACGCCCGCCGACTTCTCCGTGGACATGGTCTCGGGACTGCCTGAACCGGTGGCACGGTGGCTGTTGCGCTCGATCGACGTGGGTGCTGCGCTGCGAACGTCAGTGATCGTGACCATGAGCGGACAGATCAGAATCGGCGCGTGGAGAGCTTTCGAGGCGAGGCAGATCATCGCCGCCCGCCGTGGATATATCTGGGCCGCCGTTGCTCGATTCGGCCCGCTGCCCGTTCGTGGGTTCGATCGCTACAGTGATGGCAGCGGTGAAATGCGTTGGCGTCTAGGGCGTCTGATCCCTGTTGTCACTGCAACAGGTGATGATGTGTCGCGCAGTGCCGCGGGCAGACTGGCCAGTGAGTTGATTCTGACACCGGCCGCCGCGTTGTCGCCCGGGGTCAACTGGACTGCAGTGGACGGGGACAGCGCGATGGCCGCGGTGGAGGTCGACGGCACGATCCACGACGTGACCATTCATGTCGCCGCCTCTGGAACGCTTGACTCGATCGAATTACTGCGGTGGGGCGATCCGGACCAGACCGGGTTCGGGCTTCATCGCTTCTCTGCCGTCTGCACGGGCGAACTACGCTCCGACGGGTTCGGTGTGCCCGCACACACTCGAGCGGGTTGGGGCGACCTCGAAGCGTTCATCGACTTCGACACCGAGAGGACAGTGTTCCTTTGACGTCTGCTGATTCTGCGTTGCGCGCCACAGAACCCAGGCCACCACGAAATCGGATCGACCCGCGGTCACGCTGGTATTGGCTCCTCGAGTGTCTGTTCGTGTTGACGATCACTGTGGCCGGGCTGGTCGCTCCGGCCATCATCTGGTCGGGTGTCCGCTCGGGTTTTCTGATCGCCGCGGCGATCGCCGGCGTAACTCTGCTCGGGTGGACGGTGACCATGCCGTTCCTGCGCTATCGGGTCCATCGGTGGGAAGCCAGTGGTACCGCCGTGTATGCGAAGACCGGATGGTTGTCCCGGGAGTGGAAGGTGGCGCCGCTCTCACGCATCCAGTCTGTCGAGGCCAAACGGAACCCGCTGCACCAATTGCTGGGTTTGGCACAGGTCTCGGTCACCACGGCATCAGCGCACGGCGAGATCGTCATCCAGGGTCTCGACCAGGTGGTCGCCGACGACCTCGTGGCCGAATTGACCGTGGCGACGGAAAGCACTGTCGGGGATGCGACATGAGCGGAGATCCCGCCGCGGGGTCGCTCGTTTCCCTGGCCAACCTGCCCTCCGACGTCCCGTGGCAGCGGCTCGACAGCCGGATGATCGGCGCCGCGCTCACCCGGATGCTGGTCATGGTCGGTCCAGTGGCTTTTGCATGGGTCTTTCTGGGACAGCGGGATTCGTCGGTGTCGGGCACTCTCGTCGCATTGACGGTGGTGGCCATCGCCGTACCGTGCTTTTACATCCTGCAATACGTCAGGTTTCGGTACCGGATCACCGGCACCGAACTGCAGATCACCTCAGGTCTGTTCGTCCGACGTGTCCGTAGGGTCCCGCTGCACCGGATCAGGACGGTCGACATCACCGCCAAACCGATTCTGCGGCTGTTCTCTCTGGCGATAGTCACCATCGGCACCGGACAGCAGGTGGGGGCCGGTGACTCGGGTCTGCAGCTCGATGCGGTGCGCAAGCCGGTTGCCGCTTCGCTGCGGGCCGAACTGCTTGCCGCGGCCGGAAGACAAGGCAACAGAGAATTATTCGAGGACGCAGCAGAGATACCCCTCAGTGAGGTGGAGGTGTCGTCGCCCGCGGTACTCCGGATCCGATGGGCCTGGATGGTCTATGCGATCGTCGGAGTGTGGTCGGTGGTTGCGCCCACCGCGATCTTCGGGTTCGTCTATCAGGGCATGCAGTTTCTCGGCCGCAGCCCCGATACGTACGTCGGGTGGTACTTCTCCGAGTATCTGGACCGCGTTTCCTGGGGGCTGTGGCTGCTCACCACGGTCGGTTGCTTCGTGCTGGTCGGCATCGTCGGCGCGGCAGCGGTGTTCGTCGAATCCTGGTGGAACTACACCCTTGTGCATGAGCAGCGAGGTCGGTTCGTCGCGACGCGGGGTCTGTTGACAACTCGTTCCTTCACCGTCGATCAATCCCGGCTGCGGGGCGTGACCGTGGCGGAGGCCCTGACCACCAGGGTGTTGCGCGGTGCGCGGTTGCTGCCCATCCTCACGGGCGTCAGCGCCGATCAGCAGAACAAGGAATCGGGGGTGCTGGTACCGACGACCACCCGCGACATTCCGGTGGCCCTGGCAAACACACTGCTGGGCGAGACCGTACTCTCTGCGGACAGGCTCCGAACAGGCTGGCTGCACCGGCATCCCGCGGCGGCCCTGCGGCGCATCCTGTTCCACTACGAGTCTGCGGTGGTGGTCGGGGCAGCGGGGCTCGGGGCCGCAGTGTGGTTCTGGCACTTGCCGATCGCCCTGCTGGCGATCCCGGTCCTGGCAGCTGTGCTTCTGATCCCGGCGGCGCTCGGCAACTATCGCGGCCTGGGACATCGGATCGAAGACGGTTACCTGTTCAGTCGGCGGGGATACTTCCTCCGCCGATTCGACGCCGTTCAGCTGCGCGGGGTCAGCGGGGCGTCCGTGCAGCAGTCGATCTTTCAGCGCAGGCTCGGCCTGGCGACCGTCACGGCGACCACGGCATCGGGGGAGAAGGCCTACTACGTGGTCGACGTCGGGGTCGGCGAGGCAACCCAACTCGCCGCCGCGCTCGGTGGCCGCGAGTTCCTCAGCTGATCGCCGCCGGACTACGGTCGTCGGCCGGCTCGATCGGCAACCACAGTTCGCCGGTACCCGACTGCTTGTCGTCCGAGAGCCGGACACGAACGATCTCCGGGCCTTCGACGAGTCGAAAAGGGTTGGCCGGAAACCACTCCGAATAGGCCGCCGGCCAGAGCTGCTGAAGCGACTCCGGCAGGGGGCCTGACGATTCGAAGACCACCCACAGTCCGGCGGCGACCTCGAGGGAGTCGAGGCCCTCAGGGACAGGCCGCGAGGTGGCCACCGCGTGGTAATAGTCGATTTCCGTGCCCTCGGCCCGTGTTTCATCGAAGTCAGTGCACACGGCGAGTGTTCCGGCGGGGTCCTGATCGCTCAGCTCGGCGAGGAGGTGATCGACATCGGCGGGGAAGTTGCGCTCGAAGTCGATGATCGCCGGGTTGGGGCCGGTGAACACCAGCGGCACCCGGATTCGCGAGCCGACCAGGCGGAAGGCGTCCTTCTGGACAAGGCGGTAGTGCATGTCGTTGCTCCCTTCGATGGTGAGGTGAAATGAAAGGCGTGGCTGCGAGCGCAGATGCGCGCCCGCGCGTCGTGCCTCGGCCGGGCCGACGCCGTGCATGCGCTTGAAGGCCCGGGTGAAAGCGTCGGCCGAGGTGTAGTCGTATCGGGTGGCGATGTCGATGAGGTGCTCCTCGCCGGCGACCACAGCTGCGGCCGCGACGGTCAGTCGTCGCCTGCGGATGTAGTCCGACAACGACATACCGGCGAGCGCCGAGAACACCCGTCTGAAGTGATACTCCGACGTCAGTGCCAAGCGGGCGAGCTCCGGCACGTCGATCGAGCCCGCGAGGTTGTCCTCGATGGCGTCCATTGCGCGGTTCCAACGTTCCATGCGAACCACGCTAAGAGATCAGCAGGTCCTGATGCCCGATGATCGGTGCCCGTAACTATCGGGTGTGACCTGCCGAGCGGTCAACCCTCGCGGTGTCCGAGATCAGCGACTCCAAGTACGTCGCGACACCGTCGTCGTCGTTGCTGGGCAGGACGTGATCGGCGACCGAGAGCGCGTCGACACTGGCGTTGGCCGGACACAGCGCCCGACCGGCCCAGGTGAGCATCGGGAGGTCGTTGATGGCGTCACCGCAGGCCGCGACCTCGGACCGGTCGATGTCCCAGCGAGCACATAGTCGGGCCAGGGCGGTCGCCTTGGAGACGCCGAGAGCGGCCATCTCGAGATAGGGCGCGCCCGAGTGGGTCGGCGTCACGTTCGGCATTCCCTCCGCCTGGACGCGGCGGAAGAGGACCTCGCTTGCGATGTGGGGATGTCTGGCGACGATCTTCACGATGGGCTCGTCGTCGAGCGATGTTGCATCGGAACGCTCCATCGTGCCCGGGTCGCGATGGTGATCGGTGAAAACACACAGGGCGGCATACTCGGGATCTGCGATGAACCTCGTCGGGCCGACGGTGGCGAACACGGTGCCGGGGACGAGTTCGCGGACCCGTTCGGTCGCGGCCCGGGCGACATCGAGCGTGAGTGGTTGCACGTCAACGATATTCGGTGTGCCATCGGCAAGGTCGATGAGAACCGCGCCGTTGGCGGCAACCGCGATCCCGCGGAACCCGCAGGTGGTGGCGAGGGCGTGCACCGAATGTTTGGCGCGGGCGGTCGCCCAGACCACGACGATCCCGGCGTCGGCGGCTGCGGCCATGGCTGCAGCCGTTCGCGGACTGATCGCGCGGGCGGAGTTGAGGAGCGTGCCGTCGAGGTCGGTGGCGACCAGTCGAATGTTCACATCGACCATGGTGCCAAGCTGGACGGACTTTTGCGGTACGCTTGCGTACCAATAATGGGTTACATGTTGGCCCACGGTGTAACGTGAGCACGGTCGGGTCGGTGCTGACCTGCGTGAAGGAGTGGACGTGGACCCTCTCGTATCGGCGTTCGACACGCTGCCGCAGCCACTGCGGGATCCGGTCGCGCTGGCCATCCCGTTCTTCATCCTGCTGCTTGTCATCGAGTCCGTGGCGGCCCGGGTCCTAGAGCACCGTGAGAACACAGACCGGCCAGATGACCGCGAACGACCGCGACCTGGTGCCTACCGTGGCGCAGACGCCCGGGCGAGTATCTCGATGGGGCTGGTCTCCATCGCCACCATGGCGGTGTGGAAGGGCCTCGCCCTATTGGGCTACGCAGCGCTTTTCGCCTACGTGGCGCCATGGCAGTTGCCTGCCGACCAGTGGTACACCTGGGTCATCGCGCTGGTCGGCGTGGACGTCCTCTTCTACTTTTATCACCGCACGGCACATCGGGTCCGATTGATCTGGGCAACCCACCAGGCCCACCACTCCAGCGAATACTTCAACTTCTCCACCGCTCTGCGCCAGAAGTGGAACAACAGCGGCGAGATCGTCATGTGGCTGCCTTTGCCGCTGCTCGGAGTGCCGCCATGGATGGTGTTCTTCGCGTTCTCGATCAGCCTCGTCTACCAGTTCTGGATTCACACCGAACGCATCGGGCATCTCCCTCGGCCCTTCGAGTTCGTCTTCAACACACCGTCGCATCACCGGGTCCACCACGGCCGCGACCAGGACTATCTCGACAAGAACTACGGCGGGATCCTTATCATCTGGGATCGGATCTTCGGATCATTCCAGAAAGAGCTGCAACGTCCGACCTATGGACTGACGAAGCCCGTCGACACGTTCAACATCTGGCGACTCGAGACACGCGAGTATGTGGCGATCGCCGCCGACGTCCGCAGAACACGATCGGTGAAAGACAAGATCGGCTACATCTTGGGTCCTCCCGGGTGGCAGCCTCGGCGCCGCGGTACCGGGGTCGATGTGGGTACCGCATCTGCGTCCTCAACCTGACCACGGGCCAGTATCCTCGTTGCAGGAGGCCCTGCCCATGATCCTCGAGTACATCAGATATCGCATTCCCGAGTCCGCCGCAACAGCTTTCGAAGACGCGTACCGCCGAGCCCAGGAGTGGCTTGCGACATCACCACACTGTGTCGACTTCGAGCTGTCGCGTGGCGTGGAGGAGCCCGATCGATACATCTTGCAGATTCGCTGGGACTCCCTCGACGGGCACATCGGTGGATTTCGATCGAGTCCCGAGTTTCGAGAATTCTTCTCCGAGATCCGGACGTACGTCGACGTGATCGAGGAGATGTCCCACTACGAGCCGACGAGCGTCGTCGGTGTGGGGGCGGGCACCAGCGTGCCGCCCACACTCTACGAGTGGGCCGGCGGTCAGGAGGCTCTGGAGAAACTGTTCGTACGGTTCTACGAGATCGTCCCCGCCGACGATCTGCTCGGGCCGCTGTTCGCCGGGATGGATCCGCATCACGCCCAGCACGTCGCGATGTGGGTCGGCGAGGTCTTCGGTGGGCCGTCGGACTACACCGATCACCGGGGCGGTTACGAGAACATGCTCGGCCACCACATCGACAAGGCGATCACGCCGCAGCAGCGCCGGCGGTGGGTGACCCTGTTGATCGATGCGGCAGACGAGGTCGGACTGCCGGACGACGCCGAGTTCCGGGCCGCCTTCATGAGCTACCTCGAGTGGGGGACACGCCTGGCGATGGAGAACTCACAACACGGGGCGACGCCCGTCCCGCACGCCCCGGTGCCCCGGTGGGGCTGGGGTGTGGCGCCGCCCTGGCAGGGCTGAAACCCACTGCAACGAGTGGGTTTTTCACTCAGTCGAAGAGCCGGCGGAAGACGTTGGTGTCGGCCAGGTCCATCAGTTCGTCGCCGCGTCCCGACATGATCGTCCGCAATGCGTAGAGCGTGAACCCCTTCGCCTGAGCGGCGGTCACCGTCGGCGGGATCGACAGCTCCTGACGAGCGGTGACGACGTCGATGAGGGCCGGACCGTCGTGGCTGAGGACGTCCTTGATCGCCGACTCGAGCTGGTCGGGCTCTTCGACCCGGATGGCATGGATGCCGAGCGCCTGCGCGACCTTCGAGAAATCGGGGTTGTCCAGTTCGGTACCGAAATTGACGATGCCTGCGGCTTTCATCTCGAGTTCGACGAAGTTCAATGACGAGTTGTTGAACACCACGATTTTGACGGGCAACTTGTTCTGCCGGATCGTCAGCAGCTCGCCGAGCAGCATCGCCAGTCCGCCGTCACCGGAGAACGCGATGACCTGCCGATCGGGGAACGCGGTCTGCGCGCCGATGGCGTGTGGCACCGCGTTGGCCATCGTGCCGTGCGCGAACGACCCGATGAGCCGTCGGCGTCCGTTCATCGTCAGGTACCGGGCCGCCCAGACGACGGGTGAACCCACGTCGGGGATGAAAACCGCGTCGTCCGATGCATTTTCGTCGACAAGCCGGGCGAGGTATTGGGGATGGATCGGCCGTTTGTTGCCGTCATTGGTGGCCAGCCCGTCGAGCTCGGTCCGGGCCTTGCGATAGTGCGCCACCGAGGTCTGCAGATGGCTCGAATCAGAATGCTTGGTCAGCAGCGGCAGCAACGCATCGATGGTGTCCTTGACGCCGCCGACCAACCCGATGTCGATCGGCGTACGCCGTCCGAGCTGCTCGCCCCGGATGTCGACCTGGATGATCTTCGCCTTGCTGGGGAGGAACTGCTGGTACGGGAAGTCCGTGCCCAGCATCAGGAGCGTGTCGCACTTCTCCATGGCGCGGTAGCCCGATGAGAATCCCAGCAGACCCGTCATTCCCACGTCGAAGGGATTGTCGTACTCGATGAACTCCTTGCCCCGCAACGCATGGACAACCGGTGCCTGCAGCGTGTCGGCGACGGCCAGCAGTTGCGCGTGGGCATCCTCGACCCCGGCGCCGCCGAGGATGGTCACCTTCTCCGCGGAGTTGAGAACGGCCGCCGCTTCGCGAAGTCCTTCGTCAGTCGGCCGGGTGATGCGGGGTATGTGCCGGATCGGTGCCGAGGGGCGCCGGCCTGAACTCTTCTGCAAGAAGATCTCGCCGGGTATGACCACGACGGCGACGCCGCGTTTTTCGATCGCGGTGCGCATCGCGATCTCAAGAATTCGCGGCAATTGCTCTGGGACACTGACGAGTTCGTTGTAGACGCTGCATTCGTCGAAGAGGTGTTCAGGGTGGGTTTCCTGGAAGTAGGTACTTCCGATCTCAGACGCCGGTATCTGCGCGGCGATGGCCAGGACCGGCACCCGACTGCGGTTGGCATCGAACAGGCCGTTGATGAGGTGCAGGTTGCCCGGACCGCAACTACCCGCGCAGACGGCGAGCTCCCCGGTCAGCGCGGCATCGGCTGCCGCTGCGAACGCCGCGGCCTCCTCGTGCCGGACGTGTTCCCACGTGACGGTGCCCGCCCGCCGAAGCGCATCGGTGAATCCGTTGAGTGAGTCGCCAGGCAGGCCGTAGACCCGTTTGACGCCTGAAGCGTGAATGATGTCGACGATCGTGTCCGCGATGGTGGCCATGTTTTCCACACTAGGTGCCGCGCACCGATGACCGCCCGATGATGTCCGTTTGTGCGGAGATTGTGGCGGAATCGTCTCGGTGTCGGTTCCGGCCGATACCGTGGACGGGTGCTGCTTTCAGATGTCGTGATCACGAGTTCGGCCGTCGGGGCGACGCGTTCGCGAAAGTCGAAGACAGAAGCCATCGCCGAGCTCATCCGTGGTGCCGAACCAGCCGATATAGAGCCGGTCGTGGCGTGGCTCGCGGGGGAGACGTTGCAGGGGCGACTCGGGATCGGATGGCGAACCCTGGTCGGTGCCAAGGCCACCGCCGCCGCCGAACCGACATGGACAGTCGCTGATGTCGACCAGATTCTTTCAGCACTGGCGGAAACGTCGGGTGCGGGGTCGGTGGCGCGTCGCAAAGAGTTGCTGACAGACCTCATGTCGAAGGCCACCGTCGACGAGCAGGAGTTCTTGATCCGGCTGCTCACCGGCGAGATCCGGCATGGCGCGCTCGAAGGTGTGATGACGGATGCGATAGCCAAGGCCGCCGGTCTGCCACTCGACGTGGTCCGTCGTGCGTTCATGTTGTCGGGGCGGCTCCCGGCCACGGCCTCCGCGGCGATCATCGGCGGAGCCGAAGCCTTGGCGGACTTCCAACTCGAAGTCGGTCGTCCGGTCCGTCCGATGCTGGCGTCACCGGCGACGTCACTCGCCGACGCCCACGCCGCGCTCGGAGGGGATGTCAGCGTCGAGTACAAACTCGACGGCGCGCGAATCCAGGTGCACCGCAACGGCGACGACGTCTCCATTTACACAAGGACACTGAACGACATCACCGAACGCGTTCCCGAGTTGGTCGAGCTCGTCCGCGCGCTGCCCTGCGATTCCGTCGTCCTGGACGGTGAGACCCTGGCGTTGACCGATTCAGGCAAGCCCCGCCCTTTCCAGGAGACGATGAGTCGCTTCGGCGCGAGCTCGGAACGTGAGCTCCTACTGCAGCCCTACTTCTTCGACTGCATTCACCTCGACGGCGTCGACTTGCTCGACGAGCCGCTCTCGCGACGGCTGGCGGCGCTGGACCGAGTGGCGCCGGGTCACCGCATCCCGTCGTTGCTGCGGCCGGATCTGGCAGCGACCGAGACGCACCTCGATGACGCGTTGGCGGGCGGACACGAGGGGATCATGATCAAGGCACTCGACTCGGTTTACGCGGCTGGTCGTCGCGGGAAGTCCTGGCAGAAGGTCAAACCCGAGCACACACTTGATCTGATCGTGCTCGGCGCCGAATGGGGCTACGGCAGACGCACCGGGTACCTGTCCAACCTCCACCTCGGTGCTCGCGACGCCGACGGTGGCGAACCGATCATGGTGGGCAAGACGTTCAAAGGCCTCACCGACGAGCTGCTCCGCTGGCAGACAGAAGAATTCCCGAAACACGAGCGAGCCCGCGATGATCACACCGTGTATCTGAACCCAATGCTCGTCGTCGAGATCGAACTGGACGGAGCCCAGGTCAGTACCCGGTACCCGGGCAAGGTTGCGCTGCGCTTCGCGCGGGTCCTGAGGTATCGGCCGGACAAGACACCGGCCGAGGCGGACACGCTCGATGCCGTGCGCGAACTACTTCCCTGAGCGAGCCAGCTCGATCACACGTGCCCGGGTCGTCTCGGCGCCGGCGGCGGCCTGTTCGGTGAAGGGTGCGAGCGGAGCGATCCGCCCCACGAGGGTGAGGTCGGCGGTCACGACCTCAACCGCCATCCCCAATGCTTTCCCGAAGACCTGAACCAAGGGCGGGATCGTGTAGTCGAGTCCCTCGTCCTTGGCGCCTGGCCCGTAGGTGAGGCCCCGGGACGAGATGATGATCACCGGCTTGCCCGCGAACGGCTGGTCGGGGGTGTCGAATGGGGCCGTCGTCCCGAGTACGTGGAGGTGATCGATCCATGCCTTGAGCGATGAGGGGATCGACCAGTTGTACATGGGTGCGCCGATCACCAGCACGTCGGCGGCGGTGACCTCGGCGATGAGTTCCTGCTGCCGGGCCTCGGCCTCGGGACTGGGCGACTCGGCGGGTGTCCGGAGCCGGGGCGCGTAGTGCAGACCCGCATCCGACAGATGAGGCACCGGATCGCGATGCAGGTCGCGGTAGACGACCGAGCGATCGTCGCCGGCGGCCAACCACGTCTGGGCGAACAGGCCGGTCAGTTCGCGGGAGGTCGACGATGTCGTGTCTGCGGACGAGTCGATGTGCAAGAGGGTGGGCATGCGAACCATTCTGCCCAACGCTTCATGCTGCAGCAGCGGCCAGCCTTCTCGCCGATGTGGTCCACATCAACAAAATCCCTGCCCCGAGTCCGATTCCGAGGTACAGCCAACCCAGCGGCGCCTGCGAGTTCTCCGGCAAGATACCGGCCCCGGCCATCGCGACGCTGACTATGAGATAACAACCGGCACTGATGACTCCGCCGATCAACCCCAGGTTGCGCGAGAACAAACCGAGTCCGAGGCCGTACATCTGAGGGCACAGGACACCGCATCCGGCCAGCGCCAAGCAGGCGCCGAGGGTGGTCGCCCACGCACTCGGTCCGATCGTGACGGCCGAGACCAGCAGAACCAGTGCTCCGGCGACGAATACGACCCACGCTCCGATCGCGAGTTGTCGCGGCGTGGTCCGGGCTGCCAGCGCACTGCATGCGAGCTCACCGATCAGATTCGCGCCCCCGACGATCAGCGCGACCAGTCCGTATGCGGCGGGGGAGAAATCGAGCTGCTCCTGATAGAGAAAGGGTCCGATGACACCGAACACCAGCTGTGCCGCGGCCATGAGCCCGAAAACCAGGATCAAGCTGACGAACACCCGGTTTCGTAGTGCTCCGGCGAGGACTTTGCCGGTGGCCGCGACGTCGATGCGGGCGCGGTTCCCGGCGGCAAGCGTTTCGGGAAGTGCGACGGCGACCACCAATCCGACGAGCAGTGCGAGAGCGGCGATCAGAGCGAAGATCGCGCGCCAAGACATGTACTGCACCAGAACGCCTCCGAGGGCGGGTGCGAGCACCGGAGCGAGACCCCACGCGGCGCCGAGCAGGCCGGAGATCGACGTCAACCGGCTACCGCGAAAGCAGTCGGCCGCAATGGCATACGAAAGCACCATGCACGCGCAGGCGCCGATGCCCTGCAGGAACCTGAGCCCCAGCAGCATCGGCACACTTCCTGCGACGGCGCAACCGAGGCTCGTCACGATGACGATCGCCAGGCAGGTGAGCAGAACCTTTTTCCGACCGACTGCGTCCGCGATGATTCCGACCGGAATGAGAGCGAGGCTCATACCGAGCATGTACGCGGTGACGGTGTTCTGCATCATGGCGTTCGACGAATCGAGGTCGATGACCATGTCGGGCAGAGCCGGGGTGTAGATGTCGAGCGGAATCTGGCTGAGGGGCACAACCATCAGGAGAATCGCGACGATACCCCGCGATGGCACAGCAGGAGTTGACGCGGTCACGGGCACCACCGGGGAATCGTTTGCGGACGTCGCGGTCTACCGCGACCAACGAAATCCTAAGTCGTCAGTGAGGGCCCTGCGCGGCGATCGACCGAGTCAGGGGTTGAGACTCTCGCGGAACAGCCCTTCCAACGTTTCGAAATGTCGTTCGGCGGCATCGGCTCGATAGCTCGCGGTGTCGGACATGGTGTACCCGTGCGGCGCTCCGGGATACACCTCGGAGGTGTACAGCAGTCCGGCGGTGTCGAATGTCTGCTCGAGGATCTCGATCTTGTCCGGTGGCATCGACCGGTCGTTGTCGGCGTGCCCCAGATAGAGCCGGGCCCGGGCGCGCGTCGCGACGACGTGCGGGCTGTCAGGGGAGTCGGTGACCAGATTGCCGCCATGAAACCCTGCTGCTGCCTTCACTTCATCCGGTCGAGAACCTGCGGTGCGCAGCGCCAGGCCGGCGCCCATGCAGTAGCCCGTGACACCGATGCCGTTGCCGGTCACGTCTGGGAGTTCGAGCAGGCGATCCACATATTGATGGACATCCGCAGTCGCGAGACCGGATCCGAGTGAACGGATTCGGTCCATCGCCCCGCCCATGAACTGTTCGCGGTACTCGGGGTCGCCCAGGTCGCCCTGCGGCGCCAATTCCTCAGCGCTGCCGTGCCTGTAGAACGCATTGGGGACCATGACGACGAATCCCCACCCGGCGATCCGGTCGGCCATCTCGAACAGGCGCGGCCGCAGACCCAGCGCATCCATGAAGAACAGGACACCGGGACGAGCGCTGTCATCCGGGCGGGTTATGTACGCTTCCGCGACACCGTGACCGGCCTCGATTTCGATGGTGCTGCTCAACATGAATACCAACGCTACCGCCACGGCCGGCGCCGTTGACGACGGGTCACACCGTGTCGGCCCGGACTCCCTGCGTAGTCCAGAATGCGGTGATGGCCGCGGCGGTCTCGGCCGGCCGCTCGATGGCCGGGACGACCCGTGCGCCCGGGATCGTCACCTCGCGGGCGTCGACCATCCGTTCGGCCACAGCTCGCGCCTCGTCCGGTGTCCACTCTCCGCGGTCGTCGGTGGTCACGAAAAGCGTGGGACAGGTGATCTGCTGCGCCGCCCACGAGAGGTCGGTTCGGTTGAGGATGGCGGTCTCGATGGCCCGGACCATGGCTGCCTTCGACGTCCGGCGCATCGAATCTTCCAGCAGTTCAAGGGCTCCTGGGTCGTTGGCTCGAGTGTGATCGGTGAACAGCGTGTCTTCGATCGCTCGGCGAGGCAGACCTCTGGGACCGAACAGACGATACAGCGGCGCCAGGGTCCGAACCTTGCGGCGTAGTCCTGCGTCGATGGGATGGGTCGGTGCGCTGATGGCGACCAGACTTCGGATCGCGGTGTCCTGTGTCGCTGCCAGGTGCATTCCCACATGGCCACCCCAGGCGTTGCCGACCCAGTCGACGCCCGACACGTCGAGTGCAGCGAGCAGGTCCGTGGCCGCGGCGGCGCAACCAGCGATGTCGGTTGCCCGGGCCAGTGCGTCGCTGCGTCCCGCCGACGGTGCGTCGATCAGGAACAGCGTGCGGTGGCGGGCCAATTCACCGGCGACGCGGTCCCAGCTCGTCGAGTCGACGAACATGCTGTGCCACAGAACTGCCGGGGGACCGCTGCCGACCACCCGAACATGTAGAGAGCCGAGGGAGGTGGGGATACGCAGGGTTTTGTCGACGGTGGTCATGGCGGTCACTCTCTGTTGGCGTGACTTTGAAATTACACTGTGTAAGCCCAAAAGTGGATAGAGTGATCCGATGTCCCGCCCTTATTCATCCGAACTGCGGACAGCCCGGGCGCGGGCAAACCGGCGGACGGTTGTAGACACCGCGCAGCGGATGTTCGTCGACGAGGGCTGGACGGCAACCACGATGGCGAAGGTCGCCGAGGCCTCGGGGCTGACCCGCCAAACGGTCTATCAACAGTTCGATTCCAAGTTGTCGTTGCTTGATGCCTGTATCGACAACGCGCTGTCGGACGGCAAGGCGATGCCGGTCCGGGACATGCCCGGATACCAGCAGATGGGCGTGGGGGACAGGCGCATTCGGATAAACGCAGGCGCGCGCTGGCTCTGCTCCGCGCACGAGCGGTCCGCCGAGATCCAGAACGTCCTCGACCAGGCTGCCGTCACCGACGTGGCGGCGGCCGCGAGGTTGGCGGACCGTGAGAACACCCGATGGGCAGAGGTGCACTGGGCGACATCGCTCATTCTCGGGAGCGAGCCGGCAGACGAGGTTGTCGACGGTATGTGGACGCTGACGTCGAGGCGGATCTGGCTGATGCTGGTTCGCGATCGCGGGTGGACCGCTGATCGTTGGCGGCGGTGGTTGGCCGTCCAGACGGAGGCCATCTTGACATCGGCCTGACCCCGGCGACGGTTTGATCGGACCGTGCACCTCGCCATGCGTAGTTAGGTTAGGCTTCGCACTTGTGCCTGTGTCTGCCCTGCCCGCGCTGTCGCCTCGCGCAGCCGATGCGCCACCCACCGCGCGCATCGGCCGCAACGCCGCGATCCTGCTGGCCCTGGTACTGGTGTTGGTGATCGTCATGCTCGCGAGCATTGCGCTGGGCTCGCGTGCCGTACCACTTGGTGAGGTCTGGCACGCGTTCACCAACATGGACCCCACCAACAACGATCACCTCGTCGTTCGGGATCAGCGGGTGCCACGGACACTCATCGGCCTGATGGTCGGTGTATCGCTCGGGGTGGGCGGTGCAGTGATGCAAGGACTGACCCGCAACCCACTCGCAGATCCCGGCCTGCTCGGCGTCGACGGCGGTGCCTCCCTGTGCGTGGTGGTCGGCATCGGATACCTCGGTGCGGTCGCCGCCGGCCAGTACGTCTGGTTCGCCTTGTTCGGCACTGCGGTGGCTTCGCTGGCCGTGTACGCGATCGGGGCGTCCGGTCGCGAGGGGGTCACGCCGGTCAAGTTGGCGCTGGCCGGTGCCGCACTGTCTGCCGCCTTCACCTCGGTGGTGACGGCGTTGCTGTTGCTCGACCCCAAGACTTTCGACAACTACCGCTTCTGGGTGGTGGGCTCTTTGAGTGGTCGCGACATGTCCACGTTGCTCGCGGTGTTGCCCTTCTTGGTGGTCGGGTTGATTCTCGCGCTGGCGATGGGTCGCTTTCTCAACGCACTGGCACTCGGTGACGACGTCGCCCGAGGACTCGGCCAGCGGGTCGGCGCCGCTCGAGGACTGGGCGCAGTCGTCATCGTGTTGCTCTGTGGTGGGGCGACCGCAGTGGCAGGCCCGATCAGCTTCGTGGGATTGACGGTGCCGCATGTCGCCAGGATTTTCGTCGGCGCCGATCATCGGTGGATCCTGCCGTATTCAGCTGTGCTCGGGGCGATCTTGATACTCGGCGCCGACACCATCGGTCGCCTCATCGCGCGGCCCGGTGAGATCGAGGTGGGAATCATCACGGCCCTCGTCGGTGCCCCGGTGTTCATCTTCCTGGTGCGCCGCAGTCGGATGGCGCAACTGTGACCACCACCGACAGAGCCCGCACAACCGCTGCTCTCGGCGGACTGGTCGAACTCCGCGACGATCAGTTGCGCGAGGTCCGACTCGTCCGCCGACGGGGTCGACTCCGCGAGTACGGCATCGTGGGGGTCCTGCTGGTACTACTCGCGGCGGCGTTCTGTCTCTCACTGTCGCTGGGGGATCTGTGGATACCCCTTCCGGATGTGGCGCGGATGGCGTTGGGTCTGAGTGCGGACGCCCCGGCGCCTTTCATCGTCGGAGAGCTCCGGTTCCCCCGCGCGGCCATGGCCGTGATGGTCGGTCTCGCCTTCGGTATGGCGGGGACCATCCTGCAGCAGCTCGTACGCAATCCCCTTGCCAGCCCGGACATCATCGGTGTCACGTACGGTGCGAGCGCGAGTGCGGTCGTGGCGATTCTCGTCTTCGGGGCAAGCGGATATGTGTTGTCGGTGTGGGCACTGGTCGGCGGCCTCGGCGCGGCAGCGCTCGTGTACGGACTCTCCTGGAGCCAGGGGGTGACCGGGTATCGGATGATCCTGATCGGCATCGGAGTCGCCGCGGTGGGGGACAGTCTCACCGCGTATTTCCTCACTCGGGCAAAACTCTACGAGGCCTCCGTCGCGTTGCGGTGGCTCACCGGATCTCTCAGCGATGCATCGGAATCCCAGGTGCACGTTCTCGGCTGGTGCCTCGTGGTGTTGGTTCCCGTCACCCTGCTCCTGTCGCGCTGGATCCGACCGCTACAACTCGGCGACGAGTCCGCGCGGGAATTGGGCCTTCGGGTCGAGACCTCACGTCTGAGTCTTGTTGTGGCGTCGGTGCTCCTTGCCTCGGTGGCAACTGCTGCGGCCGGTCCGATCGCCTTCGTGGCGCTGATGGCCGGCCCCGTCGCCGGCTTGCTGACCGGCAAGAGCGGCGGCGGACTGATCTCTTCGGGCTTGGTGGGCGCCCTGTTGGTGGTCGTCTCGGACATGGTCGGTCAACATCTCTTGTCGCAGTCGTTGCCGGTCGGTGTGATCACCGGCATCATCGGCGCGCCGTATCTGATCTGGCTGTTGATCCGGATGAACCGGATCGGCGGTGCCAATTGACTGCCGTGACCCGAGAGGACTTCCGGTGACCAGAGACCACGATCTGAGGGTCGAAGAGTTGACGATTTCTTACGGCGCCGGGGACGTTGTGAAAGATCTGGCGCTGGCGATCGGACCGGGACAGATCACGGCGATCGTCGGCGCGAACGCCTGCGGGAAGTCGACTCTGTTGCGGACCATGGCTCGGTTGCATTCACCCCGGCTCGGGCAGGTGGTGCTCGACGGCAAAGCCGTACACAGTATGCCGACCAAAGAGGTCGCCACCATCCTCGGATTGCTTCCACAGTCGCCGATCGCGCCCGACCAGATCAAGGTCGCCGATCTCGTTGCCAGGGGACGTTATCCGCACCAGGGCTGGTTCCGGACCTGGACGGCACGCGACGAGGAAGCGGTCACCGCCGCGCTCGTGGCGACGGGCACACTCGACCTCGCGGACCGGCATGTCGACGAGATCTCCGGTGGGCAGCGCCAACGGGTCTGGATCGCGATGACGCTGGCGCAGGAAACCGACATCCTGCTGCTCGACGAGCCCACGACGTTCCTCGACATGAGTCATCAGGTCGAGGTGCTCGATCTGATCACCGACCTGAACCGGAGCATCGGCACCACTGTCGTGGTGGTGCTGCACGACCTCAATCTTGCTGCCCGCTACGCGGACACGCTGGTGGCGATGCGCAAGGGTGAAATTGTGGCCGTCGGAACGCCCACCGACGTCGTCACGCCACAGGTGATCTCGCAAGTGTTCGACATGGACGTCCAGGTCGGCGTGGACCCGGTCGCGGGCAGCCCCGTCGTCTACCCCATCGGGCGGCACCATGCCCCCGCGATCAAGGCATCACAGTAGAGGAGAAAAGATGATCAGGTCCCGAACGCGTTCCGGGCGCGGTACTCGGCGAGGTGTGCGATTGCTCAGTGCGGTTGTCGCACTGACGCTGTCAGCAGGATTGATGGCGGCGTGTTCGTCCGACGACTCGGATTCGTCCGCTTCGTCGAGCTCGGGGGCGTCGGGTCCGACCGACGCCTTCCCGATCACCGTGGAGCACGAGTTCGGTTCCACCACCATCGAGTCCGAGCCCAAGCGCGTCGTCAGCGTCGGCTATACCGAGCAGGACATCCTGCTCCAGCTCGGGATGCAACCGGTCGCCGTCACCGAATGGTACGGAGAGCAGCCTGACGCGACCTGGCCATGGGCGCACGACCTCCTCGGCGACGACAAACCCGAGGTCCTCTCGGTCTCCGACGGCTTCGAGTACGAGAAGATCGCCGGCTTGGATCCCGATCTGATCATCGGTACGAACGCCGGTATGACGCAAGAGGATTACGACAAGCTCGAACAGATCGCACCCACTGTCGGGAGCGTCAAGGGCGCAGCGTCATACTTCTCCAACTGGCAAGCGCAGACGCGACTGATCGCCGACGCGGTCGGCCGATCCGCCGCCGGCGACAAGGCCGTCACCGATGTGGAGAACGCCTACGCGCAGGCCCGCGAGGAGCACCCGGACTTCGAGGGCAAGACGTCGACGTTCACCCAGGGTGCGCCCTACGACGGCTCGCTCTACACGTACCCGGCCGGTCTGAACACCGACTTCTTCACCGACCTCGGGTTCGTCATGAAGCCGGGGCTCGAGAAGTTTGTACCCGAACCCGACAGCCAAGCATTGATCTCGGCCGAGAACACCGATCTCATCGATGCCGATGTGGTCCTGTTCGCCACGGAAACCCAGGAGGGTTTCGATGAACTGATGAAGTTCGGCACGGTGGCAAACCTGAACGCGGTCAAGGAAAAGCGCGCTGTATTCACCGACGCGATCCTGTCCGGTGCGATCTACTTCCTCACCCCGCTCAGCCAGATGTACATCATCGAGAACCTGGTTCCGCTGCTCGATGCCGCGGTCAAGGGTGAATCGAAGCAGAGCTTCCCGAGTTAGCTCCACCTCTGAGCACGCCGACGGTCCGCCACCTCGAGTCATGGGTGGCGGACCGTTGCATTTCCGGCCGAGTATCTATTGCGGAGTGGTGAACTCGGGCTGATCGAGAACCCGGAGCCAGCTGCCGTCGGGCTGACGGCGAACGACCTGGGCGCGGGCGCCGGAGCCGTCCTTGGGTGGTGTCGAGGTCAGCGCAATGTCGCCGCTGATCAGTGTCGGCAGCGGTTCCTCGGCCTCGAAGTGGGGGTTGTGGGAGAGGACGCCCTCCCAGAGTTCGCGGATTGCTGCACGACCGACGGTTTGCTGCCCGGGTGGGTAGGCCATCACGGCGTCCTCGGCGTAGAGAAGTGCCACGCCCTCGGCGTCGCCTGCGTTGGAGCGCTCGACAAACAACCTTGTCAGGTCCTCGGGGTGCCGTGCGGTCTCGCGGTTCGTCATGGTGGTGTGTCCTTTCCTTGTCGGGGTCTGTCATCCACGATTGCGCGCAGCCGGCCAGAAGTCCAACAGATTGTTCGGATGACAACTAGAATCAGAAGTTATGGAACTGCGTCAGCTGGAGTACTTCGTGGCCGTCGCCGAGGAGGCGAACTTCACCCGCGCCGCCGAACGCGTCCGGATCAGTCAATCGGGGGTCAGCGCCCAGGTTCGCCAACTCGAGCGTGAACTCGGCTGCGAACTGTTCGACCGGTCGAGTCGGGTCGCCCGCCTGACTTCTGCCGGCCGCGCTGCGCTCGGTCCCGCCAGGGCCGCACTGGAGGCAGCAGCGGGACTCGGTCACGCCGTGGACGAGGTCGGCGGCCTCCTCCGCGGCGAGCTGTCGATCGGCATGGTCATCGGGTGCACGATCACCCCGCTGTTCGTGGGGCTGGAGAAGTTTCATCGGCGACATCCCGGGGTTGCACTCTCGCTCCACGAGGACAACTCGGACCGGATGGTCGACGATCTCCACGCGGGGAAACTCGACATCGCGCTCATTGGCGCGTACGGATCGGCGCCCGCCGGACTGGACTCCATGACCATAGTCAGCGAGGCGCTGTGTGTCCTGGTGCCGCCGGGGCACGAATGGGCGGCGAGAAAGAGCGTGAGGGTGGCTGATCTGGATGGCAGCGCCGTGATCTGCATGCCGCAGGGGACCGGCATTCGGGCGACACTCGACGACGCGTGCGCCGGTGCGAGGGTATCTCCGGTCATCGCCCTGCAGGCGACCTCGGCAGACGCGATCGCCGACCTGGCATCACGAGGACTGGGTGCCGCGGTGCTCAGCGAGTCGATGTCCGCCGATTTCGCGGAGCGCCTGGTGGCGCTTCCGCTGGACGGCGTGCCTGAACCTGCCCTGCTGTTGCTGGTGTGGTCATCATCGTCGAATCCGGCACTCCGAGTGCTCATTTCATGCTTGACCGACGCGTTCGGCGTCTGATGGCGCGTCAGGGTTGGCAACCCTATCTGCGTTCGGCGATCGCGGCGGTGCACGAGGCCGCACGGCACCGGCAGCGCCGAGATTCCGCTACCTGACCCTCGCCGAGCGTGCTCTTCCGGACACCGATCGTGCTCTTTAAGACGTCGAGTGTGCCCTTTGGGGCGCCGAGCGTGCACTACCCCCGCGGACGGCCCACTGGATCGAAAAAATGGCCCGCTCAACGTATTTAAGGGCCCGCCCGGCGTCTGGAAGGGCCCGCTCGGCGGGTTGTCGACGGGTGGTGAACGGCGAATGCCGCCGGCGCGGGGCGTCGGCGGCATTCATCGTCAGGCTGTGACTACAGGATGTAGAGCATTTCCTGGTAGGTCGGGAGCGGCCAGAGGTCATCGGCCACAATGGCTTCGAGTTCGTCAGCTGCAGTTCGAACAGCAGCCATGGCGGGCAGGAGGGTGTCGCGGGCGAAGAGAGCCTCAGCCGGGGCACCGTCCACGTGCTCGCCGAGCGCGGACTTGAGAGTAGCCAGCGCTGTGGTCAGTGCCGACATCGGTTCGCTGACCATCGAGAGCAGCGTGGTGTCTGGCTCCAGACCGGCACTCTTGAGCGCGGTCACGTTGGTGGCGATCTCCGTCTGATAGCGCACGGCGGCCGGAAGGACGAGGGTCGACCCGATCTCGAGAGTCAGCTTGGCCTCCACCGCGATGGTCAAGAAGTACTGTTCCAGCCCGATCTCGTAGCGGCTGTGCATCTCTCGATCGTTGAAGACGCCGTACTTGGAGAACAGTTCGATGGACTTCTCGGTGATGAGCTCCGGAAGGGCGTCGACTGTGGTCTTGAGGTTGGGCAGTCCACGGGACTCCGCTTCGATCGGCCAGGTGTCGGAGTAGCCGTCGCCGTTGAACACGACCGCGCCGTGTTCGGTGATGATGTCGGTGAGCAAGTGCTGCACGGCAGTGTCGAACTCGACACCTTCCTTGACTGCTTTCTCGAGAACGGTGGCGCAGTAGTCCAGGGAGTCGGCCATGATCGTGTTCAGGACGACCATCGGTTCGCTGACGGTCTGCATCGAACCCGGCGCGCGGAACTCGAAGCGGTTGCCGGTGAACGCAAACGAGCTCGTGCGGTTGCGGTCACCGGGGTCGGTCGGCAGGACAGGCAATGTGTCGACACCGATGATCATGGTGCCCTTGCCCTTCGAAGAAGTCGCTGCACCCTTCGCGATCTGATCGAAGACATCTGCGAGCTGCTCGCCGAGGAAGATCGAGACGATCGCGGGCGGGGCCTCGTTGGCGCCCAGGCGATGATCGTTCGTGGCCGAGGCGACCGAGACGCGCAGAAGACCTGCATGCAGATGCACTGCGCGGATGACGGCCGCACAGAACACCAGGAACTGGGCATTCTCGTGCGGGGTGTCACCGGGGACGAGCAGGCTACCGAACTTGTCGTTACCGAACGAGAAGTTGACGTGCTTACCGGAGCCGTTGACACCTTCGAAAGGCTTCTCGTGGAAGAGACATTCCATGCCGTGCTTCTTGGCGACGGTCTTGAAGGTGGTCATCAAGAGTTGCTGGTGGTCGGCTGCGATGTTGCCACGCTCGAACATCGGCGCGATCTCGAACTGTCCTGGCGCGACCTCGTTGTGGCGGGTCTTGGCTGGAATGCCGAGCTTGAACAGCTCACGCTCGGTGTCCATCATGAACCCGAGCACCCTCTCGGGGACGGCACCGAAGTAGTGGTCGTCGAACTCCTGGCCTTTCGGCGGCTTGGTGCCGAACAGGGTGCGCCCGGCGTTGAGCAGGTCGGGGCGCGCGAGGAAGAAGTGGCGGTCAACCAGGAAGTACTCCTGCTCCGGTCCACAGAATGCGACGATGTGGCCGGGGTTGTCGTGGCCGAACAGTTTGAGAACACGCTCGGCGTGCTTGCCCATCGCCTGCTGCGAGCGCAGCATCGGGGTCTTGTGGTCGAGTGCTTCACCGGTCATCGAGACGAAGACCGTCGGGATGCACAGGGTGTTGCCGTTCGGGTTCTCGAGTATGTATGCGGGGCTGGTCACGTCCCAGCCGGTGTAACCGCGTGCCTCGAAGGTGTTGCGGAGGCCACCGTTGGGGAAGCTCGATGCGTCGGGCTCGCCCTGGATGAGGGTTTTGCCCTGGAACTCGGCCATCGTCGAACCGTCGCTGGCCGGCTCGAGGAAGCTGTCGTGCTTCTCTGCGGTGAGGCCGGTCAGAGGGTAAAAAACGTGAGCGTAGTGGGTGGCGCCCTTCTCCAGCGCCCAATCCTTCATCGCGGACGCAACAGCGTCGGCGACAGCTGGATCGAGCTTGCTGCCCTTCTCGATCGTCGTGATGACCGATTTGAAGACGTTCTTCGGCAGCCGCTTCATCATCACGGACTTGTTGAAAACGTTCTCGCCGAAGATGTCTCCCGGCGCCTCGGTGATGTCGAAGCTCACGGGTGGCGGAACGTACGCTTCGACAGCAGTGATGGCGGCGAGCCGGATGTTGTTACCACTCATTTATCTCATTACCCTTCAGGCGGGGGTCCTGCACTTGTCCTGCAAGCCCTGACCTGCGAACTCTACGAACCGTCGGTAACCGACTTGTTTCATCGCAGTGACGATGAAAAGCGGTATGGGTCGAGTGTTTCGAATTGGTTGCCTGTCGCCGGTAGATGTCCGTTTCGACGTGGCACACGCACCTCGAGAGCGCACATCTTTGTTTCAGCTCACCGCCCCGACGGCCGATCGATCCGGAACACGTGATGCTGACCGTCGTCGACGGGGTTGTCGGGCTGGAGATACCCGGTGGCGATCTGAGTGAATCCGGCAGCCAGCAGCGCGCGCCACGAGGCCGGATTCGCCACTGCCACCGGAACGATCACGGTGGTGGACGACGGGTAGTCGTCCCAGCACTTGTCCACCATCTCTTTGATCATCGCGGTGCCGAGACCGTGTCCCGTAAAACGCGTCTCGCCGATGAAGTAATCGATCGACAAGGTGCCCTCGGGTACTTCGACGAGCGTCTCCATTTCGACCTGATCGTCGGGATAGTCGGAAAATCGGTATCGCTGGATGAAACCGATCGGATCCGGCTCGTGGATGACGATGAAGTCCTCCGACGCCTCCGTTCCGTCGAAGCTGCCGGCGAAGTCGCGTTCGATCGCCTCGTCCGAGGTGTCGTGGAACCAGAACCTCGCGACGTGCAGATTCTGCAGCCAGGTCTGGATGAGTGGAAGATCCTCGCGGGTGGTGCGGCGGAACTGCATCTCATCAGCTTCGGCCTCCGGAGGGGCCGGGTCAACCGGCATTCTCCCGACGATCAGATGGCTCCACCGTTGACGTAGATGACCTGTCCGTTCACCCACCGGGCTGGGCCGGCCAGAAACGCAACCGATTCGGCGATGTCCTCGGGCTGTCCGAGACGTTCCAGGGGCGTTGCCTTCTCCAGGGTCTCGATGGTGTCGGAGTCCTTACCGTCGAGGAACAGAGAAGTCGCGGTCGGACCAGGTGCCACCGCATTGACGGTGATGTCGCGGCCACGTAGTTCACGGGCAAGGATGAGGGTGATGGCATCGACCGCACCTTTGCTCGCGGCGTAGGGCGCATATCCCGGGAACGCGAGTTTCTTGACTGACGTGGAGAAGTTGATGATCGCGCCACCGGACCGGACCCGTCGTGCCGCCTGCTGATCAACGACGAATGTGCCGCGAATGTTGGTGCGATGCATTCGGTCCAGGGCGTCGAGGTCGAAGTCGGCGACAGATCCGAGCGTCATGGTCCCGGCGGTGTTCACGACGACGTCGATACCTCCGAATGCTGCCTCGACGGCATCGAAAGCCTGCGTCATGGCGTTCTCGTCTGCCACGTCGCCGCCGACCGAGATCGCCGATCCGCCGGTGGCCTCGATGGAGCTCACCACGTCGTCGGCTTTGCCCTTGTTTCCTGCGTAGTGCACGGCAACCGCCATGCCGTCGCGCGCCAGGCGTTCGGCGACGACCTGGCCGATACCTCCGGAGCCGCCGGTGACGAGTGCTACGCGCATGTTGTTGTCGGACATGTTGATACTCCTTCGAACTGTGGAAGAAACGGATCAGAGCCTGGGTGCGAGGCGGCGTAACCATTCGACGAACAGCCCGAGTTCGGCTGCGGTGAGGTCGCTCGGCGGATCGGCTTCGACGGTGGCGGATATCGTCGCGAGAGCGCTTGGCCGGGCGTCGTCGGGGGTTGTTGAATCCTGGGGTGTGAGAATTCCGGTGAACGTGATGTCGCGGACCTCGGCGGAGATCGAGTGGTCGGGGTACATCTCGGGCCGGGTGATCAGGGCCAGAGCGACGCCGGTGTTCGCCGACATGATCGTGCGGACGGCAACCTCCTTCGGGACGCGAAGGCGCCCGACTCTGGCCACTCGGTCGACCACGCCGGCCAGCAATTCATGGGATTCGCGAACGGCCAAGGGTTCCTTCTTCAGACCCGGGCCGAACATGAGCCGGTATGAGTTGGGGTTTGCGAGGGCGAAGCCCGATCTGTTATCGTCGCAAACATCGCGGCATCTGCTCGTATTGGAGTGTTGAGCTCGAAGACTTCCGCAAATCTGTAACACGTTCTAGTGTGACCTCATGACTGTTTCTGCGGACGCAACCACTGAATTCGATCACCTGCGCGGCGGTACCCACCTCGGACACCTGATGGTTGCCTCGCTCAAACGGCATCACAACGACCCGGTGCTCTTTCTCGGCGAGACCACGCTCACCGGCGGTCAGATGGCCGAGCAGATCAGCCGTTACATCCAGGCATTCGAGTCGCTCGGTGCCGGTTCCGGAAGCGCGGTCGGACTTCTCGCTCTGAACCGGCCCGAAGTCCTGCTGGTGATCGGTGCGGGACAGACCCAAGGCTGGCGCCGTAGCGCCCTGCACCCGATGGGCTCGCTCGACGACCACGCGTACGTGCTCTCCGATGCAAAGATCAGCACCCTGGTCATCGATCCCGTACCCATGTTCGTCGAGCGCGCGGTGGCCCTGCTCGAGCGGGTCGACAGTCTCAAACAGGTGCTCACCTTGGGCCCGGTGCCCGCCGAGCTGGCGGACGTGGGCCGCGATGTCATCGCTGAGGCGAACAGGTACGAGTCGAAGCCTCTGGTGGCAGCGGACCTCCCGCCCGACCACGTCGTGTCCATCACGTACACCGGCGGCACCACCGGAAAGCCCAAGGGCGTCATCGGTACCGCTCGGGCGATGTCGACCATGACCCAGATCCAGTTGTCGGAGTGGGAGTGGCCGGATCACCCTCGCTTCCTCATGTGCACCCCGCTGTCTCACGCCGGGGCAGCGTTTTTCGTGCCGACGCTGATGAAGGGCGGCTCGATGGTGGTGCTGTCCAAGTTCGACCCCGCGGAGGTCCTGCGCACCATCGAGGAACAGAAGATCACGGCGACGATGCTGGTGCCCTCGATGCTGTACGCGCTGATGGATCATCCGGACTCGCGTACACGCGACCTTTCTTCTCTCGAGACCGTCTACTACGGGGCGTCCGCGATCAACCCCGTGCGGCTGGCCGAGGCGATCGAGCGGTTCGGGCCGATTTTCGCGCAGTACTACGGGCAGTCCGAGGCGCCGATGGTGATCAGCTATCTGCCCAAGGGTGCTCACGATGCCAAGCGGTTGTCGAGCTGCGGACGGCCGTCGGCGTTCTTGCGTACCGCGCTCATCGGTGACGACGGCAAACCGGTGCCGGTGGGGGAGCCCGGCGAGATCTGTGTCGCCGGGCCATTGCTGGCCGGTGGGTACTGGGGTCTGCCCGAGGCCACCGCCGAGACGTTCAAAGACGGGTGGCTGCGCACCGGTGACGTCGCCCGCGAGGACGAGGACGGCTACTGGTTCATCGTCGACCGGACCAAGGACATGATCGTCACCGGCGGATTCAATGTCTTCCCTCGGGAGGTCGAGGACGTTGTCGCCGAGCATCCTTCGGTGGCCCAGGTCGGTGTCATCGGGGTGCCCGACGAGAAGTGGGGTGAAGCCGTGACAGCGATCGTCGTGCTGCGGTCGGA
This sequence comes from Williamsia sp. 1135, assembly GCF_002095395.1. Lineage (GTDB taxonomy): Bacteria > Actinomycetota > Actinomycetes > Mycobacteriales > Mycobacteriaceae > Williamsia. Next base: position 83,369 of record NZ_MJEI01000098.1, read on the forward strand.
CGCACCCACCGACGAGGGTTCGATCGCGACGATGATCTCCGAGATCCAGAGCGCGGTAAAGGACCGCAAAGGGTCGGTGCAGTCGCCGAAACAGATCATCATCGCCGAGTCCCTACCGCTCACCGCGCTGGGTAAGCCGGACAAGAAATCACTGCGCAAGCAGTACTGGAGCGACAGTGATCGATCGGTCGGCTGAGGCCGGATCAGTCGAGCCCGCGCGCGGTGAGCGACTCGGCGAATCCGTCCGCGGCGTGCAGGGTGGCGATCACCGCGGGAGCCACCACGACACGAGGTGAGAACCGCAGTCCCCGTGCGCGGCGGGCTTCGTCGACCTGCGCGATGATCTCGACCATCAGCGGAATCGCGCGGATGGCCAGTGCCATGGCGAGCGCGATCTGACTCGGCCTCATGCCGATACGGGACAGCGGGCTCAGCATTGTGGTCAGTGCAGCGAGCATGGCGGTCGTCTTCGTGGTCAGGGTCACCACGGCGGCAAGGGCAACCGACAACACGAGCACGCCACACACGACGACGGCCCTGGCCCAGTCCGTGAAGACGATCTGGAACACGAAGACGAATCCGACCACCCAGACCAGCGGTCGCAGCTGTTCCAGGGCCACCCGCGGGCCGATCGCGGCCAGTGCGTAGACGCCGGCCACGGCAAGAGCGGCAACGGCCAGGCGCAACGGGCTGGTGACCAGGAGAGCCATCACGAGGATGGTCACGGCGAGTAGCAGGAGCTTCACGCCTGCGGGCAGTCGGTGAACGAGGGATCGGCCGGGCCGGTAGATCCCCAGGACACTCACGACATCAACTCGCGGTAGGCGGCGATGGCGACCCCCGGTGGACCGTCGCAGTGGACGGCGCCGTCATCGATGACGATGACCCGGTCGAAATCGCTCAGCAGCTCGAGGTCATGGGATACCACGATCAGTTGCTCGTCGATCGTCGCGAAGGTGTTGCGCAACATGCTCGTGTTCCGCAGGTCGAGCAAAGTGGTGGGTTCGTCGGCGACGATCACCGCAGGGTCGGTGACCAGTACCGAAGCCAGGGCGAGCAGTTGCTTCTGCCCGCCCGACAAGCGATGAGCGGGATGATCGGCGTGCTCGTGCAGGCCGAACCGTTTCAGCGTCTGTGCAACTCGATGCTCCCGTTCTTCGCGAGACAGTTCGCTGCGGGAGAGCGACAGATCCACGTCCTCGGCGACCGTCGGCATGATGATCTGACGGTCGGGATCGGTGAACACGAAGCCGACCATCTTGCGGACCTCGCGTGCCCGGCGCCGGGTCGGAACACCGTTGACCCACACCGACCCTCGGTCCGGAATCACCAGACCGTTCACCATCCGCGCCAACGTCGACTTGCCGCTGCCGTTGGAGCCGACGATGCCGATCCTGCGCTCGGTCAGGGTCAGGGACACGTCCCGAACGACAGTTCTGTCCCCGAAGGCGTGGCCCACATTCTCGAAGACCACCCCAGACTGTGAACGCTCGGCAGTCATGCACCACCGGTGTTGCGGCGTATCCGCAGCGGTCTGATCAATCCGGGGTAACCGCGGTGGACCTGGCGTGCCACCAATGCGGTGATCACCGCCTTCGCCACGTCCCCCGCCACGTAGATGCCGTTGGTCGACAACGCTCCCCACCAACTCAGGTCGGTGCGCAGCAACAGACCGATCGTCCCGAACAGGTAGATGACTCCCATGCCGCCGACGATGTTGATCACGATGCCCGGCAGCACCCGGTACCGCGGCATCATCGTCGCCGTCAGGATCCCGATCACGACGACAGCGGGAAGCCAGCCGATGAAGAAGCCGGCGGTGGGGGACGTCAGTGAAACCAGTCCGGTGCGGCCGCCGGCCAGTATGGGGAGCCCGGCGATGGCGAGCAGCGAGAAAATGATCACCGCGAGCCCGCCCTTGCGCCACCCGAGGATGGCTCCGGCAAGCATCACTCCGAGGGTCTGCAGGGTGATCGGCACCCCGCTCGGCCCGATGGTGATCGTGCCCGGCAGTCCCAACGCTGCGATCAGGGCGGCGAACACCGCCGCCTGCGTCAGGTCGCCGACCCCGATTGCCCAGCGCGCTCGCGATGTCGGGTTCTCGTGCACATAATCCGTGGAAGACATTCCAGTCACCTCTTACCCATCTTTTCCAGATGGGATTATGTCCCGTGCGGGTGCGAATCCCAGAATCGGGCGACCCTTGCGATCCAGCCGAGCCCAAGGACGTGTCGGTACCGGGCGCTACCTTCGGCAGCAGCCATTGTGGCTGGCCATGCACGAAGGGAGCACCTCATGACCGATCCCGACCGCACGCTTCTCGCGATATTGCTCGACCGCTCGGGTTCGATGGCGTCCATCCAGGACGACACCGAAGGCGGATTCAACACGTTCATCGACAAACAGCGACTGGCCGCAAAGTTCGTCGGTGTCACGCTGGCGCAGTTCGATACCGAGTACGACGTCGTCTATACGAACCGGTCGATCGATGAGGTGCCGACTCTCGACCTGCAACCGCGGGGAGGGACCGCACTCTACGACGGAATCGGTCGGCTCATCACCGAGGTCGGCAGAGACCTGGCTTCATTGCCGGAGTCCGAACGCCCAGGGGCCGTGACCGTCGTGGTGCTGACGGATGGTCACGAGAACTCCAGTCGGGAATGGACCCACGACGCGGTCAAGGCGGCGATCACGCGCCAGGAACAGCACTACGCGTGGGACTTCCTGTTCCTCGGAGCGAACATGGACGCCGTGGCGGTCGGGACCTCGATGGGATTCGCGGGTAACAAGTCGATCACCTACACGACGTCGTCGGCAGGAGTCGAGGGCGCGTTCGCGGCCGCCGCGTCCTACAACGTCCGCAAGATGTCGGCCCCGCTCGGTGCGCCTCCGGTCGACGGCTTCTCTGATGAGGACCGTGCCGGCGCCGCCCGCTAGTGCACTCGGGAAGAGCACCCGGTGGGGCGTTCCCTCTCGGGAGTGCCCCACCGTGATGTCCCGGTGCCTGCTGGACGTTCTAGCCCTTCACGCAGACCACCTGGCGCAGGTGTGCGACCACCTCGACCAGGTCGGTCTGAGCCGCGATCACCGCGTCGATGTCCTTGTAGGCGGCAGGGATCTCATCGACGACACCCGCGTCCTTCCTGGATTCGACACCGGTCGTCTGCGCGACCAGATCATCGGCGGTGAACATCTTCCGGGCCTTGGTCCGGCTCATCTTCCGTCCTGCGCCGTGTGACGCGGAGTAGAAGGATTTCGCCGAACCCAGTCCACGCACCACGTACGATCCGGTGCCCATGGACCCCGGGATCAAGCCCATGTCGCCCGACCCCGCGCGAATGGCGCCCTTACGGGTCACCAGCAGTTCGAGACCGTCGATCTCCTCGGTTGCGACATAATTGTGGTGGCATGAGATCGGCTCGTCGAATACGACAGTCCGGGACGGGAAAGACTCCCGTACGGCTGCGCACACCAACTCGAGCATCACCGCGCGGTTGCGTGCCGCGTACTCCTGAGCCCAGGTGAGATCGTGACGGTAGGCGTCCATCTCCGGGGTGCCGGTGACGAACACCGCGAGGTCACGATCCGGAAGGTCGGCATTGTGGGGGAGTGCTGCTGCGACCGCCATGTGACGATCGGCGAGCTCCTTGCCGATGTTTCGCGAACCGGAGTGCAGCATCACCCAGACAGCGTTGTCACCCTCGGCAACGCAGATCTCGATGAAGTGGTTGCCGCCGCCGAGGGTGCCGATCTGCTTGTGCGCCCGGGTGTCGAGCTGCTGCACACCACGATCGAGATCGCCGAACCGAGACCAGAAGTCGCCCCAGCCACCGCCGACCGCCAGCTCGCGCAGGTTGACCGGGCGCTTGTGCGAGTGAAAGCCCACCGGGACCTTCGCTTCGATCGCCGACCGCATCCCGGAGAGATCGTCAGGCAGGTCAGAGGCGACGAGATCGGTTCGAACAGCGGTCATTCCACATCCGATGTCGACTCCGACAGCGGCAGGGCATATCGCGTCACGCATGGCGATCACCGATCCGACGGTGGCTCCCTTGCCCACGTGGACGTCGGGCATCACCCGGACCCCGTGCACCCATGGCAACTGCGACACCCGGCGCAGCTGTTTCACGGCCTCTTGCTCGATCGTCTCTTCGTCGGCCCACAACAGGGTCGAGGCGGACGCGCCGGAAAGGGCAACGGGGAAACGGGAGTTCATGACAGGAGTTCCTTGATAGACGGCGTTTGGCCACCAATGGATGGCTCGCTCAAGGTATTTGGGTCGACGCCGTGGTGTCCACCGATTTGTTCGTCTCGTACCGGTGGCCGGTCGTACGATGGGGCCATGGGAACTCGCACTGTGGGACCGCTCACCGCGGCCGAAGTCGACGGCCTCCGCGTCGCCGATTACGCCTACCCGGAGGTGGGCGCCACTGCGACCGAGCCGCCCGATGGGTACCACCACCTCCGCCGTGAGCGGGTCATCGGCCACGGCGAAGCCCTGTTCCGCTCGAGCGGTTCAGATGTGCTGCAGTGGCAGATCCAGCTGCGTAGCGGTTTCACCGTCAACGCCTCGGCGAACGTCATCGTCGAAGGTGCGAGCGCCCTGCTCGGGATCGGCGTTGGTCGCCTCCGGCTCAAAGCGCCCGTTCGCGTCGTGTATGTGATCGATGAACCACGCCGCCAGGGTTTCGCCTACGGCACACTGCCCGGGCACCCGGAGTCGGGTGAGGAACTGTTCTGCGTCGAACACCGATCCGATGATTCGGTTGTGCTGGTGATAGCCGCTTTCTCGCGGCCCCAGACGACGTTGGCCAAGGGCGCCGGACCGCTTGGCAGAGTGGGCCAGCGACTGATCACCGTCAGATACCTGCGATCGCTTCGCGATCGCTGACCGCGATCAGCTGAAACTGACCACACTCAACTGAAACTGACCACACTCAACTGAAACTGACTTGGCCCGCGTCGTCCACCTGCCAGCCCGGGTTGTGGGCGATTTCCCAGATGATGTCATTCGGGTCCAGGACATGTCCGTGAAATGTCCCACCGAACGCACTGTCACTTGCCTGCTTCAGCACCCGGCCTCCAGCGGCGACCATCGACTCGATCAAGGGAACGACCTCGTCGCGACTACTCACGTTGTGCGCCAATGTGATCCCACGGGCAGAGGCACTGTGCAGATCCGCGGGTACGTCACTGCCGAGGTCTTCGGCGAACTTCGCGCTGTCGAAAAAGCCCAGAGTCATCCGCGGCGCGATCTGAAAGAAGATGATCTCGTCCGGGACGTCGAGCAGTGGCGTCCAACCCAGCCCGTCTCGATAAAACGTACGGACAGCGGGCAGGTCAGGGGTCGAGAACGTGAGGAAATTGATCTCTTGCTGCATTCCACCAATGTAGTCAGGCGGCGGCGCGACCCGGGATCAGTTCTCGGGATCGCCCAGCAACTCCGCCACATGATTCGGAACGTACGTCGACAGCGTTCGCGAAGGCCGCTGGTAGGTCCCGGTATCGATCGGTCGATCGGGCAATTCCACGGTCGGCATCTTGACCTCGTGGTACTCGATCGTCGACAGCAGGTGCGAAATCATGTTCAATCGAGCGTGCTTCTTGACATCCGATTCGACCACATACCACGGGCTGTTCGGCGTATCGGTGTGCACCATCATCTCGTCCTTCGCTCGGGAATAGTCTTCCCAGCGGTAGACCGACTCGAGGTCCATCGGACTCAGTTTCCATTGTCGCACGGGATCATTCAGCCGCGAACGGAAGCGACGCAGTTGTTCGCCGTCAGACACCGAGAACCAGTACTTGCGCAGAATGATGCCGTCGTCGAGCAGCATTTGCTCGAACACGGGTGTCTGTCTCAAGAACAATGAATGTTCCTGTGGGGTGCAGAATCCCATGACCTTCTCGACGCCTGCTCGGTTGTACCAGGAGCGGTCGAACAGCACGATCTCACCGGGGGCCGGAAGGTGCGCAATATACCGTTGGTAGTACCACTGTCCACGTTCTCGATCCGTCGGCGCGGGCAGGGCAGCAGTACGAACCACTCGGGGTGAGAGATACTCGGTGATCCGTTTGATCACCCCGCCCTTGCCCGCCGCGTCCCGACCCTCGAAGATCACGACCACCCGCGACTTGGAGTCTTTCACCCATTCCTGCAGTTTTACGAGTTCGGTCTGCAGACGAAACAGCTCGGCCTCGTAGGCGTCTTTCGGCAGTTTCGGAGATTTCTTCTTCCCGTGGCTCTTACTCATGGAGGGAGCCTACTGGCTCATCCAGGCGAGAGGCGGGGTTTACGCCGCGGGAACAATCTCGGACCAGGTGTAGTTCTGAGGAGGTCATCACCCCGCCGATGGAAAGAGGCCGCAATGGGCAAGCCCGGAGAACAGTTCGACATCGAACTCGGTCTGGACACCTTCGGTGACCGAACCGCTGATGACGATGGCGTGCTGCAGTCGTACGACCGGGTGATCAGAGACGTCATCGCCGAGGGAGTACTCGCCGACGAGGTGGGGCTCGATTTCTTCGGCGTCGGAGAACATCATCGGGCCGACTTCGCGGTGTCGGCTCCGGAAGTGGTGCTCGCCGCGATCGCCGCCAAGACGAGGAACATCGCGCTGGGCACCGCAGTCACGGTGCTCAGTTCGGACGACCCGATCAGGGTGTACCAGAGGTTCGCGACGCTCGATGCGATCTCGGAAGGTCGCGCCGAGGTGATCTTGGGCCGCGGCTCGTTCACAGAGTCGTTTCCGCTCTTTGGGTACGACCTCAGCCAGTACGAGGAACTCTTCAGCGAAAAGCTCGATCTGTTCAGCGCGCTGCGTTCGGAAGGTCCCATCGAGTGGTCGGGGACCACGAGGCCACCCCTGCAGGGCGAGCAGGTGTATCCCAAGACCGCTGCGGGAGCGGTGAAGACCTGGATCGGCGTCGGTGGATCGCCGGAATCAGTGGTGCGTGCCGCCCGCTACGGAATCCCGTTGATGCTGGCGATCATCGGTGGAGAACCGGCACGCTTCGAGCCGTTTGTCGCCCTTTACCATCGTGCGCTCGCCGAGTTCGGGCAGCCGGACCTGCCGGTGGGCATGCACTCACCGGGACACATAGCGGACTCTGATGAACAGGCTCGCGAAGAACTCTGGCCGCACTACCGGGACCAGATGACCAAGATCGGACGTGAGCGCGGATGGCCGGCGACCACCAGAGGACAATTCGAGCAGGCCGCAGGACCGAACGGTTCGCTGTACGTCGGGTCCCCGGAAACCGTCGCCGAAAAGATCGTGCGAAATATCGAAGCGGTGGGCGTCAACAGATTCGACCTCAAGTACGGCAACGGCACGCTCGGCCACGAGACCAAGATGCGCAGCATCGAGCTCTTCGGCACCAAGGTCGCTCCGATCGTCCGGGAAGCTCTCGCCTGAGGCGGTAAAGTCCGCGTGAGATTTGTTGCCGCCGTCGGGCGCGGCACGGGGCAAGAGGAGAACACGTGGCGAGCAGACCCGGTCCGGTATCGGTGACGTCGCGAACCGAGTACCGCCTGCCCATCCACGACCGCCTGGCCACCGTGGCCAGCGCGCTGGCGGCCGCGGCGTTGCTCGAGTTGGTTGTGCTGACGATCGTCGACACCGATCCGGTCGTGACCGGGTTGGTGGTGATCGCCACGCTCGGTCTGAGTCTGCTGTTGGCCGCCTTCGGCAGGGTCATCGACCTCCCGGGAATCAGCATCACGGTCGACGACGAGATGGTGCACTTCGGCAACGAGGTGGTCATCCATTCCTTTCCCCTCGCGGACCTCCTGTCGGTGAAGCAGAGCACCGAACTGTCGAGCGACACGTCGGTGGCCCGTTCGTCGCGCGCCGACCAGTATCGGGTGAGGGGATGCCGGTACCTGCAGTTCCGTTTCGCGAGCAACCCTGATCAGGAGTGGCAGGTCGCCACCATCGAGTCGGATCCCGCCGCCGCCGAGGTCGTCTCGCGATTGCGCGCGCAGCAGCCCAAGAAGCGGAAGGTGTCCGTCGGCAAGACCATGGGGGACCTCGCGAAGCCGGCACAGGCCGAACCCGACTACCAGCCGACCCAACCTCAGCCCGACCGCCAAGCGCCCCGGATCGCCAACGCGGGAAGCGCCGAGGCCGCCGAACGACTGTGGCAGGCCGCGATTCGCCAGCATGAGGCTGTATTGATCGACTACGCCCAGTACGAACTCGAACCCGAACTGCTGCTGCGCTTTCCCGCTGTCACAGATGTCTCGGTCGACACAGTCGTGCGGTTTCACACGGCGCTCAGCCGGGCACAGGAACTACGCACCGAGCGTTTCCCGGTCAATCTCGACCGTGCGGACGAATACCAGCAGGCGGTGATGGCCGTGCGTAAGGCGTGGGCAGACTGCGAGAAGTACGGTCGCGCAGTCGGTGCCGGACTTCTCGACGTCACCGATCAGCGCGAACTGACCACGGCACTGTCGTTATTGGAGAACGCGCGGCACACAGAAGGAGCGCAGCAGGCCGACTACCTCGACCGCATCCACCACATCGTCACCGATCTTGCGGACCGGGGCAGTCTGCACCCGCAGCAACAGGCCATCGACGAGATCGAAGCCGGTCGTCGACGGGCGCTCGAAGCGGAGTAGGGCGCCGAGCCCGGTCAGTCGGATTCGATGAACCGACCGTCGAGGGTGTAGTAGTCGATCGGACTGTCGGGGCCGACCTCGACCATGATCACTGTCTGATACTGATCGACGACGTAGGTGCTCGAGGTTTGGATATCGACGCGATTGCGGTCGAAGGCATCCACGGAGTGCCGACGCATCGCGTCGTCGCGGACGGCGTCGAACGTCTGCGCCGAGATGTCGTCGAACGCGACCGCGCCGTCGGTGTAGTCGCGAGACGGAGTATCGGTGCTCCTGAAGACCGGAAACGAGCCGGGGACGATCGAGAGACTTCCGTTTCGGCTGATGTCTGAGAAGTCCATCAATACTCCGCCGGAGTTCTGGATGGTTCCCGCCCGCATGATGGGCGTGTCGGAGTCCGTACCGCGGATCTCGAATCTTGTGAAAAGTGGCTCAGACGTCGACAGCCCGGTCTCCTCCAGAGCGCGCGCCGCTTGGTTCATGGCCGCGTCGAAGTCACCTGGCTGGAACCAGGCCGCAAGTTTGCCTGTGGTGTCGGCTTGCATCGTGGCCTCGCCTTCGAAGACCTCACCGAAGGTCGCGGAGGCGAGAACGGGCTGGTTATCCGCGGATCGCTCGATCTTCATCGTTCTCAAGCCCCCGATCTCCGGGGGTATCGCGGCCGCCATCTGATCGCGAATTTCGTTGAACCGCATGCCCGAGACGTCGGCGAGCGAGAACGTCTTGCCCGCTCGGAACTGCGTCGAGTCGCGATCGGGTCCGTACCACTTGTCACTTGATGCGGAGTACCAGAGGTAGAGGCTTTCGCCAGTGGCAGGGTCGAGAACATACGCGCGATCGCTCCCATCCTCTCCGAGTTCGAGACTGAGCACGTTCGTCGCGGCCGTAGGACTCGCATCCACGACCTTCTGGGCCAGCGCGTCCATCCGCTCCTGCAGGTTGTCGCTGCCGCCGTCCCCGATGACCGAGCCGATGTCCGTCGACGGAAGCGATACCGAAAAACGCCAGCCGCCGCCGACGCCGAGGAACAGCGCCGCCGCGACGGCGACGATGATCACGGGATACAGAAGCGTCGACTTTGCGGGGTTGTCACCGAACTCGGGTTCCGGAACCGGCTTGCCACCGGACTGATACGGCAGCGATTCCGGTGGGCGAGGGGGGATGAAGGAAGCCGGCAGTCGATTGTCGGCATCGCTCAGGAGATTGGCGACCATGCTCTTCGGCATTGCCGACAGCCACCGGGTTCGATATTCGGTGTCGTTCGGCGGAGTGATGGTGGCGGTGACGAGAGTCGGCTGCAGGTTCGACGCATCGAGGCTCGATCGGGTGAGCGCCTCCACGGTCACGGGGATCTGCTGCGACGAATGGCCGCCCTGCAGCGCACCGTCGATGCGCCGAGGCCGGGGAGCGACGAAGACCGCGGCGATCGTCAGGGGTACACCCAGCCCCAGCGCCAGGCCCCAGTGGTTGTAGGCGCCGAGGCCCACCGCGCACCCCAACAGGACGCCGGCGAACACCGATCGGATCGCAAAGCGAACCCCTGGTGAGCGCGACGCACCAGACCCGCGTTTCGAACCCATGGCCACCTCCGGATGGCATCCTATTGGCTTGCGTGACCTGCGCGGAAGTGCGGAGCTTGCGGTGGTCTGGCGATTGCCGCGTACGGTAACGCGCGAACGTGATCCGCGTACGGTGGAGCACGGCAGTTTTCGAATGTGACCGCGTATTTGCAGTATGGATGAGGGAGTACGGCTCGGTGGGAAAGCTCACGAACAACATGTGGCGGCTACTGGGAGCGCAGTCCTCGCGTAACCAGTCGAAGTCTCTGACACTCCTGAAGAAGGCCGCCTCGTTCGACGACTGGGCAAAAGAGCTCGAGGACAAGGAATTCGCAGCCGCTGCCGAGAAGCTGGACATCACAGACCCCGAAGGCGACGACCGTGCCCGATTCCTCGCTCTCGCGCGAGAGGCGGGTGACCGGACGCTGGACATGCGCCCGTTCGACGTCCAGCTACAAGGTGCACTTCGTCTACTCGAGGGCGACATCATCGAGATGGCGACCGGTGAGGGCAAGACGCTTGCCGGAGCCATCGCCGCCGTCGGCTTCGTCCTGCAGGGTCACCGTGTGCATGTCATCTCTGTGAACGACTACCTCGCCACCCGCGACGCGGACTGGATGAAGCCACTGTTCGACCACTTCGGCATCGTTTCCGCGGCAGTCTCGGAGAACTCGACCCGCGCCGAACGCAAAGCGGCCTACGACGCAGACATCACCTACGGCTCGGTCAACGAGATCGGCTTTGACGTGCTGCGCGACCAGCTCGTCACGCGGGCCGACGACCTCGTCTCGCCCAAACCCGATGTCGCCATCATCGACGAAGCCGACTCGGTACTCGTCGACGAGGCGCTCGTGCCCCTCATCCTGGCCGGCGCCACCATCGGCGAAGTCCCGGACAAGCCGATCCACGACGCTGTCGCCCGCCTCAAGAAGACCCACTACGAAATCGATGCCGAAGGCCGGAACGTCTATCTCACCGACGAGGGTGCCGCCTACATCGAGGCCGAACTCGGGGGCATCAACCTCTACGACGAAGAGCACGTCGGCACGACACTGGTGCACGTGAACGTGGCCATGCATGCGCACATCCTCGTCGAGCGCGATGTCCACTACATCGTCCGCGACGGCGGTGTACACCTGATCAACGCCTCACGAGGCCGAGTGGCGCAGCTCCAGCGGTGGCCGGATGGTCTGCAGGCCGCTGTTGAGCTGAAAGAGGGCCTGGCGCAGACGGATTCGGGTGAGGTCATTGACACCATCACGGTGCAGGCGCTGATCGGGCGCTACCCGAAGGTGTGCGGCATGACCGGCACCGCACTGGCGGCCGGCGAGCAGTTGCGGCAGTTCTACCAGCTTGCGGTATCGCAGATCCCGCCCAACACCAAGAACGTTCGCATAGACGAGGTCGACAGGGTCTTCGACAACAAGTCCAACAAGGCCGACGCCGTCGTCGAGTTCGTCAAAGAGGTCCACGAGACCGGTCAGCCGATCCTCATCGGCACCCATGATGTGGCCGAGTCGGAAGAGCTCGCCCATCTGCTAGGTCGCGCCGGTGTGACATCGGTGGTCCTCAACGCCAAGAACGACGCTGAGGAAGCCAAGATCATCGCCGAGGCCGGGGCCAAGAATGCGGTCACGGTGTCGACGCAGATGGCAGGGCGAGGTACCGACATCAAACTGGGTGGCTCGAAGGGGCAGAAGGACGGAGAGTCGACATCGGAGCGCGATGAGGTCGTCGAACTCGGTGGTCTCTGTGTCGTCGGAACCGGCAGGCACGACACCGAGCGGCTGGACAACCAATTGCGTGGACGCGCGGGACGGCAGGGGGACCCGGGTCGGTCGGTCTTCTTCTCCAGCGCCGAAGATCCGGTCGTGACGCGCAACCTGACCCTCAAGCGCGATCCGGTCAGTTCTTCTGAGGACGGTTCTCTCGGGTCAAAGGGTGTCGACCTGATCGAGCAGGCGCAACGGGTCGCGGAGGGCGTCATGCTCGAACTCCACGCGAACACGTGGCGCTACAACCAGTTGGTCAATCAGCAGCGCGAGATCGTTGTCAGGCGGCGCACAGAACTGCTGACCACCGATGCCGCGCTCACCGAGCTCAAGGAGTCCGAGAACAAGCGCTACCTCGAGTTGATCGGCGAAGCCCCGGTCGAGGCCGAAGAGAAGGCCGAGGCGGACAAGGCCGAAACGGACGCGGACAATGCGGAGGCCACAGGGAACATGGAGGAAGCCGCAAAGGACGAGAAGACCGAGCCGGTGCCTGTTGAGGTCCTCGAGCAGGCAGCTCGCGAGATCATGCTCTTTCACCTCGACCGCGCCTGGGCTGATCACCTCGCGTTCGTCTCCGACGTTCGCGCCAGCATCCACCTGCGCTCGCTCGGCCGCGAATCGCCGCTCGATGAGTTCCACAAGCTGATCCTCGAGGAGTTCGGGAAGTTGCCCGGCGACGCGGTCGAGAATGCCCGCAAGACATTTCGGGAGGCGATCATCACCGCGGACGGAGTCGATCTCGAACAGGCCGATCTGCGCCGATCGACCACGACGTGGACCTACATGGTCCATGACAGTCCGTTCTCGTCAGGCGGCGCCAAGGCGCTGCAGGGCATCATCGGCATCTTCCGATAGTCCGCCCGCGCCGATCTCCCGCGCGGTGCGGGTGATGTGACAGGCTGTTCGGCATGGAGGAGACCGACTCGGACCCGATTGTGGAGTCGGATCGGATATTCACCGTTCCCAACCTGCTCAGCGCGTTGCGGCTGGCACTCGTGCCCGTATTCCTGTGGGTGCTGTTGGTAGAAGAGGCCGACGGGTGGGCTTTCGCGATCCTGTTCTTTTCCGGACTCTCGGATTGGGCGGACGGCAAGATCGCACGCCTACTCGACCAGTCCTCGAAGCTCGGGGCTCTGCTCGACCCAGCGGCCGACAGGCTGTACATGCTGGTGGTGCCGATCGGTCTCGCGGTGCGGGGAATCGTCCCGTGGTGGTTGGTGGGCCTGTTGGTCGGCCGCGATGTGTTGCTCCTGGCCACTGCGCCGCTGCTGCGCTCGCGCGGGATCACGGCGCTGCCGACGATCTACGTCGGCAAGGCGGCGACCTTCGCGCTGATGTATGGATTCCCGATGATCCTTGCCGGACAAATCGATTCGGTGGTCGGGGACGTCTTCTACCCGTGCGGTTGGGCCTTCATGATCTGGGGCACCGCGATGTACCTGTGGTCGTTCGTGTTGTATTGGATACAGGCGATACTCGTGGTGCGGACCTTGCCGCCGGCCAAGGGTTCGGACCGTTCGGCAAAGGACTCGGCCCGATGAGGGCAGTGAGCTCGATACGCTAAATTTTCCCTTCAACTCCCGCTGAAGTTTTTCTTCGACCCAGTGCCGGAGCCGTGACGGCCCAAGCGCAAGACGGAAGGCGACAATCGTGACCGAAAAGCAGACTCCAGACGATCTGCGGTACACCACCGAACACGAGTGGGTGCAGCAGGTGTCCGACCGCACGGTGCGGGTCGGAATCACCGATTACGCACAGGATCAACTGGGCGACGTGGTCTTCGTGCAGCTGCCGGCCATCGACGATCCCGTGGTGATCGGGGAATCGTTTGCCGAGGTCGAATCGACCAAGAGCGTCTCCGACATCTTCGGGCCGCTTGCCGGTGTGGTCTCGGCGATCAACGACGACCTGGAGGCAAGCCCCGACCTCGTCAACTCCGAGCCCTATGGCCTCGGTTGGCTGGTCGAGATCACTGTCGATTCCGGCACCGATCTCGACGAGGTGCTCGGCGAGATGCTGGACGCCGCCGGGTACGGCGAAGTCGCTGCCGGATAAGATATGCCGCGATGCCGGTTGCACACACTGTATGCAGCCGGTTTATGCATCTGCGGGCGGTTGCAGGGTACGGTCTAGGTCACGGGTAATGCCCCAATCCACTCGATGAGGCCGAACTCGGCGGATGAGTAGTCAGACCGCCGAAGCCGCCGCAATCACCGTGGAACGACAAGGTCCCAATCGGTGGCCGCGGGGACAATTACGAAGAAGGAGAATTGGTGAGCGACAACGAGAAGGACTTCGAGGCTCCGGTGGAGACCACCTCGGTCTTCCGGGCCGATTTCATCAAGGAGATGGAGTCGACCGGTGGTTCCACCACCGAAGCTGCGGCCAGTGGCGTAGAACGCCTCTCGGCCGGTACGGCGCTGCTGGTGGTCAAGCGTGGCCCCAACGCCGGATCGCGATTCCTGCTCGACCAGGCCACGACCTCGGCCGGTCGACACCCGGACAGCGACATCTTCCTCGACGACGTCACGGTGAGCCGGCGTCACGCCGAGTTCCGCTTGGGCGACAACGATTTCCAGGTTGTCGATGTCGGCAGCCTCAACGGCACCTACGTCAATCGCGAGCCTGTCGATTCGGCAGTTCTCGCGAACGGTGACGAGGTCCAGATCGGCAAGTTCCGGCTTGTCTTCCTGACCGGCCCCAGTGGTGACGAAGGCTCCTCGAACGCGTGACCTCACCGTCGGCGGGGCAACAATCTGAAGGATCGATGTCGATCGGCTCGGTTCTGGATCAGTTGCGCGGCGAGTTCCCTGACGTGACGATCTCCAAGATCAGATTCCTGGAGTCCGAGGGCCTGATCACCCCGGAACGATCACCGTCCGGGTACCGCCGTTTCAGTCGTGCCGACTGTGAACGTCTGCGCTTTGTCCTCACGGCGCAGCGTGACCGTTACCTGCCGCTGAAGGTCATCAAAGAGCAGCTCGAGGAGATCGATCGCGGCGCCGTTTCTGAGGCGCAATCGGGCACCCGCCTGCTGTCGTCTGCGAAGAACTGGGTGGCTCCGGCGACCGATTTCTCGCAGAGCGGCGGGGGGAGGCTCAGTAGGGACACGCTCATCGAGCGGACCGGCGTCGATGCCGCCTTCGTCGCAGAGCTGTGTGACAACGGACTTCTCGTTCCCGGCGCTCGCGGATTCTTCGACGAGGATGCGGTGCGTCTGGTGTCGGCGGCCTCGGCCCTTGCGAACTTCGGCGTTCAGGCTCGCCATCTCCGGGCGTTCAAGGTTTCGGCCGACCGTGAGGCCGGGCTGGTCGCGCAAATCGCGAGTCCCATCGCCAAGGGCAAGGGAACGGGTGCGCGCGATCGAGCCGAAGAGATGGTGCGTGAGATAGCAGCGCTGTCTGTCACCCTGCACACCCAGTTGGTCAAGCAGGCTGTGCGCGAAGTTCTCGACTGAGCCCGCTCGACCAACTTGGCGGAGACGAAGCCGGAGGCGGAGCTCGACCAACTTGGCGGAGACGAAGCCGGAGGCGGAGCTCGACCAACTTGGCGGAGCTGCACCATTTGAGCTGGCCGCTCGTGGGGCGGGTCGCCTTGCCATAGGATTGGAAGCGGTGAGCATATGACCGCAGAACCGTTGGGAGGGCCGATCGCATGAGTGAAATGCGCGTGGTAGGTATTCGTGTGGAACCGCCGCAGAGCCAGCCGGTGCTCCTGCTGCAGGAGACGTCCGGTGAGCGCTATCTGCCAATCTGGATCGGGCAGAGCGAGGCGGCGTCAATTGCTTTGCGCCAAAAGGGTGTTGAGCCACCCAGGCCCCTGACCCACGATCTGATCGTCAACCTGATCAGCGCTCTCGGCCACGAGCTGGTCGAGGTCCGGATCGTCGACATGCAAGAAGGCACGTTCTACGCAGATCTCGTGTTCGCGGGAGATCTGCGGATCTCGGCACGTCCGTCGGATTCGATCGCCATCGCGATGAGGGCCGAGGTTCCCATCTATGCCGAGGAATCCGTGCTCGCCGAAGCAGGCTTGCTGATGCCCGCCGACGATGTGGAGGAGTCGGATGACGACGAGTCCGCGACGGAGGTTAAGGAGGACGAGGTCGAGAAGTTCAAGGAGTTCCTCGACTCGGTCTCCCCAGATGATTTCAAGGCCACCGGAGGAGCCTGACCCGGCTGGTCCGATCCGCAGTCACGGTCACGGAATGGAAACTGCGGGGTCACGAAACGCCTAAAGCTCGAGTTTAGGTTCAGGGTTAGGGCGAGTCGCGTTGATCGCGGGGTCTGAGCCCCTTACCGTCTTCTCAGACCGCGAAAATTGCGGTGATGTGATTTTGACCGGTCATAACGAGTAAAGTTGGTGCGTCGGCGCCAGGACGTTGCTCAGACGGTCACCGACCAGCACGCGAGGAGATCCCAGTGGGCGATCAGCCACACGACGGTGAGTACGGAGCCCACGGGGCGGAAGATGCCGACCACGCGACGGGTGATGCGCCACGGCCGGATGTACCCACCCAGGGATCACTGGTCGACATCGCACCGGGACTCTTCCCCAACGACACGGTGCCCGATGAACTCGTTGGCTATCGCGTGCCCAGTGCGTGCCAGATCGCCGGCATCACCTACCGTCAACTCGACTACTGGGCGCGTACCTCGCTGGTCGTTCCGTCCATTCGTGGTGCGGCTGGGTCGGGCAGTCAGCGGCTGTACTCCTTCAAGGACATCCTGGTCCTCAAGATCGTCAAACGCCTTCTCGACACCGGTATCTCACTGCAGAACATCCGCGTCGCCGTCGACCACCTCCGTCAGCGCGGGGTCGAGGACCTGGCCCGGATCACCCTGTTCTCCGACGGCACCACCGTGTACGAGTGCACGTCCGCAGAAGAAGTGGTCGACCTGCTGCAAGGTGGTCAGGGAGTCTTCGGCATCGCGGTGAGCGGCGCAATGCGCGAGCTCAGCGGCACGATCGCAGATTTCCCGGCCGAACGGGCCGACGGCGGGGTCACCGAGACCGCACCCGAGGACGAACTGGCCTCACGTCGCAAGAACCGCGCTCGGCGCACCGGCTAGGAGCCCTGGCCCGGCGCGCTCTGCCACGATCGGTCTAGACTGGCTAGGCGTCGCAGCGACCCGGGAGAGAGCCACACCAGATGTGGCCGCCGAAGGAGCAACACCTCTCCGTCAAACTCTCAGGCATCAAGGACCGTGTCGTCGTCGGCGTCTCTGGAGAGTGATGGCTGTTGCCGTCCGCCCATGGTGAAAGGCCGCGTACGCGTGGCTGAATCTCTCAGGCGTCCACCGCGAGGTGGATAGGACAGAGGGGGAGGACCGGCGTCCGGCCGCGAGCCGGCACAACACGTGGTCGACCCCTGGTCGGTCATTGCGGAGGTCCTACCCATGACCGATATGTCTTTCACCACTCGTCACATCGGCCCCGACGGTCCCGAGCTCGAACGCATTCTCGCTCTCGTCGGCGCCGATTCACTAGATGATCTGGCCACGCAGGTGGTGCCCGCAGGCATCCTCGACCGCGCAGACAGCAACGGACTCGACGCGTTGCCACCGGCCGCCTCGGAGCACGAGGCCCTGGCCGAACTGGCCGAGCTCGCTGCCCAGAACACCGTGGCGACGTCGATGATCGGACTCGGCTACTACGACACATTGACCCCACCCGTGCTCGTGCGCAACATCCTAGAGAATCCGGCCTGGTACACCGCGTACACGCCGTACCAGCCCGAGATCAGCCAGGGTCGGCTCGAGGCGCTCCTCAACTTCCAGACCATGGTCTCCGACCTGACCGGGATGGAGATCGCGGGCGCGTCCATGCTCGACGAGGCCACTGCGGCGGCCGAGGCGATGACCCTCCTACGCCGAGCAGGCAAGAGCAGGTCTCCACGTTTCGTCGTCGACCTCGATGTGTTCCCCCAGACGGCGGCCGTGATCGCCACCCGGGCAGAACCACTCGGGATCGAGGTGGTGACCGCCGACCTGTCGCAGGGTCTGCCCGACGGTGACTTCTTCGGGGTGCTGGCGCAGACCCCGGCTGCATCGGGCCGAATCCTGGATTGCGCGGCAATCATCGACAGCGCACACGAACGCGGCGCGTTGGTGGCGATCGGTGCGGATCTGCTCGCGATGACCCTGATCGCGCCGCCCGGAGAACTCGGTGCAGACGTCTGCTTCGGCACCACGCAGCGGTTCGGCGTCCCGATGGGATTCGGCGGACCCCATGCCGGCTATCTGGCGGTGCACTCCAAGCACGCGCGCCAGCTGCCGGGACGCCTTGTCGGGGTGTCGAAGGACGTCGACGGCAACCTCGCCTACCGCCTGTCGTTGCAGACGCGCGAACAGCACATCCGCCGGGAGAAGGCGACCAGCAACATCTGCACGGCGCAGGTGCTGCTCGCCATCATCGCCGCCATGTACGCGAGCTACCACGGGGCCGACGGCCTACGGGCCATTGCGCGGCGGGTCCATGGCCACGCTCAGCGCATCGCTGCGGCACTGGGGGATTCGCTCGTGCACACGGCGTACTTCGACACCGTGCTGGCCCATGTTCCCGGGCGCGGAGCAGCGATCGTTGCCGCAGCCAAAGATCGCGGCATCAATCTCCGTCTCGTCGACGAGGATCACGTCTCCGTCGCGTGCGACGAGGCGACCACCGATACTCATGTCGCCGCCGTGCTTGAAGCGTTCGCGGTGACCGCCGTCGAGCCGGGGGATCCGGAGGTCCTCGAGCGGACCTCCGAGTTCCTCACCCACCCCGCGTTCAACCGTTACCGCACCGAAACGGCGATGATGCGCTACCTGCGGACGCTGGCCGACAAGGACATCGCGCTGGACCGCAGCATGATCCCGCTCGGATCGTGCACGATGAAACTCAATGCCGCCGCAGAGATGGAGGCCATCACCTGGCCGACCATCTCCCGGCTACATCCCTTCGCGCCGTCCGACGACGTCCGCGGGATGCGAACGATCATCTCGACCCTCGAGGACTGGCTGGTGGCGATCACCGGCTACGACAAGGTGAGCGTTCAGCCTAATGCGGGGTCGCAGGGTGAATACGCCGGGCTCCTCGCGATCCGCGAGTACCACCGCAGCCGGGGCGACCTCGACCGCACCGTCTGCCTGATCCCGTCGAGCGCGCACGGGACCAACGCCGCGTCCGCAGTGATGGCGGGTATGCGGGTGGTGGTCGTCGCGTGCCGTGACAACGGTGACGTGGACGTCGACGATCTGCGGGCGAAGATCGACACGCACGCCGGCGAACTCGCGGCGATCATGATCACCTACCCGTCGACGCATGGGGTGTTCGAGCACGAGATCGGTGACATCTGTGCGGCCGTCCACGACGCGGGCGGGCAGGTCTACGTCGACGGCGCCAACCTCAACGCCCTGGTCGGGGTCGCCCGGCCAGGCCGATTCGGTGGGGATGTCAGCCACCTCAACCTCCACAAGACCTTCTGTATCCCACACGGTGGTGGCGGCCCGGGCGTCGGACCCATCGGAGTGCGGGAGCACCTCGCGCCGTTCCTGCCGGGACACCCGCTGGCCGACGAACTACCTGGACAGCTGACGATCTCGGCGGCGCCCTACGGCTCGGCGTCCATCCTGCCGATCACCTACGCGTACATCCGGATGATGGGTGCGGCCGGACTCCGCGAGGCGACGCTGACCGCGATCGCCTCGGCCAACTACATCGCCGCGCGCCTGCGCGATTCCTACCCGGTGCTCTACACCGGCGCGGGGGATCGGGTGGCCCACGAATGCATCATCGACCTCCGTCCACTGACCAAGAGTACGGGCGTCACGATTGATGACGTCGCAAAACGTCTGGCGGACTATGGTTTCCATGCCCCGACCATGAGCTTCCCGGTGGCGGGCACGTTGATGATCGAACCCACCGAGAGCGAGAACCTCGACGAGATCGACGCCTTCTGCGATGCGATGGTCGCAATCCGCGCGGAGATCGCCAAGGTCGCCGCCGGCGAGTGGACGGTGGACGACAACCCGATGCGTGGGGCTCCGCACACCGCGGAATGCCTGGTCGGCGAGTGGGACCACGCGTACGACCGGCTCGTCGCCGTCTACCCGAACGGACTGCCGTCGGCGGGTGGTCGAGCGAAGGTATGGCCGGGGGTGCGTCGCATCGACGGCGTGTACGGCGACCGCAACCTGGTGTGCAGCTGCCCACCGGTCGAGGCTTTCGCCTGATCCACCTCCGATGATGGGTCGTCTTGGCGAACATCTGCCCAGGTGGGCAACGCCAGAACGACCCATCATCGGGGCTAGCGGCGGGTCAGAATCTCGGTGATCGAGTTCTGGGCCGGCGCGGAGGGTGCGGGCATGGGCGACGGGGTCACCGGGAAGGTGACCGCAGCGGTGGCGGGCGGCAACCGACCGCCACCGCGGAATCCGAGTTCGGTGATCGTCGAGATCTGTTCGGGTGCATGAACGTAATCGATGAAGTCGTTCACCGCGTCGCGGGCCGCGACGTCGACCTGATCCCCGGTCAACGTCACCACCGGGAAATCGGCCATGGGGGTCGGCCCGGTCGGCAGGAGCGCCACCACACCCGGATCGGCGTCATCCTTGGTCTGCAGGTACAGCTGCTGCTCGGTGATCGGCACGGCGTGGAGCGTGCCCGCGGCGGGGTCGGTTTGTTTCATCAGCATCTGCACGCCGCTCTCAGCGGTGCCGAGGTCGGTCGGCGGGGCCTCGGCCTTCATCGCTGTCAACGTCGAGGACACCAACTGCGACGCGGCGTCTTCGGGTGACAGGGCGCCGCTGGTGGTGCGAGAGATCTCTGTCGCGATCGCCTGCGCGGCAAGGAACGTCGCGTCTGTCTGCGGCCCGATCGGCATCGCCATCTGCAGTGGTCCCCACCCCCGGAGGCCGAGGCGTTCCATCGCGGCCTCAGAGCGTTGCAGAGTCGGCAGCTCGATCCAGCCGACGTTGCCGTCCATGGCTTGTCGGGCGGCTGTGGGGATGGCCAACACCACGGGACTCGACACCAGCGAGGACGGATTGCCGTCGACGATGCTCGGATTCGCCGTCGTCAGCTGCGAACTCCACACCGACGACTGCGGAATCCAGGCGGCCGGGTACTGACCCCGGGATTCGACATCCCACGTGCCGGTGAGGCCGTCGAGCGTGACCTTGGCGTCGGACGGGCGCACCTCGATCGTGATGCAGCGATCCCTGGCGACGGGGTCGGTGGCGTTGTACTTCGCAGCCACCGTCTCGAGCGGGGCGGCCAGAGCCGGGTCGCTGATGATCGAGACGGCGAGATCACCCTCGACGCAGCGTTCGGCCGCGTCCTGTCCCTGCTTGCTGATCCGGTCGCCGAGGAGCGACCAGAGAAAACCGAGGATGACCAGGATGATGATCAGCGCGACGGCGATCAGGAGGCCGCGACTGATACCTCTACTGCCGCCGGCCCTGCGATGTTCCCCCACCACACCTCGATTCACCGATTACTTCTCGACCCGGATCCGCATCGTCCCCGCCGGTCGTGAACCGCGATCGGCGGGGAGAGGCAGACTGTGTTGCGCAGTCTATGCGGTACCGGTGGCCGGGTCAGGCAGCAGGCGCTGTGCAGACGACCTTCTGTCGCTCGTCGTAGGTGTAATAGGTCTCGGTGCCATCGGGGCACTCGTTCTCATCGACGGTGCCGGTCAGGACAGCAAGCACCTTCTCGCCGGCGGGATCGGTGCAGGGGACCTGGACCGTACTGTCCGAGCCCGTTCCCGGTTCGAAGCACTTGCCCTCGACCCAGTCGACGTCGAGACACAGCACCCCGGTGGTGGACCCGCCCAATTCCTCGTAGTAGGTCTGGTCGATGTCCGTCGCGCAGTCGGCCTCGTTGGCGGCCTTCGCGACGATCACATAGTGCAAATCGGTGGTACCGCAGGTCGCGGTGTCGATCTCGGCGTCCATCATGGTGCCACCCAGGGTGACGCAATCTCCGACCTCGGCATCGATCTCCGAGATCTCGCCGCTGTCCTCCGCAGTAGCCGGAGTGGTTGCGGAGGTGTCCGATGCCGCCGTCGGGGCACTGGAAGCCGCTGTGGCGGAACCTTCCTCATCGCTACCGCAGCCTGTGGCAACCGCCGCCAGCAGGACCGCGCCGAACATGAACACCGTCAAACGCCTGATCGTCTGAAACACAGTCCTCGACCTCCCGAAATGCCTTGTGGTCCGGGCGGAGTGCCCGGGCCACAAGATAATTAGCAGATCAGAGTAGCTGCCCGCGATGCTCTGATCACATGTCAGGCGTTCGCAGCCTTGTACTCCCGACGCCGGCGGTGCAGGATCGGTTCGGTGTATCCGTTGGGCTGTTTGCCGCCCTCGAGGATGAGTTCCTTGGCTGCCTGGAACGCGATGTTGTCTGCGAAGTCGGGAGCCAACGGGCGATAGGTGGGGTCGCCGGCGTTTTGCTGGTCGACCACCGGTGCCATTCGTTCGAGCGAGGCCACGACGTCGGTTTCGGTGACGATGCCGTGATGGAGCCAGTTCGCGAGTAGCTGGCTCGAGATCCGCAGGGTCGCGCGGTCTTCCATCAGTGCGACGTCGTGGATGTCGGGGACCTTGGAGCAGCCGACGCCGTGATCGATCCAGCGCACCACGTAGCCCAGGATGGACTGGCAGTTGTTGTCGAGTTCTTCGCGCTTTTCCTCGTCCGTCCAGTCTGTGCGGGGCGCGAGCGGGATGGTGAGGATGTCATCGACCGAGGCGGGGTCGCGTTTGGCAATCTCGTCCTGGCGTTCGAAGACGTCGACCTGGTGGTAGTGCAGGGCGTGCAGTGTGGCTGCGGTCGGGGACGGGACCCAGGCGGTGTTGGCGCCGGCCTTGGGGTGCCCGATCTTCTGCTCGAGCATGTCGGCCATCAGGTCGGGCATGGCCCACATGCCTTTACCGATCTGGGCTTTGTGCTGCAGCCCGGCGTGTAGTCCGGTGTCGACGTTGAAGTCCTCGTAGGCCTTGATCCAGGTCTGCGACTTCATCTCGCCCTTGCGGACGACGGTGCCGGCGTGCATCGAGGTGTGGATCTCGTCGCCGGTGCGGTCGAGGAATCCGGTGTTGATGAACACGACGCGGTCGGCGGCGGCCTTGATGCAGGCTTTGAGGTTGACCGTGGTGCGGCGCTCCTCGTCCATGATGCCGACCTTGAGGGTGCCCGTCGGCAGGCCCAGGACCTGTTCGACCCGGCCGAACAGCTCGACGGTGAACGCCACCTCGTCGGGTCCGTGCATCTTGGGTTTGACGATGTAGATCGACCCGGTCCGCGAGTTCTGTTGTCCGTCGGTCTTGAGTCCATGACTGCCGATCAGGGAGGTGAAGAGCGCGTCGAGGATGCCTTCGGGGACCTCGTCGCCCTCGGCGGTGATGATGGCGTCGTTGGTCATCAGGTGTCCGACGTTGCGGACGAACAGCAGCGACCGGCCGTGCAAGGTCAGGTCTGAGCCGTCGGGTGCGGTGTAGTGGCGGTCGTCGTTGAGGACGCGGGTGAAGGTCTTTCCCCCTTTGGTGACCTCTTCGGCGAGGTCGCCCTTGTTCAGGCCGAGCCAGTTGCGGTAGCCGGTGACCTTGTCCTCGGCGTCGACGGCCGCGACCGAGTCCTCGAAGTCCATGATCGTGGTGATCGCCGACTCGACGAGCACATCCTTGACGCCGGCGGCATCGGTCGAGCCGATGGGGGAGTCGGCGTCGATCTGGATTTCCAGGTGAAGACCGTTGTGACGCAGCAGGATGCCGGTCGGGGTGGCGGCATCTCCGGTGTATCCGGCGAATGCGGCGGGGTCGGCGAATCCGGTCTTCGAGCCGTCGGCCAGGGTGACCTGGGCCTGACCGTCGACGACGGTGTACGCGGTGGCGCCCGAATGCTTGCCCGATTCCAGTGGCACCGCGGTGTCGAGGAAGTCCTTGGCGAAGGCGATGACCTTGTCGCCGCGAACCTTGTTGTACGACTTGCCCTTCTCGGCGCCTCCGTCTTCGGAGATGACGTCGGTGCCGTACAGGGCGTCGTACAGCGATCCCCAGCGCGCGTTGGAGGCGTTGAGGGCGAAACGGGCGTTGAGCACCGGGACCACCAGCTGAGGTCCGGCGGTGCTGGTGATCTCCGTGTCGACACCGGTCGTGCTGATCTGGAAGTCGGCAGGGACCTCGGTGAGGTAGCCGATCTCGGTGAGGAAAGCCTTGTAGGCTGCGTGATCGAAGTCGGCGGGCCCGCTCGAAGGGTGGTCCTTGTGCCACCCGTCGATCTTGGCCTGGATGTCGTCGCGGATCGCGAGCAGTTCCCGGTTCCGTGGCGCGAGGTCGTTGATCACGGCGGCCGCGCCTGCCCAGAACGCATCCTGCTCTACGCCAGTGCCGGGGAGAGCCTCGTTGTTGATGAAGTCATACAGAACCGACGCAACCTGCAAGCCGCCGTCGACGGTGACGCGCTGAGCCATTACCGGCCTCACTCTCTCTTGATCCAGGGCATTTCGGGCCCTATGTTACTTGGCGGTAGCTAAACCTCGTGCCTCGGGGAGTAGGCCATTGCCCCTCTGGTCAGGAGCGATCTGTCCCAGTGTCGAGTTCCGGGACCGACAGCCTGCGACAGGTGTCGATCAACCTGCTGCGCAGTTGCTGAGAGCGATCACTGAGCCTGGTCTGCGCCCGTACGTAGTCCGCGCGGCCCGCCGCGTCCTCGATGCGGATCGGGTCGAGTGCGAACTCCGACAGATCGTAGGGGCTGGCCCGCATATCGAGTTCACGGAAATCGAGCGCCAGGTCGAACGCGTCGGCCACCAGTTCGGCGGGAAGCAGAGGCGACAACTTGTGCGCCCACTTGTACAGGTCCATTCCGGCATGGATGCATCCCGGTTGTTCGTCGTGGACCTGGGTATCGCGGTCTAGAACGGTGAGATTCAACGGCCGGGCGGGCCCGGTGAAGAACCGGTAGGCATCGAAATGAGTACACCGCAACGGTAGTGAGCGGACGACCTCATCCGTGTCGGCAGGACTGAGGCGCAGCGGAACCCCGGTGTGTCGGATCTGCTCTGGTGCGGCCTGGAAGACCATGGCCCATTCGTGGAGGCCGAAGCAGTTGAACTCGGTGATCGGTCCCGGCTCGTGGTCAGCAGGTCGATGACGAAGTCGACTGTTCGACGCCGTTTGCGCAGGTACTCCGCGCTCACCGTGACGACGTCCCCGACCATGGTGTAACCGGTGTACTCCGCATAACCGCGGGCGGCGCGGCCGGCGAGCGCGACACCATGGCCTGGATGCCATCTGCGCAGCTGAGCGGGCCGAAAACTGTAGTACGTGAACAGGAATCCCCACACCGGATGGGCGGCGTCGGCGTCGCCCACAGTCGGCGGGTGTACCTCCAGCAGACTGTCGACGCGGTCGCGGTGCGCGTGCGCCGCTGCGAGCCACACTGCTTCGGTCAGCGGTCGCGGGTTCGCGGCGGCAGTCACACCCGATGTGTTTCGTCGCGCACGGTACCGACGAACTCCTCGACCAGATCTTCGAGTGCCACGACCGCGACCGTGCGGCCGTTGTCGTCCACCACTGCAGCGAGGTGAGAGCTGGTCCGGCGCATGGCGGCGGTGGCTTCGTCGAGTGGGGTCCGGTCAGCCAGCACCGGCAACGGATGGATCTTGTCCACACCGATGATGCTGTCCGGACCCACCTCTTCGTCGAGGATCTCGTCGAGCACGTCTTTGAGATGGAGGTAGCCGGTGTAGGTGCCGTCGGTACCGCGGACCGGATACCGCGAGAAGCCGGTGTCGGTGACCGCCTGCTCGATCGACCCCAGGGTGGGTCCGACCCGACCGGTGTTCGGGTCCCTGGTGACCTGCACGCTGCGGAGTTCGCTCAGAGGTATCGCAACCTCGAGCACTGTTCGTCCGGATGTCTGGAGTGCACGGGTGAGCCGCTCGTGCTCCTCCTGATCGATCAGGCCTTCCTGGCGGGATTCGCCGATCATCTCGGACAACTCGTTGGCCGAGACGGTCGCATCGAGTTCGTCCTTGGGTTCCACGCGCAGGATCCGCAGCGAGACGTTGGCGGCCCAGTTGTAGAACGCGATTAGTGGACGCGCCAACTTGATGAACATGAGATGCGCCGGTACCAGCAGCATCGCCGAACGTTCGGGACCTGCCAGCGCGATGTTCTTCGGAACCATCTCTCCCAGCAAGATGTGGAGCACGACGACCAGCGACAACGCCAGCGCGAACGAGATCGGGTGCAGCAGACCGTCGGGCACGTGGGCGAGATGAAGGGGTTTCTCTATGAGGTGGGCCACCGCGGGTTCTCCGACCCGGCCCAGCAGGATAGAGCAGATCGTGATGCCGAGCTGGGCTGCGGCGAGCATGAGGGACAGATGCTCGCTTGCCTCGATGACCGTGCGCGCACGGCGTTTTCCCTGTTCCTCGAGTGCTTCGAGTCGGTCGCGGCGGGCTGAGATCAGCGAGAACTCCGCGCCCACGAAGAAAGCGTTCCCGGCGAGCAGGAACACCGTCAGAACGACTCCGAGAAGATCACCCATGGGAAGCCTCCGAGTCGGAACCGTCGATGGGGGTCAGCGCGACGACATCGATGCGCCGGCCTTCCATCCGGACCACGCGGGCCCGCCAACGCTGCTCGGGTTCGGTGTTCGACCGGTCGTCGTCTTCGTCGGATGCGACGACGCGTTCCGGCAGATCGATGACATCCCCCTCGGCGGCGATACGGCCGAGTTCGAACATCAGTAGTCCTCCGAGCGTGTCGAATTGTCCCTCCGGAGCGCGATAGCCGATCGCATCGTAAAGTTCGTCGATGCGTAGGAGTCCATTGCAGATGTACCCGTCGCCGTCACTCTGGACGTCCGCCTGCTCGTCGTCGTGTTCGTCGGTCACGTCGCCGACGATCTCCTCGATCAGGTCTTCGGTTGTGACGATCCCCGCGGTCCCGCCGTATTCATCGACGACGACGGCGACCTGAAAACCGTCGGCCCGGATCTGGTCCATCAGCGAATCGCCGTCGAGGCTGGCGGGAACAACCGGTACGTCTCGGGCGAGAGAGCCCAGTTCGGTCGTGGCGCGATCGGCCATGGCAACCGTGAAAGCCTGTTTGACGTGGACGACCCCGACGATGTTGTCGAGGTCGCCGCCGTCGAGGATCGGGAATCGCGAGTAGCCAGTTCGGGAAGACGCGATGATCAGGTCGCGGACGGTGTCATGAACGTCGAGTGATTCGACGGTGACCCGCGGACTCATCAGGTCTTCGGCGGTGCGCTCTCCGAACTGCAGTGAGCGGTCGACAAGTGCGGCAGTGCCCGGATCGAGGGCGCCGTGCCGCGCCGAGTTGCGAACCAGTGAGCCCAGCTCCTGGGGGGAACGAGCCGATCGTAGTTCCTCTGCCGGTTCGACGCCGACCCGCCGGACCACCCAGTTGGCGGTCCCGTTGAGTGCGTTGATGAGCCAGCGGAACATGGCCGAGAACAGGCTCATCGGTCCCGCGGTTGCGCGTGCTGTCGGCAGGGGCTTGGCGATCGCGAGGTTTTTCGGGATCAGCTCGCCGAGGATCATCGAGAGCGAAGTCGCGATGACGAGGGCCAGGATCAGCGAGATCGCGCTCGTCACACCGTCCGGCAAGCCGACAGCGTCGAACGCGGGCGCGAACAGCTGCGCCAGCACCGGTTCAGCGATGTACCCGGTCACCAGGGTGGTGATGGTGATGCCGAGCTGGGCGCCGGAGAGCTGGAACGACAGGGTTCGGTGCGCGTTCCTGACCTGCTTCGATCGCAGATCACCACGCGTCCGGTAGTCGTTGTCCACTGTCGATCGTTCCAGCGCCGTCAGCGAGAACTCGGCAGCCACGAAGAGGGCGGTGCCGAGTGTGAGAGCGATGAATCCGAGGAGACTGGCGACGAGAATGAGTGCTTGCATCACCGATCACCACGGGTGACGTCCAGCGGTGCCGCGGGCACCAAACGAGCCTCCAAGTTATCGTCGAGCCCGGTCGGGAGTCGTGCCCGGGATACAGCGAGCTTAACGGGTCACCAGCCCGTGGGCAGTGGCCGTCCTTCGGCGAACCCTGCTGCGGACTGCACGCCGAGCACCGCCTTCTGGTGCAACTCGTCCAGCGAGCGCGCGCCGGCGTAGGTCGCCGTGGACCGGACACCGGAGCAGATGTGGTCGATGAGGTCTTCGACACCGGGCCGTTCGGGGTCCAGCGCGATGCGAGAACTGGAGATGCCCTCCTCGAACAACGCCTTGCGGGCACGGTCAAAGGAACTGTCGGTGGCGGTGCGGGCCGCGACCGCTCGCTTGGACGCCATTCCGAAACTCTCCTTGTACGGCTTGCCTGCGCGGTCCCACTTGAGGTCTCCGGGGCTCTCATACGTACCGGCGAACCAGGAGCCGATCATGACGTTCGAGGCCCCCGCAGCAACGGCCAGGGCGACATCGCGCGGATGTCGGACACCGCCATCAGCCCACACGTGTGCGCCACTGTCTCTTGCCGCAGAAGCGCACTCGGCAACCGCGGAGAACTGCGGGCGGCCGACGCCGGTCATCATCCGGGTCGTGCACATCGCACCCGGGCCGACCCCGACCTTGACGATGTTCGCACCCGCGGAGACAAGGTCCTTGGTTCCTTGGGCGGACACGACGTTGCCGGCGCAGAGCGGTACGCCCAGATCCGCGTCGGCGATCTGTTCGAGTGCGGTCAGCATCTTCTCCTGATGCCCATGGGCGGTGTCCACCACGAGGAGGTCGGCACCCGCTTCCACGAGGGCAGCGGCCTTGGCCCGAACATCGCCGTTGATGCCGACCGCGGCGGCGACCCGGAGGCTGCCGCTGTCGTCGACGTTCGGTTGATAGATCCCGGCACGAACTGCGCCGACCCGGGTCAGGACCCCGGCGAGTGAGCCGTCGGCGTTCGTCAGCACAGCGAGGTCGGTATGGGCGCCGTCCAGGAGCTCGAAGATCTCGCGTGGCGGCGTATGGACCGGTGCCGTGACAAAGCTCGGATCGAGTACGTCGGTGAGGCGAGCGAAGCGATCGACGTCGGCGCAGGCCGACTCGGTGACCACCCCGATGGGGGTGTGCGCGTCGGTGTCGAGGACGACAACCGCGCCGTGGGCGCGTTTGGGGAGCAGCGCGAGGGCATCGGACACGGCGGCGTCGCCGCCGAGCACGACCGGAGTGTCGGCCACGAGGTGTCGGCCCTTGACGAACGAGATCATCTCGGCGGCAGCGTTGATGGGCAGATCCTGTGGGAGTACGACCAGACCGCCTCGGCGCGCCACGGTCTCAGCCATCCGTCGTCCCGCCACCGCGGTCATGTTGGCGACAACCAGGGGAATCGTGGTTCCGGACCCATCCACCGACGACAGATCCACATCGAATCGGGAGGTGACATCGGTGCGCCCGGGCACCAGGAACACGTCGTCGTAGGTCAGGTCGTAGCTGGGGAAATGATCATCGAGGAATCGCACGTGAGTCGATTGTACGCAGTAATGCCCAGCACCCCCGAAAATGTGCCCTTTTGGCGGAGGTCACCTGCGGGTTTGTTCGCCAAAAGGGCACATTTTCGGGTAGGTCAGGCTTCGATTTCGGTGCGGCCTTCGCTCCACAGGGTGTGGAACGTGCCTTCCTTGTCGATGCGCTGGTAGGTGTGCGCTCCGAAGAAGTCGCGCAGACCCTGGGTCAGCGCCGCCGGGAGCCGATCGGCGCGAAGCGCGTCGTAGTACGACAGCGACGACGCGAACGCCGGCACCGGGATTCCCATGGTCGTCGCGGTCGCCACGACCCGGCGCCAGCTGTCCACGGCGTTCTCGACCGCGTCGCGGAAGTACGGGGCCAACAGGAGGCTGGGCAGTTCCGGATTCTCGGCGTACGCGTCGCGGATGCGATTGAGGAACTTGGCGCGGATGATGCAGCCGCCGCGCCAGATGGTGGCGAGGTCGCCGGGGTGCAGATTCCAGTCGTATTCGGTGCTGCCGGCGGCGATCTGATCGAAGCCCTGGGCGTAGGCGACGACCTTCGAGGCGTACAGCGCCTTGTTGATGTCGTCGACGAATGCTTTCTTGTCGGTCGGCGAGTCGGCAAGGGTTCCCGATGCGAGACCCTTGGCCTGCTTGCGCTGATCGGTGGCGCTGGACAGTGCGCGGGCGAACACGGCCTCGGCGATACCGGTCGTCGGGATACCAAGGTCGAGGGCGGACTTGACCGTCCAGCGGCCGGTGCCCTTCTGGCCGGCGGCGTCGACGATGACGTCGACGAGCGGCTTGCCGGTCTCGGCGTCGATCTGGCTGAGGACCTCGGCGGTGATCTCGACGAGGTAGCTGTCCAGATCTCCGGAGTTCCATTCGCGGAACACATCTGCGATCTCGGCGACGGGGAGGTCGAGGGCTTTGCGCATGAGGTCATAGGCCTCACCGATCAGCTGCATGTCGGCGTACTCGATGCCGTTGTGAACCATCTTCACGAAATGACCGGCGCCATTGGGGCCGATGTGGGTGCAGCACGGTTCACCGTCGACGTGTGCGGAGATCGACTCCAGCAGCGGGCCGAGGGACTCGTAGGACTCTTTGGGGCCGCCAGGCATGATCGACGGGCCGTTCAGCGCACCCTCTTCGCCGCCGGAGATGCCGGCGCCGACAAAGTTCAGGCCGCGCTTGGACATTGCGGCTTCGCGGCGGATGGTGTCGGTGTAGAGCGAGTTACCACCGTCGATGATGATGTCGCCCTCTTCCATCAACGAGGCCAGTTCCTCGATGACGGCGTCGGTGGGATCGCCCGCCTTGACCATGATCAGAACCCGACGTGGCTTCTGGAGTGCTGCGACGAATTCTTCCATCGTCTCGGTACGTACGAAATCGCCCTCGGTGCCGTGCTTCTCGATGAGCGTGTCTGTCTTGGCGATGCTGCGGTTGTGCAGCGCCACCGTGTGGCCGTGTCGGGCAAAGTTGCGGGCGATATTCGAACCCATCACCGCGAGTCCGGTGACACCGATCTGGGCGCGGGCAGCAGTTTCAGTCATGGCTACACCCTATGACGAACCTCTCGCGGGCGCGGACGATGGTCTCACACCACCCTGGGAGGCCCGGGCCTTCTCCCCGCTGGGCGGGTGAAACGGCCCGGTCGACATCAGTTGTCGATGAGGCGGTGGAGCTCGGTGAGCCAAGGCACGGCAACCGCAATGGTGGGGACGACCAGGATGGCGGCAGCGGCCGTGTACGCGACAAGGCTGATCGCTCTGGTGGAGCGGGTGTCCGAGAGGCGCTTGACTCGTGCGAGGGTGCTGGGGCCACCGATGGCCATTGCGCCGCGCGGCGCCACCGAGTCGGCGCAGGCGACCAGGGCGCGACCGAGCTGAGTGTGCCCCGAGCTGCGCACGGCTGTGTCGTCCGCCAGCAGTTCGACGAGCAACTGCACAGCACCGAGTGCAGACCGGCTTCGGACGAAACGTGGGAAGGCCTCGTGCACTGCGATGAAGGCCTCGAGCACCAGGTCGTGGCGGGCGCGGAGATGAGCGCGTTCATGACTGATGACGGCTTCGAGTTCGTCGCGACTGAGGCGGGCGACCGTGCCCTCGCTCAGCACGACCCGTTGACGCAGTCCGGGCAGGCAGTAGGCCATCGGCTGGTCGACCTCGAGCATGCGGACGTCGCGTGCATTGAGCAGATCACTCGACGACGACCGATCCATGCGGTCGAGCAGATCGATGAGTTGGCGGTGCGCCGAACGCCGGGCGCGGGTACGCATACCGACGCGGATGACGGTGTAGAAGAGTCGAGCGCCGATGACCAGGGTCAGCAGGAACACCGCGACGTAAATGGTCCAGAGTCCGATACCCAGGCTCGCGACCTCTTTGAGTGGATCGGTGGTGGGACGACCCTGTGCGTCGGGTACCAGCAGGTTCGCGGCGATCGCGAGTCCGCAACTGAATGCGGACAGTACGGCGGCGATCGCAATCGACTGCCACAAAGCCATGGCCGCACGAGGCGCCCGCAGCGGCCACTCGGCTCTGGCGAGCCAGCCCGGAGCCGGTCCCACGAGGACCAGGGCGACGATCCCGAACACGAACGCGGTCAAGACAAATCCTACGGGTCGGTGATGCGATGCGGCTCGCGATGTGTTCCACGAGCCGATTCCAGTTCGTCCAATGCGCGCCGAAGGGCGTCTGCTTCGTCGGCGCCGACGCGTCCCACGAACGATACGAGCGCCGCCTGGCGCGACCCCGCCTCGTCGGCCTCGCTGAGTGCGTCGACCATCAGACTTGCCACGAGGTGCTCCCGCGGATGTGTCGCGGAGTACCGGTGGGCACGATCGTCCCGCAACTGAGTGACCAGATTCTTCTTGGCCAGGCGCTGCAGCACGGTCATCACGGTTGTATAGGCGAGTTCGCGGTCAGCCGATAGCGCAACGTGGACCTGCCGCACTGTTTGCGGTTCATCGGACGACCACAGACTGTCCATCACCGCGCGCTCGAGCTCACCCAACCCGTTCATTCTTCTCACTTTACGTTTCTTCTCATCAAACACCTCGACGCGCATCGCCATGACTTTTCTTCCGAAGTAGTTGACAGGTTGGTAAGGCTAGCCTACATTCATCAGTACGCGGACCGAGTGAGTGTCCTGAGGGCTGCAGAGACCCCCGGTCCACGCCACAGCAGGCCCCACCAATCCGGTGGGGCCTGCTGAGTCTTCTGGGTCGGTCTCGGGCGAGCCCGTTCCGCGCCGCACAGCGACCTTTGACAAACTGTGAGTTCGTCGGCGACCCGCTGGGTTCGCCAGCTTCACGGAGGAGTTTCGCCCGGTGACCGAGAAGATCGATGTCAGTAACAGCGATGCGAGTGACTGGACCGCGCGGGGATTCGACGCCGAGATCGGTCTCCAGTACAAAGACGTGACCCCCGACGCAGTGCGGGCCGAGTTCACGGTGACCGACAAGCTCCTGCAGCCGTTCGGGATCGTGCACGGAGGCGTCTATTGCGCGGTGATCGAGTCGGTGGCCAGCATCTCGGGTCAGGTCTGGCTGGTGAACAACGTCACGCCTGATGGCCATGTCGTGGGAGTGAACAACAGCACAGACTTCCTGCGGGCAGTGAAGACCGGGAACATGACGGCGCAATCCAAGCCCATCCACCGCGGTCGCCGCCAGCAGTTGTGGGAGGTCGACGTCGCCGATGAGAACGGCAAACTGATCGCCCAAGGCCGGGTCCGTCTGCAGAACATCACCGAGAGCTGACGCGGTCGTGTCTGCCGGTGACCCTGCCGTCGGTATCAGCCCACCCGCGCGAGCCCGGATCGACGCGGTGCTCGGGGCCATCGACATCGAGCTGGATCGCGACTTCCCCGGGGATCGTCCGGAGAAGCAGCCGGCGCACACCGCGTATGTCAGCGCCGCGGACGTCGACATCGACACCCCGGCGCGCTGGGGTCAGCACGCTCTGGAGATCGCCGAAGCCGCGGCGGCGACGCTGGCCGACCTCGATCCCCTCGGGGTGCTGCCACTGGTGAGGGAGCAGCTGTCGCACCACCCGATCGAAGATCTGAGAATTGATCTCGAAGACGGGTACGGATGGCGCGCCGGCGAGGTCGAAGACCGTCATGCCCGCGCGGCCGGCCAAGTGCTCGCGGGCTGGGCGACGGGCCACGCGGGAGCTCCCAGGGTGTTCGGGGTGCGATGCAAGGGGCTCGGCGCCGCCGAACGCGAGCGAGGACTGCGGACGCTCGAATTGGTACTCGACGGCGCGGGTGGCATACCGCAGGGCTTCGTCTTCACCGTCCCGAAGTTGCGAGCCGCCGGGCAGGTCGATGCCGTGATCATGATCTGCGAGGAACTCGAGCGCGCTCACGGACTCCCCGCCGGCGCGCTGCGATTCGAATTGCAGATCGAGAGTCCGCAGGCGGTTCTCGGGGCCGACGGGCGTGCGACGGTGGCCGAAGCGATTCACCGCGGCGGCGCCCGGGTGACCGGACTGCATTACGGCACTTACGATTACAGCGCTGCCTGCGGCATCGTTTCGGCGCAGCAGTCCCTGGAGCACCCGGTCGCCGACCACGCCAAGGCGGTGATGTTGGTCGCCGCCGCGCAGACCGGCGTCTGGGTGAGTGACGGCTCCACCCAGATCGCACCGGTTGGTAGCCCTGCGGTTGTCGACGCCGCGCTGCGACGCCATCACCGGCTGGTGACCCGCAGCCTGGAGCGCGGGATCTACCAGGGCTGGGACATGCATCCGGGGCACCTGGTGACCCGCTGGCTGGCCGTCTACTCGTTTTTCCGCGCGGCGATGCCTCCGGCGGCAAGCCGGCTCCAGGGGTACTTCGACCGTCAGAGTTCGGAGTTCGTCGACGAACCCGCAACCGCCCAGTCGCTGGCCCTGGTGATCCTGCGCGGTCTCGCGGCGGGGGCCTTCACCGAGGGCGACGTACTCGAGGTCGGTGGGCGATGCTCCGAGCAGGCCCTGACGGAGCTGCGGGCGCGCGGCGGTGTACTGGGCTGAGCCGGGGTTCGGTGTCGTTACGCCGCGCCGTGGCGCGGCTCGCGTGGCAGTATTGGAACAGTCGTCCTCCGAGCGGTTGACGGTGAACGTGCACCAGTCGGGCCGGAGCGGTCGACGGTGGGAATGAATCAGTCGGGCCTGAGGCGGTCGACAGTGGAGAACCGAGGAGGGCACCGTGCGTCTGTCGCCGCATGAGCAAGAGCGACTGATGATCTCGTACGCAGCCGAATTGGCCAGACGTCGACAAGGGCGAGGGCTGATCCTCAACCACCCTGAGTCCGTTGCGATCATCACCGATCACATCCTCGAAGGTGCCCGCGACGGACGGTCGGTTGCCGAGCTCATGTCCTCGGGTCGCGAGGTGCTCACCCGCGCCGACGTGATGGACGGGGTGCCCGAGATGCTGCACGACGTCCAGGTCGAGGCAACGTTCCCCGACGGCACCAAACTCGTGACCGTGCACAACCCGATCTCGTGATAGGAGTGCAGACCTCATGTCCGACGCTGGTCTGATACCTGGTGAAATCCTCT
Source organism: Williamsia sp. 1135 (assembly GCF_002095395.1). GTDB lineage: Bacteria > Actinomycetota > Actinomycetes > Mycobacteriales > Mycobacteriaceae > Williamsia. Next base: position 118,347 of record NZ_MJEI01000098.1, read on the forward strand.
GCGCGGCAGGGGAGATAGTGCTGAACGAAGGCGCAGAGGTCACCGAGGTCCCGGTCGTCAACACCGGTGACCGGCCGGTTCAGGTCGGCAGCCACGTGCACTTCGTGCAATCCAACGAGGCGCTCGACTTCGACCGCGGGCTCGCGTACGGCAAACGACTGAACATCCCGGCCGGCACCGCGGTCCGATTCGAGCCGGGTATCCCGGCGACGGTCGCGCTGGTGCCGATCGGTGGCACGCGCGAAGTGTACGGAATCTCGCTGACGCCCCCGGGAAAGTTGGACTGACATGGCATCACTGAGTCGTGAGCGCTACGCCGAACTCTTCGGTCCCACAGTCGGCGACCGAATCCGGCTGGCCGACACCAATCTCCTGATCGAGGTCACCGAAGACCGATCCGGCGGTCCGGGTAAGGCGGGCGAAGAAGCGGTCTTCGGTGGAGGAAAGGTCATCCGCGAGTCGATGGGGCAGGGGCGGGCCACCAGGGCCGAAGGATCCCCCGACACCGTGATCACCGGGGTCGTGATTCTCGACTACTGGGGAATCATAAAGGCGGACTTGGGGATCCGAGATGGTCGTATCGTCGCGCTCGGTAAGGCCGGTAATCCCGACACCATGGACGGGGTCCATCCGGATCTGGTCATCGGGCCGTCCACCGAGATCATCGCCGGCAACGGCAAGATCGTGACGGCCGGCGGTATCGACTGTCACGTCCACTTCATCTGCCCCCAGATCATGGACGAGGCGCTCGGCAACGGGATCACCACCCTGATCGGTGGGGGCACCGGCCCTGCCGAGGGCAGCAAAGCGACCACGGTGACCCCGGGCGCGTGGCACCTGGCGTCGATGTTGCAGGCCACCGACCACTGGCCGATGAACATCGCGTTGCTGGGCAAGGGCAACACGGTCAATCCCGCCTCGATGCACGAACAGTTGCTCGCCGGTGCCTCGGGTTTCAAGCTCCACGAGGACTGGGGGAGTACGCCTGCTGCCATCGACGCCTGCCTGCGGGTGGCCGACGAGACGGGCGTTCAGGTCGCCCTGCACTCGGACACCCTCAACGAAGCCGGATTCGTCGAGCAGACCCTGGGAGCCATTGCCGGACGCGGCATCCACGCGTACCACACCGAGGGGGCGGGTGGTGGTCACGCACCGGACATCATCACGGTGGCCGGGTACGCGAACGTCCTGCCCAGCTCGACGAACCCGACCCGCCCGCACACCGTGAACACCCTGGACGAGCATCTGGACATGTTGATGGTCTGTCACCACCTCAATCCCAGCGTGCCCGAAGACCTGGCCTTCGCGGAGAGCCGCATCAGACCGTCGACCATCGCCGCCGAGGACCTTCTGCACGACATCGGGGCGATCTCCATGATCGGTTCAGATGCGCAGGCGATGGGTCGTATCGGTGAGGTGGTCCTGCGGACGTGGCAGACGGCGCACGTGATGAAGGCTCGCCGCGGTGCGTTGGCCGGTGATGGGGCCGCCGACAATCAGCGAGCGCAGCGCTACGTCGCGAAATACACGATTTGCCCGGCTGTCGCGCACGGGCTCGATGACGAGATCGGCTCGATCGAAGTCGGCAAACTGGCCGACCTCGTGCTGTGGGAGCCCGCGTTCTTCGGGATCCGTTCGCACGCCGTGATCAAAGGCGGTGCGATCGCGTGGGCCGCGATGGGCGACGCCAACGCTTCCATCCCGACACCGCAACCGTCGTTGCCACGCCCCATGTTCGGTGCCTCGCCCCGGCTGGCGGCCGCGACCTCATTGAGTTTCGTTGCGCAACAAGCCCTCGACGACGGGTTGTCCGATCGGCTGGGGCTGGACCGCCGGTTGCGTGCAGTGAAGAACGTGCGTCGGGTGGGCAAGTCGGACATGCCGAACAACGACGCACAACCCGAGATCACCGTCGACCCGGACAGTTTCACGGTCACCATCGACGGAGAGGTGTGGGATCAGCAGCCTGCAACCTCGCTGCCCATGGCCCAGCGCTATTTCATGTTCTGATGTCGACGGAGCCCACACCCACTGCAGGCCAGACCTTTCCCGGTGACCCGACGACCACCGGTGGACGACAGCTCGCAATGCTGCTGACCCTTGCAGACTCTCGGCTCCCGGTGGGGGGACACGTCCATTCCGGTGGGCTGGAGGAAGCCATCAGCGGAGGCGCGGTTCGTGACCTCAACACGCTGCGTGAGTTCTTGATCCGGAGGGTCAGGACCAGCGGGCTGGTCGCGGCGTCCATCGCCGCTGCGGTGGTCGACGGACGACTCGACGTGGCGACCGCAGAGGTCGAGGCCGACGCCCGCACGCCATCTGCTGCCGCTCGCACAGCATCGAGAGCGCAGGGGCGGGGCATGCTGCGCCTCGGGAAAAAGATCTTCCCGCAGGAGGATTGGAGTATGCACCCGCCTCGACCCCATCTGCCTGTGGTTGCAGGCGCGGTGGCGCGGATTGCGGGCCTGGACCCGTTCCAGAGCGCTCTGGTGCTGATCTATACGACGATGACGGGTTCGGCAACTGCCGGTCAACGGCTCCTGGCGCTGGATCCCGGGGATGTGGCGCTGTTGGGAGTGCAGATGACGCCGCTGTGCGAGAGTACCGCCGCCGCAGCAAGTGTCGAGCTGGCCGACCTGTCCGACCCGCTGCTCGACGTACTCGCGCAACGCCACGAGCTACGTCCCATGCCGTTGTTCGCCTCCTGAGGTGACCGGTACACACGTGAAGTATCCACAGCACGGCATCGATAAAAAACAAGAGGAGCAGTCCCCATGCCACCACATCTGATCGACGGTCAGCCGCACGTCCACGACCATTCGCGTCCCAAACGGAACCGCACACCGGGCGAGGCGCTGCGCATCGGGATCGGCGGGCCGGTCGGATCCGGGAAGACCGCACTGGTCGCCGCCCTGTGCCGGCAGTTGCGTGAAGAACTGTCGCTCGCAGTGCTGACCAACGACATCTACACCACCGAGGATGCGGACTTCCTGCGCCGCAACGCGGTGCTGCCCGATGAACGCATCACAGCGGTTCAGACCGGTGGCTGCCCGCACACCGCGATTCGCGACGACATCACGGCCAACCTGGACGCGATCGACGACCTGGTGGAAGCGAATCCGCCGCTGGACCTGATCCTGGTCGAATCGGGCGGAGACAATCTCACCGCGACCTTCTCGACCGGCTTGATCGACGCGCAGATCTTCGTGGTCGATGTCGCGGGCGGCGACAAGGTGCCCCGCAAGGGCGGGCCCGGTGTCACGTTCTCCGACCTGCTCGTCGTGAACAAGACGGATCTCGCGCCGATGGTCGGAGCGAACCTGCAGGTCATGCGGGACGATGCGGCGAAGGTGCGTGAGGGGCGTCCGACGGTTCTGATCTCGTTGACCGAGGACCCCGCCGCAACCGATGTGCTGGGCTGGGTGCGAGAACAGTTGGCCGCGATTTCTGAGGAAGCTGCGAGCAAGGCCTGAACTTCGGCACATACACCAAGATGCACACCGAACTCCATCTACAAGCAGTCAAGGGGCGGTCCCCGCGAATCCGGGCGTCGGGCGGTATCGCCGTCCGGCAGACCGGGGTCGACACCCTGCACATGATCTCGAGCGCCGCGACCCCCCTCGGCGGAGATCTCATCGAGATCCACGTCGAGGTCGGTCCCGGCGCCTACCTCAACCTGCACAGCGTCGCAGCAGCGATGGCCCTGCCGGGGCCGCACGAACCTCGGTCGGAGTTGCGCTGGCACATCACCGTGGCCGACGGAGCGAGGCTGGTGATCGACCCGCAACCGACGATCGTCGCGGCGCACGCCGTCCACCACTCCGAGACCGCGATCGACGTCGCGGAGTCGGGGTCGATCCGGGTGGCCGAACGCGTCCAGATCGGCCGTAGCAGAGAAGACCTCGGGCGATGGAGCGGTCGGGTCCGCGTCGACGTCGGCGGCACCCCCGCAGTGCGCCACCAACTCGGCATCGGCAGGCAGGACCACGACCAGCTCGGTGCACCCTCAATCCTGCTCAGCGAGTTCAGATATCCGGACGATCGGCCGGATGCGGTTCATCCGAGCGCGGTCGGTGCGCGGCTGGGCCTCGCGGCCGGCGGGTCCCTGACCACGGTGCTCGCCGGAACGCTGAACGACGCCGAGCAGTGGGCCGGGGACCTCGTCGGCTGAGTCAGCTCGCAGCCGGTTTGGACTGCGCCTCGGTCTCGGAACCAGATGCGGCGTCAGCCTCCGCCATGCGGACCTTCGGCGTCGGATCGGAGAGCACCGGCTTACCACTCGGTGTCTCGGCCACGTCGCTCGGCAGCAGTTCACCCGCCTCTTTGCGCCGATCCAGATCGATCTGTGCGAGGTGGTCCAGAGCGTTACGCGCGAGCACCTGCTGCTCGGTGATCGTGAGCTGGGAGCGACCCTTGGTCAGGAACGCGAACGACCAGTCGACGATGGTGTTGAGTCGACTGCGGAATCCGACGATGTAGACCAGATGCAGCAGCAGCCATCCGAGCCACGCGAAGAAGCCCTCTGTCTCGAGGTTCTTCTTGAATCCGGGCACCGGTACCGACATCACCGCGCTGAACTTCGAGATGGTCGCCATCGAGCCCTTGTCCCAGTACTTGAACGGCTCGCGATCCTCCGGCTTGGCGCCTTTGAGTTCTGCTTTGATGGCGTCTGCGGCATACCGGCCACCCTGGATCGCGCCCTGGGCCATACCGGGAACGTCTTCGACCGACATCATGTCGCCGACGACGAAGACATTGGGGTTGCCGGGTATCGACAGGTCGGGGAGTACCTTGACCCGGCCCGCTCGGTCCAGTTCGACGCCGCTCTGTTCGGCGAGTTGCTTGCCCAGCGGGCTCGCGGCGACACCGGCCGACCACACCTTGCACTGAGACTCGATCCGGCGGGTACTGCCGTCCTTCTCCTTGACCAGCAGTCCGTCGTAGTCGAGGTCGACGACCATCGCGTTGAGCTGGATCTCGACGCCCATGCTCTCGAGCCGTTTGGCCGCCTTCGCTCCGAGATTCGGGCCCATCGGGGGCAACACCGCGGGTGCGGCGTCGAGCAGGATGACCTTCGCTTCCGTGGAGTCGATGTTACGGAACGTGCCCTTGAGGGTCTTGTCGCTCATCTCGGCGATCTGCCCGGCAAGTTCGACACCGGTGGGGCCGGCGCCGACGACCACGAACGTCAAGAGGCGGGCGCGTTCCTCGTGGTCATCGGAGAGCTCGGCCTGCTCGAATGCGCCGAGGATTCGTCCGCGGAGCTCGAGGGCGTCGTCGATGGTCTTCATACCGGGGGCGAACTGGGCGAAGTGGTCGTTGCCGAAATACGACTGGTCTGCGCCTGCCGCGATGATGAGGCTGTCGAACGGCGTCTCGGTGATCCGCTCGAGCAGCCTGGAGGTGACCACTTTGTTCTCGAGGTCGATGGACTCGACATTGCCCATCAACACCTGGGCGTTCGCTTGCTTTCGCAGGATCACCCGGGTGGCCGGGGCGATCTCACCTTCGGAGATGATGCCGGTCGCGACCTGGTAGAGCATCGGCTGGAACAGGTGGTGGGTGGTTCGCGCGATCAGAGTGACGTCGACATCGGCCTTTCTCAGGCGCTGGGTGGAGAACAGACCTCCGAAGCCGGATCCGATCACCACCACCCGGTGCCGGGTCGAACCTACGGTCTCGTCACTCATGACCATCTCCTGTCAGTTTGCGGATTTTGCGGCCGGGATCTCCAGGGCGTGTGGGATCCGCACCCTGCTAACGGTAGTCAATGAGTGGCGTTTGGTCGCGGCAAGGTGGGCTTTGCCGCGCGGAGTGTGGCCTGCGGAGTTCAGGCAATCATGTCGGCACTGGTGCGTGCCGCCCAAGCCCATGGGAAATGGTTTGCGTCCCAATAGCTTTTGAGTATTTCATACTCGACTTCGCCGCGTTGCGCGCCGGCGATGGAGGTGTCTGCGCAGTCGTGAAGGCGGGCGAGTCGCAGACCCGATTTCTCCATCACCCGGCGCGATGCGGTGTTGACCGCCATGGTCCCGGCAAAGATTCGACTGATGTTCAATTCGGTGAACGAGAGCTGTACCAGCGCGCGGGAGCCCTCCGTGGCCAGACCGCGACCCCACATCGCGCGTCGCAGCCGGTAGCTCAGTTCGAACTCCGACTGCGAGGAATGCCGGGGTGCCCGCAGACCGAACCAGCCGACGAAGCTGGCGGCAGCAGGATTGGGATGGCCGACGGACCGCGCGGCCACCAGATCGAGCCGGTCGAGTGCAACCCAGACGCCGGCGCCGCCGCGGTACCGGGCCTCGGCGACGGCGCGCGGGATGACCCATTCCTCGATGACCTCCCTCGGGGTGGCGATGCCACCCGTGACGTACCGCATCACCGCGGGGTCACTGTCGAGGGCGACCAGATGGTCGGTATCGGACGCGGCAACCGGGCGGAGCACCAGGCGGTCGGTCTCGATGATCAACGAACTCCTCAATTCCCCGGCCCGCCTCTCCAGCCGAACTGGCGGACTGCTGTGCGCATACTACGGTCTACCGGCCGATGGTGGCGGACATTCACACCAGAGTGTCGCCTGTTCACCCATGAGGTCCGCTTTTCGAAAGGCGAACTGTGGCAGTGTGAACCGGACGAGCCGCGGTTGGGCGCCGTGACCGCCCTACACTGGCGGACATGCAATCGGCGAGTTCACGCCATACGACCACCGTGGCGGTCGTGGGATCCGGCGTCGCCGGACTGAGTGCCGCGTATCTGCTGCGCTCCGGTCATGACGTCACACTGTACGAAGGTGACGGCAGGCTGGGTGGACACGCGCACACCCACTCGGTCGCCACAGATGCCGGTCCGATCGGTGTGGATTCCGGGTTCATCGTGCACAACGACCGCACGTATCCGCTGCTCCGCCGCCTGTTCGCCGAACTCGACGTCCCGGTCCGGCCGACCGAGATGAGCATGAGCATCTACGACCAGGCCACCGGTGTGCAGTACGCCGGGGGCCGTGGGTTGCGCGGGATCTTCGCGCAACCACGCCGGGTCGTGGACCGTGAGTTCGTGTCGATGCTGCTGGAGGTTAAACGGTTCCATCGGGCCGCGGCCGAGGTACTGGCCGGCCAGGACGACGCAGATCTGAGCACCTACGGGCACTTTCTGGCCGACCGAGGTTTCTCGGACTACTTCATCCGGATGTTCGCCCTGCCGCTGGTGTCGTGTGTCTGGTCGACCGGGTCGAAAAAATCGCTGGACTATCCGGCCCGCTACCTTTTCGCGTTCCTCGACAACCACGGCATGCTCTCCGTGAAGGGGTCGCCGCAGTGGTACACCGTCCAGGGTGGATCGCGTACCTACGTGGATCGGGTGGCCGCCGCACTGAACGACGTACGTACGGATTCCCGGGTCACCAACATCGTGCGCGAGCGCAACGGCGTCACGATCACTGCCGACGGTCACCCCGACCGTCGTTTCGACAAGGTGGTCATCGCGACGCACGCGAAGGATGCGCTCACACTGCTGGCCGATCCGAGCGAACCGGAGAAGGAACTGCTCGGCGCCTTTGACTACGCCGTGAATCGGACCATCCTGCACACCGACTCCTCCCTGATGCCCACCGCAGTTCGGGCCGGTGCGAGCTGGAACTATCTGACCCCGGACCCCACCGAGGACGATTCGCCGCCTGTGGTGACCTACTGGATGAACCGATTGCAAGGGCTCACGGGCACCCGGCAGTATTACGTCACGCTCAACGCTCCCGACCGGATCGACCCGTCCGAGGTGATCGCCTCCATGGACTACGAGCACCCGGTCTTCACGCCGAAAGCAGTTGCAGCGCAACGCGGTCTGAAAGGTCTGAACACCGCCACAACAGCGTTCGCCGGGGCTTATCACGGCTGGGGTTTCCATGAGGACGGCTGCCGGTCCGGGGTGGCGGCAGCGGCGCACTTCGGGGCGCCGTGGTGATGAGCCCCCAGAGCACCTCGCCGCCGACGCCCGCGTTGGTGCAGGGGCGGGTGCGCCATCTGCGCAGAACCCCACTCGAGTACGGCTTCGATCACCGCGTCTATCAGTGGCTGGTCGATCTCGACGAGCCACCGCGGGTGCCTGCCGCGCTCCGGCCGTTCGCACGCTTGTACGCCGCAGATCACCTCGGCGAGGCGGGGCCAGACGCCGAACGGACCGATCCGCTGGCCCAGCAGCTCCGAATCAAGGCCAATGTGGAGAGCTTCTTGGCGCAGCGTGATGTAGAGCTGGGCGCCGGCGGCCGGATTTTGATGCTGTCCAACGCGCGGGTCCTCGGTTATGTGTTCGACCCACTGACCGTCTTCTGGTGCTATGCCGGAACCGAACTCCGCTGCGTCGTCGCCGAGGTGCACAACACCTACGGCGAGCGCACCGCGTACCTGCTCGAACCGGAGCCGGATCGGGCTGCGTTGCACAGCCGTGTGCCCAAACATTTCTACGTCTCGCCCTTCAACGACGTCTCCGGCGACTACGACATCGACGTCCGTCTCGACACCGACCGAGTGTTCGTATCGATAAGCCTGCTCCGAGAAGGTGCGAAGATGTTCACCGCGAGCTTCGACGGTCGTGCCCGTGCGTATACCCCTCGATTGCTCGGCCATTTGCTGATCACCAATCCGCTGATGCCGCAACGTGTTACGGCCCTCATTGCCTTCCACGGCGTGTGGTTGTGGCTTCGGCGTCTGCCCGTTCGCGCGCGTCCCGCGCACATCCCGCCCGAAGGAGTCTGATGTCCGAATCGGCCGACACCCAGCAGCTGCCCGAACTGGCCGAGCCCTTTTGTCTGCGTCGGCCGATCCTGGGCGGGGTGTGCTTTCTCGCGAGCTTCGCGAAGATGTTCGTCGACCAGGCGGTCAAGCGGACACCGGTGCAGGTGGTGTACCCGGACGGGACCATACGCGGCGGTGGCGATTCCACCACTCCGCGATTGGAGATCGTGCGTCCCAAAGCCCTGCATGAGCGGATGGGCCACAATCCCAAGATCGGTCTGGGGGAGGCATACATGGCCGGTGACTGGCGGGTCGCAGACGGTCACGACCTCGGCCGGGCGCTGACCCCGTTCGCCGAACGGCTGACATCGCTGGTCCCGGAACCCTGGTGGAAGCTGCGGGTGTTCGTCGACACCAAGATCCCACACCGGCACAAGAACACCCCTGAGGGTTCGCGGAGGAACATCGGCGCCCACTACGACCTCAGCAACGATCTCTTCGCCACGTTTCTCGATCCGACGATGACCTACAGTTCAGCGCTGTTCGACCCGAGCATGCCGGCGGACGAGCAGGATCTCGAACTGGCCCAATACCGGAAACTGGACTCGATCCTCGATCAGGCGGAAGTGAGAGCCGGATCGCGGGTGCTCGAGATCGGGACCGGATGGGGCGCACTGGCGATTCGTGCCGCTCAGCGCGGCGCGCAGGTGACCACGGTGACGCTGTCGAGTGAACAGCTCGAGATGGCCAAGTCCCGGGTGGCCGCTCTCGGTCTGAGCGACAAGATCGAGATCCGGCTGCAGGACTACCGGGCGGTGACGGGACAGTTCGACTCGATCGTGTCCGTGGAGATGATCGAGGCGGTCGGCGAAGAATACTGGCCGACCTACTTCGCCAAGATCGACTCGCTACTCGCGCCCGGGGGCCTCGTTGCCATCCAGGCCATCCTGATGCCGCACCAGCGGATGGTCGCCACCCGCAAGTCGTTCGGCTGGATCCAGAAGTACATCTTCCCGGGTGGTCTCATCCCGTCTTTCGAAGCGATCGAGAAGACATTGGCCGAGCACACCTCGTTGCGCGTATCAGGGCGGCTCGATTTCGGTCAGGACTACGCAGAGACGTTGCGGCGGTGGCGGACCGCTTTCACCGAGCACGAGCAGCGGGTGCGACAGCTGGGATTCGACGAGACCTTCGTTCGGATGTGGGAGTACTACCTGGCGTATTGCGAGGCGGGCTTTGCCTCGGACTACCTGCAGGTCAGTCAGATCCAGATGACTTCGAACAGCCCGGACTCGGGCAGGAAAGACGAGGTGAGCCGACATGTCGACAACTCTTGACGGCAAACGGGTATGGGTGATCGGTGCGTCCAGCGGTATCGGTGCGGCGACTGCCCACGAACTGGTCAAACGCGGTGCACGCGTTGCCATCTCTGCGCGGCGGGAGCAGGAGCTGCACGAGGTCGCAGGTTCTGAGATGGTCGTCGCGGTCGCCGATGTCAGCGACCGTGAGTCGGTGGACGCCGCAGCGGCGACGGTCCGAGCCGCGCTGGGCGGGATCGACGTGGTGCTCATCAACGCTGGATTCTGGCAGCAGATGGACGTCACCGACTGGGATCGCGACCTGTTCGCCCGCCACGTGGAGGTCAACCTGCTCGGGATGAACAACTGCGTCGGCGCGGTGTTGCCCGAGATGGTCTCCGCGCGCAGCGGCACGATCGTCGGCGTGGCATCTGTCGCCGGATACCGCGGACTCACCGGTGCGGAAGCCTACGGCGCCACGAAGGCGGCGCAGATCAACATGCTCGAGGGGATGCGGGTTGCTCTCGACCGCAAGGGCGTTCAGGTGGTCACGGTGTGCCCGGGTTTCGTGAAGACCGGGTTGACCGAGTCCAATTCGTTCCCGATGCCTTTCCTGATCGAGGCGGATGAGGCGGCGGAATCCATCTGCAACGGCCTCGAACGCGGGCAGATGGAGATCGTGTTCCCGCTGCCCATGGCCGCCCTGATGAAGGTCGCGCGAGTCCTTCCCGTCCGGCTGTGGGCGAAGGCATTCGGTCGCGCTGCGAAATGAGTCAGACCCGGCAACGCCCCCGGAATCGGTGCCGTTAGGCTCGGAGCGATGAACGAGCGCCTGTCCGAACCCGCCGAGATCGCATTGCACCTGCGCTGGGGCGATATGGACATCAACAACCACGTGAACAATGTCCAGTACGCGAGACTCTTCGAGGAAGCCCGCGTTCGGACGATGAAGTCGTGGTTCGGGAAAGGCCCTGGTGGAACCGGGTCTTTCCACATCGCGCGACAGGAAATCGAGTTCGTGGCGCCGCTGCTCTATTCGACCGATCCGGCGGTCGCGAAGGTCTGGATCAGTCGTGTCGGCACCTCGTCGTTCGACTTCGGTGCCGAGCTCCGCGACAGCCTGGGCGATCTGAAGGCATTGTGCGAAACCACCGGTGTGACAGTCGATCCTGGCACCGGTTCATCGCGTCCGATCGAGGGCGAGGTGCGCGAGTTCTTGCGAACGAAACTCGGCGACCCGGTCCCTTTTCGGCGCCGGGCCTGAGACCACGTCGGCCGGCGACGTCAGGGCGGCGTGATATACCGGCGTGAGGACCGGAAGGGGACTGCCAGCGTGCTGAAACTGCATCGCGCCGAACGCACCAGCACCTTGGTGACAGCGCTCGCCGAGATCTTGGCGGCCCCGATGCCGGACCCCTTTGCCGCCGAGATCGTCGCAGTGCCCGCCCGCGGTGTGGAGCGCTGGTTGACCCAGCAATTGTCCGCGGTGCTCGGCACCACCGCACAGATGTCGGGAGACGGCATCGCCGCCAACATCGAGTTCCCGTCACCGGCTGCCCTCGTCGACGAGGTGATCGGATGCGTCGGTGGCGGGCGATCGGCGTCGGTCCGCTCCGACGACGACCCCTGGTCGGCCGGCCGGATGCTCTGGACCCTGCTGTCGGTGATCGACGAAGCCGCGGACGATCCGGTGTGCGCCATCCTCGCGCGGCACCTCGGACGCTCGGGACCCGACGGCCGACGCGCGGGTTTTCGGATCGGGCGACGCTATGGCACGGCAGAGCACCTGACACAGTTGTTCCGCGGATACGCAACCCACCGACCACAGATGATCGTCGACTGGGCTCGCGGCGCCGACACCGACGGCAGCGATCAGCCGCTCGGAGCGGAACTGCTCTGGCAGCCTCATCTGTGGCGCCTGCTCCGCGCCCGCATCGACAATGACAGTCCACCCGAGCGACTCGACGATGTGTGTGCGCTGGTACGGCAGCAACCGGACCTCGTCGATCTGCCGCCGCGGGTGGCGCTCTTCGGGGCGACCCGACTCAGCACGGAACAGCTGCAGGTCTTGGCCGCACTCGGCGCCCACCGCGAGGTGAATCTGTTTCTGCCACACGCGAGCCCCGCGCTGTGGGACAAGGTCCGGGCGACTCCGGCGGTGCGGCGCCGCAGGGAAATGGTCATCGGCGCCGTCGAACATCCGTTGCTCGCATCGCTGTCCCGGGAGGTTCGCGAGCTGCAGATGCGTCTGGCCCCCTTTGTTGACGAAGACGTCCACCACCCTGCAAGTCCGTCCGCGAAGACGCATCTGGCGCAGCTTCAAGACGCCCTGCGTGAGGATCGGGTACCCGCAGGGTCGGCGAGTCCCGACGGAAGTGTCGAGGTGCATTCCTGTCACGGCCCGGCCCGCCAGGTCGAGGTTCTGCGTGAACTCGTCCTGCACCTGTTCCAGGACGACACCTCGCTCGATCCCCGCGATGTCATCATCATGTGCCCCGACGTGGAGACCTACGCCCCGTTGATCAGGGCGGCGTTCGGTCAGACCACTCATCTGCACCCGGGCCATGAGCTACGGGTCCGGTTGGCCGATCGCGCTCTGCGCCAGACCAATCCGCTTCTCGAGGTGATGTCCGAGCTCTTGACACTCGCGGGTGGTCGAGTCAAGGCCAGTGAGGTCCTGGGGCTGGCCGAGAGCGCACCAGTGCGTGCCCGATTCGACTTCAGCGACGACGATCTCGAGCGGCTACGCGAATGGACCGCCGAATCGGGTGCCCGGTGGGGGATCAACGACAATCAGCGAAAGCCGTTCGGACTCGGTGGCTTTGCCCAGAACACCTTCAGCGCCGGTCTCGACCGGATCCTCCTCGGCGTCGTCGCCGACGAGACCGAACTGAGCTGGCTCGGCACGGCGCTTCCCCTCGACGACGTCGACAGTGCCGACGTAGACCTCGCGGGGCGGTTCGCCGAGTTCGTCAGTCGACTCGACGCCGCGTTGGCCACCCTCCGTGGACCGCGTCCGGCAGCGGAGTGGGCGCAGAACATCTCGGCCGCCATGGATTTGCTGACCGCAGTACGTCCGGCTGACAGCTGGCAACGGGGACAGGCCCATCAGGAGGTTGCCGCGGCCACCGAGCACGGGGCCGAGGTGGTGGTCCGGCTCGCAGACATCCGGGCGATGCTGGCTCGACGGTTGGCGGGCCGTCCGACCCGCGCGAACTTCCGTACCGGAGAACTGACGGTGTGCACGATGGTGCCGATGCGGGCGGTACCGCATCGGGTGGTGATCCTGCTCGGGCTCGATGACGAGAGCTATCCCCGCGCCGGAGGGGTCAACGGTGACGACATCCTGGCCGCCGACCCCTGGGTGGGAGAGCGCGACATCCGCAGCGAAGACCGGCAATTGCTGCTCGACGCGACCATGTCGGCGGTGGACCGGCTGATCGTGCTCTACACCGGCAACGATCCGGTGACCGGGCTGCGGCGGCCGCCTGCGGTGCCGGTGGGAGAACTGATGGATGCCGCAAACGGAATGCTTGCGACCGGGTCGGTGCTGACAATTCACCCCCTGCACGCGTTCGATCCTGCCAATTTCGTCCTGCCTGCGCCGTTCAGTTTCGATCGTTCGGCGCTCGCGGGCGCTCGGGCCACCCGTGGTGTCCAGGTGGCGGAGCCGGCCCTGCTCCCGGATCCACTGCCGCCTCGTGCCGGAGACGTCGAATTGGCGGAACTGATCGCGTTCGTCGAGCACCCCATGCGGGCCTTCTGTCGGCAGCGGCTCGGCCTCTATCTGCCTGGCGACGAGGAGGAGCTCGACGACGTGCTCAGCGCGGAGATCGGGGGTCTGGACAAGTGGTCGATCGGCGATCGGATGCTGGCAGCGCGTCTGGCCGGAGTGGACGCGGCGGCGCTGCGAGCCGGCGAACTGAGGCGCGGCACCCTGCCACCGTTCCGCCTGGGCGGCGAGGTCTTTCGCGGGATATCCGACGACGTCGAAGCGCTGGTCGCTGCGGCCGAACCGTTGTACGAGGGCAACCCGGAATCGATCGACGTGACCGTCGACCTGGCGGGCGGCAGACGCCTGACCGGCACGGTGATCGGGGTCCACGATGGGGTGTTGGTCCGCACGGTCTTCTCTCGGCTGGCGGCCAAGCATCGGGTCGCGGCGTGGGTGAATCTGCTGGCGCTCGCCGCCACGGAGCCGCGCGACTGGTCTGCCGTCGTCGTCGGACGTGCCCGCTTCGGGAACCGGCTGCAACGATCCCGATTGACCCCGCCTGCGGACCCCGGTGAGATCTTGCAGCAGCTCGTGGACCTACGTGATCGCGGCCTACGTGCGCCTCTGCCGTTGCCCACCGCTGCCGGTGCCGAATATGCCGCACGACGGTACCGAGGGGACGACGATGCGCTGGCGCTCGATGCGGCGGAGAAGAGCTTCGACAACCAATACGGCGGCGAGGCCCAGGACCTGTACGTCCGATACCTGTTCGGCGGCGACCTGACTGCCGTCACGGCTGCAGAACCCGACGCCGGTGAGACCGCGTGGGACCAGATGCCGACCCGGTTCGCCGCGGCGGCCGTCAGACTGTGGAACCCGATCCTCGACGCCGAGAAGGTGAACTGACCAGATGACGCAGAGTCGGATCGTCCCGGTCACCTTCGACGTCACGGGCCCGTTGCCCACCGGAACCACTGTGCTCGAGGCCAGCGCAGGTACCGGAAAGACTTACGCGATAGTCGGGCTCGCGGCCAGACACGTCGCGGCAGGAGTGCCACTGTCAGAACTGCTGCTTGTCACGTTCAGCCGTTTCGCGACCGCAGAACTACGTGAGCGCACCCGCCTTCGGTTCGGCGGATTGGTTGCTGCCCTCTCAGATCCTGATGTTGCTGCGGGCTCAGACGATCCCTTGGTCGCGATGCTCGCGAAAGGTGCGCCGGCCGAGGTCGCGGCCCGCCGGACGAATCTGATCGCAGCGCTGTCGGACTTCGATGCCGCGACCATCGCCACCACGCACACGTTCTGCAGCCGGATGCTCGACGGCCTCGGGATCGCCGGAGATTTCGAGAACGACATCACTCTCGTCGAAGATGTGGGAGACCTGATCACCGAGGTCACCGACGACCTGTACCTGAAAAAGTACAGCGGCAGTGACGGTGTGCCGTTCAGCGTGCGGGACGCGCACGCGTTCGCCAGGGCCGCGGTCTTCCAGCGGCAGGCGCGACTGGCCCCGGATGCGGACCCCGGAAGCGATGAGTACTTCCGCGTGGAGTTCGCAGCACAGGTACGCGCCGAGGTGGAACGTCGCAAGCGGATGACCAACATTCGCGATTACGACGACCTGCAGACCCTGCTCCGCGACACGCTCGTCGACCCGGAGCACGGTCCGCAGGCATGTGCGCGGGTCCGCAGCCGATTCCGGGTGGTGCTCGTCGACGAGTTCCAGGACACGGACCCGGTGCAGTGGGAGATCTTCAAGTCGGCGTTCCACGGACACACCGATCTCGTGCTGGTCGGTGATCCGAAGCAGTCCATCTACGCATTTCGTGGCGCTGAGGTCTTCAGCTACCTGGAGGCGGTCAGAACAGCGGACAATCACCAGGTACTGCCGACCAACTGGCGTAGCGACGCCGGTTTGGTCGAGGCACTCGACCATGTCTACGGCAATGCGGCCCTGGGCAGCCCGGAGATCGTCGTGCATCCCGTCGACGCGAACACCTCGCAATCGCGGTTGCCGTCTGTGGCACCGCTGCGGCTGCGATACCTCAGGAGAAGTGGCCACGGGCCGTTGAGCAAAGCCGGGTTCCCGGTACTCGACAGGTTACGACGCGCTGTCGCCGACGACGTGGCGGCGGACCTGACCAAGCTGCTCAATGCCCGCCCGGATCTCGTCGTCGATGGTAGCGCCCGGCCGGTCGCGCCCGGTGACATTGCGGTGTTGGTGCGAAATCACAAGCATCTGAGCATGATCCAGACCGCCCTGGACGACGCGGGCGTCCCGTCGGTGCTGGCCGGGGGGACCAGCGTCTACAGCACACAGGGTGCGCGCGATTGGTTGTGGCTACTGCAGGCCATGGAACAGCCGAGCAGGTCCGCCCGCGTGCGGCTCGCAGCCCTGACCCCTCTGCTCGGCTGGACGGCCACCGACCTGGACGAGGGGGGCGATGAACTCACTGCCGATGTCAGCACCCTCGTCAGGGAACTCGTGTCGGTGTACCAGACGTCAGGATTTGCTGCGGTCTACGAACAGCTCTCCGGGCGACGTGACATCGCCGGACGGATCCTGTCGATCACAGGCGGCGAGCGCAGACTCACCGACCTGACCCACGTGGCGCAACTCTGTAACCGGGCGGTCGTGGAGCGCGGGCTCGGGTTGACCGCGTTGGTGCGCTGGCTGCAAGAGCTGATCTCCGACCCGACCACCGGGAACCAGGCGGACCAGAGCCGTCGGCTGGACAGCGATGCCGAAGCGGTGCAGCTGCTGACGGTGCACCGCAGCAAAGGTCTCGAGTTCCCCGTCGTCTATGTCCCCTACGGCTGGGACGCAGCCCGCAACCCGACGCCGGCCACGCTTGTGCTCCATGACGAGACCGGTGAGCGGGTACTCGATGTCGGAGGAAAGGACGCGCCCGGGTACCGCACGCGTCGCGAGGCGTCCGGCTCGGAAGACGACGGCGAAGAGTTGCGGCTGCTGTACGTTGCCCTGACCCGGGCCGGATCCGCGGTCGTGCTGTGGTGGGCTCCGGGTGGACCGACGAGGTCGTCGCCGCTGCACCGTCTCCTGTTCAGCCGGGACCGCGCGACACCGGACCCCAGGCCCACCGTTCCCGACGACGCCACCGCTGCACGGCGTCTGACCGAATGGGCTGAGCTGGCAGGTGCCGGTGTTCGGGTGGAACCAGCGCGCTTTGACGGGCTGCAGGTCCCGCAGTGGGACGATCGGTCGACGCCCGAGGGTGCACTCGACGCCGCCCACTTCGATCGCCGGATCGACCACACCTGGCGACGGACCTCGTATTCGGCGCTGATCGCCGGGTCGTCGCATCAGGCCCCGGTCGCCAGTGAGCCCGAGTACTCCGAGAAGACCGACGAGCAGACGGTGGAGCCGCTCGCGGAGCCTGTAGACGACGGGCCAGGGGAGCTGAGGCATCCGTCGCTGATGAACTCCCTTCCCTTCGGTGCCGCGTTCGGCACCCTCGTTCACGAAGTCCTCGAACTGGTAGACACCGACGTCGACGACGTCGCGGCCGAGGTACGGTCCAGATGTGCAGACGCGGTGCGAATCCGTCTGGTGGACATCGATGTCGATGCGCTGGCCACAGCTCTACTCGCCGTGTTGGCCACCCCGCTCGGCGAGGCGCAGGTGACGCTCGCCCAGATTTCTTCGTCGGATCGCTTGCCGGAATTGACCTTCGAGCTTCCGCTCGGATCACAGACCGAGGCGACTCTGCGGGGCATCGGAGATCTGATGGAGCGATTCATGCCTGCCGCAGATCTACTCGTCGACTACCCCGAGCACCTACGTCGAGTACCTGCGCCGCCGCTGCGTGGCTTCCTCACCGGAAGCATCGACGCCGTCCTCCGGCTACCTGGGAACTCATTCGTGGTCGTCGACTACAAGACCAACCGGACCGCTCGCGGCGACCTCAGTTGCCTCGACTACACACCCGAGTCGATGGCACGCGAGATGATTCATTCGCACTATCCTCTGCAGGCGTTGCTGTATTCCGTTGCCCTGCATCGTTATCTCCGCTGGCGGTTACCGGACTACACGCCGCAGGAACATCTCGGCGGTGTGCAGTATCACTTCGTCCGGGCCATGATCGGGCCGCAGACCCCGGCCGGATGCGGTGTCTTCGAATGGAAACCACCTGCCGAACTGATCGTCGCCACCTCGGATCTGATCGCGGGAAGGGTTCTGACACCGTGAGTATCGAGTCCGACAATCGGATCGTGCAGCGGGCCCACCCGGCGCTCGTGCCCTTCAATCAGGCCGGCGTGCTGAGCGCCGCCGACATCCACGTGGCGCAGACCCTCGCAACGCTGAGCAGATCCGAGATCGACCCCACGGTGTTGCTCGCTGCGGCGCTTGCGGTCCGGGCGGTCCGGCTGGGGTCGGTTTGTGTCGAAGTCGAGCGCCTGTCCGAGGTGGCCGTCGACACCGAGGAGTTCGGCATCGACCCTGCGACCCTGCCGTGGCCGGATCCCGCCGAGGTCGCCGCCGCGCTCGCGAAGAGCCCGTTGGTGGTGGGCGCCGACTCGGGACCGCTGCGTCCCCTGCACCTGGCCAAGACTCCTGAAGGCCCGCTGCTCTATCTGCGTCGATACTTTCTCCAGGAACAACGCATCCGAGAGGTACTCGACGAGCGTGCACAGAGCCATCCGTTCATCGACGCGGGGCGGCTCACAACCGGACTTGAGAAGCACTTCCCCGATGCGGCGCCGGATCGGCAGCGTGTCGCCGCCGCGTTGGCGACCGCGGGCTGGACCACGGTGATCGCGGGCGGACCGGGTACCGGGAAGACCCACACCGTGGCCCGCGTCTTGGCTTTGATGTTCGACGAGTACGGTCCACAGCTTCGAGTGGCCCTGGCCGCGCCGACCGGACGCGCTGCGGCACAGCTGGAAGAGTCCGTGCGCTCGCAGTCGGCGGCCCTGGGACTGCCCGAGGATCTGACGGCCACCACTTTGCACCGGCTGCTCGGCTGGAAGCCCGCCAGCCGCAGCAGATTCGCCCACGACGCCAACAACCGCCTACCGCACGATCTGGTGGTGGTCGACGAGACCTCCATGGTGTCGCTGACGATGATGTCCCGGCTGCTCGATGCATTGCGTCCGCAGAGCCGACTGGTGTTGGTCGGCGATCCCGACCAGTTGGCCTCGGTTGATGCGGGGGCGGTCCTCGCCGATCTCGTGGCCAGGCCGGTGTCGCAGCCGACCCATCCGGTCCTCGGGGAAGTGCTGGCTCCGGATCTTGTGGCAGATGCGGAGGATGACGACGCGCTCACGACTGACGAGCGGAACCGCCTCGGCGGTGGCGTCATCCGGCTCACCAAGGTGCGCCGGTTCGGTGAGCAGATCAAACGCCTGGCCTCAGCTGTCCGCGAGGGTGACTCCGATCTTGTGATCGAACTCCTCGGTGCGGGTCATCCGGAGTTCGAACTCGTCGACCCCGATGATCTCACCGCTGTCCGCGGTGAGGTCGTGGCCGCTGCGACTCGCGTCGGTGAGGCTGCCGCCGCCGGCGACCCTCGATCGGCGCTCGCGGGTCTGCAGACCCATCGACTGCTGTGCGCGCACCGTGAAGGATCCTCCGGTGTCGAGTTCTGGTCGCGTCTGGCAATGGAGTGGATCGACGCTCCCACCGATGCCCTCGACGTGGGCAGCTGGTATCCCGGACAGCCACTTCTCGTGACCGCGAACGACTACGACACGGGGATCTTCAACGGTGACACCGGGGTCGTGGTGAGTACCCAGGGGCGATTGATGGTGGCTTTCGCCCGTGGATCCACCTGGAAACTACTGCACCCGTCGCAACTGGTGGCAGCTGTACCGGTGTACGCCATGACCATCCATCGCAGCCAGGGCTCGCAGTACGAGTCGGTGTCCGTGGTGATTCCGCCTGAGCGGTCGGCACTGCTGACCCGCGAGCTGCTCTACACCGCGATCACACGAGCGAGTGGGCATGTCAGGCTGATCGGGACCGAGGCCGCGGTCAGAGCAGGCGTCGACCGTAAAGTGTTGCGTGCCAGTGGTCTGCGGACGCGGGTCAGCTGAGTTCGGGGTGTCCCGCGTCATCGCCGAACGCGAGGGCATCGACAGAGTCGGCATCAGCTGTCAACGGCATCCGCATGAACCATTCGTTGCGGAGCACCTGTCGCCGGGTCTCCTCCGGCAGACCCGCGAGCATGGTCATGGCACCTCCTCTGGCGATCTCACTGCGGTGCGCGCACAGTGCCTGCCATTTGAGATCGAGCCAGGGTTCCACATCGATGGTGGTGTCCACGGCCTCGTCGGGGATACCGGGTAAGGGGCCTTCGGGTCCCGACGACTGCTTCATCACCGGCGGCCACAGCACCTGCGCGATCGACAGCGGCATCGTCGCGAGATATACCAACTTTGTGCGCCAGGGCTTTCCGGTCCCCGGGTACAGCTGCGGGTAGGCAGCTGCCCCGACCGCGGCCAGGGTCACCCGGTGCGCCTGTACATGGTCCGGATGCCCGTAGATCCCGAGCGGATCGTAGGTCAGCACGGTGTCGGGGCGGAACTCGCGGATGTGCGACACGAGCACACCGACTGCCTCGTCGAAAGGCGCGTCGCAGAACGCAGCTCGGCCCGGCGCGGAATCAGCGACCAGGCGGTCTCCGTAGCCGAGCAAGTGCGGGTTTCCCGCGCCCAGTAGCTCCAGCGACTCGGCGAGTTCAATCGACCGCATCGTGCCCGCCGCCCAGGTACAGGTCACCACCGCCGTCCGGCCACCGAGTTCCGAGCATCGAGCCAGGACGCCGCCGGTCCACAACGCTTCGTCGTCGGGATGCGCGTGAACGCAGAGCAGACTTGGATGCGGCATCATTTCAGCGTAGTCGGGGCCGGCGGATCAGCGGCCGTAACGGCTGTGGGTGGTGACGAAGACCTGCTCACGACCAGGTGGAGCGCCGAAATTCCGAACTACTGCGAGGAGGAGGCGGACTAGAGTCACTCCATGACCGAAAGCTCCCGCCGTAAGACGAACGTGCTCGCCAAGGTTTCGCCCGCCGGCTGGGCGGCCCTGGCTCTGTCGATCATCGCAGTGATCTTCGTGCTGCAGAATCGGCGTTCGACGAATATCCAACTGTTCTGGATCACGGTGGACTCGCCGCTGTGGTTCACGCTGCTGGTCGTGTTCGCGGTGGGCTGGCTGGTCGGGGTGCTGACCATGCGCGGGCGCGCGAAACGAAACACCTGACGAAACCGGTGGCACCCAAAGGCTGCGGACCACTCACACGCAGAGCACACTGAAGCAATGGCGATCATCAACAAAGGGTTCGGCGCCCGACGCCGGCAACAGAACGACCGGATTCCGCCGGGGCAATACCTCACCAATGACTTCCCCGTCTTGTCTGCCGGGCCCACTCCGTCGATACCACTGTCGGAGTGGACGTTCGAGATCGAAGCGCCCGGCGAGCAAACCCGCAGCTGGACCTGGGACGAGTTCATGTCCCTCCCTCAAGAGGACATCACGGTCGACATCCACTGCGTGACGGCCTGGTCGAAACTCGACACCACCTGGCGTGGGGTGTCGCTGGACGTGTTGCTCGGAGATGATGTCGACCCCGACGGGTTCGTGATGGCGCACTCCTACGGCGGGTACACCACGAACGTCCCGCTCGAAGACGTGCTCGACGGAAAGGCCTGGATCGCGCATACCTTCGATGGTGAGCCGCTCGATCCCGAGCATGGCGGACCAGCCCGATTGCTCATCCCGCACCTGTACTTCTGGAAGTCGGCCAAGTGGGTCGACAGTCTCCGGGTGATGGACTCGGATGTGCCAGGATTCTGGGAGACCAACGGCTATCACAATCACGGGGATCCCTGGAAAGAGGAACGATATTGGTGAACGGGTGGCGGCCG
The DNA here is from genome assembly GCF_002095395.1 of Williamsia sp. 1135. Lineage (GTDB taxonomy): Bacteria > Actinomycetota > Actinomycetes > Mycobacteriales > Mycobacteriaceae > Williamsia. The sequence continues at coordinate 139,976 of NZ_MJEI01000098.1, forward strand.
GCGACGGTCGTCGCGGCGTCGATGGAGACACCGACCGCGCGGACTCTGCATCTGCAGCTACCTGAGCGCGGCAGGGTGCTCCCGGGCCAGCACATCGACATCCGGCTCACAGCCGAAGACGGTTATCAGGCGGTCCGGTCGTATTCGGTGGCCGCAGCAGGTGGTGATGACCTGCTCGAGACGACCATCGAGGAACTCGCCGACGGAGAGGTGTCGCCCTATCTGATCAACGACCTCGAGGTCGGTGACCAGGTCGAGATCCGCGGACCCATCGGCCGGTGGTTCACCTGGCACGCGTCCGATCCGGCACCGGTGCAACTGATCGCAGGTGGCTCCGGCGTGGTCCCGCTGATGTCGATGATCCGAGCTCGCGAGAGCAGCGGATCGGAGGCACCGTTCCGGTTGCTCTACTCCCTGCGAACGCCCGAGACCCGTTACTACGCCGCCGAACTGGACAGTCTCGAAGACTCGCACCGGCTACAGATCGACTATCTCTACACCCGGCAGGCTCCGCCGGGATCGTCCAGGCCTGCCGGCAGACCCGATGCGGCCGAGTTCGCCGAACGGGTGATCCCTGTCGATCAGAAACCCGAGATCAGGGTGTGCGGACCCACGGCGTTCGTCGAGCAGTACGCGCAGTGGCTGGTCGATCTCGGCTACCCGACAGCGAGCATCCGGACCGAGAGGTTCGGCGGATGACGCTGCACGACGCGTCGTGGCGTGCATTCGCCTCCGACAACTACGCAGGGATGTTGCCCGAAGTGCTCGCGGCGCTGGGCGAAGCCAACGGTGGCCACCAGTCGTCCTACGGCGAGGATGTCTACACCGACGCCCTCCGCGGGGTGGTCCGGGACGAGTTCGGCGCCCGCGCCGAGATCTTCCCGGTGTTCAACGGCACCGCGGCGAATGTGGTGTCGCTGACCTCGATGATGCCGCGCTGGGGCGCGGCCATCGTGGCCGAGTCGGCGCATGTCCACAACGACGAGGGCGGCGCGCCGGAACGGGTGAGCGGCCTCAAGCTGATGACCGTTCCTGTCATCGGTGGCAAGCTCACCCCGGAGTCCATCGCGACGCAGGCCTGGGGATGGGGCGATGTGCAACGCGCGCAGCCCTCGGCAGTCAGCATCACCCAGGCCACCGAGCTCGGCACCGTGTACACCGCGGACGAGATCAAGTCGATCTGCGACTATGCGCACGCCCATCAGATGACCGTGCATATCGATGGCGCCAGGCTGTGGAATGCCGCTGCGGCGCTTGACATGTCATTCGGCGAGTTCACGTCTGCCGTCGGGGTGGACGTGGTGAGTCTCGGCGGTACCAAAGCCGGCGCGTTGGGGGCCGAGGCGGTGGTCATACTCAACCCGGAACTGGCGGACGGTATGGCGTATCTCCGGAAAATGAGCATGCAGCTGGCAAGCAAGATGAGGTTCGTCTCGGCGCAGCTACTGGCGTTGTTCTCCGGCGGTGCCGGTATCGCCGCAGCGGCTCACGCGAACTCGATGGCGTCGCGTCTGCGTTCGCAACTCGAAGGTACTCCGGGCCTGTCGTTCACCCATCCGACCGACGCGAATGCAGTGTTCGCGGTCCTCGATCCTGCTGTGGCGGAACGTATCCGCGACACCTGGAAGTTCTACACCTGGAATGAGTTCACCGGCGAGGTGCGGTGGATGTGTTCCTTCGACACGGCCGAGTCCGACGTAGACGGATTCGCGTCGACCATTCGGGCCGAACTCATAGCAGGATGAGAAAAGTCTGTATTTCACCGACCTGGTCTTCGTGCTCGACGTGTTCTTCACCCACCGAACCCGTGGCGTCGAAGGCAAGAACGGCAACCCGATCAATGAGGTCCGAGTTCTCACCCAATCATTGCTGGAGAACGACGGCCGTCTCGGCGTCGACAACACGATCAAGCTCAAGCCGGAAACCTCTGTTCTGGGTCTGCGGGTCGGGGACGAGATCAAACTGACAGCACCCGATTTCACCCGGCTGGCGGATGCCTACTTCGACGAGATGGACGCCCGGTTCGGGGCGAAGGGATAGAGCTCCGATTCAGGCCTTGTCGGGGTCGCCGCCGAGTTGATGACGGAGCGTCCGGCCGACATCGGGCATCCGGAACCGATGACCCAGCTCGGTCAACCGTTCGGGGACCACATGCTGATTTGCGAGCGCGAGTTCTTGCGCACCCTGTGAACCGAGGATGAGCTGCGGACCCAACGACGGCACCGGGACGATGGCCGGGCGATGGACCGCCGATGCCAAAGCCGCAGTGTACTCGTTGTTACGCACCGCATTCGGCGCGACAGCGTTGATCGGGCCGACCACGCGTTCATCGACGATGGCGCGGTAGTAGATGTCGATCAGGTCATCGATCCCGATCCACGGGAGCCACTGCTGCCCGTCGCCGAGTCGGCCGCCCAACCCCACCGTGAACAATGGGCGCATCAGACGAAGCGTCCCACCGGCCGCGGCCTGGACGATGCCCGTGCGCACCTGCACCGTGCGACCGCCGTCTGCGGCAGTGGCAGCAGCTTCCCAGTCCACGACGACGTCAGCGAGGAAACCATCACCCCGCGAGGAGCTCTCGTCCAGAACTTCGTCGCCGCGGTCGTATCCGTAGAAACCGACGGCAGAGGCGCTGATGAATGCCGGGGCGGGATCTGACGCGGCCGCCACGCGTGCCAACGCCGCGGTCGGTTCGATGCGGCTTTCACGGACGGCCTTCTTGTGGGCATCGGTGAAACGCCCCGCAATCGACTCACCCGCGAGATGAACCACTGCGTCCACTCCGTCGAACAGGTCCGCGGCAGGGTTGTCAGGATCCCACCGGCGTTCATCCGGACCCTGTGGATCACGCCGGACCAGTTTGATCACCCGATGGCCACCGGTGGTCAGCAGAGCGACCAGGGGAGCGCCGACCAGTCCCGACGACCCGGTGATGGCGACGGTCAGCGGGGCGCCTCGCAGCGACTTCGCCCAGGCATGGGTCGCGAGATCGTCGGCGAGTTGGCGGTGCCGGTAGCGGAACATCGAGCGCAGAAGCGCTGCGGGAACAGGGGTGTTCACCGTGTCGGTGACGCGCGTCGAGTCGGGGTCCACCTCGGAGAACCCGTGATGGTGCGTCCAGGTCATGATGGTTCGCAGCGGCCACGAGTCGAGTTTGTCCACGAACTGGTTCGGCGGGTGGAACCGGGAGGCCTGGTGTTTGGCCTCCCACTTGAGTCCGCCCGGAAAGGCCAGTATCGCCGTCCCGTCTTCGAGTGAGTCCGCTTCCTGCACCAGCGACGGTGGCCCCCAGGGTGGTGCGAGGCGCGTGAACGCGCCAGGCCGACCGTGCCAGGCGAACACCTCGTCGATGGGGGCGGGGACGATGCTCGAATGCGTGATACCCATGAGCCCACGCTACGCAGGTCGGTCGGTCGGGTCGCGTGCGCGGCCCGTAGAGCTCACGTCCAGTGGGGATCGCGGCCGAGAAGTCCTAAAATGCGGTCCTGTACTGGTGCGTCGTCCGGCACCTCGACGACGGGTCCGAACACGACGATCCCCGGGCCGAAAGCACCCGGCCGGCGCATGATGTCCGGGATCTGTTGCGCCCCTTGCCACTGATCATCCAGTTCGTCAGGATCGATCGAATAGTCGAGGCCCAGGGCGCGGGCGAGATCCCAGGAATGGATCATCAGGTCGGCGCTTGCGACCCCATCGACATGGGCGGCAAACGTCGACGGTCCCATCGGCGTCTGCACGGCCAGACCTGCCACCGCCGGATCGCCGAGTGCGCGCTCGACGTCCGCGCGGGCGCTGTTGAATGCACCCAACGGATCCTCTGTCACAGAAGGGCCCGGAGCCCGCGCCAGGTCGGTGGGAACGAACATGGCTGCGTGCATGTCCACTGCGTGCTGCACAACATCTGCAGCGGTCCATGTGGCGCAAGGGGACTGGGCCGACCAGCGGCCGGGCGGCGCGGCGGAGATGACGTCTGCAAAACGCCCGGCGCGACGTGAATACCTGGCAAGTACTTCTTGATCGTCCGCCATCGACTCCATCTCCGGGTGTGTCCTTTTCGAGCGTAGGCCGCCGGTCAGTGTTACGGACGAGAACGACAAGGTGCGGAACCAGACCATACTGGGGATTCGGATCACCTGTGAGGACAAGGAGCGGCGTGAACAAAGGCGACAACCTCGGCTGGGCACCTGCAGCTCCCAGAGGCGAACTACGACCTGACCGCGGCGGGGTGAAACTGACCAGGGTGCCGTTGCCGCCGAGCGATCTGCTCCGGCACGTCTGGTTCGCGCAGTGGGATCTCGATACTCCGGCTCTGCAGCCCGTGCTCGAGCATCCTGGCGGAAATGTGGTGGTGGAAGCCGACCGCGCAGCGCTCTACTGCGTGAGCCAGGGGACGACAGAACGCAAACTCGAGGCGACCGGGTGGGCAGCGGGTGTGTTACTGCGACCGGCAGCGATCACCATCATGACCGGGCGCTCGATGACGAGTGGTTCGCGAACAGGGCCTGCGCTACCGATCGGGGAACCGCTACCCATCCCGTGCGATGGTGCGTTGAGTACGCGGATCCGCGAGGTCATGACGGCGGTGAAGTCCTCAAGTGGCGAACCGTTCGACACGGTAGCGGACCTCTACGACCGCTGGAGCCGGCAGTGGACCGTCGACGACGAGGGGTTGTTGATCAATCAGATCATCGATGCCGTCGAGGAAGAGAACGGTCCTCGGCGGGTGGCAGACCTCGCCACAGCGTTCAACATGACGACGAGAGCGCTACAGCGCCTCACGATCCACCGGACGGGCCTCAGCCCGAAATGGCTCATCCAGCGACGCCGGCTGCAGGACGCGGCGCTGGCGCTGCGTCGCGGAGACTCGTCGATCGCCGACGTCGCCGCGCACTTGGGGTACGCAGATCAGGCCCATCTGGCCCGTGAATTCAAAGCCGTCATCGGACAGACCCCGACGGATTATGTCGGCGCCGTCAGGTCCTCGGACAACTGACTCCGAGTCAGGCCCGCCGCCCGATCCCGAGAAACCCGCGCAGCATGTGCTCCGCGGACGACACAGGTGCGATCACTCGTTCGGCGAGATCGACGATCGCCTCGACACGGCCCACGATCTTCTCCAACCGCTCGACGACACCGATCATCGTGGTCACCGTCGTGTCGACGCGGGTGAGGGTCGCCGAGAAATCGTCGAGGGCCGACCCGAAACTGTCCAGTGTGGTGTCGAAGCCGCCCAGTGCCCTGTCGAAGTCGGTGAGTGCACTGCCCAGATCGCCCATGATCGTATCGAGCTGTGCGACAGTGATATCGGCGTTCATCGCTGCCTGTGCGAGCTTACGGAAGCGTTGTCGTTCGGCTCCGTCCTCGCCGTTGTCCTTGGTCGCCACGGACCCAGTATCAACCCGGGCGTCGGCCACTGCCTCCTGAATCGGCAAACACCTGTAGTCGGATGTGATGTGGGGTCTGTTCCCTATGCTCGTGCTTGAGAGGGCGCTCGACGGGAAGTACGGACCGGATGACAGTGAGGGAGAGGAACATCATGGCCGAGCAGGTGGATGTGATCGTGGTCGGTGGAGGTCTCGCCGGGTTGGTGGCCGCACACGAATTGGTCAAAGCCGGCCGGCGGGTGGCAATCCTCGAACAGGAGAACGAGCAGAACCTCGGTGGTCAGGCGTTCTGGTCCCTCGGAGGGCTGTTTCTCGTCGACACCCCGGAGCAGCGCAGGCTCGGCATCAAGGATTCGGTGGAGCTGGCCCGGCAGGACTGGTTCTCTTCCGCCGGGTTCGATCGCGATCGTGAGGATCACTGGCCTCGCCAATGGGCCGAAGCGTACGTGAACTTTGCGGCCGGCGAGAAGCGGGCGTACCTGAATGCCTTGGGTCTGAAGGTGATGGCCACCGTCGGGTGGGCCGAACGCGGCGCCGGGGCTGCCGGTGGTCATGGGAATTCTGTCCCCCGTTTCCACATCACGTGGGGGACCGGACCCGAGGTGGTTCGGGTGTTCCGCGAACCTGTGCTCGAAGGCGCCGCCAGAGGTCTGGTGAGCTTCCACTACCGGCATCAGGTCGACGACATCATCGTCGAGAACGGCGCCGCGGTGGGCGTGCGTGGCACGGTGCTGGCGGCCTCCACGCAGCGGCGCGGCGCGGAATCGACGCGGGAGGCGGCCGGCGAGTTCGAGCTCCGGGCGCAGGCAGTGGTCGTCACCGCCGGGGGTATCGGAGGGAACTTCGAGCTGATCAAGAAGAACTGGCCCACCGAGCGTCTCGGTCCGGCTCCCGCGCACATGATCAGCGGGGTGCCCGCACACGTCGACGGGCGGATGCTGGGGATCACCGAAGGTGCGGGCGGAAACATCGTGAACCGGGATCGGATGTGGCACTACACCGAAGGCATCAAGAACTGGGATCCGATCTGGCCGAACCACGCCATCCGTATCATTCCTGGTCCCTCGTCGCTATGGCTGGATGCGACCGGCAAACGGCTTCCGGTGCCCAACTTCCCGGGATTCGACTCGCTGGGAACGCTCGGGACCATCACCAGGGGCGGCCACGATTTCACGTGGTTCATCCTCACGCAGGCGATCATCGAGAAGGAGTTCGCGCTCTCCGGGTCCGAGCAGAACCCCGACTTCACCGGCAAAGACGTCAAACTGCTGCTGCAGCGGGTGAAGAAGGGCGCCACCGGGCCGGTGGAGGCGTTCAAGTCACACGGTGTCGACTTCGTCGTCCGTGACAATCTGCGTGATCTGGTGGCCGGGATGAACGAGATCACGACTGGACCGACGCTCGACTTCGAACAGATCGAAGCAGAGGTCGTGGCCCGTGATCGGCAACTGGAGAACAAATACACCAAGGACCTGCAGATCATGGCGATCCGCAATGCGCGGAACTATCTGAGTGACAAGATCATCCGCGTGGCGAAGCCGCACCGCCTGCAGGATCCGAAATACGGTCCGATGATCGCGGTGCGATTGCATCTGGTGACCAGGAAGACGCTGGGTGGGCTCGAGACCAATCTCGACTCCCAGGTGATCCGGGCCGACGGAAGCGCATTCAACGGCCTGTACGCGGCGGGGGAGATCGCGGGCTTCGGTGGGGGCGGTGTGCACGGGTACAACGCTCTCGAGGGGACATTTCTCGGCGGCTGCATCTTCTCGGGCCGCGCTGCGGGCCGGGCGTTGGCCCGCGACCTCAGTTGAGCGTTCGCGATCAGTGAGCCGGGGCCGGCGCGGGCGCCTTCGCCTCGGCTTCGTGTGCCGCCTCCGCGGCGATCGCTTCGGCATGCGCCCGCGGCCGGGCCTCGCGGATCCGTACATCGATCTGATACGAGATGATTGCGAGCGCGAACAGCCCGACCGTGAGGTTGAGAAGCGCACCGAATCCCTCGGTGGCGAAGTCGACAAGGGCGTTGAGCAGGGCGAACGTCAGGGCCCCGTACCGCAGAAATTGTAATGGCCAGAGCTTCGTGGTGCGTGTGCGCGCGATCATCGCAGGCAGTGAAAACGCGAGCGTGATGGCGGCGCTGGCGACCAAGATATAGGCCGCCACTCCCGCCCCTGCCAGTTCGACCTGGAGGTTGTCGTCCGCATAGTACGGATTGTCGAGCCAGATGCCGATGACACCGGACACCAACGCGGCGAGGGAGATGACGACCAGGGACCAGCCTACGATCGGTAGCCAGCGCGGGCTGCGAAAGAACGAAGGAATGAGCCGCGGAGCCCACTGCTGCAAAGCGTACAAACGTGCGGACGCCGAGGGCGCACCGATGAGCAGACTCCTTATGTGCTGCGCGGTCTCGGGATCGGCGCCCTTTTCCTCTGCGCGTTCGACCAGCCGCAAACCTAGTTCGCGACGGTGTGGTTGCAGGCCCCGAGCGACCCCGTCCGCAGCCATGGCGGCGGCGGTGGCGAGCTCCTCGTGGGCGCTCAGTGGCCGGATCTCCCGCATGATTCTGCCCAGGACCAGCACGACCACCACCAGGACGTACATGATCTCGGCCGAGGGGCCGTAGAAGTAATCGTTGTCCTTGGTCACGAACTTGCCGACCTCGTCGAGGAAGAGTCCAAAACCGATGCCGCCGAACACAACACAGAACAGTCGGGCACCGTATCCGAGCATCCACCAGCTCACCAGCAATGCCAGCATCATGAGTGCGCCGCCGTACAGGGCGTGGGCGATGTGTAGTGAGCCACCACCCACCTGCGGGTAGTCCGTCGCCCACAGATAGCCCCTGGTGACGAGGATGGTGGCGATCGCGATCATCATGAACGCTTCAGCCGAGCTGGTGCCGATCGCGTTTCGGGTGAACGGCCCGAGTCTGCGCGGTCGTGTGCCGGACGGTGTCACTTCGCTCCTATGCGCAGGCAGAGCTGTTGCTCCACGGTGAATAAAGTGTACTGGGAGCAGGGTCCCGAATGACCGCTTCGGCTCGACACCGGCATCGCCACCGACCCCGATGCTGTGAAAGGGGATCGCCATGGCGGGCCGCTTCGACGCCGACTTCTGGGACGATAGATACCGCGGCCGCGAGCGGGTCTGGAGCGGGCGACCCACTGCGCAGCTCCAGTCAGAGACAACAGGTTTGTCGGCCGGAACGGCGGCGGAGCTCGGCTGTGGGGAGGGTGCCGATGCGATTTGGCTGGCTCGACAGGGCTGGCGGGTGGATGCCGTGGATTTCTCGCCGGTCGCGTTGGCTCGGGTATCCGAGTACGCCGCGCAGGCCGGTCCGGATATCGCAGCACGCATCACCACCATCGAGGCCGACCTCTCCGCGTGGTCGCCGTCCCCGAATCACTACGACCTGGTGTGCGCACAATTCCTGCACGTTCCCGCCGACCTGCGGGCGACGCTCGTCCACCGGGCCGCGGCGTCCGTACTGCCAGGTGGGCACCTGTTGCTGATCGGCCACGACCGATCAGACCTGCAGACCGGTGTGTCGAGGCCAGGGCATCCCGGTCTCTACTTCACCGGCGAGGAGATCTTCGCGCAGGTCGACGCGGCGGCCTGGTCGATGGAAACCAATCGGGTAGTCGCTCGCCGCGGCGTCGACAAATCGGGTACGCCCACCACGATTCACGATGTCGTGGTTCGGCTTCAGCGACGCCGGTAGTCGTACCGGGAAAGTCCGGACCGACGGTAACGCCCTTTCGTTGAACATCCTGTGAGCTGCGACGTTGCGGGATACCCTCTGCCAATGAAGAGAATCCTGAGTGCTGTTGGGGCTGTCGTCGCGCTATCAGCCGGACTACTGCTCCCGGCGACCGCACAGGCAACGCCCGGTGAGGGAATCAGCGGAGTGACGTTGCTGGACATCGAGATCCCGGCCGAATTGCTGCCGTTCATTCCTGACGGAGCTCACGTGGTGGCGAAGCAGATCACGATCGCCCCTGGTGGCACCACCGGCTGGCACTACCACGACGGCCCGGTGCTCGGGATCGTCCAAGCCGGGACGCTGACGCATCCGGGGTCGGACTGCAAACCGGTCATCTTCGACACCGGTGCGTTCATCAACGAACCGAGCGGTAAGTCGAATACCCACGTCGGTCGCAACCTCGGCAAGGAGCCGGTGATCCTGGACGTGGTGTACCTCGAACCAATCGGCGCGCCGCTCTTCGAGGACGTCACGCCGGCACCACCGTGTGACAAGACGTAGCCGTCCGGGGGAGTCGTTTCGCCACCTCGAACCGCAGGTGCGGACCGACCCCCTAACATCGGTGTGGTGCAGATCGCAGAGAAAGTCGCCGTAGTCACCGGAGGGGGAGCCGGTATCGGCGCCGCCCTCGCCCACGCACTCTCCGAAGCGGGTGCCTCCGTACTGGTTGCCGACCTCGATGCCGAATCGGCGACCTCGGTCGCCGCGCAGATCTCGGCGGCAGGATCGACAAGAGCCCTGTCGTTCGGGGGCGACGTCTCGGATCCCGAAGTGCTGGAGGAGATCATCGGCCGCGCCGAAGCCGAACTCGGGCCGGTCGACATCTTCTTCGCCAATGCCGGAACCACCGCAGGCCTCGGACTCGACACCCCTGATTCCCAATGGGACGTGGCTCTGGGGGTCAACGTGCTGGCCCATGTGCGTGCTGCCCGACTCCTGGTTCCGAAGTGGATAGAGCGCGGGGGCGGGTACTTCGTGTCGACCGCGTCCGCGGCGGGTCTGCTGACCCAGATCGGGTCCGCGACGTATTCGGTCTCCAAACATGCGGCCGTCGGGTTCGCGGAATGGCTGTCGGTGACGTACGGAGACCAAGGGGTGGCCGTGAGTTGCCTGTGCCCGATGGGCGTCGAGACCAAGCTCCTCAGATCTGGCTTTCAGACGGATCAACCGGGCGCGTCCGTGGCCGCGAGCGCGGTGACGAGCGCCGGCGCCGTATTGAGTCCGGCAGAGGTCGCGACCGCTGTCCTCGCCGCGATGGAGGAGGAGAAGTTCTTGATTCTGCCGCACCCGGAGGTGCTCGACTTCTACCGTAACAAGGGGTCGGACTACGACCGATGGATAGGTGGGATGCGCCGCTACCAACGGCACTTGATGTCGAACCCGTGATCGCCGCTCTTCCGTTCAATTGAAAGCTGGTTATTGTCAATGGATTTCGCTTACTCGCCGCGCTGTCTCGAGTTTCAGGATCGTCTTGTCGACTTCATGGACGCCCACGTCTACCCGGCGGAGGCCACCTACGCCCAGCAGATGGCGGAATCGGGTGATCCGCATTTCGATCCACCGATCATCGAGGAACTGAAAGCGGAAGCGAAGTCCAGGGGCCTGTGGAACCTCTTCCATCCCGACCCGCAGTACGGAGCGGGCCTGACGAACTCCGAGTACGCGCCGCTGGCCGAGATCATGGGTCGCAGCGCCGGTTTGGCGCCTGAGGCCACCAACTGCTCTGCACCCGACACGGGCAACATGGAGGTGTTCTCGCTGTTCGGGACCGACGAGCACAAGGAACGCTATCTGCAGCCCTTGTTGGACGGCACCATTCGGTCGGCATTCGCGATGACCGAGCCGGATGTCGCCAGTTCCGACGCGACGAACATCCGGATGTCCATGGTCCGCGACGGCGACGACTGGGTGCTCAACGGTCGAAAGTGGTGGACGTCAGGCGCTTTGCATCCCAATTGCGCAGTGCTCATCGTGATGGGTAAAACCGACCCGGACGCGGCCGCGCACGCGCAGCAGTCGATGATGGTCGTTCCGATCGACGCGCCCGGTGTGAAGTTGCTCCGCAATCTTCCTGTCTTCGGCTACCAGGATCGCGAAGGGCATGCGGAGGTGGTGTTCGAAAATGTGCGTGTCCCGGACGCTGACGTGCTTGCCGGTGCAGGTGCCGGTTTCATGATCGGGCAGGCCAGGCTCGGTCCCGGCCGCATCCATCACTGTATGCGCGCGATCGGGATGGCAGAGCGTGCTCTCGAACTGCTGTGTGAGCGCGCCTCATCGCGGGTTGCGTTCGGCAAACCGCTGGCCGCGCAGGCCAACATCCAGGATTGGGTTGCCGAGGCCCGAATCGAGATCGAGATGACCCGGTTGCTCACGCTGAAGGCGGCGTGGCTCATGGACACGGTGGGAAACAAGCAGGCTCGCACGGAGATCTCCGCGATCAAGGTCGCAGCTCCCAACATGGCGCTCAAGATCGTCGATCGTGCCATCCAGGTGCATGGAGGCGGAGGGGTTTCCGACGACTTCCCACTCGCCAGCATGTACGCGCACCTTCGCACGCTGCGCCTGGCGGATGGACCAGACGAAGTGCACAAGCGGAGTATCGCGCGACACGAACTCGGTCGGTACCGCAAGACCGGAAAGTCGGCATGAACTCCCCGGTCGGGATCGACACCGAGGCGGTCACGACCTGGATGGTCGGCTTGGGGGTGTCTGCTGCTCCGCCACTGTCGTTTCAGCGGATCGGCAACGGCCAATCGAACCTGACCTTCCTGGTCTCCGATTCCGACGGCAACAAGTGGGTGCTGCGCCGACCTCCGCTGGGAGCGTTGCTCGCCTCCGCGCACGACGTCCTTCGCGAACACCGCATCATGTCCGCCCTGCAGGACACGCCCGTCCCGGTGCCGCGGATGATAGCCACAACAGCTGATCCCGACATCACCGATGCCCCATTGGTTTTGATGAGTTACATCGACGGCGCGGTGATCGACGACCGGGCCGTTGCCGAGACGCTGACAGAAGATCACCGGCGACGCATCGGCCTTTCGCTGCCGAAGGCGCTCGGGACCATCCATGCGATCGATCTCGAGTCCGTCGGGCTGAATGATCTGGCCAGCCACAAACCGTACGCGGCAAGACTGCTCAAACGGTGGACCGGTCAGTGGGAGAAGTCGAAAACCCGCGACGTCGAAGCGGTTACGCGAGTCGCCGAAGCGCTTGCGAAGCATGCACCCGAACAGACCGAGCTGACCCTCGTGCACGGCGACTACCATCTGAGCAACGTGATCACGTCATCCTCGGACGGCGAGGTGATCGGGGTCGTGGATTGGGAGCTGTGCACCCTCGGCGACCCACTCGCCGATCTGGGGAACTTGTTGGCATTCTGGCCGGAATCCACCGACCCGGTGGCAGCGCTGTCCACCGTTCCCACGCTGCCGGGCTTCCCGGCCCGAGCAGAGGTCATCGATGCCTACGCGTCGGCAACCGGTCGCGACGTGAGCGCCGCGGGCTACTGGCACACCATGGGCCTGTGGCGGCTGACGATCATCGCGGAAGGCATTCTGCGCCGGTTGATGAACGACCCACGTAACGCCTCACGCGACGGCGGACCCACCGCTGCGCTGATCGACAATTTGTCCGAGCGCACGCTGCAGGTCGGTTCGGAAGCAGGCCTGGTGTAGCGACATTCAACGCGGGCGCGGGATCTGCGCCATGCGTCCCTGTCCCAACCATTCCGGAACACTGGTGCGGACCTCGCGACCGGCGATGATATGCACGTCACCGCCCCGCAGGGCGCCGGCCCAGCTCACGTCCCCACGCCAGATCGCGGTGAGCTCGCGCAGGCTCGATGTCACTGTGGCGGTGACGTCGAAGCCCGGGTCGTAGTCGCAGATGTCGGCGTCGCCATCGGAGACGACCAGCCACCATCTCGACACTGCCGACTGCACTCCGCTGAGCTCAAATGTGACGACGGTACGCGAGCGCGGCCACCGTTCGACGTCCACGTTGCGGCGCATGTCCCACATCAGCAGATGGGGATCGAGGTCGGCATCACCCAATCCGCCGATCCACCGCACACCCCAGGCGTTCAGTGCCTCCACGACAGTCGACAGTTCGCGCCCACTGGCGGTCAGCTCGTAGCGGGTACGGCCGCCGTCGAGCTGCCGGTCGATCACACCGGCTCGTTCGAGTGTGCGAAGGCGTTTCGACAGCAGCGCCGGTGACATCTTGGGAACCCCGCGCCGCAACTCGTTGAAATGACAACTACCGGCGAGGAGTTCGCGAACCACCAACAGTGTCCAACGCTCGTCGAGCACTTCCATGGCCTTGGCGACGGGGCAGAATTGACCGTATCCGGGCATAACGACTCCTTGATCTCCACCCAGTACACACTGCTCGGGGGAGTAGGACCAGTACAGATTCGAAAGCAGAGACAGTACAGATCTGGCACTGGTTCCCACGCGTGGGACGGCCGATGCTGAGAACGGTCGGCCCGCCGGGCCGCCGCTGACAGCAGAGGAGAAGCTCATGACGAACAAGACCGCAGAACTCGCCGGCGACCTGTTGGTCCGGCACCGCGCGATGTGGGCCTCCGGGGACTATCCGGCCGTGGCAACACAGGTGATCGCCGGCCTGGGACCGACGTTGGTCGAGGCAGTGGGGATTCGCGCGGGTGAGCACGTCCTCGACATCGCGGCAGGGAGCGGGAACGCCTCGATACCCGCAGCCCAGAAGGGCGCCGATGTGGTGGCATCCGACCTCACGCCAGAACTGTTCGAGGCGGGGCGCCAACTCGCCGCGGAGGAGCACGTCGAGCTCACCTGGCGGGAGGCCGACGCCCAGTCATTACCCTTCGCCGACAACAGCTTCGATGTCGTGATGTCCTGCGTGGGAGTGATGTTCGCGCCACATCACCAGGAGTCGGCCGACGAGTTGATCCGTGTGTGCCGAACCGGTGGGCGCGTCGGGCTCATCAACTGGACACCGGCGGGCTTCATCGGCCGCATGTTCGGCACCATGAAGCCGTACACGCCCACCCCTCCGGCGGGCGCACAGCCACCGCCACTGTGGGGCGATGAGGAGCACGTGCGCACGTTGTTCGCCGACCGAGTCGATCAATTGACCCCGGTGCGCCGGACTCTCGAGGTCGACCGGTTCGAATCCGGCGGGGAGTTCAGGGACTTCTTCAAGTCCACCTACGGCCCGACGATCGCCGTATACCGAAACATCAGCGGTGATGCCGAAGCCACCGCGTCGCTCGATCAGGCGTTGGCCGATCTGGCCGATGACGCCCTTGACGACGGGGTGATGGAGTGGGAGTACCTGGTGGTCACCGGCATCATTCGATAACCGGTCGCCGTCTCATTCGTCGAGGTCTGCTGCCTTCGTGCTCGAGGCATCGGTGATGATGTCGATGATCTGGCCGTAGACGGGTTTGGTGGACGTGACGATCGACCCGTGATCCTCGCCGTCGAGCAGGATCACCTTGCCCGTGCCGTTCTGCTTGTTGACCGCGTCGACGTATCGCTGTGACAGCGACGGCAACACCACCGTGTCCGCCGTGCCGTGGACAGCGATGACAGGGGTGCCCGGATCGATGTTCTGGATCGGATCGACGGACGTATACCGATCCGGCACCTGCTCCGGCGTGCCTCCGAGCGCGGTGACGATGCGGTCGTCGCCGTTCTTCACCGCCTGCACCATGTCGAGGGGACCCGCCAGTGAGATCACTTTGGTGGGCCGGAACTTCGGGTTGCTGCCCACCTCGTCCGACTCCAGTTTGTGCCTGGTCCCGCCCCAGACCGCGAGTTGCGCGCCGGCGCTGTGGCCGACGACGAGCGCGTCGGTGGTTTCGAGTTGAGGGAACTTCTTGTCGATGGCGGCGACATTGTCGAGCGCCTGGGAAACGTCCTCGAACGTCGTCGGCCACCCGCCTCCGGAGCCGACCCGCCGGTACTCGATGTTGTACACAGCCATGCCCTTGGCGGCGAGATCCCGCGCAAAGGGGTCGAACAAGTTGGCACCGAGCTGCGACTGCCAGGCGCCGCCGTGGATCAGGACCACGAGCGGGATCGAATCGACGTTCTGCGGCCCCGCCGGAAGGTAGAGGTCGCCCCAATTCTGTTCGGGGTCGGTGCCGTCGAGTGTCGGGTAATCGATCCGCTGCACCGTGACCTCGGACAGCGACGTGACCTTGGCGTCGTCCTGGATCGACGCCGAGGTCGTCTGCTCCGACGAGGCCCCGTCATCGTCGGTGCATCCGGCCACCAGCACGACGCCGATGGTCGCGAGGGATGTGAAGATCTGAGCGCTACGTCGACGCATCGGCGGGCACCTTTCTGTTTTCAGCTGTTCGCATCAACGGCCACCGCGGGCATGTCTTCCCAGACACCGAGGACCTGCGGATCCTGGAGCTCCATCCATGCGATCACGTCCTGGTACGTCGCGCAGATGGTTTCGGGCTTCACGCAGACCTCGCTCATGAAGTCGGCGGTGGCAGGATTGAACGCGTTGCCACTCCAGTCGTTGAAGTGGTTGGCGATCACCAAGGGTGCCCTGTTGCCCTCATAGGCGCGCCGAAACATGTAGTCGTAAGACTCTTTGACGATCTTGCGGATCTCCGGCGCTTTGCCGGGTGCGTCCTTGGCCTGGTTGAACGTGTACCAGTAGTTGTAATCCAGAGCGGTTTGCCGATGCTTCAGCGGTGGCGACCAGGTATAAGGAATCGGGAACTCCCAGATGCTGCCGACCTTGGTCGGCCAATAGATTCCGGGCTGACGTGCAGCCTTCGACGAGTCCCACGTCATGTTGTGCTGACCCAAGGCCGGGAACAGCTGACCCATGCCGCCTTCGAGGCACGGGGTGCGGCCGCCCTTCACAACGTCTTCGCCGAATGCGAGATCCGGGGCGTCAGGAAGGTTGTTGATGCTCTTCCAGTCGGTCATCAGGCGGAAGAACTGGTCGAGTTCGTGGTTCCACTCGGCCGTACTCCAGTCCTTGCCGGGATTTTTCGTTCCGGCGCAGAAGTGTCCGACGTAGTGGGTGCCCATCTCATGTCCGTCGTACCAGGTGCGATTGAGATATTCGACCTGTTCGACGACCTCGGCCTTGCTGCCACCGAACGCCAGGGAGGATTCTCCGGGTTGGTATCCGGGACCCCGATACTCCTTCTTGTGGTCGTCGGCGAGGAAATACAAGCCGGTCATCAAAGCGGTGAAGCGCGAGTCCGAGCTCCTAGCCGTTTCGAGGAACAGATCCCAGTTCTCGGAGACCCCGACACCGTCGAATGAGAAGAGCACGAATTGCGGGGGCTTCTCTCCCGGGGCCAAGACCTCCATCGGGACATTGCTAGCGGTCCGCTGGGGGCCGGAGTCGTCTTTCTTCTCCGGCGGAGGGTCGGCGGTCTCGATCGTTTGATCAACTGCTGTGATGCCCAGGAGCACCTCGGGTCGCTCGGCACCGCAGGCGGCGAGGGTGGCTGCGGCCATCGCCATCACCAAGCCGCGCACCACATTGCGCCGACGGAGTCGGGATAGCAACTGTTTGACCCTTTCGGCTGCCAGGCCGGGCGAAACAGCGCCCTGTGCTCGCCGAAATCCTAACAGGTCAAATCGGACTCGGACGGCATTGACATGGGGTTCAACACAACTCCGCGTCGTCCGAGGTGCGCTTGAAACGGAGGCGGCGCCAACTCCGACCGAAGGATCGGAAAGTTGGCGCCGTCCGCAGCCTCACTCAGTCGCGTGACCGGGTGCCGTCGGTCTGATCGAACATCTTCCAATTACCGTCCGAGTTCACTTCCATCCGGTACCCGAGCTCTCCGGACGGGACCTCTTTCTCGGCGAACCAGTGGTAAGCGTCCTCGGCGTTGTTGAAGTCTTTCGTGTCGATTACTTCTTCATCGGGATTGAGTACTCGATACTGAGTCATCATCGCCTTTCGTTCATCTCGTCGAAAGCGGTGCGCTTCGGCGTCTGACGGCGAGTACCCGGCACTTCCGTGGGTTACACATCCGCGCCAAGGTGCCGGTCCTCAGACGGTCGAGCTCCGCTGCGCTGCGTCTCCTCAGACGGTCGAGCTCCGCTGCGCTGCGTCTCCTCAGATGGTCGAGCTCCGCTGCGCTGCGTCTCCTCAGATGGTCGAGCTCCGCTGCGCTGCGTCTCCGACCTCGGTCACTGTCTCGGTGAGCCGGCTCAGGTCGGCGACCACGGCGTCGACTATCGCCGGGTCATCATTCTCGGCGCGGCGATTGACCCACACGCGCGGTATCCCGAGCGCAGCCGCCGGCACCATGTCGTGGAAGTAGCTCTGCGCCACATGGACCCAGTTTCCGGGGCGGGGGTCGAAGGTCTCGGCGAACCGCCGGAAGTGTCTGTGATCGGGTTTGTAGGCGCCTACGTCTTCGGCTGTGACAATCGCATCGACGGGTGTTCGCAGCCGTCGCTGCGCCGCGCCGATGATGTCGCGATCACAGTTGGTCAGCAACGCCAGGCGCCATCCCGCGTCTCGGAGTCGCTGCAGTTCCGCCGCAGTGTCGTCGAATGCGGGCCAGTACGGAATCGACGCCGCCAGCACGTCCGCGTCGTCGGGGAGCAGGGTCAGTCCCGCCTCGTCCGCGGTGCGCCGGAAAGACTCGGTGAGAACGTCGCGGTACCGCAGAGTCGGGGTTTCGGCCTGTACGACAGGTTCGTGCCGGTTGAACGTCTCGAGCAGTTCGGGGCCGCGCCCGGGAAAGATCAGCTCGATCCCGGTGGCGATCCCGTGTCGCCAGTCGATCAGGGTTCCGTAACAATCGAAGGTGGCCCACCGGATTTCGGTCACAGTTCGTCCTCCTCTGCCGGTGTCGACCCTACCGTCGGGAATCGTCGGTCGCTGCGTGTGCGAAAGCGTGCGAGTGAGGCCGCAGGCGACCACTGGACCTGCGGGCTGGTCCTGATCAGCGGGTAGCAAGCCAGACCTATCAGCAGGGAACTGAGGTGGCCGATACCGGTGAAGGTCACATTCGCCAGCAATGGTGCACAGAACAGGACAAGCATCCCGGCGAGATACAACCACCGCCACGGTCTGGCGATGTGAAAAGTCAAGACCCCGATGATCCCGGCGAGAAAGTAGCTGACCCCGATGTCTCTGACATTCACCAGTGTTTCCGACGCCCGGTCGTGCTCGATGGCCCAATACAGCACACCCTCGCTGACGAACGTTGCACTCACGTGGGCGATGAGGCCGACGGCGAGCCACAATCGAGTGCCCAGCCAGCGCTCGGCCGGAACGTGGAAGATGCAGTACAACAACAGGTACGGCAACCAATAATATCCGTCGAGCCAGAACAGACTGGTGATCAGGACGTGTACCGGATCGTCGCCGAGGTGACGGATGTTGGTCGACTGAGCGCCCAGGATCGTCTGCAGACGTTCGGGTGTCACGGAATGCTGAATGATGGTGGTCGCCAGCAACACCGCCAGCCAGATGAAGGTGCCCGGCGCGCTGCGCACGTACAGCGACGGCCTCGAGTTCCAGAGGCGGCCGCCTGCGCGGCGGCCGCTCACGCGGGGCCCCGTCGCTCGTCAACGGACGTGGGGGCCACCAGGCAATGGTAGGGGAGAGCAGGCGCCTGCGACGAGAAGTCTGACCATCGCGGTCGCCTTGTCCGGCTGCGGGGGCTCTCCTGTGATCATGTCGCTCCAGATGAACGACTCACCAACGCGGACAATCGCATACGCCAGGTCATCGACGTCGGTGTGGGACCGGATCTCGGGAATGCGACCCAATCTGTCGACGGTCCACTCGATCAACCTGCCCTGAACCACGCTGTAGCGGGAGGTCAGCACACGTAGGGCGTACTCGGGATCATCTGCGACGAATCGTTCGAGTGGTTCGTAGGTGCGCACCATCTCTGCCATCCGGCCGAAGTTCTCGACGAAATGTCCGGCATCGATTCCGGTCTTTCTCGCCTCCACCCGATCGATGGCCTCGATCAGGATTCGCCAGACCACTTCGCCGAGGATCACCTCCCGCCCCGACCACCATCGGTAGACCGTGGCGCGCCCGATCCCCAACTCCCGGGCGAGTCTGCCGATGTCCACCCGCTGCCCGGTCCGGAACCAGTCGTACGCCACATCGATGACATCGCTCTGCGCGATGCGGGTCCGCCGCGGGGGGCTGTTGACGGCCTCATGAGACATAAGTAGATTTTGTCTCTGACCGATCGATCGGTCAATCGGGTGTCACACGCAGGGAGTGCAGATGGATTTGGACTGGTCAGCGCACGACTTGGCCTTTCGGGACGAGGTCAGGTCTTTCCTCGACGAGAAACTGACACCGGATCTGCGGCGCGCGGGCCGCTTGACGACGAGCGTGTACTCGGACCACGAGGCCAGCATGGAATGGCAGCGCATCCTCCATGAGCGCGGGTGGGCCGCGCCGGCGTGGCCGGTTGAGCACGGTGGCTGCGATTGGAGCCTCACCCAGCACTACATCTTCAGCCGCGAATCGATTCTCGCCGGTGCCCCGTCGCTGTCGCCGATGGGCATCAGGATGGTCTCGCACGCGATCACCGCTTTTGGTACCGAAGAGCAGAAGAACTACTTCCTGCCGGGAATCCTCACCGGCGATGTCTTCTTCTGTCAGGGCTACTCCGAACCCGAGGCCGGCTCGGACCTCGCGTCGCTGTCGATGGCGGCGGTCGACGACGGCGACCACCTCGTCTGCACCGGCAGCAAGATCTGGACCACCCATGCGACCGAGGCCAATTGGATGTTTGCGCTCGTTCGCACCTCGCGTCAGGAGAAGAAGCAGGTCGGGATCACGTTTGTCCTCATCGACATGACGTCACCGGGTATCGAGGTGCGTCCGCTGGTGATGACTTCGGGGGAGCAGGTCCAGAACCAGGTCTTCTTCGACAACGTCAGGGTGCCGAAGGCGAACGTGCTCGGCAAGATCGACGACGGTTGGACTGTCGCGAAGTATCTACTCGTCTTCGAACGAGGTGGGGGTGCGGCTGCGCCCGCGCTGCAGGTGATGGCGGAGTCGCTGGCCACGGCGGCGGCCGAGCAGCCGGGCCCGAACGGCGGCGCACTACTCGACGACCCGGCGTTCGCGAACAAACTCGCGGAAGCACGGATCCGTACCAAGGTGCTGGAGATCCTGGAGTATCGGACCCTCTCTGCAATGGCCGCGGGAAAGAACCCGGGGCCGGCGTCGTCGATGCTCAAAGTGCTTGCAACCGAACTCAGTCAGAAGCTGACGGAGTTGACCCTCGAGGCCGCCGGACCCCGCGGGCGGGTCTACCAGCCGCACGCCGCGGCACCGGGTGGACCCATCGCCGAGTTCACCGCTCCCGCCGACGGTTACGTCAGCGGCGAGTCGTGGGAGGCGGTGGCACCGCTGCGCTACTTCAATGATCGAGCCGGCTCGATTTATGCCGGTAGCAACGAGATTCAGCGAAACATACTCGCCAAAGCAGCATTGGGGCTCTGATGGACTTCACTCTGACCAAAGAACAGGAACTCCTGCGCGACGGGCTCGCGAAGTTCTTGGCAAGTCGCTACGAGCTGGCACCGAGCCGTGCTGCTGCGAAGACGGGTGCGGGCTGGCAACCGAAGATCTGGCACAGCTTCGCAGAAGAACTCGGCATCCTGGGTGCCACCCTTCCCGAATCCGAAGGTGGGATCGGTGGCGGACCGGTCGAATTGATGATCGTCACCGAAGCGCTGGGACAGGCCCTCGTCGTCGAACCGTTCGTCGACACCGTTGTGTTCGGTGCCGGGCTGTTGCAACGTGGGGGCGGCGAGCGGGCCAGAGCCGTACTCGAACAGATCGTTGCGGGTGAGGCCATCACGGCATTCGCAGCAATCGAGCCCACGTCGGGTCACAACTATTCCGACATCAGCACCACCGCCCGCAAAGACGGCGACTCGTGGATCATCAACGGCACAAAAGAAGTTGTGAGCAGCGCGCCGCTGGCGAACCACCTACTGGTGACGGCCCGCACGGACGGTGAGCAGCGCGACACCGACGGCATCTCGTTGTTCCTTCTCGAGTTCGACGCCGCCGCGCCCGCAGCCGGGTTGGGAGTCCATTCGTATCGCACCATCGATGACCGGCAGGCGTCCGACCTCACGTTCACCGATGTCCGAGTTCCTGCCGACGCCTTGATCGGCGCGGAAGGGCAGGCGTGGGAGTCCATCGACCGCGCCGTCGACGAGGCGACTGCGGCTGTCGCGTCCGAGGCGGTCGGACTGATGCGAAAGGTGTTGAACGACACCGTCGACTATGCGAAGCAGCGCCAGCAGTTCGGCCAGGCCATCGGTAGCTTCCAGGCCCTGCAGCATCGCATGGTCGACATGTACATGGAGCTGGAGCAATCGACGGCGGCGGTGTACCTGGCCGTTCTCAACCTCGACGGTGACCGGGTCGATCGCGCGCTGGCCGTGTCGGCCGCAAAGGCGACGATCGGTCGGTCGGCGCGATTCATAGGCCAGAATGCGGTGCAGCTGCACGGCGGCATGGGGATGACCGAGGAGTTGGCGATCGGGCACTACTTCAAGCGGCTGACGGCAATCGAGTACGAGTTCGGTTCCGCGGATCAGCACATCGCCAGGTACGCCGCACTGACCAGGTGAGTGCTAGGGCTCCAGGTCGTCGATCTGGTGCGCCAGTTGGGTGTCCTTGCCGGTGAGTCCACCCTCGGAGTGGGTGCTCAAGGTGAAGGTGACCTTGCGCCAACGGATGTCGATGTCCGGGTGGTGGTCGGCCGCTTCGGCGGCCTCCGCCACCCGGCCCACGAACGCGATGGCTGCCGGGAAATCGGGGCAGTCGACGGTCCGGGTCAGGGAGTCTCCCTCGCGGGTCCAGCTCGCCAGATCAGCGAGTGCCTGGGTGATCTCGGATTCGTTCAACAGGTGGGCCATTGATCCGATGTTTCCACCCGACCCCCCGAAAATGTGTCGTTTTGGCGAACCTGACCTGGGGTTATGTTCGCCACAACAACCCATCATCGGGGTGGGGCGGTGACCTTGTCGCAGCATGCGGCCGCCGCCTCCGGGGTTACCCGGTCGGGATGGTGCTCGCCGTTCCGTATTCCCACCGCGGACACTATGCCGCCGGCGATGAACAGCACGGCGGTCACCAGTGCGACTCGGCGAAAACCCGCATAGTCGAGCTGACCACTCACGACGATTCCGGTGCAGGCGACGGCCACCAGACCGGCGACCCTGGAGATCGCGTTGTTGATGGCGGAACCGATACCGCTCTGTTCTCGGTCGACGGCCGCGAGTATCGCCGAGGTGAGAGGGGTGACGGTGACCGATAGGCCGATACCGAACAGGACGAGTCCGGGGAACATCTGGGTCCAGAACTGGAAGTCCGGTCCCGTGGTGAGCATCAGTAGGAAGCCGACCCCGGCGATGATCGGTCCGACCGCCATGAACAGGTGCGGGCCGTACCTCCCGGCGAGCACGCCGACCGGGCGGGCGATGAGAAACGAGAGCACGGGCACCGGCAGGGTCGCCAGACCTGCAGTCAGCGCTGAGAATCCCGCGACCTCTTGCAGGAACAGGGCCACGACGAGCATCCCCATCGACACCCCCGCGTAGATGAAGGTGGTGGCCAGGTTCCCGACCCCGAAGTTCCTGACCGTGAACATTCGCAGCGGGATCATGGGGTGATCAGTGTGCGTCTCGCGCCACGCCAGTCCGAGCAGACACGCGACACCGATGCCGAGGGCAACGGCCACAACGGGTTCGGCGAGTCCCAATCGCTGCCCTTCGATCAGTGCGTACACGGTTCCCGCCAGACCCGCGGCGGCGAGAACTGCGCCGGGCACGTCGATGCGGGGTCGCGTCGCCGTCCGCGGCGGCTCGACAAGCCGTTTGGACAGAATGAGCGTCACGACGACCGGCACGACGTTGACCGCAAAGATCCAGCGCCAGTTCAGGGTGTCCACCAGGACTCCGCCGAGGAGTGGGCCCACGACGAAGGCTGTCCCCGTCCATGCGGTCCACGTGCCGATCGCCTTTGGTTGCTCGTCTGGTCCGACGCCGGAGTTGATCAGCGCAAGCGAACTCGGGACCAGGAGTGCCGCACCGACCCCTTGGAACCCACGAGCGACGATGAGGACCTCCGCAGTAGGGGCCAGCGTGCACGCAAGCGACGAGAGGCCGAACACGAGCAGGCCGATACGCAGTACCGGCAGCCGTCCGAACGCATCAGAAATCGCTCCGGCGACGAGTATCAACGCCCCGAGCGTGAGCAGATAGGCGTCGACGACCCACTGCTGGGTTGCAAGTCCGCCGCCCAGGTCCTCGGAGATCGCCGGCAGGGCCAGGTTGACCACCGAGCCATCAAGGAATGCAACGAACGACGCGAGGATCGCGACGACCATCACAAGTGTCGTCGAGGATCGTCCGACAGCGGCAGTTCCCATGGAGCGACGGTAACCCCAGATCGGCCTCGCAGGATCGCTCGGTGGCTCAACTTCGGGGCTCGCCGCCACGATCGCACATGACAATCGAGTGTACGACTGTACACTGAGATGCATGGTTGGTGTCATCGAAACAAGTCAGGACGTCGAAACCGATGAGGTCCGGGCGCTCGCGGAACTGGCTTTCATCGAGGTCGGCAAGGCGACGCGGGGAATCGGTGCGATGCACCGGGCCATCGCCGATCGGGTGTTCTCTGCGGTGCGGTTGGGAGTGGGCGGGTTCGCCGCACCGACGCAGCTGATGCACAACACCATCGCCGAGGGGACCTATCGTTCGATCGCCGCAGGCTGTTCGGTCGCCGCCGAGGTCGCATCGCGGACCATCGACGGACATGGTTCGACGTTGTCGCAGACCAAGCGAGGTGCGGTCGCATTGGGTGCGCTGACAGGGTTGATCGGGGACGCCCTCGCCGACGCGCATTCGCCACTCGCTCAAGAGATGTCGATACGGATCGACGGCAAAGCCTGCAGGCTGGACCGGGAGTCGTTGGCGCATGACCACCCAGATGCCACACCCGACCTCGTTTTCTTCCTCCACGGACTGATGGAGACGGAATTCGCCTGGGAGATCGGTGGAACCCCGACCTATGGCAGTCGGCTGGCGAGCGATCTGGAGTGCACGGACCTGCAGATCCGCTACAACACCGGCAGGCATATCTCCGAAAACGGTGCGGACCTGGGGCGGCTCATCGCCGAGGTGGTGGCGAACTGGCCGGTTCCGGTGGATCAGATCGTTCTGGTGGGCCATTCGATGGGCGGTCTGGTGGCACGCAGTGCGGTCCATCAAGCTGCTCTGATGGGCCACGAGTGGGCGACCAAGGTTCGTCACATCGTCTGCCTCGGTTCGCCGCACCTGGGCGCGCCCTTGGCGCGGACTGTTCACCTCGCGACGGCAGCGCTCCGACGAATCCCCGAGTCACGGCCGCTGGGCAACCTGCTCCATCGCCGCAGCGGCGGTATCCGCGATTTGCACGCCGGGTCGTTGGTCGACGAGGACTGGCGTGATCGGGATCTCGACGCCTTGCGTCAGGCGGCGATCGCCGAGGTCCCCCTGCATGTCGGTGCCCAACACAGTTTTGTCTCGGCAACCATCACCAGGAGCGCGAGCCACCCCCTCGGTCGGGTGATCGGCGACGGGCTGGTCCTCCACGGCAGCGCAGGCGGCCGAGATCGGCGTCGCAACATCGGTTTTGCCGAAGATGCCGGCATGCACCTCGCCTCGGCACATCACTTCACCCTGCTCAACAGCGACGCTGTCTACGCGTGGTTGGTGCGCCGTTTGACGGGGTCGTGAGGGTGCGACTTCAGGCGTCCGTCAGCTCGGGCCGCTTCGGCGCGAACTCGACGGCGTCGTCGGCAACGGAACCCCGGCGCAGCGTGAACACGTCGCGGTAGTAGTTCATCCGTAGACGCCACGGTGCCCGCGAGCCCTGGTGCGGGAAGGTGTTCACCGACCGCAGCACGTAACCGGCCGCAAAATCGAGGAAGGGTTCTTCCTCCACCGACGGATCTCTTCTGGCTACCACGCTGCCGTACCCGCCTGCGTCCATGTATCGGAGCAATCGGTAGACGTAGTCGCACACCAGATCTGCCTTCAAGGTCCAGGACGCATTGGTGTAACCGACGATGTACGCGAAGTTCGGGATACCGCTGAGCATCAAGCCCTTGTAGGTCATCGTCTCGGGGAGGATGACCTCTTCGCCGTCGACGACGAAAGTCAGGCCACCGAGCGCGAGCAGGTTGAGTCCGGTCGCCGTGACGATGATGTCGGCCGACAGTTTCTGTCCTGATTCGAGATCGATCCCGCCCGGGGTGAATGTCGAGATCGTGTCAGTCGCCATCGACACCGACCCCTGGCGGATCGCGCGGAAGAGGTCGCTATTCGGGACGAGGCAGAGTCGCTGATCCCACGGGTCGTACCGCGGGTTGAAGTGGGTGTCGACGTCGACATCCGGCAGCTGACGTACCTGCATGTCGCGGATGCGGGCACGCATGAAGTTCGGGAACCTCCGGCACAGTTGGTACAACGCGGTCGACACCGCGATCGCCTTGCCGCGGGAGACCGAGTACGCGATGGACGTAGGGAGCAGGCGGCGTAACCGGTTGGCGAGGGCGTCCTTGGCCGGAACCGAGATGATGTACGACGGTGACCGCTGCAGCAGGGTCACGTGCGCCGCGTCCGCGGCCATCGACGGCGCCAGGGTGACGGCGGTGGCCCCGCTGCCGATGATCACGACCTTCTTACCGGTGTAGTCGAGGTCGTCGGGCCAGTGCTGGGGATGGACGATGGTGCCCTTGAACTCCTCGACGCCGGGGAATTCCGGCGTGTACCCCTGGTCGTACCGATAGTAACCGCTGCATGACATGACGAAACCCGCAGTGACCGTGGAGGTCTCACCTGTGTCGGTGTGCTCTACCGTCACGGTCCAGGACTGCGACGAGCTGGACCACTCGGCCCGGATTGCCCGGCGGTTGTATCGGACGTCGTTGTCGACGCCGTACTCGTCGGCGGTGTCGCGCACGTACTGCAGAATCGACGGTCCGTCGGCGATGGCTTTGTCGTCCGACCACGGGCGGAAGCGGTATCCGAGGGTGAACATGTCGGAGTCCGATCTGATCCCGGGGTACCGGAAAAGGTCCCACGTCCCACCGGACACCGACCTGGCTTCGAGGATCGCCATGGTCCGAGTGGGGAACTTCTCCCGTATGTGGCAGGCGGCACCGATGCCGGACAGACCGGCACCGATGATCAGGACGTCGACATGATCTGGTGTGTTCGGCACGCTGTCGAGCTTAGTGGTCTGAGCCGTTAGTTCGTCGGGGGGTCATGCCGCCTCGCTGCTTTGATCGATCAGTTTGAGTTGGCGGTGGAGGTCCCGGCGGGTGTATTTCCAGGCGAAGGGTTCGGCGGTGCGGTTGTAGCGTTCGGCGAAGGTGTGCAACCGGTTCTCGACTGAGGTGAGGTCGGGAAAGTCATTGGGCGTGAGGACTTTGCGTTGGACGATGGAAAAGTAGATCTCGACTTGGTTGAGCCATGATGCGTGCACCGGGGTGTGCACCATGACCGCGTTCGGGTATCGGGCGGTGAGGCGGTCGATCGATGCTTGTCCGCGGTGCGAGGAGCCGTTGTCGACGACCCAAAACACCCGGTCGGCGGACGCGTACGGTTCGCTCGTCATGACCTGATCGACGAGGGCGGTGAACTCGGTGATGCCGGTGCTTTGCTCGCAGCGGCCGAAGACCCGTGCGGTGTGGACGTCGTAGGCAGCGAGGTAGGTGAGCGCGCCGCGGCGGCGGTAGTCGTGGCTGACGCGCATCGGGCGACCTGGTGCGGCGGCGGTGGTGCGGTGGCAGCGGTCGCGGGCTTGGATCGACGGCTTTTCATCGGCCGAGATCACAAACTCGTTGCTGCCCAACGGTTTGCCTGCGTAGCGGCGTGCGTACAGGTCGAGAACGACAGATGCTCTCATCTCGAAGTTCGGGTCGCGGGCGGCGATCCAGGAGCGATGCTGCCACGGTTTGAGCGCATCCTCGTCCAGCCACCGGCGCACCGTCGACACCGAGACGGTCATGCCGTCGCGTGCGAGTTGGGCGGCGAGTTCCGGGGTGGACCACCGTGCGATCGGAATATCGTGATCGGCCGGGATCTGACACGCCCACGCTTTCACTGCAGCGATGTCAGCGGGGGTGTAGATCGGTGGCCGGCCCGACCGTGGTGCGTCGGCGAGGGCATCGATACCGTGATGGTGGAACCGGCTGCGCCACTTACGGACCGTGTCGGGATGAACGTCGAGTTCGATGGCGATACTTGCGTTGGTGCAGCCGTCCGCGGCGAGCAGCACGATCAGAGACCGCAGCACTGTCTTCTGCGGTGTCGACCCACACCTCACCCATGTTTCGAGAACCTGACGGTCGCTGGTGGACAGGACGATCACGCAGGCCGAGGGTCGAGCGGTTTTGTCACTCATGCCTCAAAAGGACACCTGAGTCACACCTGTCTCGGGCCGCGGCACGCCGATGATCCGCGAAATGTTGGGTGGACCACACGGATCGGGCACGATCGGATGCGTGCCGACACCACCGGAATCGACGAAAAGCTCACTGCGCCTCAAGCTCAGCGGCCACGCCCGAACGAGGTGGCCGCAACTCGCGCGAGTCAACGTCCGATTTCGTGGCGCGTTCGCCTACGTCGACGGTGTACTACCGGACGAGTCGGTCCTGGTGTTGATGCGGCT
The DNA here is from genome assembly GCF_002095395.1 of Williamsia sp. 1135. Taxonomy (GTDB): domain Bacteria; phylum Actinomycetota; class Actinomycetes; order Mycobacteriales; family Mycobacteriaceae; genus Williamsia. Next base: position 167,840 of record NZ_MJEI01000098.1, read on the forward strand.
GCGATACAACGGCTCCGCTAGCAGATGGGGCTTCGCGATCCACCTCGCGTCCAAGGGCAAGTACGAAGATTCGCTGCTGCCTACAGGCGACTTCACCGGCAGCCCTGAAGACGCACTCGACACCGCATGCGGGCTCTACCTCGGCGACCCGACAGCCTGGCAAATACCCCCGACGAACTAACGGCTCAGACCACT
>NZ_MJEI01000027.1 GCF_002095395.1 Williamsia sp. 1135
AAATTGTGTTCGGCGGTGTCCTACTCTCCCACACTGATTAGGGTGCAGTACCATTGGCGCTGGTGGGCTTAGCTTCCGGGTTCGGAATGGGACCGGGCGTTTCCCCACCGCTATAGCCGCCGTAACTCTATGAAACAATCCACACCCAAACAAAGCCGGATGAAGAACCGTCGTTTTGTTTGTGTGTTGTTTCAGATATTGCACAGTGGATGCGAAACAAAAGTTTCATTACTTGTTTTGGTTGTAAGTCCTCGGCCGATTAGTACCAGTCACCTGCATCGGTTACCCGACTTCCAGTTCTGGCCTATCTACCCCATGGTCTGTAGGGGGCCTTAACCACGCAAAGGTGGTGAGAAACCTCATCTTGGAACAGGCTTCCCGCTTAGATGCTTTCAGCGGTTATCCCTTCCGAACGTAGCTAACCAGCAGTGCCCTTGGTAGGACAACTGGCACACCAGAGGTTCGTCCGTCCCGGTCCTCTCGTACTAGGGACAGGTTTCCTCAAGTTTCTTACGCGCGCGGCGGATAGAGACCGAACTGTCTCACGACGTTCTAAACCCAGCTCGCGTGCCGCTTTAATGGGCGAACAGCCCAACCCTTGGGACCTACTCCAGCCCCAGGATGCGACGAGCCGACATCGAGGTGCCAAACCATCCCGTCGATATGGACTCTTGGGGAAGATCAGCCTGTTATCCCCGGGGTACCTTTTATCCGTTGAGCGACACCGCTTCCACTTGCCGGTGCCGGATCACTAGTCCCGACTTTCGTCCCTGCTCGACATGTACGTCTCACAGTCAAGCTCCCTTGTGCACTTACACTCAACACCTGATTGCCAACCAGGCTGAGGGAACCTTTGGGCGCCTCCGTTACATTTTAGGAGGCAACCGCCCCAGTTAAACTACCCACCAGGCACTGTCCCTGAACCAGATCATGGTCCGAGGTTAGATATCCAATACGATCAGAGTGGTATTTCAACAACGACTCCACACACACTGGCGTGCATGCTTCACAGTCTCCCACCTATCCTACACAAACCGAACCGAACACCAATACCAAGCTATAGTGAAGGTCCCGGGGTCTTTTCGTCCTGCCGCGCGTAACGAGCATCTTTACTCGTACTGCAATTTCGCCGAGTCTGTGGTTGAGACAGCAGAGAAGTCGTTACGCCATTCGTGCAGGTCGGAACTTACCCGACAAGGAATTTCGCTACCTTAGGATGGTTATAGTTACCACCGCCGTTTACTGGGGCTTAAATTCTCAGCTTCACACCGAAGTGTTAACCGGTCCTCTTAACCTTCCAGCACCGGGCAGGCGTCAGTCCGTATACATCGTCTTACGACTTCGCACGGACCTGTGTTTTTAGTAAACAGTCGCTTCTCTCTGGTCTCTGCGACCACACCCAGCTCACAACGCGAAGTTGATCACCAGACGTGGTCCCCCTTCTCCCGAAGTTACGGGGGCATTTTGCCGAGTTCCTTAACCACAGTTCTCTCGATCGCCTTAGTATTCTCTACCTGACCACCTGTGTTGGTTTGGGGTACGGGCCGTGTCGCCACTCGCTAGAGGCTTTTCTCGGCAGCATAGGATCATGGAATTCGCCTCATTCGGCTACGCATCACCTCTCAGGCTCTATGTGTTCCGGATTTGCCTAGAACACGCCCTACAGGCTTACACCAGTACAACCACTGACTGGCCCCACTACCTTCCTGCGTCACCCCATCGCTTGACTACTACCAACCAAGGTCCCGCGCATCCAGTCCCAGGCACACCCGAAGGTGTAAAAGGAACATTCTGGGCGGTTAGTACAGCTGATTCATCACGGGCGCGACTACACGGGTACGGGAATATCAACCCGTTGTCCATCGACTACGCCTGTCGGCCTCGCCTTAGGTCCCGACTCACCCTGGGCGGATTAGCCTGGCCCAGGAACCCTTGGTCATTCGGCGGAACAGTTTCTCACTGTTCTTTCGCTACTCATGCCTGCATTCTCACTCCCACACCCTCCACCACTAGATCACTCTGTGGCTTCCAGGGATGCAGGACGCTCCCCTACCCACCCACACCACTGCTCAACACCCCGCAGGATGAAGAGAATGTCTTGTGTGAGTGCCGCGGCTTCGGCGGTGTACTTGAGCCCCGCTACATTGTCGGCGCAGGATCACTTGACCAGTGAGCTATTACGCACTCTTTCAAGGGTGGCTGCTTCTAAGCCAACCTCCTGGTTGTCTTCGCGACCCCACATCCTTTTCCACTTAGTACACGCTTAGGGGCCTTAGCCGGCGATCTGGGCTGTTTCCCTCTCGACTACGAACCTTATCGCCCGCAGTCTCACTGCCGCACTCTCACTCACCGGCATTCGGAGTTTGGCTGACGTCAGTAACCTTGTAGGGCCCATCGGCCATCCAGTAGCTCTACCTCCAGTGAGAAACATGCGACGCTGCACCTAAATGCATTTCGGGGAGAACCAGCTATCACGGAGTTTGATTGGCCTTTCACCCCTACCCACAACTCATCCCCTCCATTTTCAACTGAAGTGGGTTCGGTCCTCCACGACGTCTTACCGTCGCTTCAACCTGGCCATGGGTAGATCACTCCGCTTCGGGTCTAGACCCGGCGACTCCATCGCCCTATTCGGACTCGCTTTCGCTACGGCTACCCCACACGGGTTAACCTCGCCACCGAGCACTAACTCGCAGGCTCATTCTTCAAAAGGCACGCCATCACCCACAGCCAACCAAATGGCTCGCAGGCTTTGACGGATTGTAAGCGCACGGTTTCAGGTACTATTTCACTCCCCTCCCGGGGTACTTTTCACCTTTCCCTCACGGTACTAGTCCGCTATCGGTCACCAGGGAGTATTCAGGCTTATCGGGTGGTCCCGACAGATTCACAGCAGATTTCACGGGCCCGCTGCTACTTGGGTGTCTACTACAACAGTCAACATGTTTTCGTCTACGGGACTCTCACCCTCTACGACAGGCCGTTCCAGACCACTTCGACTAACACACTGATTTCTCACTGTCGGCCCATCCGGCAGAATGGACAAAATAGATCCCACAACCCCACACACACAACCCCTGCCGGGTATCACATATGCATGGTTTAGCCTCATCCGCTTTCGCTCGCCACTACTCACGGAATCACTATTGTTTTCTCTTCCTGTAGGTACTGAGATGTTTCACTTCCCCACGTTCCCTCCACACCCGCTATATATTCACAGGTGGGTAACACGACATCACTCGTGCTGGGTTTCCCCATTCGGACACCCTCGGATCACAGCTCGGTTGACAGCTCCCCGAGGCTTATCGCAGCCTCCTACGTCCTTCATCGGCTCCTGGTGCCAAGGCATCCACCGTACGCTCTTACACACTTACAACAATAAACAAAACAAAAAATAAAGATGCTCGCATCCACTGTGCAATTCTCAAACAACACACACCAACCAACCGGTACTCCAAACAAATGTCTTCACACTCACTTGATAACAAGCACCCGCATCAGCCGGCATCTTTGTCTAACCCTAGAAAGAACACGTGTGTTCTCTCAGGACCCAATAGTGTGTCAATGCCTCATCCCCTCGCAGGGACAAGCACCAAAGCCTCCGTAACCGGAAACCTCGATATTGTTAGCGTTTCACCCATGAGCTCCCACCGCCAAACATTTGCTGACGTAGTAGGGCCACCCATTCACACCACCATCCCCGCAAAGAGATGATGCCGGCGCTGGTACAAAGCAGCACAAAAGAACGGGTTTATGTTGCTCCTTAGAAAGGAGGTGATCCAGCCGCACCTTCCGGTACGGCTACCTTGTTACGACTTCGTCCCAATCGCCAATCCCACCTTCGACGGCTCCCTCCCACAAGGGGTTGGGCCACCGGCTTCGGGTGTTACCAACTTTCATGACGTGACGGGCGGTGTGTACAAGGCCCGGGAACGTATTCACCGCAGCGTTGCTGATCTGCGATTACTAGCGACTCCGACTTCACGGGGTCGAGTTGCAGACCCCGATCCGAACTGAGACCGGCTTTAAGGGATTCGCTCCACCTCACGGTATCGCAGCCCTCTGTACCGGCCATTGTAGCATGTGTGAAGCCCTGGACATAAGGGGCATGATGACTTGACGTCATCCCCACCTTCCTCCGAGTTGACCCCGGCAGTCTCTCACGAGTCCCCGCCATTACGCGCTGGCAACATAAGATAAGGGTTGCGCTCGTTGCGGGACTTAACCCAACATCTCACGACACGAGCTGACGACAGCCATGCACCACCTGTACACCAACCACAAGGGGGGCCATATCTCTATGGCTTTCTAGTGTATGTCAAACCCAGGTAAGGTTCTTCGCGTTGCATCGAATTAATCCACATGCTCCGCCGCTTGTGCGGGCCCCCGTCAATTCCTTTGAGTTTTAGCCTTGCGGCCGTACTCCCCAGGCGGGGTACTTAATGCGTTAGCTACGGCACGGATCCCGTGAAAAGGAACCCACACCTAGTACCCACCGTTTACAGCGTGGACTACCAGGGTATCTAATCCTGTTCGCTACCCACGCTTTCGTTCCTCAGCGTCAGTTACTACCCAGAGACCCGCCTTCGCCACCGGTGTTCCTCCTGATATCTGCGCATTTCACCGCTACACCAGGAATTCCAGTCTCCCCTGTAGTACTCAAGTCTGCCCGTATCGCCCGCACGCTTGGAGTTAAGCCCCAAGTTTTCACGAACGACGCGACAAACCGCCTACGAACTCTTTACGCCCAGTAATTCCGGACAACGCTCGCACCCTACGTATTACCGCGGCTGCTGGCACGTAGTTGGCCGGTGCTTCTTCTCCAGGTACCGTCACTCACGCTTCGTCCCTGGTGAAAGAGGTTTACAACCCGAAGGCCGTCATCCCTCACGCGGCGTCGCTGCATCAGGCTTGCGCCCATTGTGCAATATTCCCCACTGCTGCCTCCCGTAGGAGTCTGGGCCGTGTCTCAGTCCCAGTGTGGCCGGTCGCCCTCTCAGGCCGGCTACCCGTCGTCGCCTTGGTAGGCCATTACCCCACCAACAAGCTGATAGGCCGCGGGCCCATCCCAAACCGCCGGAGCTTTCCACCACAAAACATGCATTCCGTGGTCATATTCGGTATTAGACCCAGTTTCCCAGGCTTATCCCAAAGTTTGGGGCAGATCACCCACGTGTTACTCACCCGTTCGCCACTAATCCACCAGCAAGCTGGCTTCATCGTTCGACTTGCATGTGTTAAGCACGCCGCCAGCGTTCGTCCTGAGCCAGGATCAAACTCTCCATGAAAACCTTCCAAAAACCATCCCCCAAAAAGGGAGACGCTTTTCAAAAAAATATGTCCTGAAGAGATTCCAAAATCCCAACCAAACAAAAACTGACACCACCACAGGACTCAAAACCTGCGATGGGATCAAAAATAAAATATCTAACTAATGCCGGCACCACAACCATCACCAACCAAACCCCCCACAAAGGAAGTTTCGTCACCGTGACAGAAGCAGCACCTAAATGGCACTAACAATCCATCGACACACTATCGAGTTCTCAAAGAACACAC
>NZ_MJEI01000026.1 GCF_002095395.1 Williamsia sp. 1135
AAATTGTGTTCGGCGGTGTCCTACTCTCCCACACTGATTAGGGTGCAGTACCATTGGCGCTGGTGGGCTTAGCTTCCGGGTTCGGAATGGGACCGGGCGTTTCCCCACCGCTATAGCCGCCGTAACTCTATGAAACAATCCACACCCAAACAAAGCCGGATGAAGAACCGTCGTTTTGTTTGTGTGTTGTTTCAGATATTGCACAGTGGATGCGAAACAAAAGTTTCATTACTTGTTTTGGTTGTAAGTCCTCGGCCGATTAGTACCAGTCACCTGCATCGGTTACCCGACTTCCAGTTCTGGCCTATCTACCCCATGGTCTGTAGGGGGCCTTAACCACGCAAAGGTGGTGAGAAACCTCATCTTGGAACAGGCTTCCCGCTTAGATGCTTTCAGCGGTTATCCCTTCCGAACGTAGCTAACCAGCAGTGCCCTTGGTAGGACAACTGGCACACCAGAGGTTCGTCCGTCCCGGTCCTCTCGTACTAGGGACAGGTTTCCTCAAGTTTCTTACGCGCGCGGCGGATAGAGACCGAACTGTCTCACGACGTTCTAAACCCAGCTCGCGTGCCGCTTTAATGGGCGAACAGCCCAACCCTTGGGACCTACTCCAGCCCCAGGATGCGACGAGCCGACATCGAGGTGCCAAACCATCCCGTCGATATGGACTCTTGGGGAAGATCAGCCTGTTATCCCCGGGGTACCTTTTATCCGTTGAGCGACACCGCTTCCACTTGCCGGTGCCGGATCACTAGTCCCGACTTTCGTCCCTGCTCGACATGTACGTCTCACAGTCAAGCTCCCTTGTGCACTTACACTCAACACCTGATTGCCAACCAGGCTGAGGGAACCTTTGGGCGCCTCCGTTACATTTTAGGAGGCAACCGCCCCAGTTAAACTACCCACCAGGCACTGTCCCTGAACCAGATCATGGTCCGAGGTTAGATATCCAATACGATCAGAGTGGTATTTCAACAACGACTCCACACACACTGGCGTGCATGCTTCACAGTCTCCCACCTATCCTACACAAACCGAACCGAACACCAATACCAAGCTATAGTGAAGGTCCCGGGGTCTTTTCGTCCTGCCGCGCGTAACGAGCATCTTTACTCGTACTGCAATTTCGCCGAGTCTGTGGTTGAGACAGCAGAGAAGTCGTTACGCCATTCGTGCAGGTCGGAACTTACCCGACAAGGAATTTCGCTACCTTAGGATGGTTATAGTTACCACCGCCGTTTACTGGGGCTTAAATTCTCAGCTTCACACCGAAGTGTTAACCGGTCCTCTTAACCTTCCAGCACCGGGCAGGCGTCAGTCCGTATACATCGTCTTACGACTTCGCACGGACCTGTGTTTTTAGTAAACAGTCGCTTCTCTCTGGTCTCTGCGACCACACCCAGCTCACAACGCGAAGTTGATCACCAGACGTGGTCCCCCTTCTCCCGAAGTTACGGGGGCATTTTGCCGAGTTCCTTAACCACAGTTCTCTCGATCGCCTTAGTATTCTCTACCTGACCACCTGTGTTGGTTTGGGGTACGGGCCGTGTCGCCACTCGCTAGAGGCTTTTCTCGGCAGCATAGGATCATGGAATTCGCCTCATTCGGCTACGCATCACCTCTCAGGCTCTATGTGTTCCGGATTTGCCTAGAACACGCCCTACAGGCTTACACCAGTACAACCACTGACTGGCCCCACTACCTTCCTGCGTCACCCCATCGCTTGACTACTACCAACCAAGGTCCCGCGCATCCAGTCCCAGGCACACCCGAAGGTGTAAAAGGAACATTCTGGGCGGTTAGTACAGCTGATTCATCACGGGCGCGACTACACGGGTACGGGAATATCAACCCGTTGTCCATCGACTACGCCTGTCGGCCTCGCCTTAGGTCCCGACTCACCCTGGGCGGATTAGCCTGGCCCAGGAACCCTTGGTCATTCGGCGGAACAGTTTCTCACTGTTCTTTCGCTACTCATGCCTGCATTCTCACTCCCACACCCTCCACCACTAGATCACTCTGTGGCTTCCAGGGATGCAGGACGCTCCCCTACCCACCCACACCACTGCTCAACACCCCGCAGGATGAAGAGAATGTCTTGTGTGAGTGCCGCGGCTTCGGCGGTGTACTTGAGCCCCGCTACATTGTCGGCGCAGGATCACTTGACCAGTGAGCTATTACGCACTCTTTCAAGGGTGGCTGCTTCTAAGCCAACCTCCTGGTTGTCTTCGCGACCCCACATCCTTTTCCACTTAGTACACGCTTAGGGGCCTTAGCCGGCGATCTGGGCTGTTTCCCTCTCGACTACGAACCTTATCGCCCGCAGTCTCACTGCCGCACTCTCACTCACCGGCATTCGGAGTTTGGCTGACGTCAGTAACCTTGTAGGGCCCATCGGCCATCCAGTAGCTCTACCTCCAGTGAGAAACATGCGACGCTGCACCTAAATGCATTTCGGGGAGAACCAGCTATCACGGAGTTTGATTGGCCTTTCACCCCTACCCACAACTCATCCCCTCCATTTTCAACTGAAGTGGGTTCGGTCCTCCACGACGTCTTACCGTCGCTTCAACCTGGCCATGGGTAGATCACTCCGCTTCGGGTCTAGACCCGGCGACTCCATCGCCCTATTCGGACTCGCTTTCGCTACGGCTACCCCACACGGGTTAACCTCGCCACCGAGCACTAACTCGCAGGCTCATTCTTCAAAAGGCACGCCATCACCCACAGCCAACCAAATGGCTCGCAGGCTTTGACGGATTGTAAGCGCACGGTTTCAGGTACTATTTCACTCCCCTCCCGGGGTACTTTTCACCTTTCCCTCACGGTACTAGTCCGCTATCGGTCACCAGGGAGTATTCAGGCTTATCGGGTGGTCCCGACAGATTCACAGCAGATTTCACGGGCCCGCTGCTACTTGGGTGTCTACTACAACAGTCAACATGTTTTCGTCTACGGGACTCTCACCCTCTACGACAGGCCGTTCCAGACCACTTCGACTAACACACTGATTTCTCACTGTCGGCCCATCCGGCAGAATGGACAAAATAGATCCCACAACCCCACACACACAACCCCTGCCGGGTATCACATATGCATGGTTTAGCCTCATCCGCTTTCGCTCGCCACTACTCACGGAATCACTATTGTTTTCTCTTCCTGTAGGTACTGAGATGTTTCACTTCCCCACGTTCCCTCCACACCCGCTATATATTCACAGGTGGGTAACACGACATCACTCGTGCTGGGTTTCCCCATTCGGACACCCTCGGATCACAGCTCGGTTGACAGCTCCCCGAGGCTTATCGCAGCCTCCTACGTCCTTCATCGGCTCCTGGTGCCAAGGCATCCACCGTACGCTCTTACACACTTACAACAATAAACAAAACAAAAAATAAAGATGCTCGCATCCACTGTGCAATTCTCAAACAACACACACCAACCAACCGGTACTCCAAACAAATGTCTTCACACTCACTTGATAACAAGCACCCGCATCAGCCGGCATCTTTGTCTAACCCTAGAAAGAACACGTGTGTTCTCTCAGGACCCAATAGTGTGTCAATGCCTCATCCCCTCGCAGGGACAAGCACCAAAGCCTCCGTAACCGGAAACCTCGATATTGTTAGCGTTTCACCCATGAGCTCCCACCACAGAACATTCGCCTGTGAAGCGGGGCCACCACGATCACACCCACCACCGAAGTAGCGTGCGGGGCTGGTACAAAGCAACCCATCGACCGCAGTTTATGTTGCTCCTTAGAAAGGAGGTGATCCAGCCGCACCTTCCGGTACGGCTACCTTGTTACGACTTCGTCCCAATCGCCAATCCCACCTTCGACGGCTCCCTCCCACAAGGGGTTGGGCCACCGGCTTCGGGTGTTACCAACTTTCATGACGTGACGGGCGGTGTGTACAAGGCCCGGGAACGTATTCACCGCAGCGTTGCTGATCTGCGATTACTAGCGACTCCGACTTCACGGGGTCGAGTTGCAGACCCCGATCCGAACTGAGACCGGCTTTAAGGGATTCGCTCCACCTCACGGTATCGCAGCCCTCTGTACCGGCCATTGTAGCATGTGTGAAGCCCTGGACATAAGGGGCATGATGACTTGACGTCATCCCCACCTTCCTCCGAGTTGACCCCGGCAGTCTCTCACGAGTCCCCGCCATTACGCGCTGGCAACATAAGATAAGGGTTGCGCTCGTTGCGGGACTTAACCCAACATCTCACGACACGAGCTGACGACAGCCATGCACCACCTGTACACCAACCACAAGGGGGGCCATATCTCTATGGCTTTCTAGTGTATGTCAAACCCAGGTAAGGTTCTTCGCGTTGCATCGAATTAATCCACATGCTCCGCCGCTTGTGCGGGCCCCCGTCAATTCCTTTGAGTTTTAGCCTTGCGGCCGTACTCCCCAGGCGGGGTACTTAATGCGTTAGCTACGGCACGGATCCCGTGAAAAGGAACCCACACCTAGTACCCACCGTTTACAGCGTGGACTACCAGGGTATCTAATCCTGTTCGCTACCCACGCTTTCGTTCCTCAGCGTCAGTTACTACCCAGAGACCCGCCTTCGCCACCGGTGTTCCTCCTGATATCTGCGCATTTCACCGCTACACCAGGAATTCCAGTCTCCCCTGTAGTACTCAAGTCTGCCCGTATCGCCCGCACGCTTGGAGTTAAGCCCCAAGTTTTCACGAACGACGCGACAAACCGCCTACGAACTCTTTACGCCCAGTAATTCCGGACAACGCTCGCACCCTACGTATTACCGCGGCTGCTGGCACGTAGTTGGCCGGTGCTTCTTCTCCAGGTACCGTCACTCACGCTTCGTCCCTGGTGAAAGAGGTTTACAACCCGAAGGCCGTCATCCCTCACGCGGCGTCGCTGCATCAGGCTTGCGCCCATTGTGCAATATTCCCCACTGCTGCCTCCCGTAGGAGTCTGGGCCGTGTCTCAGTCCCAGTGTGGCCGGTCGCCCTCTCAGGCCGGCTACCCGTCGTCGCCTTGGTAGGCCATTACCCCACCAACAAGCTGATAGGCCGCGGGCCCATCCCAAACCGCCGGAGCTTTCCACCACAAAACATGCATTCCGTGGTCATATTCGGTATTAGACCCAGTTTCCCAGGCTTATCCCAAAGTTTGGGGCAGATCACCCACGTGTTACTCACCCGTTCGCCACTAATCCACCAGCAAGCTGGCTTCATCGTTCGACTTGCATGTGTTAAGCACGCCGCCAGCGTTCGTCCTGAGCCAGGATCAAACTCTCCATGAAAACCTTCCAAAAACCATCCCCCAAAAAGGGAGACGCTTTTCAAAAAAATATGTCCTGAAGAGATTCCAAAATCCCAACCAAACAAAAACTGACACCACCACAGGACTCAAAACCTGCGATGGGATCAAAAATAAAATATCTAACTAATGCCGGCACCACAACCATCACCAACCAAACCCCCCACAAAGGAAGTTTCGTCACCGTGACAGAAGCAGCACCTAAATGGCACTAACAATCCATCGACACACTATCGAGTTCTCAAAGAACACAC
>NZ_MJEI01000054.1 GCF_002095395.1 Williamsia sp. 1135
TGCTGCCAGCTGCCATGAGTGCAGGAATCCTTCGGATTCGTCGGCGGCGATCGGGACTTTCCACTTTGTGAGGTTGCGCATGACGGTGGTGGGCAGCGAGTGCCAGGTGACCATGATGTCGGCTTGGCTGATGGGTATGTCTTCGGGTGCCGAGTTCACCCAGTGCGGCGATTGTGGCAGTAGGTGTCGGACCGCGGCGTGTGCGAGGCGGGTTTTGACGCAGGTGACGACCATTTCGCCGTCGGGTTGGTAGGCGTTGAGTGAGCCGATGTCGTAGCCGAGTTTCGCGGTTTTGGTGATGCGGTCTTTCATGTCCGCGCCGCCCTTGGAGTAGTAGACCGCGCGGGCTTCTTTGGGGATGACGGTGCTCATCATGCCGCTGGCGAAGCCGTAGAGGACGCCGAGGTAGGTGCCGCGTTTTTGGTTGAAGTTGACTGCGCTGACGAGCTTTTGCTCGTCGGCCCAGGCGGGGAGTTGTTTGGCGTGTTCCATGAAGTCGCGGAGTTCTGATGGCAGCCCTGCCGGTAGCGGTTGCGAGTTCTTGGTCCAGTGTTTGAGGATTTCGTTGACCTTGGGCACCTCGCCGCGGTCCAGGAGGCCGGCAACGACGGGGTCTGCTTCGACGTCCCAGACATATTTGGGGTCGGCGCCGCTGCCGATGCCCGGGACCGATCCCGCGGGTGACCACGTCCACGGTGTCGCCGGTGCCGCGAGGGCGAACGCGCCGGCGGCCCCCAGTACTCCGCCGGCTTTCAAGGCGTTTCGTCTGTTGAAACTATCCATTTCCGTGTCCCCGTCCGTCAGTGCAGGCTGATGCAATGAAACGCAAAGCGTCTCTCTGTAACATCAATAGCACACGTGTGGTCGGGGTCACAAGGGTCAGCTGAAGCCTGCTGCCGTTGTAGATCGGCCCTGAGATCGTCCATATCAGAGCAGACAAACGGCAATATGCCCTTCATCGACGCCCAGATGGACGATGTCAGGGTGTGCCGAGTACTTCCTGGTCGGCTTGACGGTTGAGCGCTGATACGTTCTCACGCGAATTTCGCCTGGAACGATCTGAACCCCTGGAGGCAGTTGTTGGACAACGGCACCGGGTCCGAGACCTCGATGGTCTCTACGCGGGCGAGCACTTCGTGGAGGAGGGTTTGCATCTCCAGCTTCGACAGTTGCATGCCGACGCAGGTGTGCATGCCGTGCCCCCAGCCGAGGTTGCTGCCCCGGCGCTGCAGCGAGAACGTCTGAGGGTTGTCGAAATGACGTTCATCCATATTGGCGGCGGCATAGAGCAACACGACGCGCTCGCCGGCACGTAGCCGAACGCCGTCGATCTCGGTGTCGCGAGCCACCGTGCGGGTGAATCCGCGGACCGGTGAACAGAGGCGGACGGCCTCCACGACAGCGGTCGGGATCAACTCGGGTTCGGCCTTCAACTGAGCGTACACCTCCGGATTCTCTCCCAAGCTCCAGAGAAGCTGACCGATCGCGAGGATGGTGGTGTCCAGACTCGGTGCCACGAAGTCGATGACCATGGTGCGTGCCTCGGATCTGCTGATCTCACCACGATCGGCGGCATCGAAGACGCTTCTGGCCCACCCATCAGGCGTGACCCGAGATCGGCGCAGTCGCATCGTGTACAGCAACAGCCCGAGTGCAGTCGGGGTAGCCTCCACCGAGCGCCGGTTCATCGGGCCGAGGATGTCGAATGTGCCCGCACCCCAGCGCAGTAACTGCTGGGGTCCGACCTCGACCCCGACCAGGTCCGCCACCGCAGCGACCGGCAGGCGAGAGGCGAAGTCGGCGATTCCGTCGAACGTGTCCTGTTCGAGCAGCCGTTCCACGGTGGCCCGCGCTTCGTCACGCAGGATGGGCAGCGACGGCCGGATCGCACGGGAGGTCAACGACTGCATCAGGACTCGGCGACGCGCCGAGTGCCGATCGTCATCGCTGGACAGGACGGTCTTGCGTCCGAGTAGGTTCGCCACGGGGTTGGCCGCGACACCGGCTCCGCTGCGAAAGGTGGCGTCGTCGCGCAGCGCCCCCCGGACGTCGTCGAACCTTCCCATCGCCCAGACGTGGTGTCGGGGCAGCCAGACGAGCGGACCGGCGTCGCGGATCTGCCGGTACACCGGCTGGGGATTGATCAGTGCCTCGCGTCCGTATAAGTCGATATCAACCGTGGGGGCACGCCGTCGTGCGGCTCGTCGTGAAACGAGATCGAGTGTCATACGGCTATTTCCTGGAGGTCGGTGCGGTGTACACGCTGGTAGGCGGCGAGCAGATCGCCCACGTCCCCGCTGGTGCGGGCTGATGCCATCACGACACGATCGGGGCGAAGCAGTACTGCATACGTGTGCTGTGAGCGCATCACGGCAGACGGGGAGGGGTTGGTCGACGGGACGCACGCCAGGTCATCGACATCGATATGCGTCAGGCCGGTAGCCGCGAGTCGGGTGGCAGTGTGGTCACGCAGGCGGCCGCGGGTGATCAGCGCGTAGCCCGTTCCGAGCAGGTCGTCGAGCCGGCGGGCGCCGTCGGGTGTGCGCACCCACGGCTGCGGGAACACGGTCCCGTTGAGGCGCGACTGAAATCCGCGGCGCTGGACCAGTGGCCCGCGGCTCAGTGCAGGGCTTGCATCGGGTAACGCATGCGCGATCCGAGGGATGCGGCATGCCGCCGTGACCAGGGCCCTCCGAAGGGATGCGAGGCGGTCTTGCCCACCGGTCAGGCACCATCCGACGACAAGGGCCATCAGGATGATGCGAGTGGCGTGCGGTTTGCGTTCGGATTCATAGGTGTCGAGCAGCACTTCCGGCGCGGCACCGTCGAGGACGTCGGCCAATTTCCAGGTCAGGTTGAATGCATCGCGCAATCCTGATCCGAGCCCCTGGCCGACGAACGGCGGTGTTTGATGGGCGGCATCGCCGGCGAGGAACACCTGGCCGTTGCGCCAGGTACGTGCCACCCGGGCCCGAAAGGTGTACGACGCTTGCCGCATGATCTCGGACTCTGCGAGTGCGGTCGGGGACATCCACGGCGCCAACAAATGCCGTAGTGAATCCGCGACCGCAGCGCATCCAGGTCATCATCGCCGCGGACTCGGAACTCCCAACGGTACCGGTTGCCGGTGACCGGCATGAACGTGGCGGCGCGGTGGGGGTCGCAGATCTGGTGAACGCCGCTCCACACGTCCAGAGGTGCCGGAGTGAGCACGTCGACCACCAGCCATTGCTCGTCGAATCTGAAGTCGCGCATGGTGACACCGAGCTGCGCGCGAACAGCGCTGTTCGCCCCGTCGCACCCGATCACAGCGACCGCGTCGATGAACGCCGTCGCGCCGGCGGAGTTTTGATAGCACACCACCGGCCGCGCGCCGCGGCTCACTTCGGTGACCTGGCAACCGCGTCGCAGGTCGATCAGGTCGACGTCCGCTGCTCTGTCGAGAAGGATACGTTCGAGATCGGGTTGGTCGAACATGCTGTCCGGCGGAAAACCGTTGCGACCCTCAGAGGTGTTGCGCGCGAACTCGGTCATCACCCGGCCCCGTCCACTGACCAGCCTCATACCCGGCATGGCACGGGTGTGCGGTGCGAACGTTCCCTCGATACCGACGGCTTGCAGGATGCGGAACACCTCGTCGTCGAGGTGCACCGCACGCGGCAGCGCGTACGGTGCACGGTGACGCTCCAGGATCACGCTGGCAACGCCGCGTCGGGCAAGGAGCAGGGCACACACGAGCCCGACAGGGCCCGCGCCGACGATGACAACGGGGTCGCGCTGGGTGGTCATGAATATTTCACCTGGCAACGTTGACGGCCCAGGTCGATGGCCCCGTCATCGGTTGCGATACGCACCTCGACGATGTCACCGTCTTTGAGGTACTTGGGGTTTGAGGCCTGACGCTTGAAGAAGGTCTTCCATTTGACATGCGGCGGGATGAGCGACCCGATGATCTCGATCGGCTTGGGCGGCGCGGACAGTGCAGTGCCACCCGGAGTGCCGGTGAGTAGCAGATCTCCGGCGTCGAGCCGTTGAAAACCGGTCAGCACGGCCAATGCGCTGACCGGGTCGATGATCATGTCGCCTCCGACGCGCCCGTTCTGACGTCGTTCGCCGTTGACCCAGAGCTGCAGGCGGAGCTGATCGAACCGGCGCCATTCCTCGTGGGTGAGCAGCACCAGACGAGGCCCGGCCGGAGTGAAGGTGGGATACGACTTCGACTCGTAGAACTGGGTTTTCGGCAACTGGAGATCTCGAGCGCTGACGTCGTTGGTGATCACCACGCCGGCGAAGTACTCGCTGAGGGTATCGGCGGTGATGGTGGTGCCGACCTCGATGGTGGCGCCGGCGACCATGCCGATCTCGACTTCGTAGTCGAGCAGCTGGACGTGCGCCGGCTTGACGATATCGTCGAACGGGCCGGTGATCGACCCGGACGTCTTGCGAAAGAAGGTCGCCGAGACCCTGTCCGGATTGATGCCGGAATCGGTTGCGTGACTGCGGTAATTGACCATCTGCGCCACCACACGGCACGGCACGGTCACCGGGGAGAGCAGAGTCAGGTCTCCCACCGGTGTCGCGTCGGATTCGGCGCCGGCGGCGGCCCCATCGATGGCAGCGCGGTCGGCCAACAACTCGCCGGTGGTCACTGCCGGGGTGCGGATGGGGTACGCGGTCTCGCCGCGCTGGACCCACCAGCCAGTGTCGGTGCGCAGGACGGTTGTGGTCATGAACGTGCCACTTTCAGTAGGCCCAGAAGGCGGTGGATATCGAACTCGTTGTCGTCACGGAGACCCGCGAGCATTCCCCTGATGAGGTCTGGGTCAGGGTTCGCGCCGAGGAAGTCGCGGGTGACGGGCGGTCCCCACTGGGACAACCGCTGGCGGTCATCGGCGCCCATCCCGCCTCGACAGTGCTGTCGAACATGTCTCCGTCGGCGAAATGCTCGACCATGAACTTGTCGGGATCGCGCCAGTAATCGAACAGCTGACTGCCCTGAATGTGTCGACCGATGCCCCACGCGTGGAGGTGGCCCCGATCTGCCAGGTAGGCACCACTGGCGGCGACCGCATCGAGATCAGCCACCTGATAAGCGCTGTGTACGTACCGCGACATCGGTCCCAGCGTCATCGCGAGGGTGTGGTGATCTGCTGCCTCGCTGCCGCGGTCGCAGCGCATGAACGCCATCGTGGGCCCGCGATCGCGTTGGCCGGGGAAGAACAGGAAGTCGCTGACGATCAGCCCGAGCATCTCCTGGTACCAGGCGAGTTTTTCGCGAAAGCGCGGTGTCTCGAGTACTACGTGCCCCAGCCGTTGAACCCGCGCGGGCTCACGTGGTGGACGCTGAATGGCATTGAATCGCTAGACTTTTCCACTGACATTGAGAGTCAGCGGGTTCTGGTCCGAGAGCGCCGGCAGCTCGGTCATACCGGCAACCACCCGGACCTGCATCCCGGAGGGGTCGGTGAGGTCGATGGCCCAGCCGCCGAGATCACCGAGCGGGTACACACGCCGTCCGGTTTCGCGGGACAGCCGCAGCAGGTCGTCTTTCCCGGCGGCCCGAAACGCCGGGCCGGTGAACCCCGACCGATGTGACCGCCGGAACAGGACGCAGGGTGCGCCCGACCAAGTGCCGCGCAGCGACAACTGGTCGGCGGTTCGCGAGACGGTGGTGAAGCCGAAATCGTGGGCGAACAGTTCAGCCTGCGCGATGTTCTGTTTGTCGAACTCGAGCCACGCGAGGTCGACCACCTTGACGACGGGTGACACCCATCGGTCACTGGGATCGCCCGGTCGCGCGCCGCCCTCGCTGTGGAGATCGCTGTGCGGTGTTCGTACGGGGACTGTCCCGGTAGATCACCAACCTTTCTGAACCGATCGTCACTTGTGACGTTCAGTTCGTCAACGACCTACAGTATTGGAATCACGTTCAGAACTGAATGGACTAGGCTGGTCCGGTGCAGGAAATCCCGGCGACCCGACTCGAGCGCCGCAAGGCGCGCACCAGAGCAGCGCTCGTCGACGCTGCATGCGATTTGCTGGCCACTCCACAGGGCACTGAGGCGAGAATCTCCGACATCACCAACCGCGCGGATGTCGGGCTCGGGTCGTTCTACAACCACTTCGCCAGCAAGTCGGAGCTGTTCGAGGTGGCCATCAGCACGGTCCTCGAACTCCACGGCAGGCTATTCGACGAGGCGTGCGCCGGCCTCGACGATCCTGCGGAGGTCTTCGCCGCCGGAGTTCGAATGACTCTGCGGATGAGGGTGACACATCCCAAGGTGGCGCACACCATGATTCAGGTCGGCTTCCGCTACCTGGACAGTCCAGAAGGGTTGGCGCCGCGTGCCTACCGCGACCTCGAGGCGGCCGCCGCGTCAGGTCGTCTCGACATCGACAACACCGCGATGGCTGTGGCCTGCACGGCAGGGGCGCTGTTCGGGTGCATCCACCTGCTCGAACACGACTCCTCGCTCGATACCGATTCTGTCGCAGATGATCTGGCCGCAAGCTTGCTCACGATGTTCGGGTTGACCAAGTCCGAAGCGCGTGAGGTGTCGCGACGCCCGCTGAATCAGCCTACGCTGACCTGAGCTCACACCCCGGCGGGCGGACGCTCTGAGTCATGGGGACCTGCAGCGATGCGTAGCAGCGTAATTGGAAGCTTGGTCCGCTTGACTCGACGGGGATAACGGGTTGGTGGCGCGGATGTGAACACTGGCTGAACAAGGCCGTGAGAGGCGACATCGCGTTGAAGGTCGGCGCATACATCAATACTCTCGGTTGCAGCGGGAACGAACCAAGGTTTACAGCAAGAGTTTCGATACAGCAGGGTGCCTCGCACCCGCGCCGCTATTGTGCGCTAGACGCCAAACTACCGGTATGAGAAGGGAATTGCTCATGTCTGTACAGAATCTCTACCCATCCCGGATCGCCCAGATCTACGACCTGCTCTATCCGGACTTCTTCGACGACATCGCGACATTTTGCGACTTCATGCATTCTAGGTCCGCGGGGACTCGCGTGCTCGAATACGGCGTGGGTACCGGACGAATAGCGCTTCCATTGGTGCAGAGCGGATTTGACGTAACCGGACTGGACATCTCCACCGACATGCTCACCATCCTCAAGGAGAAGGACACCGAGGGCCTGGTCAAGGTCGTCGAGCAGGACTTCATCACCGAACCCGCAGAGGGAACCTACGACGCGGTTCTGTTGATGATCAACACCCTGTTCGTCGCAAAGACACTGGACGAGCAGATCGCGGTCTTCCGCAACGCGGCCGCGGCACTCGCCGATGACGGCTTCTTCCTCGTCGAGACCTTCAATCCGAATCAGTATCACGGACTGCGCAAGCCCGATGCGCAGATGAGGCAGTTGAGCGAAGACATCACGCAGTTGGAACAGTATGTGGTGGAACCGACTCGTCAACTGCTGATCTCGCAGAATCTGGTGCTGCAGGAAGGTAAGCAGTTCAACTACACCCACGTGTTGCGCTACCTCTTTCCCCTTGAAATGGACGCAGTTGCGCGCAACGCCGGCTTGGTTGTGGCCGAGCGGTGGGCCGACTGGGGCACCACCCCTTTCGGGCCTGACAGTCCGAGGTGTCTATCGCTCTATCGCAAGGAGCAGGCGAAGTGACCAAGATGCCTCTGCGGCAACAAGAACGGCAATTGCTCGATTCCGTCTCACACATCTTCCCGAAGCTGGACAGGTCGGAATCCGACGTCGAGGAGGTACAGCCGCTGCTCGGCCGAAACATCAGCGGCCGAATCACATTCAGTGACAACCATGTGGTCTTCATCAAGAAGATGACCGGTCTGGGTGCGGCAGAACGCTACTTCCGTAGCGTGTCCTTCCATGACTCGCTTGACCTGTCCGACCCGTCGCCGGACACCTCGACCCCGGCTCTCCTGGCCCGGGACGACACCTCACACACCGTGGTGTACGAGTACATCACCGGCGGTGAGAGTGCAGGAAAGATGATCCGGGACGACGAGATGGACGCGGTGACGCTGACCCGCGTCGGCCGGTGTGTCGCCGGACTGCACAATCTTCCCGTGCTGCACGCGAACGCCACCGACCACACCAAACCGTTCTTTCCGCCCCACGGGCCCAATGCCATCTCCATGCAGATGTACTACGGATCGACCATGGGCCAGCTGGACATGTGGCGGATCATTCAGTCGGACAACGAATTGAGAGAAGCACTCAACATCCTCGCGAAAATCGACACCCCGCGCGTACCCATCCACGGCGATCTCCGCGGCGACCAGATCCTGCTGACCGAAACCGCCAACTGGATTCTGGATTGGGAGGACTTTCGGCTCGAAGACGGCGCACGTGACGTCGGAGCACTGATGGGTGAGGTCTTCTATCACCGGGTTCGCAAGAGTCTGGCCTCCTTTGCCGGCGGGGACGAGGGTTCGGTGACCGACGAAGAGATCATCGAGCGGGGCACCACCGCCCTATCCGAAGCCATGCCTGCAGCCCGGACCGTCTGGGAGGCCTACCGGGGCGAGCGGCCCGGCATCACCGGCGATTTCGTGGCACGCGGCGTGCAGTACTTCGGCTGGCAGTTGTTCGACCGGGCATTGGCGGCGGGCACGTACTTCGGACGGTTGTCAGCCCTGGACCGGGCGCTGGCAGGCATCGGACGAGAAGCCATCCTCGGCGGCGGGGACTACGCCGAGGTTCTCGGCCTGACCGAAGGGCAGTACGCAGCATGACACCAACGGCCACGACACAGCCTGTTCTGACACGCACGCTCGACCCCGGCATCGAATGGCTGGTCTCGCGGATCACCAGGCTCTCCGTTGCCGGTCCACGAGGATGCGAGATCGTGGTGGACGGTACCGAGATCGCCGCTGAGACCGCAGCCGAGTTGCACCGCGACCTGGGCGGGCACCTGTATCGCACCTATCACGCCGGCATGGTCGCAGGCGGCGACGGCGAGTTCATCCCGGCGCTGCTCGAGGACCCGGAACTGGAACACCGTCTGTACGAGGCAACACCGGTCAAACACCGGCAGTCCCGGCTGACGATGGTCGAGCGGGCGCCGGGAGGTTCCGGTCTCGTGCTGTCCCTGAACGGCATTCGGGTGTTCTTCGAACCACCGGCGATCTTGTCGGAGAGCGAGCACAGCGCGGTGGCCACGGTTCCGTCGGTGGAGAGCCGGTTGTCACTCGGGTTCATGTTCTATACGTCATCCGCCGGCGGCGGTCACACCTCGCGTCTGCTGCGCCTGTATCGCCACCTCGGTGACCCGGAGGAAGCGGTGGAGGTGTGGTCATCGTTCATCGGCTGGGTCGAGGAGCGGGGGATTCCGCTGCGGGTGAAGATCGGCTCCCGGCGTTCGGGATTCCCGCGCAACGACGCGATGGTGATCTACCTGCCGTCGGAGAGTCTGCATGCGGTCGGTGACATCGCCGATCACCTGCGCAGCGACCGTCCGAATGCGCCGGTGTCCCTGTTCGGACATCAGCTCACCAATGGTGTGTCGATGGCCTGGGAACCCGTGGACACCGGGGCCCCGCGTGGCGGTACGAGCTTCGGTGAACATCGGAGCAACACGATCGCACGGGCCATCGTCGCCGAAGGTGCCGAACCGGACCCCCAAATCAACAGAGCAATCCGTCGAGCGTTGATCACCGCGAACATCGACCCCGGTGCGGTGTATCGCAACCTTGATTCTCCGGTGCTCTGAACAAGTCTTGGCCGCACCCGGCCAGGCGAGGGGCATGCTCCTCGAATTGAAGCAATGACCGAACGACCGAAAGGAAGGACCTTCATGTCAGAGACGGTTACGCAATCGTTGGTGGCTGGTTACCGTAGCTATGCGGCAGCACCGGAGTTGACCGAGATGAGTGAAACAGCTCCGTCCGCGACGCCGGGCATTCTGAGTTTCATCGGTGTGTCGTCGACCGCATGTGGCACGGCCGTGAGCGTAGTCAGCTCCGGCGGTGTCGGGGCGACCATCGCCTGGGGTTGCTGAGCACTCGCGACCACCCAGCAGTACAGCTCTACTCGATCATACAAATTTCGTTCACTTGCAACATCATTCACAAGCAAAGGAACCAGCATGCCCAACTCACAGTCACTCATCTCCGGTTACAGCAACTACGCACGCGGTGAAGAACTCGCCCAGGTGAGCGTGGAGTCCGCTCCCGGCATCAGCCCGATCTCGGTCTTCGCGACGGCATCGAGCCCGGAGTGCGCGGCGTTCTCGATCGGCGCCAGCGCCGGAGTCGTCACCAGCACCAGCATCACCATCGGGGCCGGCTGCTGAGCTGACCTGACAGCGTTGCTGCGGGGACACTTTGGTGTCCCCGCAGCGATCCCCGGGAGCGGGAGCGCACCGTGATCGATCCAGTCGGCACCCACGAGGACGGACAGGTGAACGATGACGACCAGCCAGACCATGACGCCCCTCGCGGCGACCGAGTTGTCGGTGAGCCACGGAATCATCGGTCGCAACAGACTTTCCGTGGGCCGGATCCCCGGCGCACGCACCCTTGGCGTCACCGTCGTCGTCCCTGTCGGGACGGCTCACGAGCAACCGGGGGAGGCCGGATTCGCCCACCTGACCGAGCATCTCGCGCATCAGAGCATCCGCGATCAGCTCGGGCATCTCGTGGAGGATCGCATCCTGGCAGTCGGTGGCCTCTCCAATGCCCAGACGTACCCGTTTCACACGGAGTTCAGTTTCGTGATCCCCGCTCCGGCGCGACAGGATCTGGTGCACTGGATCGACCTTGCTCGCCGCCGCGCCGCATCGCCGCCGGTCACCCCCGTCGACCTCGACCGCGAGAAGGCAGTCATTCGCCAAGAGGTGGCCCTACGGATGTCGTCTTCGCCGGTCGCGGGCTTTCCCTGGATCGACGCACTCTCGGCACTGAGCTCAGACTATGGGCTGCGACACAACGGGTTCTCTGATCTGGCGGACCTCGAGGCGGCATCGGTGCACGGTGTCGAGCAGTTCTGGGATCGGACCTATCGCCGGCGCCATCACTCCGTTGCCGTGGTCGGCCCGTGGACGCCCGAGGATGTGATGGACGCGGTCGGTGGCGCCACTGGGACTGACGACACCGAGAACGATGCAATGGTGGGGGTGCTCGACGGCCCGCACGACGTGCAAGGCAGTGTGGCGACACTGATCCCCATGCACGCGACGGTGCAGTGTGTCGGCGGCAGCTCGTCGATCAGCCGGGAGGCGACCGATGCGGCTGCCATGGTCGCCGTCGAGTGGGCGAATCTGGTGCAGAGTCGGACACATTGGCAACTCGGGCTTTTCGGGCCCACGATGGGCCCTGATCGGAACATTCTGATCGGCAGCGGTCCGAGCGCCAGTGGTCCGGTCGCGCCGTTCCCGCGCGAACTCGCCGGTACGGATCGTCGGTTGCTGGATCAGGCTGTCGCGAGTGCACTCGGCGGGATCGACAAGACCCTGTCGAGTGCCGCGACCTTCTCCGCGCAGCTGGCTCGCGACGCCATGTTCGGTCTCGACACACTGGAGCGGCGCAGGAACGTCGAGCTGGTCTCGGCGCCAGATATCGAGGCCTACCTCCGCCGCGTCGCACATAGCCCCGTCGCCGCGCTGCGTTCCGCGGTCGACCGAGCAGGGGTGCCGGCATGACGACCACCGAAGCCTCCGCTGCCCCCGATACATTGCGCCGCGGTGGAACTGACCTCCTGTACGTCGCGCTCGTCGCCCGTCCTGCGGTCGACTGGGCCGACCGGACGCGACTGGCGCGGGCGATGACACTGGCCCTGCATGAAGCCGGGGTGCGCTCGGGGCGGGCAGTCGCCGGACCCGAGGGCATCGTCGTCACCTGCACCACCCGGGCACGGGAGCCGGACATCGACATCGTGGCAGAGGCTTTGGCCGCGTGGCGTGAGCGTCTCCATGCCGCACCCGTGTCTGGTCCGCAGCCCCCGACGTCACCGGCCGAATTGATCACCGCCCTCACTTTCGACTGCGTTGCCGACGACTCCGGATCTCCCGACGACGGCCTGCTGGCGGCACTGCTGCCGATGCTGACGTTCGATGTCGTCGTGTCCGGCGGTGGAGGCGACGACGAGTTGCGTGCCGCGCGGGACAAGATCTGTCGTGCGGTGACCGACGCCGTCGACGACCAACCGCCCCTTGCCCGGCGCGAAGAGTCTGTGGTCCCGGTCCCGGAGCCGTCGGCGACCCGACAGTGGGCTCGTGTTCCCGTGCGATCGTCCTGGATCCGCTGGTTCCGCTTCTTGACCCCGCCGGCCGACCAATCCGAACAGCTCGCGCGGAGTCTCGTGAACGTCGCATTCGGCGGTGTGCACGGGTCGCTCCTGGTCGATCTGGTGCGTCGACAACACGGCCTGAGTTACAGCCCGCAGTCGACCCTCCTGCGCCGCGATGGCCGACACCTCTTGGTCATCGACGTGCAGACCACCCCCGGAAACGAAGACAGCTGCGACGAGGCCATCCGAACTGCGCTGGAGAAGTTTTCGGCAGAACCTCTCTCCGACAGCACCATGTTGGCGGCAGCGAGCTACCTTCGCGGCCGCACCATCGTCGACCGGGATCATATGCAAGGTGCTGCGGATGAACGCGCAGCGGTGCTCGAAGGGTCACTCCCGTGTGCCCTCGACACCAACAGGACAGCCGCCGATCTGTGCACGGGTGCCGGCGCGGCAATCTCTCGAACCCTCCACGACCTCTACCGGCCGAACGGATTTCACGCGCTGGTGATGTCACCCAATCCCAGTTCCGGAAAGTGGGTCGAACTATGAACTCGAACATCGGAGTCTTTTATCCCGAGATGCCGACGGCCATCGGGCCGGTGATCCCCTACGCGGAAGCGGCTCGCCGCGGCGGGCACCGATTGTGGTTCGGCCATTCCTCGACCGTTGACTCTCACTTGACGATGGCAGGACTGGCGGGGCGGGGTTATGCCCTGCCGTTCGGCAGTGCGGTGGCGCTCTATCCCTTGTTCCACTCGCATGGATTCGCCGTGCAGGCGCAATCGATCGGGCGGCTGACCGGGCAGACCTATGTCGCCGGCGTCGGTCCGGGTAGTACTGCGTTTCAGCGTGCTGTCTTCGGTGCTCCGATGAACGCTCCGGTACGTCAGGCGGGCGAGTTCCTGGACCAGGTCAAGACCATCATCCCGGGCCCGCTGCAGACCGGCCCCGCCGACGGACCCGAACGTGTCGACAAGTTGTTCGGGTCAGTGGAGACCGGCCTCGGTGTCCTGCGGCCGAGTATGGCCAGATGCGCAGGCAACAAGGCAGAGTGGGCCATCACGTGGCTGACGCCTGAGCAGTATCTCGAGCAGACTCTGATCCCGGAGATGCGTTCGGCAGCAGCGGAGTCGATGCGGCCTGCGCCGCGCGTCGCGAGCGTGGTCCACGCTGCTGTGCGTCGCCCCGGCCGGGACCCGAGACAGCTCGCCCACGCCGCGGTCGGTGCCCACCTGGCGGCGCCCCACTACACGGCCATGCTTCGATCGGCAGGCGTCCCGGCTGACCCGGCGGATCCCTGGGCAGGCGCCGGCGAGCTGGTGTCGTCGAATACCTACCTGTTCGGATCTGCCGATGAGATCGTCGATGCGATGACCCGCCTGCAGGAACGCGGGGTCCACGAAGTGGTACTGAACGTGTTCGGGGTATCCAAGATGTACGGTGCCGGACACGCGGTCGAGGACCTCGAAGAGATTCTCGCGGTGGCAGGCGCCAGGTCTGCTGAGTCCCTCGCACTGCCGGAAGACGCGGCGCCCTACGTGATGTCGGCGCGGACCGAAGCGGTGGTCGCGGGATGACCGAGTCGGATCCGAGTACCTATTCCATAGAAGGCCTTGCCGACCGCCGAATCGTCGTGATGGCGACCGGCGCTCTCGGGGCATCGTTTCTGCATTCCTGGCTGGGCTGGTTGAGTTCGACGTCACCGAGCACCGACGTCCGGGTCGTGCTGACCCCGTCGGCCCTCCAGTTCGTCGGACTGGGCACAATCCGCGGTTTCGGCTATGAGCCGTTGATCGACAATTGGTCGGACAATGAGCAACGTCCCGTGCATGTCGAACTCGGCCAGTGGGCTGACGGATACCTCGTCCATCCGGCGACCATGCATTTCGTGTCCAGATTGTCGGCGGGGCTGTGTGATTCGCCGGCGATGCTGGCCATCCAGGGAAGTCTTGCGCCCGTCGTGGTCGCAGCGTCGGCGCCACCTGGATTCACGAGAACACCTGTGTGGCAGCAGCACTGTACGGCTCTGGCACTGCGAACGAACGTTCAATTGCTTCCACCGATGAAGGGTTTCAGCGTGAGCGACCCGGCTCTCGAGGGGCTACCTCCGGTGTTGTTCCCGGCTGCTGCACAGGCGCTGTCGGGTGCATTGGTCTCGGGTGTGACAACGAAGGCAGAATCGGCATGACCGCCGCGCAGACGATCGTGTGGGAATTCGACACAGCGGTGTGGCGGCAGCAACTGGCGCGTGACGATGACGGGTTCGTGCTGTCGAGGACGTACCGCGACGCCACGCGTGATCGGGCTTCGCAGGTGATGGCACCATCGGCGACACCGTCCGGGCGGGTTCGTCTCGTTCGGACGTCGGAATCGACATCCGCCGAATGCCATCGCTTTTCGTTGCGCTGCGACGAACAGCTTGCCTCGCAGTTGTGGCCGCAGGTGCAGCCGGCCTTCCTGCACGACGGCGCCGGACTGTCGACCATGACGGACCTCGGGCGCTTGCTGGCAACGCTGCACCGGAGTGGCCCGCCGCGCATCGGTGACGTCAGTCCGCACGTGGAGCGGCTCCGCCGCTACCTTGCCGAGCCCGCCGGCCCGGCTGCTGTGACCCTCGGGTCGTTGCCACCCACCGCGGTTGCGAGACTGAGGTCCCTGGCCGACACGGTTGCCGAACAGGGCACTGCTGTGCTGTGCCACGGCGGATTCAGCCTGGGGTCTGTCTTCGCTGATCCCGATCACACCCGCGTCGATGTGGTCGTCGGACCCGAGATCAGCTCAGGACCAAAGGAATTGGATCTGGGGTGGCTGGTCGGTGAGTTGACAGAGTTCGAGTTCACGGCGCGAGCGAACGGGTCCGATCACTCGGAGGTGTACGCTCGGGCGGCCGAGGCATTGATCGCGGGCTACAGCTCGGAGTCCGATCGCATGCTCGATCAGGCGGCGCTCGACGCAGTCGCCACCATGCGCATCGCACTACACATGATCGACTTCGCGGTCACCACCGCAGGTACCGCACACTGCGCCACGCTGGCGCCTTTAGTGACCTGGCTGCTCGAGCGCGGACAGGCACCGGCCGACCACCACGATCAAGCCACGGATGGGACACCACCATGAGCAGTCCGACGACAGCAGACACGATCGACTCGGTGGCGACGGACTCTGCCGCCATACGCGTCGACGGTCTCCGAATGCGTTACGGAACAACCGATGTCCTCGATGATCTGACCTTCGACATACCGGCCGGGCAGAAGGTGGCGGTACTGGGACCGAACGGGGCAGGCAAATCGACCCTGATCGAGATCCTCGAAGGCATGCGGCGACCGTCCGGCGGTCAGGTCTCCGTCCTCGGACACCAACCCGACAGCGCACCGGAGCAGTGGCGGTCGCGGCTGGGTGTGGTGTTGCAGGCCTGGCGTGATCACGGGACCTGGAAAGTCGCCGACTTTCTGCGGTACGTGAGTGCGGCCCATCGCGCTGCCGGGGTGACGGACCTCTGGCCCGTCCCCGAACTGCTTGCGGCAGTGGAACTCGACGACCGTGCCGGTCAGCAGATCAGGTCCCTGTCGGGAGGTCAGCGACGGCGTGTCGACGTGGCGGCCGCGCTCATCAGTCGACCGGAACTGCTGTTCCTCGACGAACCGACAACCGGTTTCGATCCGGAGATCCGCCAGTCCTTCTACGAACTCATCCACAATCTGGCGCAGAGCACCACCATCATCTGGGCCACGCACAATCTGCACGAGGCCGAAGAGATGTGCGAGCGGATCATCATCCTCAACGGCGGACAGGTGGTCGCCGACGGTAGCCCGACCGAACTGCGGTCGACCCTGGCCTCGACGAGCACCGTCACCTGGATGTCGCCGCACGGCCCCCAGCGCCGGACGGTGGCCGACTCGGATGCATTGATCCGCGACCTCGTCACCGGCAGCGAGCACGTGTGGGACATGGATGTGCGCCGCGGCAACCTCGAACAGGTCTATCTCTCGATCGTGCGCGAGGACAACGGGGAGGTTCAGCGATGACCGCCACGACGATGGCGCCGGGAGCCAGCCAGCTCAGGGTTCTGAAGTTCGGTGCGTTGCAGGCCAAGGTCGAGATCATCAACCGGTTCACCCGACCAAGCGCACTAGGACATCTGATCGTCCCGGCGGTGCTGGTCGTGGTCTTCCTCAACGTCGACGTCAGCGACTTCCTGGGCGGTCAGGGTGCCACCGGCATGTTGGCCGGCATCGCGGCGGCGTCGCTGTTCGTCGGCGGGTTCGTGGGCATCTGCGGTGAGCTCGTCGCCGAACAGGACGACGGGACCATGCTCAGGGTTCGGACTCTGCCATACGGTCTGGCCGGCTACTTGGTCGGAAAGACGTTGAGTCTGTGGGTCACCGGGGTGGTCACCGCGCTGCTACTGCTCATCCCGGCCGACATCTTTGTCTCGCCGATCCTGCCCGGGACCATCCTGGGTTGTGCAGCGCTCACCGGGGTGGCGATCCTGACCCTGTTTGCCACCGTGCCCATGGGCTCGGTGGTCGGCAGCCTCATCAAGTCGCCGCTCGCGATCTTCCCTATCTCGCTGGTGGCCTATGCCCTGATGTCCGTGTCGGGCATCTTCTTCTCTATCGCATCGATGCCGGATTGGCTGACGGTGCCGATCAAGGTTTTCCCGGTCTACTGGCTGGGATTGTTGTCGCGGGTCACGTTGGTCCCTGGGACCACGTTCGACAGTGCCGGTCAGGCCGTTGTGGCCATCGGTGTACCCGTGGCATGGGCGGCGCTGGGCCTCATCCTCGCGCCGCGGGCGTTGCGGGTGATGACCCGCCGCCAATCGGGTGCCCGACTCGAAGCTCTCGCGCAACGACGAGCCGCGCGGGGCTACTGAACACCCGATATTGAGATCTGACGTGCAGATCGCATGTCGACGAACACGAAGGAGACACGATGTCGTTGAAAAACCTGATCGTCGGTGACCACCGCAACCCTCGGGAAGAAATCGTGGAGGTCTTCGGAACCGGGCAGGGGCCCGACGCCGCCGAAGCGATCAACCGCGCGATCACCTGGGCCGGGGGAGTGCTTGAAGCCGCGGGCATCCCGCCGAACAAGCAGGTCGAAGCAATCGCGGAGATCCGTAAGGCAGAACCACGACTCGGACTGAAGTCGGCGACCCACCTGGCGTCACTGCTCAAGAAGTAGCGCCCGATCGTCACGCCGGGACCAGATCATGGCCCCGGCGTGGTGATCAGAGTGCGGGTGAGGTCTATTCGTCGATGGCTTCTGCGGCAAACGCGACGGCCACGCGAACTGCGGCGTCAACGAGTTCCGCTGCAGCCCAAACAACTTGTGGTGCGACCGGGTCTGGGTGGTCCATGGTCGGCGCCGGTGACCAGGTGAGGGTTGTGCCGCTGAGATCGCCGAATTGCGCATCTGTTTGTTCGATCAACGCCGACGTGTCTGCGGGAGCAGGCCAGCGTCCTTGTTCGACGGCATCAAGGACCATCGGGACGGTAGGTAGTGACTGCAGTGCGGGTGTCGTCGGGCGGGCACCGTCGATGCGGGGCTGCTGGTAGTACACGTAGTCACCAGGGTCGTTCGGAATGGGCTGGGCATAGCCATGGTCACCCTCGTAGTAGCCGAGGATCCCGTTGGCGAACTCGAGCGGGTTGACGACAGGATTGGGTGCGTTGCAGATGATGTCGTTCGAGTTGCAGACGTCGGTGACGGGAATCGGGCCGCGGTTCTGGTGTCGGTCGACCGCCAGCCCGGGCACGATCGGGGGGATCTGTCCCAGGATGCCGGACGTCCCATCTCGCTGGGGGCGGCTGGGGTTGCCGACGGTGGTGCACGCGGTGTTGCGGCTCATCACGCTGTCGATCTGCCATCGGTCGCAGACTGTGGAGACCACAACGGCCCCCAGGCTGTATCCCTGGGCGTTGATGTGGGTGTCTGGGCAGCGGGCGCGGTAAGACCGTGCTCGAGAGTCGAGCTCATCGGTGCCCACCGAGATCGATTCGTCGCCGGTGACTGCGCCGATCGGTCGGATGGACGCGGGATAGTCGATGTTCACGCGTGGTCCTGCAGGAACACCCGGAACGTGCTGCGAATGGACGTCTCCGGTGCCGCCTACAGCGAACGTGACTTGTTCGGGGCATGAGCCTGGTGGGGCCGGCGATGCCGCCGACATCGAGGTGCTCACCATGGTTCCGGCCGCGGCGACACTGAGGCACGCGGCAGCGACTGCTGATCTAAACAACACGGGGGCCTCCAGAAGGCGAACGAATGACTGGGGATCGACTGACACTCAGTCGGCAATCGCATCTGTCTTCGCGATCGTGTCTTGCTGGTGGTCACGGTAGGCGGTGACTGTTGCTCAATGAATGATTGACCGGTACTGCGGTGTGAACACCGAGCGAACAGGTGTCCGGGCCATTGGCTCTACTACTCGGCGGCACTCGCGAAATACGTTGCTTCGCAACCTACGGCGGGGCAAACGTTGTCTGACGCGGAGGTGACGTCTTCGCCAAGAATAGGCACACGGGAGGTCACATTTCGGTCTAACCGATCGAAGCTTGAGTGTCAATAATGTTGTGGTACAACATAGTTAGGGTTCACGTACGTATCTCTTGTCCATGAGGCAACCGCGTGCGCGACGTATGGAAAAGTGCCACAATCGGTCCCGATGACGGGAGGCTCGCTGGCAGGGCCTGACCGTCCTCGACCGTTGTCGACCTCGGCTGCGGAACAATCAGAACACGTGAAAGGTATCCACGATGACTTCGACCTTCGAAATCGCTTTGCTCGACATCTTTCAGTTCCTCATCGACAACGCCGAGTCCCTGAGCGGTCTGCTCGGCTGACGCTTCGCTGACGCGAACGACACTGCTATGCCCCGCACTCTGTTACAGAGGCGGGGCATAGCGGTTCTCTGAGGCACCCACTCTGATCGTCTGAACAGCAGCCGCTACGCGCCGTCCTCGGCAGTGTCGAAACTCGTGCGCGCCCGTTCGATAGCTGGCATGTGCGTGGTTGCCCATTGCAGGATCACGTCGATCGGCGGACGGAGAGTCTTTCCCAGCGGCGTGATCCGATATTCGACCGCGACCGGGCGTGAACTCAGCAGCACCCTCTCGATGATTCCGTTCCGTTCGAGCTTGCGGAGTGTTGCGGTCAGAGACTTCTGCGTGACGGTCGGGATCGCTCGCCGCAGATTGTTGAACCGGCAGGGGCGTTCACAGAGTTCGTTGAGCACTGCCAACGACCACTTGTCGAGCACCTGATCGAGCAACTCGCGATGTGGCGCGCTGATGGTGAGCTCGACCGGCGCGCCGGGGGTATCGGTCATGAAACCACGTCTCCTTGAAGTGCTCTTGGTGTACCAGGTATCAAAAATATACCTACCGGAACACACCAAGGAGAACAACGTGCCCGTCAACTACTCGACCCCCGATGGCATGACTCAACCCACGCCCTATCACCACGTCGCAGTGGGTACGGGATCGCGCCACGTGCACGTCAGTGGGCAGATCGCCCGCCTGGCCGACGGTTCACCTGTCGCTCCCGGTGACCTGGCAGGACAGGTCGCGCAGGCGCTGCGCAACACTGCGACAGGGCTGGCGAGCGCAGGAGCCACGTTCAGCGACGTCCTGCGACTGACGTTCTACGTCACACACTGGACGCCGGAGAAGATCGGAGAGTTCATGGCCGGCGTCGAACGTGTCGCCGATGAGATCGGACTCGCGCTTCCGATGCCACCAGCTTCGTTGATCGGAGTCGACTACCTCTTCGAACCCGATGTGCTGGTGGAAGTCGAGGCCACAGCGATCCTCGACTGATCACTACTGAACGAGGAGACCCCGACCCGGTTTGCCGGGTCGGGGTCTCGGTCAGCACCACGTACATGCCCCCTGCAAAAACTCTGATTCCCAGTTCTCGAACGTGGCCTCCACGAAATCGCCGGTGGTCAACTACGCCAGCAATGAAATCTGCCGCGAGCTACCGTGCTCGAGCTGCTCGGCGTTGTACACCGACCATCCGGAAACGATCATCCCGACGTCGTCAAAGGGCGCGGCGTCAAATGCGGAGTGGTCCCTTTGCCAGACCGACCGACATGTTTCAGGGTTGGTTTCTTCACTGGTGACAAATTGCACTGCAGCACAATCTGTTACGCCGACAACAGATCCTATGTCAACACGGATAGTTGCGCGACGCTGATGCGAGTTAGTGGGACACGGCGGGAGCTGGAGCGTCGAAGGCTAGTTTGACCCCTACCGCGCCGAGTAGGGTTCCGGTGACCCATTTCTGCCAGCGCATCCAGGCCGGTTTGCGTTGCAGAAACGCTGCGACGGAGCCTGCGGTGAGGATGATTGCGCCGTTGACCGTCACACCCACTGCGATTTGGATTGCGCCGAGTTGAAATCCTTGGGCTACGACGTTGCCGGCTGCGGGGTCGATGAACTGGGGGATGAGGGCGAGATACAGGATCGCGACCTTCGGGTTGAGGAGGTTGGTCACGAGCCCCATGCGGAAGAGCTTGCCGAAGGAGTCGCGAGGCAACGTGGCCGTCTCGAAGAGCGACCTGCCCCCTGGTCGCAGTGTCGTGTAGGCCAGCCACAGGAGGTAGGCGGCACCGACGACTTTTAGTGCGATGAACAACCACGGGACCACGAAGAACACTGCCGCCAGTCCCACATTGGCCATCACGAGGTAGACAACGAAGCCAACGGCGGTGCCAGCGAGGGACATCATTCCGGCACGCCATCCTTGGCTGATGCTGCGCGAGACGAGATAGAACATGTTTGGCCCGGGCGTGAGAGCAAGTCCTAGCTCGACCAGGGCGATACCGGTAGCGGCAGCCAGCGTGATCATGGGTCTGTCTCTCGTTTCAGAGCGATCGGATTCGTTGTTGTTGATGAACCGTTGGTGCGCTCCGTGACTTGCCTCGCGGCCGGATCCGGTTCAAGCCGATTTTACGTTGACGCCGATTTGCGTAGGACGATTGCGCCGACGATGTGGCCGGGAGGCACGGCTGATGATGAGTCAAGCATCCGGTATCCGGCACGTTCGTAAAGATTGATGTTGCGGGTGCTCCGCGCGCCGGTGAACAGCTCGAATGTCGCGGTGTCGGTGGGCGCCAAACGCTCGATGTGAGCGAGCAACTCTCGTCCGATTCCCTGACCGGCCAGGTCCGGCGCCACCATCAGGCGCCCGATTTCCCAGGTCCCACCGACCAGACGGCCACGGACCGCAGCTACTAATCGCGGTCCATCCCGCACCGTGAGGACGGTCCAGGACCGGACCCATTCACGAACTTCGTCGTGTGTCTCGTGTAGTGGCGGGATGTCGAGGGTGCCGTTGGCGATCGCCTCCGCCACCCAACAGCACCGTTGCAGCACCAGTAGTTCGGCGGTATCGCCGTCGTTGGCGGCGTCGGTGACGAGATTTGGCTGTCCATGCATGCCATCGAGTTCACCAGCTTTCCACTCTGTCCGCGAATGGTTATGGCGCTGAACACCTCGTCGAATAAGCCTCGGCAACGCACGTCGATTCGACGAACTACAGGCTGACCCAGGTTTTCGGGGCCAACCTCCCGGCTGCGGCCAACCTTTACGGAGGCGGCTTCGAAGCGCGATACCGCCTGACAGCGCACAATTTGGAGGACGCCTTGCGACACAGGATCAGGCGAGGTTTGTTTTCGATGAGTGGCACGAACGTATCCGCAGACGTGACCGCCGTCTCGAAGCGATAGCGCGAGGCTGATGCGGCTCAGCTCAGGGCGGGTTCGGGCTCGCTGACCGCGACCGGGGTGCTGCGACGACTGAACAACCCGACGACGATCGCCGCACCCACGATCCCGACAATCCCAGCCACCGCGAACGCGACGTCGAGGCCCGACGTGTAGTTCGGTCCCGCGTGCCCGGCATCGGCCCCGGTGATGGTCTGGAACACCGATCCGAGAACGGCAATACCCAATGCGAGCCCGAGTTGGCGGGCGGTGTTGACCGTGCCCGAAGCGACACCTGATTGCTGCGGTGGGACCGCCGCCAGCGCCGTTGCGTTGAGCGCCGGCGACACCATGCCCACCCCGACGCCGATGAGCGCGAGCCCGGGAACGGTTGCGGTCCAGTCAGAGTCGGGGCCGACGAGCATCAGTGCCAGTGATCCGGCACCGACCACGGCCAGACCACCGCCGATGGTCACCTGCGGTGCCACGTTGTGCAAGAACTTGCCGCCTGCCCCGGCGACCAGGAATGCGACGACGGGCATCGGCAGGGCGGCCAGGCCGTTCTCGAGCGGTGACATGCCGAGCGTTCCCTGCATCCAGAGCGCAACCAGCGGGAAGCTCGAGAACGCCGCGAAACTGAGCACCAAGGCGCCGATCACGCTGCCCGACAGGTGGGGCCGCACTAGCAGACCGAGGGGCAGCATCGGATTGCGCTGTCGCAGTTCGACGATGACAAACGCCGCGAGCATCACCACCGCGACACCGAAAGACCACGAAGTCGTCGCGTCTGTCCAGCTGTTCTCGCCGCCGTGGATGATCGCGTACGTGAGCGCGGCGGCGCCGGCGCTGAACGTAACGACTCCGGGAACGTCGAAGCGCAACGTTCGGCGAGCGTTGTCGGT
This sequence comes from Williamsia sp. 1135, assembly GCF_002095395.1. GTDB lineage: Bacteria > Actinomycetota > Actinomycetes > Mycobacteriales > Mycobacteriaceae > Williamsia. Next base: position 22,840 of record NZ_MJEI01000054.1, read on the forward strand.
GAAGACCATCGCCGACAACCACAGGGTGATCGCCGAAATCGGCAGATTAACGAAGAAGATCCAGCGCCAATTGAGTAGATCGGTGAGCACCCCGCCGAGCACCACGCCCGCTCCGGCGGCAGCACCACTGACCGCACCCCAGGTCGCGAACGCGACGCCGCGATCACGTCCGGTGTAGGTCGCGTGGAGCAGCGCCAGCGTGGTGGCGAACATGGCGGCCGCGCCGACACCCTGTGCCGCCCGGGCCGCGATGAGCAACGTGGCGTCCGACGCCAGACCGCAGGCCAGTGACGCCAGGGCGAACAGGGTGGTGCCGATGAGGTAGATGCGTTTGTGTCCGACACCGTCGGCCAGACTGCCCGCGGCCAGCACCAGGGCGGCGAGAACGAGGGCGTACGCATCCATCACCCACTGCAATTGGGAGAACGTGGTGCCGAGATCTTGCTGGATGTCGGGTAAGGCGATGTTGACGATGGTGACGTCGATGAGCAGCATGAACGTGCCGAGACAGGCGGCGACGAGTGGAATCCACTTTCGCATGATCGTGTCCTTTCGGGTCGGGGGTTTGCCGGGATCGAGTGTGCGACCAGACCACGACAAATCCATCACTCGAACGGGGTTTTACGACGCTATCCTTCAATCAACGCCGTCAACAGACCGGAATCCGCCATGATCGACGACACAGACCGCATGATCATCCACGCGCTGAGTGCCGACATCCGAATGTCCTTCGCCAAGATCGGTGCGGTGCTCGGTATAGCCGAACAGACCGTGGCCCGCCGCTATCAGGCGCTCGTGCGCGGCGGCGCCCTGCAGTGCACTGCGTTCATCGATTCCCTTGCTCTCGGGATCAGCCAGGGCGTTCTGCGCATCACCCCCCAGCCGGGTGCCGGCGGAACTCTCGCCACGGCGCTGGCCCGTCACCCGGATATGAGCTGGGTCAACATCACGAGTTCGGAGGTGCTGGCGGTCCATCGTCCACGGTCGGTGGGGGACCGGGACGAGATGGTTGGAGACCGTATTCCGAAAACATCACTAGTGCAATCGATCTCATCGCACACCGTGGTCCGTCGCTACCCATTGGTCGGCAACTTGCCGAACTTCGCTGAACTGTTCACTACGACACAGCTCGAGCATCTCAGATCTGTTGCCGAGGAGCGGTTTTCCGTCATCACCGAACGTGAACGGGACGAGCGGTCGTGGCGCTCCACGCTGCAGATGGGGCCCGTCGACCACAAGATACTGGCGATGCTGGAGGCGGACGCGCGAATGCCCTACGCGACGTTGGCCGAGAACCTCGGCTGGACACCGGCGAGGGCTGCCCAGCGGATCAGGGAACTCGTCGACAGCGGGGTGATGTACCTCGACTTCGACGTGTCGTTGCCGCAGCTCGGTGTCGCTCTGGCGGCAGTCGTATGGGGCAAAGTCTCAGTGAGGCAACTCGAATCGGCGGGAATGGCAGTGGGCATGCTGCCCGAGGTCCCCTTCGTCTGCGCCACGACCGGTGCCACCAATCTCATGGCGTCGGTCCTGTGTCGCGATACCCGGCACCTCTACGACGTGATGACCCAGGGATTCGGTGCCACGGCGGGTATCGACGATCTCGAGGTGACCCCGGTGGTACGGCAGGTGAAACAGGCGCGAATGTTCGTCAATGCGGGCCGGATGTCGAGGGTGGCGGTTTCCTGAGGTTCGAAAGGGTTGCTACTGAGAGTCTTTGCCGACATCGGTGACGCGACGCAGCTGATCGACAGCCATACATGCGCGCACTGGCGGCAGTCGCGGTGGGCCAGGTGCGCGATCGACACCATCTCCCGGCATGGGGCGAGACCACCACCGAGTACCTTCCACCCGAAAAGCGGAAGGTCATCGCGCGGTGCTGAAGCCGATAAAACAGTAACTATGTCGTCTCGAGTCGGTTCTGGATGAACCAGACCGCGTCAAAGCTGGCGCTGCTAAAACCGGTCAGCGCGGATTTAGTGCGATCGACCAGCAGCAATGGGAACCACGCAGACGCCGTCTCATCAGGAGCTGCGGCCGGCTGTTCCTGCGAGGACTCGGTCGGTGATGTCGCACTCGCCCGCGGCTTTGGTGCGGGGCTTGCCGTGTCGATGACGCTCCTCTGGCCGGAAGATCTAGTTCACGGTTGCCTACTGTGGAGCGATGATCGACAAGTTCCCGCATCTCGGCCGGTTGCCATGGGTTCGCTGGGTGCCACTCGTGTTGACTCCGCTGATGCTGCTGGCCAGCAATTTCCCTGGCGAGTATCACGTACCGCTCTGGTACTGGGCGACAGCACTCGCCGCGGCAGTGATATTCCTGCTGGGCGGCCGCTGGCCACTGGCCGTCTCGCTCGCGCTGTCCGCGCTCGCAGTGCCGATGTTCGTCGCGGATGCGTGGGGGTTGTCCGGACTGGTTCCGTACCTCGGCGCAATCGGTCTGGCCGAGGTGGCAATGCGGTTCAAGCGGCCGTTGCCGGTGATTGCGGCCAGTGCGTGTTGGATGACCGCGGTGTTGGTCAAGATCGCGGCCGAGACGTACTCGACCTTCTGGCGGCCCGCCACAGCGATCGAGACGGTTGCCGTTGTCGGACTGCCGTTGCTGTTCGGGCTGTATCTGCGGGCGCAGCGCGACTTGGCCGAGACCTATCGAGCCCGCGCCGCCGACGCTGAAGCACGCCGAGAGGAGGACGCAGCGCTGGCGCGCTCCGTTGAGCGCGCCGCATTGGCCCGGGAACTGCATGACCTGGTAGCGCATCACATGGCGTCAATCGTGCTGCGAGTCGGTGTCGTGCGGCATGTGGTGGCGGAGGCGGACCCCCGCGTACAGAGTGTGCTCGACGATGTTCATGCCACAGCTTCCGGGGCATTGGCGGACATACGCCGACTCCTCGTGGCACTACGAGACCCCCTGCTCGGGGATGTGGCTCTGGTCGAAGTCGGTGCAGTCTCGGCCGAAATCGCTGCAGCCGTCGAGCGCACCAGAGCGGCGGGAATGTCCGTCGAAGTCGAGCTGGATCCGGATCTCGGTGAGCTGGACGCCATCGGGCGGCTCACCCTACTGCGGGTGGTTCAGGAGTCGTTGACCAATGTGATGAAGCACGCGGACCCAGCGGGGCCGGTGAGCGTCTCGGTCGTCCGGGAGGACGACGAGGTCAAGGTGACCATCGCCAGTTACTACACACGCGGCGCGGCGGCACCTAGCGGACTCGGGCTGATCGGCATGACCGAACGTGTTGCGCTCGCCGGCGGCACGCTCGAGGTCAGTGCCGACGACAGGTGTTGGCACGTTCACGCCACCCTCCCAGTCGCAGCGACAGCAGTCGGCGCATGATTCGCCTACTCATCGTCGACGACCAGCGCCTTGTGCGGGCCGGTCTGCGGATGTTGTGCGAGTCCACCGAGGACATCGACGTCGTCGGTGAAGGTTCCAACGGCGCGGAGGCCATACGCCTGGCAGCCGAATTGGCACCCGATGTGATCCTGATGGACCTGCGGATGCCAGGCCTCGACGGTATCGAGGCAACCCGACAGATCGTCAGGTCTGGTTCTGCGTCGAAGGTGTTGGTACTCACCACCTTCGACGACGACAGCCACCTCTATCCAGCACTTTCGGCCGGCGCGGCGGGATTTCTCGTCAAGGACACCGCGCCCGCTGACCTAGCGGACGCGATCCGTCGTGTCGTCGACGGCGACCTGCCGTTCTCTCCCTCCCTGCTGCGTCGAATAGTCGACCGGGCGGTCGAGGAGGGGCGTGCGCCAGAGCCGGTCGACGTCGTGGAACTGAGCCCACGAGAGAGTGAAGTGCTCGGGCTCGTCGGTGAGGGTCTGGGAAACCAGGAGATTGCCGACCATCTGCACCTGGGAGTCTCGACGGTCAAGTCGCACGTGGCGAGTTTGATGGCCAAGACCGGGTGCAACAACAGGGTGAGACTGGCGGTATGGGCGTACCGGCGCGGCTGACACCTACCAGGTCCGATCGGTCTGCGGCCGGTCAATGACCGCCGTGATGTGAAGATTTGTCGGTAGGCATCTGCATCGGGGCAGCACGTTGGTCCGCCCCGAGGACGAGGAACTGACCCATCATGCCCTGATCCTCATGCCGCATCAGGTGGCAGTGGAACATGTACGGGAACGTCGGGTCGGTGTATTCGGCGAACCGTAGCGTCAGCCGGATGGTGGTGCCGGGCGGGGTGTAGACGGTGTCCTTCCAGCCTGCGAGCGGCGGCGGTGGTGCCTGGCCGTTTATATCGAGTGAGGTTCCCCCCAAACCGTAGAGGCATCGATAATGAGGAGCACGATGTCTGAGAAGCGGAAGAAGTACGACCGGGAGTTCCGTGATGGGGCGGTCCGGATCGTCGAGGAGACGGGTAAACCGATCGCCCAGGTCGCGCGCGATCTGGGGGTCAACGAGGGCACCCTGGGCAACTGGGTCAACCGTGCGCGCGCCGAGCGCGGCGGCGAGGATGAGGCGAGCGGCGATAGTGCTGCCGAGCTCAAGCGGTTGCGTGCCGAGGTGGCCGAGTTGCGGATGGAGCGCGATGTTTTAAAACGATCGGTGGTCCTGTGGGTGAAGGAGGCGACGAAGTGATGCTGGCCCGCTTCATCGCAGAGCAGAGGACCACCTATCGAGTGCCACATACGGTCACGTGCGCGCTGCTTGGCGTGAGTATGGCGTGGTTCTACAAGTGGTTCAAGCGTTCTCAAAAGCCGGGTGCAGCAACAGGATTGCATACCGCGCGTGACTATCGGCGCGACACGGTAGACCGCGCAGTCAAGGTCAAGTTCATGACATTGCGGGGCTTGCATGGTTCCCCGCGGCTGCACGTGGACCTGCGTGAGGACGGGTGGACAGTGAGCGAGAAGACGGTCGCGGATTCGATGCGCCGGCAGGGTTTGGTGGCACGCCGGATCCGTCGCCGAAACGGGCTGACCCGGCAGGACAAGACGGCACCGAAGTTCCCGGATCTGGTGCGCCGGAACTTCACCGCGACGCGTCCGAACGAGAAGTGGGTCGGCGATATCACCGAGATCCCGACTGCGGCCGGGAAGTTGTATCTGGCGACCGTGATCGACCTCTACAGCCGCCGATTGCTGGGTGCGGCCACCAGCGTGCATCCAGACGCACCGCTCGCGTGTGCAGCAATCGAGATGGCGGTGGCCACCCGAGGCGGTAAGCAGGCCATAAGGCGTGACGAGGAGTCCGAACGGGTCATCTTCCACAGTGACCGCGGGTCGACGTACACCTCCAACAAGTTCACCAAGCTGTGCCGTCGGATGGGACTCCGTCAGTCGATGGGCCGCGTCGGGTCATGCTTCGACAATGCCGCTGCCGAAGCGTTCTTCTCTTCCCTGGAGTGGGAGGTACTGTCACGCAACGATTTCGAGACTCTTGCCGGAGCCAAGGCCGGTGTGCTTGACTGGTGTTACGGCTTCTACAACCACGTCCGCCGGCACTCCACGATTGGGATGGTCAGCCCCATCGACTACGAGAACGCTGCAGTCGCGGAGCCCGAAGCCGCATAGAGGAGTCCTCCACGATTTGGGGG
>NZ_MJEI01000016.1 GCF_002095395.1 Williamsia sp. 1135
TGCTGCCAGCTGCCATGAGTGCAGGAATCCTTCGGATTCGTCGGCGGCGATCGGGACTTTCCACTTTGTGAGGTTGCGCATGACGGTGGTGGGCAGCGAGTGCCAGGTGACCATGATGTCGGCTTGGCTGATGGGTATGTCTTCGGGTGCCGAGTTCACCCAGTGCGGCGATTGTGGCAGTAGGTGTCGGACCGCGGCGTGTGCGAGGCGGGTTTTGACGCAGGTGACGACCATTTCGCCGTCGGGTTGGTAGGCGTTGAGTGAGCCGATGTCGTAGCCGAGTTTCGCGGTTTTGGTGATGCGGTCTTTCATGTCCGCGCCGCCCTTGGAGTAGTAGACCGCGCGGGCTTCTTTGGGGATGACGGTGCTCATCATGCCGCTGGCGAAGCCGTAGAGGACGCCGAGGTAGGTGCCGCGTTTTTGGTTGAAGTTGACTGCGCTGACGAGCTTTTGCTCGTCGGCCCAGGCGGGGAGTTGTTTGGCGTGTTCCATGAAGTCGCGGAGTTCTGATGGCAGCCCTGCCGGTAGCGGTTGCGAGTTCTTGGTCCAGTGTTTGAGGATTTCGTTGACCTTGGGCACCTCGCCGCGGTCCAGGAGGCCGGCGACCACGGGGTCTGCTTCGACGTCCCAGACATATTTGGGGTCGGCGCCGCTGCCGGTGCCCGGGACCGATCCCGCGGGTGACCACGTCCACGGTGTCGCCGGTGCCACCAGGGCCGCGGCCCCCGCGGCTCCTAATACTACAGCCGTAGATAGGTAGTTTCGGCGTGTTTGCGCTGGTAGGCGCGGTTGCCGCGGCATGATCTCGAGTTTGTGAAGACATCCAGATCAGCTGCGGCAACCGCAGCACTGAGGGTAGACCATGAGCGGTGGCATGCGGGCCTGGATGGGTTGTTGGAGTCGTTCTCGTCGCGGTTCGCGCGGGTCGAAGCACGACGCAACGCCGGTGCGCTGGTGCTGGGTTTGCTGGCCGATATAGGTTCCAAGAACTGCTGGACTATCGCCGAACTATCGGGCCATGGCACCCCTGACCGACTGCAGCACTTGCTGTCCCGCGCTAAATGGGACGCTGATCTGGTCCGCGATGACGTTCGCAGCTATGTCATCGACCACCTGGCCGACCCTGATGCGGTGCTTGTCGTTGATGAGACCGGCGACTTGAAGAAGGGCACCAACACCGTTGGGGTACAACGCCAGTACACCGGAACCGCCGGACGCACGGAGAACTGTCAGGTCGCGGTCTACCTGACCTACGCCGCCGCTCGCGGACACACCCTGATCGACCGAGCGCTGTACCTGCCGCAGCACACCTGGGCCACCGACCCGCAGCGAAGGACCAAGGCCGGGGTCCCTGACACGGTCGAGTTCGCTACCAAACCAGCCCTGGCAACCACGCTGGTCGAGGCGGCCCTCGACGCCGACGTTCCGGCCTCGTGGGTCGCTGGCGATGAAGTGTACGGCGCAGACCCGAACCTACGAAAAGCGTTGCACAACAGACAGATCGGCTACGTCCTGGCCGTCGGATGCAATCGGCAGGTCCCCACAGCCGCCGGGAAGATCCGGGTCGATGCCCTTGCTGAGAATCTACCGCCGCGGTCCTGGCACAAGATGTCTGCCGGCGCCGGTAGCAAAGGACACCGCTGGTACTCCTGGGCCTTGATCGCGACCACCGAGCGTCCCGATGTTGGCCTCTGTCACGTGTTGGTGCGGCGCAACGATAGCTCCGGCGAGCTCGCCTTCTATCGCTGCTACAGCCCGGCACCGGTGCCGCTGAACCAGTACGTCCGAGTCGCCGGGCGGCGGTGGACGGTCGAGGAATCGTTCCAGAGCGGCAAAGGCCTGACCGGTCTGGATCAGCATCAAGTGCGGACGTGGACGTCCTGGCACCGCTGGATTACCTTGGTCATGGCTGCGCACGCCTTCCTGGCCGTGCATACCGCCACTGAACGCCTGGCCCAACCCTCAGAACCTGGACTGATCCGGTTGTCGGTCAACGAGTTCCGCAAACTCTTCACGATCCTCGTCCTCACACCACTGCATGCCATCGCTGACCCCCTCCGCTGGTCACTCTGGCGACGAAAACACCAATACCGAGCCCGACAACACCACTATCAACGCAGGTCACAACAACAATGAACCC
>NZ_MJEI01000011.1 GCF_002095395.1 Williamsia sp. 1135
CGAGAGGTGGAAGTCCAGGGGCGGGCTCGCCAGCAGCACACCGGTCAGACCACCGAACAGGAAGGTGATGATGAAGCCCACGGAAAAGAGCATGGGTGTCTCAAAGGTCAAGTGACCTTTCCACATCGTGCCTATCCAGTTGAAGAACTTCACCCCGGTGGGCACCGCGATGATGAACGTCATGAAGGAGAAGAACGGCAGCAACACCGCGCCGGTCGCGTACATGTGGTGTGCCCACACCGCCACCGACAACGCCGCGATCGCCAGGGTTGCATAGACGAGTGTCGAGTACCCGAAGATGGGCTTACGGCTGAACACCGGGAAGATCTCCGAGACGATGCCGAAGAACGGCAGGGCGATGATGTAGACCTCGGGGTGACCGAAGAACCAGAACAGGTGCTGCCACAAGATCACCCCACCATTGGCCGGGTCATACAACTGCGCGCCGAATTGTCGGTCGACCTCCAAGCCCATCAACGCCGCGGTCAGCAACGGGAACGCCAGCAGGATCAGCACGCTGGTGACCAGGATGTTCCAGGTGAAAATCGGCATCCGGAACATCGTCATACCGGGAGCACGCAGGCAGACCACGGTGGTGATCATGTTGACCGCACCGAGGATGGTGCCCAGACCGGAAACGGCCAGGCCGAGGATCCACATGTCGGCGCCGGCACCCGGAGAGTGCACCGCATCGGTCAGTGGGGTGTAGGCAGTCCAGCCGAAGTCAGCCGCGCCACCGGGGGTGATGAATCCGGCGACCGCCACCGTCGAACCGAACACGAACAGCCAGAAGCTGAAGGCATTCAACCGCGGGAACGCCACGTCCGGCGCACCGATCTGAAGCGGCAGCACCACATTCGCGAAACCGATCACGATCGGCGTCGCGTACATCAGCAGCATCACGGTGCCGTGCATGGTGAACAGCTGGTTGTACTGCTCGGTCGACAGGAACTGCAGACCCGGAACAGTCAACTCAGACCGCATCAGCAGGGCCATCAGGCCACCGATGAGGAAGAACGCAAAGCAGGCAACCAAATACATGATGCCGAGCATCTTGTGGTCGGTGGTCGTCAACACCTTGTAGATGAACGA
>NZ_MJEI01000012.1 GCF_002095395.1 Williamsia sp. 1135
CGAGAGGTGGAAGTCCAGGGGCGGGCTCGCCAGCAGCACACCGGTCAGACCACCGAACAGGAACGTGATGATGAAGCCCACGGCGAACAACATGGGTGTCTCAAAGGTCATATGACCTTTCCACATCGTGCCTATCCAGTTGAAGAACTTCACACCCGTGGGCACCGCGATCAAGAACGTCATGAACGAGAAGAACGGCAGCAACACCGCACCTGTCGCGTACATGTGGTGCGCCCACACCGCCACCGACAACGCCGCGATCGCCAAGGTTGCGTAGACCAGACCGCTGTACCCGAAGATCGGTTTACGGCTGAACACCGGGAAGATCTCCGAGACGATGCCGAAGAACGGCAGGGCGATGATGTAGACCTCGGGGTGACCGAAGAACCAGAACAGGTGCTGCCACAAGATCACCCCACCATTGGCCGGGTCATACAACTGCGCGCCGAATTGTCGGTCGACCTCCAAGCCCATCAACGCCGCGGTCAGCAACGGGAACGCCAGCAGGATCAGCACGCTGGTGACCAGGATGTTCCAGGTGAAAATCGGCATCCGGAACATCGTCATACCGGGAGCACGCAGGCAGACCACGGTGGTGATCATGTTGACCGCACCGAGGATGGTGCCCAGACCGGAAACGGCCAGGCCGAGGATCCACATGTCGGCGCCGGCACCCGGAGAGTGCACCGCATCGGTCAGTGGGGTGTAGGCAGTCCAGCCGAAGTCAGCCGCGCCACCGGGGGTGATGAATCCGGCGACCGCCACCGTCGAACCGAACACGAACAGCCAGAAGCTGAAGGCATTCAACCGCGGGAACGCCACGTCCGGCGCACCGATCTGAAGCGGCAGCACCACATTCGCGAAACCGATCACGATCGGCGTCGCGTACATCAGCAGCATCACGGTGCCGTGCATGGTGAACAGCTGGTTGTACTGCTCGGTCGACAGGAACTGCAGACCCGGAACAGTCAACTCAGACCGCATCAGCAGGGCCATCAGGCCACCGATGAGGAAGAACGCAAAGCAGGCAACCAAATACATGATGCCGAGCATCTTGTGGTCGGTGGTCGTCAACACCTTGTAGATGAACGA
>NZ_MJEI01000078.1:0-63129 GCF_002095395.1 Williamsia sp. 1135
TCGTCACATGATCAGGTGCATCACCAGCACAGATGATGCGATAAGCGATATCGCGGTGACACAACCGCTCCAGCTGGCGTGAAGAACGCTGCCCGTGGGCCCAGCCCCAGATCAGCAGGGTCAACAACATGTCCGGGTCATACCCGGCCCGCCCCACCCCGCCGGTCTTGCGTTGGGCGTGCAACACGCTGGTCTCGAGCGAGGCGACGGTCTCGATCACCAACCACACCGGATCCGAATCGGGCAACCAGTCCCGCATACTCGGCGGCAACAGAAAGTACTGATCACGATCCACTGGACGATAACCCCTGGCCACCAACACATTATCGCCCACAAACCACCACAAACCGGCTAGACAAGCCGACGCCGAACCGGCCAACTATGTACAAATTGCAACAGCCCGAATACGCCCCCGGCGCACTCACACGGGGCTGAATGTGGTGGTCAGAGGCGACGCAAGGCCCGCGACGCCAGCGGAACGGTGATCGCCAGCAGTGCACAGATACTGATCAGCGAGTAGAGCTGCGGATTCTCCGACGCCCAGGTCACGGGGTTCGGCAGCAGCGGGTTCACCGTCACCGGGTTCCCGAAGCACTCTCGGAGACTCTGCGCGACAGCGGTCACCGGATTCCAGTTCGCGACAGTGCGCAGCGGACCCGGCAGCGTGGCGGCCGGGATGAAGGCCGACGAGATGAACGTCAGCGGAAAGAGCACGGTGAGCAGCAGGCTCTGCGCCGCCTCCGCCGACCCTGCCAGCAACCCCACCACCGCCCCCACCCACGAGAGCGCGAATCCGAACAGCAGCGCGATCGCATAGCCGGTGAGTGCCTCTCCGAAGCTGGTGTCGATGCGCCACCCGATCGCGAGCCCGGCGAGCGACATCACGATCAGCCCCACCACGTTGACCGTGATGTCGGACACCGAGCGGCCGACCACGAAGGCCAGCCGGGACATGGGCAGCGCCCGGAACCGGTCGACCATGCCGCTCTTGATGTCGGTGGCGAGCCCGAGTGCGGTGAAGCCTGCGTTGAAGGCGACGGTCTGCGTCATGATGCCGCCGATCAGGAACTCCCGATAGCGGTCACCCCCGAGAGCCTCGCCGAAGACGTACGAGAACAGCAGTACGAACATGAGCGGCTGCAACACGACACCGAGGATCATCTGCCAGTTACGCAGGATCGTCCGGATGTTCCGGAGCGCCACCACTTCGCAATCGACCAGGAAGGTTCCGGCATTTCGGGGCCGCGGGCCCACGATCGGTTCCACCACCGCAAGAGTTTCAGCCACGGGGTGCGCTCCCTGCCAGGGAGACGAAGACGTCGTCGAGGGTCGGTTCGGAGACACTGGAGTCGGTGACCTCGATACCGGTTCTGGCGAGTACGCCGATGGCGTGGGTCAGGCTGCGACTGGCGTCGTGCGTCGAGTAGGTGATCACTGAGCCGTCGACGCCGACGGACTGCACACCGTCCAGCCGGCCGATCACCTCGGAGGCGGATCTCGCGTCGCCCGCGCGGGTCAGCTGCAAGCGCACCTGCGCTGTGCGGAGTTTCGACTTCAATTCCGCTGGAGTGCCGCGCGCGACCACTTCACCACCGACGATGACGGTCACCGCATCAGCGAGTTGATCGGCCTCTTCGAGATACTGGGTGGTCAGCAGAACACTTGTCCCCTCGTACACCAGAGCTTTGATCTCCGACCACAATTCGGTTCTGCTGATCGGATCGAGACTCGCGGTCGGCTCGTCGAGGAGCAGTACCGGCGGCCTGATGATGATGGCGCCCGCCAGATCGATCCGGCGCCGCATCCCGCCCGAGTAGGTGGCGACTCGACGTTTACCAGCGGTGGCAAGATTGAACTGCTCCAACAGTTCTCGCGACCTCAGGGTGGCCTGTTTGCGCCCCAGACCCGACAGTCTCGCGATCATCACCAGGTTCTCGTGTCCGGTCAGGTTGTCGTCGACGACGGCATGCTGTCCGGACAATCCGATGAGACTGCGCACCTGGTGCGAGTGCGTCCGTGCGTCGATCCCGTTGATGTGTACCGAACCCGATGTCGGCGACAAGAGGGTGGCGATGATCCTGACGGTGGTCGTCTTGCCTGCCCCGTTGGGGCCCAGCAGACCCATCACCGTGCCGGCCGGGACCACCAGGTCTATCCCCTTCAGCGCGTCGACACCGCGGTGGCTCATCCGGAGGTTTGCGACCTCGATGGCGTTGGTGTCATTCACAAACGGGGACATCGACCTTCACTTCCGGATCGTCGACCAGTGGCTGCACCGGCACGACGGGTTCGCCGGGCGAGGTCGGTTCCGTGAGTTGATAGGTCACCGTCACGGTCTCACCGGGCGGGATCTGGATCTGTCCGGTGGCGAAAGGGTGTCCGCGTTCGGTTCCAACAGCGATCAGCATGGATTCGCCGTCTATGGTCGCCGAATCGATGGTCGCGCCCTCGGTCCCATAAAGGGTCACTGCCGAGAAGTTCGTACCGTTCGGTAGTTGCAGTTGCGGGTTACCCAGACTGCCGATCACGTACGGCGGCAAACTCAGGTCGGTCAGGGTGTTGGTGAACTTCACCTCGACGGTCGACGTGCGGGTGTCCGAGTCGCAGCTACCGGCCTTGTAAGTGATCGCCCGTTCCAGGTAGTAGTCGATCTTGTTGCCCGCCAGGTTTCCCACCACGACGTTCGCGTACGGCGCGGTGGTTTCGGCGACCTCGTGCGCGAGACCGGCGTCGGTGAGCAGTTGCTGCTCGTTCTCATCGGCGCTGTAGACCATGAGTCGCTGTTCGTGCACCGAACGCCCCAGCGCCTCCAGCACCTTGGACGTGTTCCCACGCATCGAGGTCAGCGCCGAGACCGACTTCTGGGCGATCTCTTGCAAATACGCCTTGCGAGCGGTGTTGTTGTTCGCGAACTGCTGGTACGAGGTCGACAGGGTCAGCTCGGTGACATCGTCGCCGCTCACCTTCTGGCCGTTGTCGAGGGTCACGGGCCCGGTGGCGTCGAGGAGGTAACTCAGGGCGACGGGATCGAGCGCGACCGCACCGTCGAGTTGGGTACCGGACTGCTGCTGCCACATGTTCATCCAGATCTGCGCCGCGTACGGGAAGTGGGCACTGATATTGCTGTTCCGGATGTCGGTGTAGGGACGGCTGTACTTGTAGTTGTAGTCGTACTCTTCCCCGAGATCGACAGGGTTTGCCGGCGCATCGATCTCGGCGTTTGTCCCCAGATCGTCGACGTTCACGCGTCCGTTCTCGGCGCTCACCACCCCGTAGGCGCCGAGAAGTCCACCCGTGGGGCGGGACTCGGCCGGGGTCTGGAATCCGAAGAAGTAGTTGCGCTCGCCTCCTCCACCGAGCATCGGTGGGAGCAACTGCGCGGCCGTGTCGGTACCGCGGATGAACCGTGCGGATTCGGTGAGCTGGTCGAGCAACTTGGTCCGGGCATCGGACACCGTGCCGAACCAGCTTCCGTCCGTGGACGTCACGTCGGCCTGGATGGCTTCGGCGCGGTCGGCGGTGACTGCCAGCTGCGGTTGCGCCTGCGCGAGCGCAGCCGTGTTGATCGTGTTGTCTGCCGATCGCAGGTTGTCAGGGTTGATGACCCCGGCCAGTTCAGCCGTCGGCGCCAGCACATCCGACGCCAGCGCATCGACCGAATCGGTCATCTCCTGCACCGATTGCAGCGGATCACCGAGCCACGGGATCGCGGCTGCCGCCGACCACACCGGGTTGTGCGCATCGTCTTTCGCCGACCGGGCGTCGGTGACGGCGGCCTCTGCCTCGCCAACGGCCTTGTCGGTGTCGCCGTCGAGGAAGGCCCGCTGCGCCGATGAGGCATGCCCGCGGGCCGAATCCAGGGAATCCTTCGCCTTCAATCCCAGGTAGCCGAGATAGAGGGCCGCCGCGACGAGCAGCACCAACACCACGAAGATCCCGAGCAGCCACCATCGCAGGCGCGACCTTCGTCTCGGGGCGGGTTCAGGCGTTGCAGCGCTGGTCAATTCTCTCTCCTGGTGCCTTCGTTGATGTCGAGATCTGTGTTGCTGCTCAGGCCGTTCGAGACGGGAACGTCGAGGTGGCCGGCCACCAGGTCGGCAATAGCCGTCATTGCCTCTTCGCTACCCATCGCATGATGCGCGACCGGCACCCGTTCGATGTCCATCGTCCCCAGGACCAGCTTTTGCCATTGCGTGGGCTCTGGATTGTCTTGTGCTGCTACGAGAATCGTTCTCTCTGCCCGGGAAGGACCTGGTTGGTAGGCTGCGGCGGCGGTGATCGCCTCGACGCAGCGTACCCGGTACTGCTCGAATCGCTCGGGGTCGATGGCGCGTAGCGCCGCCTCCAATGACGCGTCGATGGCCGCACCGCGGGCCGCCTCGTGATCAAGGCGGGGATCGAGCAGTACAAGTGTCTCGACGACGGCGCCGGAAGCCGTGAGCTGGCGGGTCACCTCGTGTGCGAGGACCGCACCGAGCGACCACCCGAGGAGGCGGTAAGGGCCGCTCGGCTGGGTGCTGCGGATCGTCGCCACGTGGTGTGCCGCCATCTCTTCGATGGTCAGCAGGTGGGGTGCGGCGGGGTCGTCGAGCCCGGGCATCTGCAGCCCGAGCACCGGGATGGACAGCTTGGCAGCAAGCGGACGGTAGTCGTTTACCAGTCCGCTGATCGGGTGGATGCACCACAGCGGGGTTCCTGCCCGACCGGTGGAGAGGTCCACGACCGCGCCCAGACCAGCTGTCAGGTCTGCGTAGTGATCGAGGACGGCGGCCAACGCCACGGGTGTCGTCTGTGCGAACAGGACAGCTGCCGGCACCGGCCGGCCCAGGCGAGCGGTCAGTGCCGCAGCCGCGGAAGCCAGCAGCAGCGAATTGCCGCCGACAGCGAAGAAGTCGTCGTAGATGCCGAGTTCGTGGTTGCCCACGACGTCGCGGAACACCTCGACCACAGCGACTTCGGTAGGGGTACGGGGTTCGCCGCCGGCGACGCTCCACACCGGTTCGGGAAGCGCAGCGGTGTCGAGTTTGCCCACCGGTGTGCGCGGGAGCTCCGGGACCACGACGACGGCGGCCGGCACGAGGTGATGAGGGAGTTGCGACACCAGGACGTCCAGGAAGCGCTCGGGAACCGACTCGGCGGGATCGGTGGAATCAGCGGCGATCACGTACGACACCAGTACGGGCCCGGTGGGGCCGGTGCGCAACACGGTGGCCGCGGTGCGTGCACCGGCGGCGACCAGTGCGGCATCGACTTCGCCGGGCTCGATCCGCTGGCCGCGGATCTTGACCTGACGGTCGGCCCGGCCGAGGTATTCGAGATCGCCACTTTCCAACCGTCGCACCAGGTCTCCGGTGCGGTACATCCGCTCACCCCCGGGCGCCGCCACGAACCGAGCGGCGGTGAGTGCAGGGTCCCGGCGGTAACCGATCGCCAGTGCCGAGCCGGTGAAGTACAGCTCGCCGACGGCTCCGTCCGGAGTCGGACGTAGATGTGAGTCAAGTACATGGCTGCGCAATCCGGGCACTCCGCGACCGATCACGGCCGCACTCTCGGCCTGCATCGACCCACGTGCGGTACCGAGAACGGTTGTCTCCGTGGGTCCGTACAGGTTCGTCAGACTACGACCGTGGCTCCACCGCCGGACGAGTTCTGGAGGGCACGCCTCACCACCGACGAACAGGGCACGCAGAGCGGGCAGTGCGGTCTCGTCGAGGGTCGCCAGGACCGAGGGGGTGGCGAAAGCCTGTGTGACACCCAGGTGTCGTAACTGGTCGGTGAGGGTCCTGCCGCTGGCGTCGTCGGTGGGGACGACAGCGAGGGTCACCCCGGACGCGAACGCCCACACCATCTCCAGGATCGATGCGTCGAAGCTGGGGCTGGCGAGGTGGGCGACGCGGTCGTCGTCGGTGGCGGAGAACACCGCCGGCTCCACCAGATTGCGCAAGCCCCGGTGCGAGACCACGACACCGTTCGGGGTTCCCGTGGTACCGGAGGTGAACAGCAGGTAGGCGGCATCGTCGACGCGCATCGGCGTCCACCCGGCAACCCGCGCGTTGTCGTCGGGTGCGGCTACGGGTACCTGGAAACGGCAGTGATGGGCCGCGTTCGGCGCCGCCACCGCGACCTGGGCGCCGCTGATCGCGATCATCCGTTCGATGCGTTCGGACGGGTATCGCGGGTCGACGGGGACGTACACCGCACCGAGTCGTGCGATGGCCCAGAACGCAACCACCGATTCCACGCTGCGCGGCAACATCATCGCCACCGGGTCACCCCACTCGACCCCGGCAGCCTGCAGGTCCGCGGCAACGGCTGCCGACCAATGGTCGAGTTGAGCGTAGGTGGCGGCGACGACGCCGTCATCGACGGCCACCGCGGCAGGGCGCCCGCGCAGCGAGTCCTGCAGCAGCTCTCCCAGTGTCGCCTCGGGTCGACTGGGGAAGCGGTGCAAGCGATCGGCCCGCTCTTCTTCGGTGCGCAGATCGGCCGCCTCGAGCGACGTGATCTCGTCGGCGACGATCAATCGCAGAGCCACTTTCCAGCGCAGCGCGAGGGTCTCGATGGCGCGCTTGTCGTAAAGCGCCGTCGCGTGCGTGAACATCGCGGTGTCGCGGCCGACGGTCACCTGCAGGTCGAACTCCGAGTTCGGGCTCAGTTCGTCGGGTACGTGGCCGCCGGGTTCGTCATTGACCGACAAGGTCACCTGGACGACGGGATGTCTGCCCAGCTCTCGGATCGGATCCTGCTGTGCCACCACCTCATCGAACGGCAGCAGCGCGTGATCGAGAGCAGCCAGATCGGTGTCGCGGACGAGTTCGAGGAGATCGTCGGTCGTCATTCCGGTGTGGAGCGTGGTCCGCAGCGCGACCGTCGAGACGAACATGCCGACCATGTCCGCGGTCTCCGGATGCCGCCGCAGCGACACCGGAGTGCCGACCGCGACATCGTCTGTGCCGCACGCAATCGAGAGCGTGAGAGCCAAAGCTGCGTGGTAGACGTGGAACTCGCTGACGCCGCGGCGGCGGGCGGTGAGCGCCACAGCCTCCGTGGTCGCTTCTTCGACGGGTACCGCCACGGTGGCCGTGCGCAGTGACCGCTGCGGATCCCGAGGAGCGCAGTCGGGCAGTTCGAGTACTCCCGGGTAGCCGGCCAACGCCTGCTGCCAGTAGCTCAGCATCTCGTCGCGTGCGCCTGCGTTGACGACGTTCTGCCAGCGCGACACCTGGCCGTAGTCGACGGGCAACGGCTGGAGCGGGCGGCCCGCCAACGCGGCGTCGAGGTCCCGGCGGAGCACCGCGACCGATTCACCGTCCATCGCGATGTGGTGGGCGACGATCACCAAGAACCGGTGTCCGGACTGATCGACCAGCGCGGGACGGACCGGTACGGATGCGGTCAGGTCGAAAGGCGTTGCCAGCAGCGTCGCGACGACGTCGGTCAATTCGTGGTCGCCGAGATCGGTGATCGCCGGGATGGCGTCGAGCGTGACCTGCACGGGTGCGCCACTGCGCTCCGGATAGATGGTGCGCAGGGGCGCGTGCCGGGCAGCGACCGCGCTCCACGCAGCGTAGGGGTCGGCGCCGGAAGGAACACCGACCACCACCGGCACCGCGTAGAGCGGACGCTCGGGCAACATCTGCTGGATGAGCCACAACCGTTGCTGAGCAGGTGAGAGTGGCACCGGTCCGAGGTCGGGCGGCGCACCGACACCGGTCAGCGGCGGAAGCGCTTCGACGCCCGGAGATTCCGATTGCAGCAAGAGCGAGGTCAGAGTAGTCGGCGAGGGCGCCGCGAACACGTGCCTCACCGGTATCGCCGTCGCCGTGGCCTCCCCGATGATCGCGACCACCTGGGTGGCAGACAACGACGTACCACCGATGTCGAAAAAGTTTGCCTCGCGGTCGATCTCGCGGACCGGTAGTCCCAGCACCGTGGCCATCGCGGCGGTGACGATGCCCTCCAGCTCGAGATCTTCCGCTGCCGGCGACCAGGTCGGTGGCGCGGCGACGGCGATCTCCGCCGACTCCGGACGCGGCGCGATCTCGAGAGTGTGGACCACGGGGAACGGCTGATCCGGTGCGGTGGCCACCGCGACCAGCAGACGCGTGAAGTCGGCGAGCAACTCGTTCGCCAACACGGCGGAAATCGCCGGCCCGTGCACCACCGTGATGTCGAGGGCGCCATCCGCCCCGGCCGACAGCACGAACTCCAGGTCATACTTCGGCGCCACGAGCTGTGCGGTGTCGGAAAGGATCTCGACCTCGAGCCCGGGCAGGGCCAGGTGGTCGGCGGTCATCGCGCCGAGCGCTTCCTGGTGGACCAGGAGCACCGAGATCAGGGGGTCGGCGCCCGCGGCCGCCGCAGTCCCGGCCCGACCGGCCGGGCTCACGGCGTGCGCCACCGCGTCGTAGGGCACGTCTGCGTGCGCGTGAGCGGTCAGGTCGGTGTCCCGGGTGCGGCGCAGGGCCGTGCGGACAGTCGATTCGGGATCGACGACGGTGCGCAGCGCCAGGGTGTTGACGAACATACCCACGACCGGTTCCCACACCGGGTCGTCACGCCCGAGCACCGGTGCGCCGACCACCAGATCGTGCGATCCCGTCCGCTGCGCCAGCAGCGCGGCCAAGGCCGTATGCGTGACGTGGAAGAGGGTCGACGATTCCGCCTGCCCGACTGCTGCGAGCGACGCCAGAGTCGTCGCATCGACGGTCCCGTGAATTACTCCCCCATCACCGGTGTCGGAGAGGTCGGTCGCTCGACCCGGAAGACGTACGGGGCCGGGCACATCGGCCATCTCACGCCGCCAGAATGCGATCTGCTGCGCGTATCGGCTTGCAGGATCGGCCGGATCGCCGAGGCGGGCACCCTGCCACTGCGTGAAGTCTGCGTACGTCAAGGCCGGTCCGGGCGTGAGTTCCCCGGAGTAGGCACCGACGAGATCGCCGAGCAAGATCGGCATCGACCATCCGTCGGCCGCCACGTGGTGCAGTGCGATCACCAGCCAGGCCTCACTCTCGCCCGCGACCAGCACCTCGGCGCGAAAACCCGGTTCTTTCGTGAGATCGAACGGCCTGGTGATCAGTTCGGCAATGTGCCCCACGACTTCGTCGCCGGATACGTCGGTCACCGGCGTGCGCCGCACCTCGGCGGGATCGCCGACGAGTTGCCTTGGCCCGAGCGAGGTCTGCGGGTATGTGGTCCGTAAAGTTCCGTGCCTGCGCTGCAGTTCGGCCACCGCGTGGGCGAGCCGCTCGGTGTCGAGTGCACCGGTGAGCCGCAGGACCATCGGAATCACATAGGCGGTCGAGTTCTGGTCTATCCGGTTCAGGACCCACAGCCGTTGCTGCGGATAGGCCAACCCGAGGTCGGCGGGAACGGGCCGGTGGTGGGGTGCATCGCCGGCGGACAGCGACGGTGCGAGCAGGTCGACGGATGCCGCGAGATCGGCGAGACTGCGCGCATCGAGCACGTGGCGCACCGTCACGTCGCGGGCCAGCTGCTGACGAAGCCGACCGGCAACTCGGCTGGCCGACAACGACGTACCACCGGTGGCGAAGAACTCGCTCT
Source organism: Williamsia sp. 1135 (assembly GCF_002095395.1). Taxonomy (GTDB): domain Bacteria; phylum Actinomycetota; class Actinomycetes; order Mycobacteriales; family Mycobacteriaceae; genus Williamsia. Next base: position 9,568 of record NZ_MJEI01000078.1, read on the forward strand.
GCAGCCCGAGCGATTCGGCGGGCACGCCGAGGACCTCGGCCCAGATACCGGCAAGCGTCATCTCGGTGGGCGTGTGAAGCGGTACCAGGTCATTGCTGACCAGCGACGGCGCGGGCAGCGCTCTGCGATCGAGCTTGCCACTCGGCGTCATCGGGAAGTGGTCCACGACGGTGATGTGCGTCGGTATGTGCGTGCCGGGAAGAAGCGCGCGCAGCTGGTCCCGGATCGATCCGGCATCGACGGGGTGATCCGGGTCGGGGATGAGCCAGGATGCGAGAACCGGTTCGACGCCACCGGTCGAGATGGCAGTGGTTGCCCGTTCGACGCCGGGAAGGGACATCAGGGCCGCATCGATCTCGGCCGGTTCGAGGCGGACACCCCTCATCTTGAGCTGTTCGTCGCTGCGGCCATGCACCACGATGTCACCGGCGGCGTTGCGGTGCACCAGGTCGCCGGTCCGGTACATGCGGGAGCCGTTGTGGTCGAACGGGTTCGCGACAAATCTCGTCGAGGTGACAGCGGTGGCGCCGGTGTATCCACGCGCCACTGCGGGGCCCGCCAAGTACAGTTCGCCGACGATCCCGTGGGGCACGGGTCGCAATCGGTGGTCAAGTATGTATGCCGCGACGGCTGCCATCGACCGTCCGATCGGGATGACCGGGGCCGGCACCACCGCTGGATTGGCCGTCGCTGCGATGGTCGCCTCGGTGGGGCCGTAGAAGTTGACGATGCGGCGTCCGGGTGACCAGCGTGCGGCGACCGGTTCCTGTAGCGCCTCGCCACCGGTCACGACGATCCGCACCGAGCTGAGCGGGTCCGGATCGATCGTCGCCATCACGGCAGGCGTCGAGAAGAACGTGGTGATGGCCCTGCGGGTCAGCAGTTCGGCCAGCTCGTTGCCACCGATCACCGCAGGTGGGCAGACGACGACGGTGGCCCCCGCAGCGAAGGCGGGTATCAGTTCGATGAGGTGGGCGTCGAAGGTCGTGGCGTAGTTGTGCAGGACCCGGCTGTCCGGGGTGAGTTCCACATGCGCGATGACGGCGTCTACGAGGGCCGGCAGGCCGGCGTGGGTCACGCTGACGCCCTTGGGTTCACCGGTCGATCCCGAGGTGAAGATGATGTACGCGACGTCATCCGGCCGGATCGGCCGCAGGCGTTCGTCATCCCGGAATGCGCTCGAGTCCCCGGCGAACGCCGCGTCCCTGCCGACCTCCGCGAGATCGAGCCAGTCCACCGCCGAGAGTGCTGGCCGCTGCCCCGGGCCGTGCAGGCCGATCGTCGCCCCGGCGGCGTACGCCATGGTGCGTTGCCGGGTCTGCGGATCGTTCACGCCGAGGGTGACGAAGGCGGCACCGGTTTTCGCGATGGCCCAGGTGGCCAGCACCGACCATGCCGAGCGCTGCACGCAGATCGCGACGACGTCGCCGGTGCCGACACCGCGGGCGATGAGGGCCCGGGCCACGGTGGTGCTGATCGAGTCCAGGTCGCGATAGCTCAGGAGCCACGCCTCGTCCTCCACCGCGATGGCCATGGGTCGCGTCATCACGCTGCGACGCAACAGATCAGGCAAAGGCTCGAAGTCGGTGAGAGGTGGAATCGAGTCGAGGTCCCCGGTCGCTCCGACGAGGTGGCGTGCGGGCGGGGCGGCTGGGTCGTCCAAGACCGCGTAGAGCAGGTTCGCCAGCCGGTCGATGAACAGCTCCGCGTCGGTGGTGTCCATCCGGGACTCCGAATACGCCAACCTGATCTGCAGGGCATCTCCGACCTCGGCGACCGTCAGGTCGAGGCCGAACCGGGCGTAGGGACGTTCGACATTCGTGTGGTTGCCCTCGAGCGCAGTTCCCAGGTCGGCAAGGAAGACATCGACAACGGGACGGACCCCGCGGCGATGTTCTGGATCCGCCAGGTCGGCAACGGCTTCCGCCGGATATGCGCCGTGCGCGAGGCTGTCGAGATCGATCCGCGTGACCTGGCGGACGATTGCCGAGAAGGGTCGCTCGATGTCGATATCCGTGCGCAGCAAAACAGTTCGCGCAAGCATGCCGACCGTTCGTGCGAACTCCGGGGTGTCTCGCCCGGCCGCCACTGTCCCGACGACGACGTCGGGCTCGTCCCCGAGCCGGGCGAGGAGAACGGCCAGCACCGCGTGCACGACCATGAACGGCGAGCTGTGATGCGCCTGGGCCTGCTCCCGCAGCTGCCGCATGCGTGCGGGTTCGATGACCACCTCGGCGATCGAGGCCGGCCCGATCTCGGCCACCGGTGGACGCAAGCCTGGCAACTGCGGTCGTGAGACCGGTTCGGCGAACACCCCCTCCCAGTACTGACGCAGGACCTGACCGTTGTGCGCCAGGCTCTCACCGGCCCACGCCGTGTAGTCCCCGTAGTCCAGGGACACCGGGGGCAGCTCGATTCCTGCGGCGAGCGCAGCGGCCTCCGCGTGCAATACCCGAACGGATTCACCGTCGACGACGATGTGATGCACGACGACGGCCAGTTCCACCCCACCCATCGGTGATTCGAACACCGCTATCCGCCAGGGCAGTTCACTCTCGAGATCGAAGGGTCGGTCCAGCTCCGCCAGCGCCGCCATGGGATCTGCCACCACCTGCGCGGACGTATCGACCTCGATCGTGTCCACCAACTGCTGCCGGGGGCCTTCTGAATCGGCCGGGAAACGTGTGCGAAGACCCTCGTGCCGCGCCACCAAGGTGCGCACCAGGACGTCGATCAGTTCGGTGGACATGTCCGCCATCGGGACCAGACCGCCGAGGTTGTAGTCAGTGCGTTCCGGGTCGAGCTGCCAGTTCAGCCACAGCGCCTGCTGCTGGGCCGTCAACGGCAGGCGGCTCGGACGTTCCCGCCGCACAGGTGTCGCGACCGGCAGCGCAAGCGGCCGGACCGAGGCGGTGTCGATGTCAGCGGCCAGCAACGAGATGGTCGGCTGTTCGAAGATCGCACGGACCGGTAGGTCGGCGCCGGTCGCGGCACTGATGGCCGCAGACAGGCGCGCGGCCGACAACGAGTTCCCGCCGAGCTCGAAAAAGTTGGTGTCGGGGCCGATTGCACCAGCCTCGATCTCGAGAACCTGCGCGACCGCGGCCGCGACGGCGACCTCGGTACCGTGCAGCGGCCGACTGACCTCGGGCGCGGTCAGGGCGGGCAACCGGGCGACGTCGAGTTTGCCGGTGGAGGTCAGTGGCCAGTCGTCGATGATCTGAACCTGCGCCGGAACCAGATGTGCCGGCAGGATCGCCGCGCACGCCGTACGCAGCTGGGTCGACGAGACACCGGCTCCGTCGACCACCACGTAGGCGACCAGCATCTCTTCGCCGACCCGGTCGCGGTTGCGCAGCAACACCTTTGCATCCGTCACACCGGACTGCGCGCGCAGGACTGCGGTGATCTCCCCCGGTTCGATCCGGTGCCCACGAATCTTGAGCTGTTGATCGCCGCGTCCCAGATACTCGAGCCTGCTGTCGTCGACCCAGCGCGCGAGGTCGCCGGTGCGGTACATCCGGGATCCGGCAGCTCCCCACGGTGTGGCGACGAATCGGGTGGCGGTCAACCCCGGCATGTTGGCATAGCCCGCGGTGACCTGTGGACCGGTGATGTACAGCTCACCGGTGGCGCCCACCGGTTGCGGCCGTAGATACCGGTCGAGGACGACCAGGCCCACGCCCGGCAGCGCCGACCCGATCAGGCTTCGCGAATCGGTGACGTCGACGTCGGTGACGGAGGCGTGCACGGTGGTCTCGGTGATGCCGTACATGTTGACCAGTCGCACCTGGTGATGCCTGGCGTGCCAGGACGCCAACGCTTTCGGGTCCAGGGCCTCGCCGCCGAACAGCACCACGCGCAGCGACCCCGGGAGGGTCCGGCCGTTGCCTGTCGTCACCGCGGGCAGCTGCAGCAACCGTGAGAACGCGGTCGGGGTCTGGTTCAAGATGGTGATGGCGTGGCGGTTCAGCACATCGACCAACGCGGCCGGTTCGCGGGCGGTGTCGTGGTCGACGACCACCACCCTGCCGCCCGATGTCAACGGCCCGAAGATCTCCCAGACGGAGAAGTCGAATGCCGCGGAGTGGAACCAGGTCCACACGTCGCCGGCGCGTGCATCGATCGTCGACAACGCGGACTCGAGCAGCGACGCCATGTTCGATCTGGTGATCACCACCCCCTTGGGGGTTCCGGTGGAGCCCGAGGTGTAGATGACATAGGCCGGATCGTTCGGGCGCGGTGAGGTAGCTGTCTCGCGTAGGTCGTCCAGTGCCTGCGGCGAGGGGGCGGTCGACCCGATGTCGACGATGTCGGCGAGACCGGTTGCTGCCGTTGCGTACCGGGAGGCGCCCAGCACCGCTGCCGGACGTGCGTCGCGCAGGATCCCCGCGATCCGCTCGGCTGGATAGGTGGGCTCGATGGGCACGTAACCGGCGCCGACGAGCAAGACACCGACCATCGCGACGATGGTGTCGGTCCTGCGGTCTGCCAGCACCGCGACGAAGTCGCCCCGGCCCACGCCCCGGTCGCGCAGGACTCCTGCGACATCGATCGCCCGGCTCACGAGTTCGGAGTAGGTGACGGCACCGTCGGCATCGATCGCGGCAACCGCGTCGGGATGTGTATGGGAGCGCAGCACAATGGCTTCGGTGACATCGACGAAGTCGTCTCGTGGCGCGAGCACTGCCGGCATCTGGGCGTCGGCGAGGTGTTCGGCGTCGGGGGCCGTCAGCTCATGCATCGTCACCGTTGCCGGGTTCACGGTGCCGGCCATCGCCTCGATGGTCCGCACCAGTGCGCCGATCAATCGCTGCGCCATCGCCGGACGGACGTGCCACAGCCCGTAGGTCAGGGTGATCTGCAGAGGCGCGCCCTCGCCGTTGTCGGTGATCGTGAACTCGAGGGGTACGCGCGCCTGGCCCACTCGGAGGGGCGTCAATGTGACGTCACGCTCTGCCGGGCTCGTGGGGGCGAGCTGGTAGGCGATCATGACGTCGAGGTAGGCGTCGGAATCGAGGGTCCGCGGCGGCGCGAGCTGCTCCTTCACCTCCTCGAACGAGACTTCTGCATGGGCGATCGCATCGGTCACGACGTTGTGGCTCAATCGGATTGCGGTGCGCAACGACGCTGCGGGCGCAGTGTCACTCCGCAGCACGACCGTCTGGACGAACATCCCCACCGCCGACATCATGTCCGTCGTCCGGCCCGCGGTGGGCGTACCGATGACGATGTCGTCCGTACCGGTGAACTGTCCGAGGGTGGCTGCGAGCGCCGCGTGGAGTACGTGGAACACGCTGGCACTCTCACCGACTGCCAACTGCTGCAGGGCGGCACGGGTGCGTTCGGAGACTGCGACGTCCAGGTACTGCGCCGGCTCGGGACCCGACGGCATCTGAGCCGGGTTCGATTGGAACGGCAATTGCAGATGAATCGGTGCGCCATCGAGCACCCGTGACCAGTGGTCGAGCAACTGGTCCCGATACGCACTCGAATGGCCGGGAGTTCCCAGTGCCCTGGTCGCTGCCCAGGCATGGTCGCGGTATTGAGCCGCGGGTGCCGGCCAGGTAGGTGCTGTGTCCGCGATGCGGGCGCGCAATGCTCGGCCGAAGTCTTCTGCCAGCACCGTCATCGACCAGCCGTCCACGGCGACGTGGTGCGCGACCAGCAGCAACCGCAACGTGGGTACGGCACCCTGTGCGTCGGCCTGTTCAACGCCCGACTGCTGCGCGCTGAACAGGTCGGCACGCCACGGCAGGTCGGTGGCGAGATCGAATGGCCGCAGCGCCTCCGCCTGCAGGTTCGCTGCTGCGTGCGCAGCGGGCAGAGGACGTGGGGACAGCAACCCCGACAGCTGGTTGCGGACCCGGTCGATCGGGAGGAGCTGCGGTTGTGGCAGTCCGGCGTTGTCGGCCAAGACGGTGCGAAGAACCTCGTGCCGCGCAACGACATCGGTCAAGGCGTCGACGACCGTCCGTGGGGTCGCGGCTCCGGGAAGATCGAGGACCGCCGGGAGATGGTAGACGGCGCTACCGGCGTCGATACGGCTCAGGACCCAGAGGGCCCGTTGCTGTGGCGTCGGCGGTGGCGGCGACGTCTGGCCCGTCGGCAGACCGGCGTTGGTGTGTCGGGGTGCCGCGTCGACCGCTGTCTCGAGGTCTGCGATGGACGTGGAGTCGGCCACCATCCGAACACCGACGTCGCGACCGGTGCGCTCAGACAGCAGTAACGCGATGTGCATGGCCGACAACGAGTTCGCACCCAAATCGAACAGGCCGACGTTGGGGCCGATGGTGCCCGGGTCGATTCGGAGAACCTCCGCGACAATCGCTCGAACCGGCGAGATGACCCCATCGCTCACCAGTTCCGCATGCACGGCTGGGACGGGCAACGCCGCCAGGTCGCGCTTGCCCGATGCGTTCAGCGGCCACTGCTCCACCACGACGATTCGCGCGGGAACGAGGTACCCGGGCAAGACCTGCCCCGCGGCAACCCGCAACCGGTCCTCGTCGAGAACCTCGTCGGTCGGCTCATCGCTGCGCAACCGGACGTAACCGGTGATGTCGCCGCCACCGGCGGACTCGGTGTTGCGGATCAGCACTTCTGCCTCAGCCACACCAGGAATGGTTGTCAGCGCTGCTGTGATGTCGCCGGGTTCGACGCGGTGCCCGCGGACCTGGACCTGACGGTCGGATCGACCCCGATATTCGAGATCGCCGTCGATCGTCATCCGCACCACATCACCGCTGCGGTACATCCGGCCATTGCCGAGATCTTCCGGGCACGCGACGAATCTCTCGGCGGTCAGAGCGGGTCTGCCCACGTAGCCGCGGGTGACCTGCGGGCCGCAGGCGTACAGCTCACCCCACACCCCCACCGGTACGGGCTGCAGCTGACGATCGAGAATCATCAGCGAGGTTCCGGCGAGCGGCTCACCGATCAACGACCGTGAGTCCGAGGGCGTGACCGGACCGATCGTGAGATGCACGGTGGTCTCGGTGATCCCGTACATGTTGGACAACAGGACCCGCTCACCGAAGGCTGCACGCCAGTCGAGCAGCCGGGCCGGTCGTAGCGCCTCGCCGGCGAACACCACCGCTCGGAGTTGCCCGGGGTCTGCGTCGCGGGTCGCGACCGCGGCAAGCGGATAGAACGCCGACGGGGTCTGCGACAAGATCGTGACCCCGCTCTGACGCAGCAGCGGCGAGAGCAGCTGCGGGTCGAGAACCGTTGGTCTGTCCACCAAGACCACGCGTGCGCCCGAGGTCCACGCAGCGAAGATCTCGAAGACCGAGACGTCGAACGCCGTGGAATGGGTGCAGCTGAACACATCGAGTGGGGTAAAGGTGTAGCTCTGCCGAGCGGCGTCGAGAAGCGCGATCGCGTTGCCGTGTGTGACCGAGACACCCTTGGGTCGGCCCGTGGATCCCGACGTGAAGATCACATATGCCCCGTCCGACGGGGTGATGTCGACGGGCGTGAAATGCGCAACGGCTTGAGCAGTAGTCCGCCGCTCGTCCAGGTCGACTCGCGGCATCGAGTCCGGAAAATGGCGCCTGGTGGACGAACCGACCACCGCCGCTCGGGGGTTCGCGTCCTCGAGAATCGCCGCTATCCGCTGCTGAGGGTAGTCGGGATCGATCGGTACGTAGGCTGCGCCGGCCCACATCACCGCGAGTTGAGCCACGAGCGCATCAGCGGTGCGCGGCAGTGCCACGGCAACCAGATCGCCGCGCCCGACGCCGACGTCCTGAAGTTCTGACGCCAAGGTCTCAGCGTCTGCAACGAGTCGGCCGTAGTCGCGGGTCTCGTCCCCGAACGTCAGGGCGGGTGCGTACGGGGTGCGGTGCGCGATGTCTCGGATCCGATCCACCAGCGTGCCGACCGGACGCACAACACTGCGCGTGAATGCCTGCGATCCCGGGACCAGCTGTGCAGGAGAAGAGTTCGGAACGGCAACAGACTGTGCGATCACAGTCACGTACGCATGGCACAAAGCCGCCGCCATCGACTGACTGAACATATCGCTGCGGTACGTCAGCTCGACGCGCAGTCCGTCGGCAGTGTCGTCGACACTCCACTGCAGTGCGGCCCGCGCATGACGGGAATCAGCGGGGTGCACCTCGATCTGGAGGTCGTCGACAGTCCATTGCCCGAGGGGCTGATTTTGATACGTCAGCAGGATGTCCGCGAGCGGTGACACGGTGATGTCGCGCCGGGGTTCGACTGCCGATGCCACCGTCGAGAACGGTACGTCGGCGTTGTCGAGCGCGAAATCAATTGCGTCAGTGGACTGAACGAGGACACCCTCGAACGTTTCGGCCGCAGCGATACGGACACGGGTCGCCACCGGGTTGACGTACATCCCGACCGCGTTGTCGAGGTCGGGTCCCGACCGTCCCGCTTGAGGAACGACGATCAGGAGGTCATCGGCGCCGGTGTAGCGGGCGAGGGTCACCGCCAGGCACGCGTGCAGCCAGGCGAAGGTGCTCGTCCCCCGCTGCGTCGCAGCCTGATTCAGGGCTGCCGACATTTCATGACCGAGGGTACGACGCACCACCGCGGCCGGCGCAGGTCCGCTCTGGTTGCGCGCGACGGAGAGGTCTGCCGGTAGTTCGGGACGCGACGGCAGGTTCTGGAGCCTGCGCTGCCAGCGTTCGAGCTGCGCGGCGGAGACCTCAGAGGCCACCCGCGTATCCACCCCGGCATCGATGTACTGCGTCGTCGGGACCCATGCCGGGGCTACGCGAGCGATACGGGCGCGGTACGCGGTAGCGAGGTCGGCGACGAGCACGCCAAGCGACCAACCGTCTACTGCTGCATGGTGGGTGCGCACCAACAGCTGGTGCATACCCGGGGCAGTTGTTTTGAGCCGCAGGGCGAGCGGGGGGCGGACTGTCGGATCGATCGCATCGGCGCTCAGCAGGTCGAAGTCGGTCGCCGGGGTCTCGAGGTCGAAGTCTGCCGCGAACAGAGCGTCGCCGACACTGACGATCTCTTGCCAGGCGGTGCCGTCGGTTTCCACCCGGATGATGGTGCGCAGCGCCTCATGTCGCTCCACCACGTCCGCGATTGCTGCGATGAGCGCGTCTCGGTCCAAGGACCCCCGCAGTTCTATCGCGGCGCGCAGGTGGTTTGCTGTCGAGCCCGGCTGGAGTCGATCGGCGAGGACCAACGAAATCTGCCCGGAAGAGGCCTCGGGTCGCTGCGGCCGGATCACCACCGCGTCCTCACGCTGAGGACCCGACGCGGTCCGGTCGATGACCTCCGCCAGCTCGGCGAGGTCCGCAGCCTCGAGGACGTCCCGAACGCCCAGCGTCGACCCGGTGACCGCTTTGATCCGAGCGACAATTCGGGTGGCATCGAGAGACGATCCACCGAGCGCGAGGATGTCGTCGTCCATTGATGGGTTCGTGATGGTCAAGACATCGGAGATCGCCTCGGCGAGAATCCTCTCCGAGGCAGTGCCGGCGGCTCGATGGGTCCTGTTCTCCACATCGCTGGGGTGAGGAAGGGCGTCCCGGTCCAGTTTTCCGGTAGTCGTGATGGGCAGCGTCTCGAGCTGCACGATGTGTGCCGGCCACATCGACGTCGGCAAGCGCTGACTGATGTGGTTGCGGACCCGTTTGATCAGGCGCTTGTCTTTGTCGGGCGAGGCGATGTACAGGGCCAGGCGCGCATCCGCGTCGTCGCCGACCACGATCGCGGCAGCCTGTTGGACCGCCGGGTGGGTCATCGCCGCCATGGCGACTTCCCCCGGTTCCACACGCACGCCACGGATCTGAACCTGGTCATCACTGCGGCCCACGTAATGGAGTTCTGTGAAGTTCTCGCTCCAGCGAACGCGGTCGCCGGTGCGGTACATCCGGCTCCCTGGCCCATCCCATGGGTTGGCGACGAAGGCAGCTACGGTGAGGTCGGCGCGCTTGGAATATCCCCGTGCCAGTGCCGGTCCCGCGAGATACAGATCACCAACGGCTCCGGGCGGCACTGGGCGTAGACGGTGATCGAGTACGAAACAGGACATGCCGACGATCGGCGTGCCGATCGGCGGACGTTCAGTGCCACTTGCGGCGAGCGTTTCGGTGCCAGTCGCCATGACGGTGGACTCGGCGGGGCCGTAGAGGTTGAACACCTTGCGCCCGGTCCCCCAGTGCCGCACCACATCAGGTGGGCAGGCCTCACCGGCGAGCATCAACGTGGTGCACACATCGTCGCGTAACGCGGCCGGGTCCATCGACGCGAGCACGCTGGGGGTGATCACCGTGTGGGTGACGGACCCGCCGTTGAGAAAGTCAGCGAGCTCGGTGCCGCCGACAATTCCCGATGGGGCCGGACACAACGCCCCTCCACCCGCAGCAGCGAACAGGATCTCGAAGATCGACGCGTCGAAGGCCGGTGATGCGAGACCGGATACGCGCGATACGTCGTCAACCCCCAGGTGTCGTTGTTGCTGAATCAGCGCCGCCAAGCCACGGTGGGTGACCTGCACGCCCTTCGGGGTTCCCGTGGACCCCGAGGTGTAGACCAGGTAGGCAACATCCGCGAGCTGCACCGGACGTTCCAAGACCAGAGGGGCGTCGGAGGAACCCGCCAGATCGACGTTGGTCAGATCGAACCAGCGATCATCGTCGTCGGCCTCGATGCCGCCTGACGCCGTGAGGACGATGACGGGATTCGAGTCGGCCAATTGTGCAGCGATCCGGGGCGCGGGATGTGCGGGATCGAGTTGCATGATGGTGGCGCCGGTGTGAGCCACCGCCCAGAACGACAGCACCTGGTCGAGCCCGCGACCAGTGGCGATGGCAACGGTGGTTCCGGGTCTCGCACCGCGCGCCTGCAGGATGTGCGCGAGTTGGCGAGACCGTGCCGCCAGTACGTCGTATGTCCAGTGCGCCCACCCGGCATGCAGCGCTGGGCGGTCACTGTGACGGATGGCCGCCTCATCGAGCAGCTGCGGGAGTGTCACCGCAGGCGGCGGCACTGCGGCGGCGAGCGGGACTCGGTCTCGTTCGATCCGGGACAGCAGCGGCAGATCGTCGACTGTGGCGCTCGGCGCCGAAACCGCTGTGGCGGCGAACGATTCGATGAACGCCAGCAAGCGACCGTGATGACCGCGCAGTTCATCGGGGGAATATCGATTCGGATTCGCTTCGAGGTCGAATCTGAACTCGTTGGAGTCGTGCGGATTGCCGGTGCGGTACAGGTTCACCGCCAGGTCGTCGACGGCGCTGGTGGTGAGGATGTGCAACGACCCGGTGGCAGCTCCGAACTGCAGAGGGTCGACGGCCAGCATCAGGTTCAGTAGCGGCCCGGCAAACTCCCTAGCGGCCAATGACGACGTCGCACCGCCCATCAGCTCGCGTATGTCTTCGAAACGGAACCGCTGGTGCCGGAGCGCCCCCATCATGGCGCCCTGGGTGGTCGCGACCGCAGATGCGAGGGTTGATCGCGCGCCGACGGCGGTCCGTAACGGGACCACGTTGGAGACGGTGCTGTACGTGTTGCGGAGGGTCGCGGTCGTGCGAGCCGCTACCGGGAGACTGAGTGCCACATCGTCCCGTGCGGTCATTCTGCTCAGGTAGCCGGAGGCCGCGGCGGCGACCAGCACTGGCAACGAGGTCTTGAGCGCCGACTCCGCCCGCTGCAGCAGTTCCATCAACTCAGCCGGAATCACGCATGAAACCCGTCGAGGATCAGCGCCGGCAAGGCCTACTCGATGACTCAGGGACGCCGGCGCCGTCAGTTCAGCAACGTGCCCCCGCCAATATTCGCGGTCTTTTTCGTACCGCGACGACGCTCGATAGTCGATGTCTGCCTGCGCGAGACCAGTCAGGTCGGCGGCAGGAATGGCATCGACTGACCCGCCGGAGATGCGCTGGTTATACGCAGACGCAACGAGTTTGAGTGTTTTGAAAGCACCAGTGCCATCGAACGTGACGTGATGCCCCCGCTGGTAGAACAGCCACCTGTCGTCGGCAACGCGCAGGATCGCAGACGCCATCAGGCGGTCGGTGAACAGATCCACCGGCCGCGTGTAATCGGCGCGCATCCACTCATGGGCCACGTTCATCGGGTCAGATTCGCCGCGGAGATCCGAGACGGTGATATCGCCGCTCAGATCGTGGTCGATGACCTGCTCGATACCGCTCGAGGTCTGTTCGAACCGGGTGAACGCAATCCCGGTCCGCCGGCCGACCTCTTGAGTCACCGTACGAAGGAGCTCCGGATCAATATCGCCGGTCAGTTCAACATATTCGGCGATATTGATCGGGCACAGGGGCATCGCCTGCTGGGCCGACCAGAGCGCTCGCTGGGCGCGAGTCAGCTGCTGGCGGAGCACCATGCCCACGAGGGCCCCTCCTCACTAGGGTTGAGGCGGTATATCACCTAACTCGCATTGGTAGTGGTCGGCTCGAGCGCAACCTCGATGTTCTGGTGCTGATGCGCCTTCTTCTTACCGATACGACTCCAGAATTTTGGCTTTTTCACGACGTCCGAGGACGTGTAGTAATAGCCATACTTGTATGCGCCACCGGTGGTGGGGACGTCGGTCAAAACCACTCCCATAAGGGTGGCCTGAACCGCTTCAAGTTGCTCGATGGCGGCACCTATGTCCGGCACCCGGGATTGGTTCGCGCGCGCAACGAGGACTACACCGTCCGCCCACTGAGCAAGCACTGCCGCGTCCGTGACAGGAAGCAGCGGGGGCGAATCAATGATCACGTAGTCGAACATCGCCGAAAGGTTCTCGATGCCTTGGCCAGCCTTCTTGGAGCCCAACAACTCGGCAGGATTCGGGGGCTGAGGTCCCGAAGCCAGGATTTGAAGCCCGCTCACCTCGCTGGGCTGTAGCAGATCAGCCATTGACCCGTCGCCCTTGAGATAGTTGGTGAAGCCAACGTCCCCCATACCACCTGTCCGGTGGTAAACCTGCGGACGGCGAAGATCGGCGTCAACGAGTACTACTCTTTTGCCTGTTTCAGCCAGCGCGGCAGCCAGATTCATTGCGGTCGTGGTCTTTCCCTCGGCAGGGAGTGCACTCGTTACGATGATCCGGCGTGAAGGATTGTCAACACTAGTAAACGCCAGGTTAGTACGCAGTTTGCGATAGGCCTCTGCGGCGAGGGTCGCACCTGTCCTGAAGTCGATCAAACCCTGCTTCTTCAGAAGCTCATCCGTAGGCACCGAGGCGAGAACTGGCGACTTCGCAACTGCAGACAGATCCTGCTCTCCGCGGACCCTGTTGTTGTAACGGTCTCTGAAGAACACGACTACCAACCCGAGCAACAGACCTACCGCGACAGCGAGAAGAGTGTTCCGGAAGATTTGTGGGGAGATGGCGTTAGACGACTCACCCGCTGGTGTCACCACGGTCATCTTAGCCAACGGAGCACCCCCGCCGCTCGGGGTTTCCAGCGTGCTGACGTAGGTCGTCATCGAGTCGGCAATCGCGTTGGCCAGATCCGCTGCCATGGCCTTATTACTGTCTTCCACAGATATGTTCAGCAACACCGTGTCCGGCGTCGTCGACGCCGTGACAGCCGCCTTCGCGTCCGCCATCGAGATGTTCAGCCCGGATCTTTCGAGGGCGTCGCCAACTACAGCTTCCGACGAGACCAGCTTCGTGTAAGAGGTAACACGTTGCTGCGAGGCCAACGAACCTTGGTAGGCACTCTGCGCGTTAGCCTCGCTACCCGATGTTACGTACAGCGACGCAGTCGACCTGTAAATAGGTTCCTGTAAGACGCTAAAAGTAAACGCCGCACCGCCGCAAATGGCTGTGATCAAAAGGACAACCAACCAGCCCCGCCTGACGACCGCGACCGTCGACCGCAGGGGATTCGCGCCTTCCGAGGAGGTTTGTTGCGAACTATGCGTCATCGAATTCCATTTCCGTAGTCACTAACAAGCGTCGGCATGGACATCTTTCCAGCAGTTTGCGTTACCAGATAGAGATCCAGCGGTCGAAGTACTACCGCAAGGTACGCCGTTGACCCCCGATCAAAATATGCTATCTCGCTACCGTCACCGGTGCACGCCTCAGGTCGAAAATTTGGCTGGGTTGGATCGCCAGGGCAGTCTAGGGTCGCATTGCCGAAATATCAGAACGGCACAATTTCATGAACTTCCGATGGACGACAGCTAACACAGCAACGTAGACAAAGAGGCCACCCAATAGCGATACAAGGATCCCTAAAGCCGAATTACCCAGCAGTTGTGTGATCCCAAGGTAAGTGATACATGCCCATGCGCTTCCGTGCACCGGTGGACCCACGCAGCCAATTTGCCGACCATAGTCGAAACCGGTCGCACGCTTCGACAGCCAGGCGACCACGGGAGTGAGTAGGAAGCCAGCAATCGTCAAGCCAGCGGCTACACCGACGATGCCGAATTGTAAACCAACAACAATAGCTGTCACCTGCACCGTCGCCGCAACGATACTGAACCGCAGCAGCCACGAGGATAGGCCCATGCCCATCAGTATCGACGTGTTGACAGTCGTCACCGACTGCCGCGCGCCGCCGATGGCCAAGATAGTCAGGACGGGTATCGCTGCCGTCCATGCAGGCCCCAACAATAACGGAACTAAGTCGTGAGCGGAAACCGAAACGGCAGCCATTACCGGAAACGAGAACAACGCGATACCCCGAACGCTTCTCGAGACCGCGGGTACAACAGACACTCCGTCAGCTCTGCCCCTCGCGACGACGGGGAACAACACCCTGGTAACAACTTGGCCGATCATCTGAACTGGCGTGGTCAGAACCCTGTAAGAGAGGCCATACTGCGCCAACGAATCCGCGCCCAGCTCTCGGCCAATCAAGATATTATCAACATTCTGTACGGAAAACGACAACAAGTTGCTGAAGAAGACCCGAATACTGAATCCCCAGGTTCCTCGCAGCGACCTCAGACGGAGACTCGGCATAGGCGGCCGAGCGGCGACAGCCAAAACAAGAAGGACCACGACATCGGACACGACTATCTGGAGCACCAAAGACCAATAATCCATCCCGGACAGCGCTCCGACTATCGCAACGAGGGCGCCGACAAGTGCTCCGCCGCCATCTCCTACAGCTTGAGACTTGAAGTTCATGTCTCTAACCAACAGAACCCTTGGCACCAGCACGCCCGCCTTCAGCAGAAGACCGACCCCTAGAACACACAGAACTGCCCGCAGCTCGGGCGTATGAAAGAACCTCGAGACCGGACCAGCCGAGAAGACTGTTAGCGTCGCGAGAGCCGCAGCCAAAATCAAGTTTGCAGAAATGGCCGCGGCAGACATTCTCCTTGTCAGGCGCGGCAATGAGATTAGTGAGCTTGCTATGCCTTGGTCAAGTAGCAAAGTCATAAACGCCGTGTAGATCGCGGCCTGGGTTATTACGCCGTAAGACTCTGGCCCCAGAATTCGAGCCAAGTAAACGGAACTCAAAACGATGACTATTTGTCGGCTCACCAAACCCAGGGCATTCCACGACACGGACCGTGATCCAGACTTACGCGATACCGGATCACCCTTGTCGTCATTAGCCGCCGTACATGCCCGATCCGGCTTTAGCTGACGGTCACTGCCCGATCGCCTCACTGGGCTGCTGACCCCCGACGGCTTCGGAGGGTATGCAGCGGGGTCGCGATCCTGTTGTCGAACACGTTGAGACCACCTGCGATAGTTGGCAACGCAGGAATGACTCGGCCAGTCCTTCTGAGACCAACAACACCACCCCCTAGCAAATTCCTGATCGACGACCAGTGATCTTCTACGCGCACGATGGCCGCATCCAAACCTGCAGACTCGGTATCGGTGATTCTGCACGCGCTCAGGCGTTCGATCACGTCAGGCCAACTCAGCAGCAAGCGGTCCTCGTGACAAATAAGCTTCAGCAATCCAGAAAACTTATGCTGATAGGAAGAGTCTGCAACAAGGAACGCCGGAACCCCGTAAGCAGCACTTGTTATGTATGCGTGGAGCGAGGACCCTACGTAGAGCGAACTCCGCGCCAGCACCGCTGCGATCTCACGCACGCTCGCATTGTTGCGCAGAACAATCGATCTGCAACTGGTGTGTGTAGCAACCTTCTCTGCGTAGTTCAAATCACCGTGACACAACCCGATCGGGACTAGTACGAGAGGCAGACCCAAACTCGAGCCTATTCGATCCAAAACGGCAGCGAGATGGACAACGTCAACTCCGCCGTACCTGTCATTCACGTGAACCGCGACGTACCCGCCCGGTGCGAACTTGGAGATGAAATCGCTCGGCGGAAGTTCGCCCAACGGGCCAAACACAGATTGCAAATTCAACGCCGTGTCAGGCACGATCCTGACGTTCTTCGCACCCGCATCACTGAGAAACTCAGCGCTTCGTTCATCGCGCACTGAAGCATAGTCCGCAGTATTGAAAAGCGTTGCCATTAGCTTTCCTACAGACGGGCCAGGACGGCGCGGCACACCTGGCGCATTGAAAATCAGAGGCGCCTTGTGCCGGGCCGCAAACTCTGTAGCCCCGGCCCACAGTCTAGGATACGCCCAGCGCGCTGTCGTCCTGTATTCAAACAGACTAGAAGGCCTGGCATGTACTACGTTTCCGCCGCCAACGAACACGGCATCCACCACCACATCGAGGCCTGACATCACTTGCCTATAACCTACGCTTCTGGGAACGTCCGAATAGGGCCTGCCACCCACAGGTGACACCAGTAAACTTTCCTTCATACTCGTATCCGTGCCCGCAGCAACAATAGCGGGAAACAGCAAATCTCCATAGTTCGCCACGTCATAGGTGCCAAAGTTCGCGATTACCATCTTGTTAGACCTCGAGTCTCATTTAAACCTGACCATTAACGCATCTAAGTGGCTCTATCGAGACTTTACGGCCAACTTCCAGACGGAAAGTATTATCTCGGTCGGATGAGTACAACCCCACTTTCATGTACGACGACTGGCCAGTGTAAAGATTTGCGATCCGATTGAGGTCCAGCAAGCTTCGCCCGTTCACATGTAGAGATAAGGCGCCACCTTCCCTAGACGAGCTCCAGGTCGTCTTCATCGAGAACATCAGCCAGGTATTGTTTTCGAACAGACCCAGATCGAATGATCTCGAGTCAGCTGATGAACAATTCATGGTATCCAGGGTGCCGCCACGGACAACCAGCCGCAAACGATTAACACTGGCGGCCGAAAACACCTCCAAAGCAAGATTTGGCGGGCAATTTGCGTATGTCTGGTGCCATTGAGAGACGATGAGCCAACGCCCCTTGGTTACTGTCGGAAAGTTCACGCCCCGTATCGACCAATTGTAGGTAGTCGTTTGCGCGTTGCCTGCATAGGACTGCGCCGTCCCAAGTGCGTACTCCACTCTGCGCGGAGCGACTGCGGTCGGTGACTCCCGCAACCATAGAGAACTCATTGCCCAATGCGCGGGTTCGGTGTGATAGTCAATGATTCGCGTCCGCTCATCAACTTGCGTATGGGAACGTTCGAAGGAGGTCACGTCCGACGGATGGAATACGTCGCACAAGACAGGGTTTTGGGCATCTAAAGTTGCAACCAAGAAAACAACGCCCAGGCAAACAACTGCCAACGCCAGGCTAGTCAACTGCGACTCGATTTAAGTGGTCGAACCCTACGAACAATATTCTCGGAAACGTCGAAAAAAGCAAAACGCGACGCGACAAACGAGTTTAACTCTTCATTCGCATCTGCGAAATACACCCCGTATTCTCCGGCCCTGTAAATGGACGTGAAACTCTCAGCCAGTGCAGCGGCATCGCCGGCGGGCACCTGCACTATCTGCTTGGGAACAATTGGCATCAATTCATCCAATGCTGGAGATTCTCTCGTAACGACCAGCCTGCCGGACGCCAAACCTTGCCAAACCTTATTAGGGATGACCGACTCTGCTTTCTCCGATGTCCCGAAGACACCGCAGACAATCTGAGCGTCATCGATAAACATACCGAGTTCAGACTCTGGCACCGGGTCGCGAAACTCGCACCTGTCAAGAATCCCCAGATCGGCGGCCTGCTGCATTACGATTTCTCGGCGTGGTCCCCCACCTATTAATGTTAGCGATATATTGACCTCGTTTCCGAGAAGAGCAATACTATCAATCAGCACTTCGGCCCCATGAAGTGGCAGGAAGTTTCCGTAGAACAGAACCCTAATTTGACCTGTTGCCGGCGCGGTCGCTCGAACCTCACTGCACCAGACCGGCGCCCCGACTGGGAGATCAACTACACGGATCCCCGCAACACGCTCAACCAACCGAGATGCCCGATACGAATTATCAATTAGAATCAAATCGGCTGCTCTGTAGGCGAGAAAATCTTGCAATTTATAAAGTTGGGCCCGCAAGGAGTCTGTCCGGTGCGCGTTCCAGTCATCTATCTTAGTTTCATAAATTCCCACAAACGCATCAACTATAAGTGGGGCGCGATTCAGTCGCGCCCAGATGTAGGCAAACGGAGCGAACTTCATCGAGAATTCAGAGAGAACATATATGTCATGCCCCCTCCCTTGCCTCCAGGCTTCTCGGATGTAATCCAGCCACCTCGTAACTCGTCGTCGTTCGCCGTCCGAGCTGAGTATTAGAGGTATCACCTGGCAATCGAGTCCCTTCAGGTAGGCTCTGACGCGCCTATTCCGCGGGTAGTCCGGGTTTTGTACGGCCAGGTAGCAGACACTTAGTTTGGGCATGAACCACGGCCCCTCGCTCCTACCCGTCCAACCGCTTGCGCTCTCTCGGTCGACGCTGTTCGGACCTCGTTTGCTCCGCCATTCACCAATCTCGAACCACCGTCATCTGCGAACTGCCGAAAGTACATCACCGCAACAACAAGTACACATAAAATACTTGGATAAAGAAGTGTTCGATCTGAGACTCCCGTAAGAACTGGGTACAGGACAACCGTAAGAACACGCCAATCAGAGGCCGACTTAACTACTAGGTAGAAAACAGCGAGGACAAACAGCAGGAACCCAAAGACTCCTGTCTCAGCCAGAACTTCAATATAAGCACTATGTACTCCGAGATTCGATGGCAGCAGATTCTGCGCATTGCCCCAGCCCACACCAAATAGCCAGTTTTCGCGCCACAGGTCGAGCGCAAACTGCCACTGCGTTATTCGCCACCCGCCGGCATTGTCTCCGTCGACACCTCCAGACGAAACAAGGTTTGCAAACCTCGATGTCGCCACGCCCGCAAAGGGGACTGCAAGCACCAAGATACCAAGCACCCATCTCGACAGTATCTGACCGCTCCGGACCGCGATGCACACCAACAGAATCACAAAAACCAAAACCGCGGTGCGGCTACCGGTCATCGCCGCGGCCCCCATCAGCACTGTGCAAAGAGCGATCTGGGTTCCAAAACGATGCCGGTTAATTAAGATAATCACGAGCACGCCAAGCAAAAGTGGGTACGCTGCGAAATTCGGGTGCCCAAACAGCCCACCGTAGCGAGCGGCACCGATCACACCCTCCTTTGAAGCAAAGGGCGCTGGCCAACCGACGAATGGCTGGACAATAACACTAACTGCGCCAATTATTAAGAGTGTTTGGAGCGCATTCAGTGAGAATTTAACTAATTCAGCGTTATTATTAGCCAGATAATAGACCAATAACGCGAGTGTCAAGTATCTGAGCACCGAAGCTAGTTTTGCGTCACCCGGATTAGCCAGCGCAGAGAACGCAACAACGAAAGCGAGTACTGCGAGGTATATACCCAGCGACTCGCGCATACGGTTGCGCGTTCCGGGTTGTTGGAAAATCATCGATTGAACCAGTAGAAGCAAACCCGCAAGCGTAACTGCGTTATCCAAGGTAAGACCACCGAACTTAATCTGGGTCAGCACCAAAGGACCCGCCAGAATCAACACTATGGCGGTGTGCACTGCGCCGAAAAGGTTTGCGAAAAGGGTCAACAACAGCCCTGCCAATACGACGAGAGCGAGCGGTGTGCTAACGGACGAACAAACTCCGAGCACCGCGGCTAACATTGTCGCAGCACCAAGGGTAGCGAGACCTGGTCGCAGTTGGGACGTTCCGAATGTGGGCATCTAGTCCTCTGCTCCCGCAGATCTTCGAACTATTCGTGCCGGGTTGCCAGCAGCTGTCGCCATCGCGGGCACGTCTATTAACACCACGCTCCCTGCGCCGACAACGGCGTCGGCACCGATGACGACGCTCCCGAGGATCGTAACGTTTGCCCCGAGTTCCACGCGGTCACCAAGAGTCGGGCAGTCCGTTGAGCTATAGCGACTACCCAACGTCGTCCCGTGCCTGAGTGTTATGTCACTTCCCAGTCGGCAATTCTTGTTCACTACTAGTCCGAACCCGTGGTGGATCGACAACCTTGGCCCCACAACGGTCCCGACGGGCAAGTCAATTCCTGCGACCGACATCGAAACCATTCGGTATAGCGCAATAAGAGGGAGAGCTAGCATCGACCTGAGGCGACCACGTTTTTTTCCGCGTACGCTCCTGGCCAAGCGAAATAGTGCGAGTACTACCTGAATCGTCGGGCGTTTGCGATTACCGTTAAAATCAACAAACAAATTGATACCTCGGTTTTCCTGAGGAGTTTGCTCACGCTTCTCGCGAATACTCAGTATTCTCAGAACTTGATTTCCAACTAAGTTATTCCGCACCATGCGATCTAAGACGCTCAGCAACGGCGCGGTATAGATTTTATCCATCGGCAAGTATTCGCCCGGCGATTTCCCGTACTTCAGGTGTCGCACGTAACCGCGTGCCCATAGCTCTAGGGAACGTTTGACCATCCGATGGCGGGATACCCGTATTCCTCCGGCAACCGTCAGTTCTCGGTCGATTAGCCGCTTCTGTTCCGCTACAGCAGCAACGACATTACCGGTAATAGTGTCCGCGCTGATCGTTCTTAGCACTAGGGGTTCGTTAAAGACCGCTCCGCGAGTTGATCCATCACGAAACATTCGCAACCAGAGGTCGTAGTCGACCAGTCTCCGTTGACTACTGAAACCCCCAGCTACAAGAACCGACTCCCGACTTATTAGTGTTGCCGACGAAACAAATGGGTTCTTCTGCCAGATGCTGTCATACGTCGGTGAGCTGCGAAGAGTTGGCGAAGGGCCCCCTTGCTCCTGACCTAGTTTCTTTTCAGCGAAACCGACCACCTGAAGTTTCGGGTACTGCGCCACCGCCTGGGTGAGGAGTTCGCTGGCATTACCCACGAGAGCGTCATCAGCATCTAGAATTAGTATCCAGGACGACGAGGATTCTGCGATTAATCGCTTTCTAGCAACACCAACACCAAAGTTATCTGTGTTATCGATGATTTTGCACTTATCGCGGTAGCGGTCGAGCACGGCAGCAGTCTCATCCGTGCTCCCGTCGTTATAGACAATGATTTGAGAGGGAGAATACTTTTGGCGCAGAACCGACTCAACGGTATTCACTATTGTAGCTTCGGCATTGTATGCGGGAATCAGCACCTGCCAATCGAGTGCCGGACAGTTCGCTCGGCTCGTACCCGGCTGCACGGCACTTTCTGTAGGGTGTGTAGCCATTGCATCCTCTCCTACGCTTCGTGTTTTGACCTGACTACAGCCATGCCCAGAGTTCTTAGAATACTGCTGTTACGTCTTCAGTACGGTCCGACTGATGCTCGATCGTGTGGATAGCAACAAATGATCCAGCGTCAGTTCATCTGCTTCGGCCGTAACTGCCAGTGACCGGACTGTCAGTTCGCGGGCGATCTGGGCCTGGTGATCATCGACGTGCTCGCCATACTGACTCCGTCGTGGGACCAGGACGGGGCACTTTCCTAGGTCCATGATCTGCATTGCGGACCCAACTCCTGAATGACTTATCACGACATCAGATTCGAGGACCTCCCGCTGCATTTCGTGCGCCGCTATCGTGCGGTGGACTTGGCCTGGCAAGTCCTCACGGACTGTTTCGCCTATCTGCCAAACGAATTCATTGTCGCCCGGAACTACAGCAAGCAAACGATCAACTAGTCGATCAAATCGATAAGGCTGTATCGTGCCTAGAGTTACAAATATCTTCAGAGGTCCCGTCGGAGCGGGTGTCTTAGAGGTTGCTGCTGTGTAATCTTGCAAGACTGAGAACTGGTGAGTCCACTTACCGTCTTCCCACGCCCTATGCTGCGTGAAGGTTTTGATACCCGGTACTTTTGCGACGATCCGGCCGGTGAGGGACGGGCCATCAAACCGGGATACGCTCTCAATGTACCAAGCTGCGCGTCGCTGCATTCTCGCCATAGGCAGTACCACTGCGGCGATTGCAGCACCTGTACTGACCGCGATCTGGTAGTCGGAATCGGCGAGGATGCGACGAACTTTCGGCGATGCAGCGACAGCTCCTCTGAAATCTCGCGGCGCGATGTAGGGCACATAGTGGACTCTCTGGCCTTCAAGGAGGGACCTCGACTGAGGGTGATCAAAGGTAATCCAAATTGGATCCTCAGCGATTGGTAGCGTCGGCTGCAACCGGACCAGCTGAGCCAGATGACCGCCCGTGGAAGCCGCGAGGACGGCTCTTGGCTTGGTTGACTTGCCGCCCTCAACCATTGCAGGCCCGCGCACTGTTGGTCGTGCTGTCCATCCGGATCCATTCATCTTCCAGGGTTGATGCACAGCGGTCTGACGAGTACTCATTGCGGATCTTCATTAATGATTTTTCAGACATGTCGGCTCGAAGACAATCATCGTCGATAACCTTGCGTAGGGCAGTCGCAAACTGAGCGGTCGAACCGGTATCAACGACGATACCGGCGCCCTCCAGCAAGTTCGCGACGCTTCCAACGTCAGTAGCGACTATGGCACAACGCTGCGCCATAGACTCCAACAAGAACATCGGAAGTGCCTCGCCACGAGAGGGAAGGACCGCTATCGAAGCTTGCGCCTGCAATTTGGCCACCTCGAAGTGCGGGAGTGATCCCGGGACGATTACGTTCGGGATGTCTTCATATGGCGCGAGGTCCATAGTGACCGGCCCCGCAACCACCAGAACCCACCCTTCGTGCTGAGGCGCCAGTTCTTTCCAGGCGTCAAGAAGAACGTCAGCTCCCTTTCTCCACCCCACCTCGCCGGCAAACAGAATGAGGTCACTCTTCCTGGGCCATTCTGAGGGTATCGCAACAGCGTTGGGTACCCGAAGCACGCGCCTCACGCCGGACCCGTTCGTCCGAACCGCATCGGTAGTCGCATCCGTGAGAGTGAACACCGTATTTGCCGAGCGTAACGAAGCTGCAACAATGCGTGGATGCTTCGATGCGAAGTCAGTGAAACTGCTGCCGTGAATGTGAATCCCAACAGCCATCCCAATTATTTTCGATAACCAAGCGAGGGACCCCTCTCGAATGAACGATCCGCCCTGAGATACGTGGAAGATGGTGACGATCCGCCCCTGTCTAATCCTAGTTGTGATGAGCCGAGCAGCAGCCAACAGCCAGAGGACGGGTGAGAGCGGGTCGCGCTTGCCACGAGTAGAACGAAGAGCGGTAACAATGCAGGTCGGGTACGGCCACGAAAGATAGCCAGCGACGACCTGTGCCATTCCTCCCGGCAAGTCGCCAACCACACCTACGTGAAGCACACGAACAGCTTCGGGCGTCGCTACCGTGGACATCTAGACGCTCCAATCCGCTTGCATTTTTCGCCCCAATCCGCGGTACCTCCACCCGGCTTCAACCCACTGCGTA
The DNA here is from genome assembly GCF_002095395.1 of Williamsia sp. 1135. GTDB lineage: Bacteria > Actinomycetota > Actinomycetes > Mycobacteriales > Mycobacteriaceae > Williamsia. The sequence continues at coordinate 33,275 of NZ_MJEI01000078.1, forward strand.
GCGTCGAGGCAGTTTCGACCGTCGATTATTCGTCTTGAACGAACCAGCCCTGCCAACTCAGATGGGTTTAGTTGTCTGAACTCGCTCCATTCAGTCAAAACGAGAACCACGTCAGCGCCCTCGCACGCCTCTCGCAGCGAGGTTCGATAGTCGAGTGTCGGGAATAACTTGCGTGAGTTCTCAATTGCTTTGGGGTCGTAAACCGACACTGCAGCGCCTTGTAGTTGGATTTGGCCGGCAACGTTCAGCGCGGGCGAGTCTCGAACATCGTCTGACTCGGGTTTAAACGCCGCGCCCAACACAGCCACCCGCGTTCCAAGAAAACCCCCTCCGCAGGCTTGTCGCGCTAATTCGACGACCTGGGTCCGACGACGCATATTAATATTGTCTACTTCGCGAAGAAAAGTTAAAGCTTGATCGGCTCCCAGCTCACCTGCGCGGGCCATAAAAGCGCGGATGTCTTTAGGTAGGCATCCGCCGCCAAAACCTATTCCAGCGTTAAGGAACTTCCGGCCAATTCGGTCGTCATGACCGATGGCGTCTGCGAGTTCCGTTACATCGCCGCCAGCTGCCTCGCATACTTCAGCAATAGCGTTGATGAATGAGATCTTTGTCGCGAGGAAAGCGTTTGCGGACGCCTTCACAAGCTCAGCTGTCGCGAGATTCGTGAGCACGAACGGCGTTCCCGACGCTATCGTGTCCTCGTAGATTTGACGTGCCAGCTCTTCAGCTCGACTCGGCCGCGTCTTATCGATGCCGATCACGAGACGGTCAGGACGTAGTGTGTCCTCGACGGCGTGCCCTTCACGAAGAAATTCGGGATTCCACGCAACTTCAACCTCGACATCCGCGGGCGCCAATTCGCGTGCGCGACGCCCTAGCCTCTCTGCAGTACCGACAGGGACGGTTGACTTGCCGAAAATCACCGTCGGCCGAGTGATTAGACGTCCGATACTCTCAATCACACTGTCGACATATTGTAGATCCGCAGCGTACTCACCGCGCTTCTGTGGAGTGCCGACTGCAAGGAAGTGAACTTCAGCGAACTCCGCTGCTTCTTCGTACGATGAGGTGAACCGCAAATGCCCTGCATCGATGTTCCGCTTCAACACCTCCGCGAGTCCGGGCTCATAAAATGGCACGTCTCCAGCCTGGAGTTTTGAAAGCTTTGAGGGATCGACATCGACGCCCAGAACGTCGTGCCCGAGTTCGGCCATGCACGCCGCATGCGTCGCACCGAGATACCCAGTCCCAAGGACGGTCATACGCATTAGAATTCCTCCTATGTCATTAGTCTATTGGCGGAGTCGCGCAAGACGGATCTCAGCTCATTGGATGCCGCAAGGGGAACCAATTGGATGTTCGGTGTAATGGGATCTTGCACCTTGAGAACGAAAGCGGTTTGAACGACGGACCCGGTAGACGTCGATTCGCTTGCGCGATTGGGTGCCGTCCAATCGGCGGTCTCCCCTAAGTGGGGAGTTCGTCGCCGCCGAAAATAGGTAGGCTGCCTGGTAACTCTTCCTGACGTCGGCATACAGCTGGCTCCGGTGTCGGTAATGCCAGCTTGTGGATCTATTCCGACTCTATCGGCGCCTGTGCGGAGAATACATTTGGCAAAGAAGAGCGAACTACAGATTCTCTCGGTAGACTCACGTAGTTTGGTGGGTGCCTTAGTACGCACCGTCGCTCCTCACCACAGCGCGCGCTGTGCGCCAGAGGATCATAGCGTCTTGCATAATGGACCAATTTTCAACGTACGAAAGATCCAGACGAACCGACTCGTCCCAGTCCAAGTCAGAACGTCCTGACACTTGCCACAGACCGGTCATTCCTGGACGGACCAGCATGCGACGCGTTACGAGTTCGCTGTACTGTTCGACCTCATCCCGGAGTGGTGGCCGAGGCCCCACCAAGCTCATCGATCCAGTCACGACGTTAAAAAGTTGGGGAAGTTCGTCGAGGCTATACCTACGCAGAATCTTTCCCGCGGTTGTGACGCGCGGGTCTTCTCGCATCTTGAAGAGGATGCCTGCACCCTCGTTTCGTTGCGCCAAAGCGAACTTTTGCTTATCTGCACCGTCTATCATGGTTCGAAACTTCCACATCTGGAAGGGCTCGTTGTTGAGTCCGATCCGTTCAGCCCGGTAGAACACGGGTCCGTTGGAGTTGAACTTCACCGCTAGCGCGCACCCGACCATCACCGGCGCGAGAATCATCAGAATGCCTATGGCGCCGAGACGGTCAAAAGCCGCCTTGAAGAACTTGTTTGCCCCCTCGTAGCGCGGTTTATCTATGTGCAGCAGTGGTAGACCGGCGACTGGCCTGACGAGCATCCGGGGGCCCGCGACATCCGCTACCCCAGGGGCGACGAGCAGGTCTACATGCATGCCTTCCAGATCCCAGGAGAGTTCTCGCATCACCGAGTGCCCGAGCGTCTCAGCACACGTGACTGCCACGGCGGTGGCGCCGGATTTCGCTACTCCATCTCGGGCGTCTGCGCAGTCTCCGAAAACGGTCAGGTCACGCCCGCCGATCGTCACAACTTCTCTGTGCCTCGAAGCGTGGCCTGGTGGCACACACAAACCTACGACTTCAAGCCCCAGGCCTGGGTTGCGGTCTAGGTGTCTGACAAGCGGTGCTGCCGATTCAGGGCTACCAACGATCAGAACCTGGTTCAGGTTCTGTCGGTTCCGTCGCCCTCTAGCCAGATTCCATCGCATGAGCCACCGCGCTGATAGCAGTCCCAATGTGCCGGCAGGGAGCGCAATTGCGAGAAGTCCTCGCGCCACGTCCCACTTGAACAGTAAATCCACTATTGCCAAGAGGCCGAACACGGCGAACGACGCCCGTACGATTCGGCTGTACTCTTCGGCACCCGACCCGACGATTCGACGATCCGTACTCTGTACAACCCGCAGCGCGATCACCCAGGCGAGCACAAAACCCGCTGAAACAACGATTCCCGGCGTGCTGAACCGTCCGACCGGATCGATAACCGAAGGAAAACCGAAGCGGATCTGCTGAGCACCCAGCACGGCAGTAATGATGATTGCCACATCAGTCAGTTGAACGCGCTTGACGTACGCGTCAGCCCAGGTTTTTACCCTTGGTCGCACCGAGAGTGGCGGCGGCTGCGGTGCGCTGCGCCAGTCAGCACTGATCACCCGCGTACTTCGTGTCATTCCTGCCTCCCCAACACCTTGTCGGGATCTAACCCTGGACAACGTCCTTGGGATCACATCTCTTATTGACGATCACTAATTGGTGTTTCGACTTATCTAATTCACCGTTGGATGCCAGCTGCCTTCGGCCAGATGCACGAACTTTAGCGCTTATGTTTCGGCACGGCGAGTCGAAACGCCATATTTACTTCAGAACGGACGGAAATTACCACCCTTAGTTCGTATTGCGTGTCCTGTGTCACATATTGACAAATTTCAGCGTCAGTCGGTTGCATGAATGCCCCCCAACCATCTAGCGAAATCGCGCTCACCCGCGACGAAAAACGCTGGTGGACAACGAGTCTGTAACCTACAGTTCACCAGACGGTAGCCACAATCTACAGATTCAGAAAATCGAGTCGCTTTGTCGATACGTTCTTGCCATTTCGGATAATTCGCGACGTGTTCGTCGCTTTATCTTCACTACGCTATGACACGAGTTCATCATCTCAACCCCCCATAATTTTGGGATTCCTGGCGCGATCCGCAACAATTCGCCAATTCTGGATCATCCGTTGCCAGGATTTTGACCCCAGGTGTTGACTCAGCGGTCCGAGGCGTTCCGGGCATAATGATCGTTACGGTCATTTATATAGCAGCGGCGCTGCGATGTCCATTCGTTGCGCCGCTCGGTGCGATGTACCTAGTTCCAACCTGCAAATCTGCCGACTTGTCGATGGGCAAGCATCAGGGGCCTGCTTGTCGGTAGGCCACACCGCTCACTACATCGCTTCGACAGCCGATCCGTTACACCACCCCTAAACTTGAGTCCGATTCCTGTTACCCCTACCGCATAGGCGCCTTCCTGCAGGCCCGCCTCCGCGTGGTAGCTAAGGCGCCACCGAGGGTGCCGCCTAACTTAGACGGCCCTGTCCGTAATCTTCGCGACGTATCCACCCGTCCGGTTGCGACTCGCCGCCGAGTTCGGCCAGATCAGACGCGTCGACCTTCAGGTCGGCTGTTGGCTGTGTGCCAGTCGGCCGCATCCCGCGAATCAGTTTATGAGCCGACGGCCCACCCGTGGCGAAAGTGGCCTGTTCACGCGAGACGATGACTAGAGCTCACAGACGGGCGGGCCTCCCTGGGCACACGCGAAATCGGCAGCACTATTGAGGCGGTACCTGGGGAGTGAATATCCGATCGTGCCGTTCCACCCGTCAGCGTCCTGATCTCACACTAATTAGCCGAAAAGGCTCCGTAGCAATTTGCTCCTAGGGCATCCTGGATACGTATATTTCCAGCCGGACAGTAAACGTCGAAAGGATCACACATGTCATCGGAGCTGTTCAGCTTCATTGAAGTTTTTGGCCAGATCATTCAATTCGTCGTGACCAGCCTGTTTGCGGGTAGCTCGGGCGGATAAACGCACAGACGGACCCGGGGCCTCCGTGGGTCCTTATGCGTTTTGAGGGGTGTCAGAGGGTGGCGTGACCAATCCCCCATCGCCCTCGACTGCTCGACGACACTTACAACCATAAACTGGCGGTATGCCACAGCGCGTCTTCCGCGGCAGCGAACTCATTTGCGTCGCAACGGGTGGTGCCCTCGGCGCCGGAGCACGGTTGTTGCTCGACCAGTGGTATTCCGGTCCTCGACACGACTTCGCTGTCAGTCTGATCGCAATCGGCGTATCAGGCTTGGTATTCGGTGCGCTGTCGGCAGGCGGGTATAGACAAACTATGCGCTGGTTCGTGCTCGGTTTCTGCAGCGGGCTAGGCGCTCTCAGCGTCGCCGTCGTTGTTGCCACAACATCCACTCACGTCTGGATGTCCGTCGCGTATCTCGTCGCAACAGTTTTCGTCGCCACCGGCGCGATCGCCGCGGGCCAGCTCACCGCCCGACTCGGCGCTCGATGAGTCCTCTTCTCCAAGTCACGCTGGGTGGCGCCGCTGGCGGCGCCTTCGCCTACTGCGCCCTCACACTGTTGCCGTGGCGCGACCAGCGGATAGTCCTCGCACTGAATGCGTTCAGTGCGGCGCTCCTCGCCGTCGCTGTGGCAGGCGAGTCGCAGACATCGTGGTCGGTCACCACCACAATGATTGGGTTTTCGGGGGCCAGCTCGTCGTTTGCGGTGATGTCAGCCCTTCCGCGGCGGATCTCCGTGCAGGGAGTGGGTGCAATCTTTCTGGCCGTTCTACAGAATGTGGCGATTTCTGCACTGGCAGCCGTGGACGCCTACTTGATCAGTCATGTTGTCTACACCGTGTACGGCAAGCTCACGTGAAGGATTGCTACAGGAAACGATCGCAGCCCACCACCGCTGCCTTCACAAAGCCCACTACCTGGTAGGCATAAACGCTCTCCCACTTCGCCAGTGAGAAGTCATAGGCGCGCGGTACGCCAGTCATGGTCACCTTCCCCGTGAAGCACTCAGAGAAAACGAAGCGTGCCCGCAAGAGGTGATAGCGCCAGCTGATGACGATGACGTGGTCCCATTCGAACCGTTCTGCCATCTGCTGGGTGAAGATGGCCTCGCCACGGGTGGTTCCGGGTTGCGGCTTGAAGCAGACGACCTCTACTTCCGGGGTGGAGGCAGCGCATGCCTTCTTCATGACCTTGTCACCGGACCAATACGGATTCGACAGCAAGACTGTGTCTGCGTACCCCTGCGCGGCCAGGTCTAGGCCGTACGCTTCACGGCCGTCATGTTCACCTCCGAGGACCACAATCGCATCTGCCCTGGTCACCGGATCCATATCGCCTTTGGTGAACAGCAGGTAGCCCGAAACCCCCAGCGCCACAGGTAGAACGACCAAACCCACGCACATTGCAATCAACAATCTGCGGATCCACTTCATTGGTACCGATCGTAAACCCGGCCGGACTCATCCGCTGACTACGCGAGCATCAGCTCAGGCCCAGCGACCTCGACAGCGTCGGCCACGACGCGTGGAAATCATCGTTCCAGTAGCTCCAGGCGTGGGTGCCCGTCAACCGGAAGTGCGTGGTCGGACGCATACCCAGGGCAGTCAAACGGATTGCGAAGGCGCGGGTGCACCCGTTGGTCACGGCCTCGATCGCGCCACCAGCGATGATCTGGTCCGCCAATTTGGCTATATCGCCGCCGATGTAGGAGTCGTTCAGTCGATCGTATTGGCCCGGCAGGCCGCTACCCGCCGACAAGAAGACTGCCGTGCCTCGCAGACGTTCGGCGTGAACCCATGGATCGTGTGCGGCCCATTCCGGATCGTTGGACGGCCCGTACATGTTTTCCGGGTTTCCCACCCCGACGTGGTTCATCGTGATCCGGATCAGCGCCTGCCCGACAGGATCGCTGACGTTGGCACACGCGCTGTAGGCAGCAACACCGTCATAGAGGCCAGGTTTTGCGATCGCTAACTGCAGGGCAGACGTTCCTACGCGTGACATCCCCGCCACCGCGTTCCGCCCGGTGGTTCCGAGCATGTTGTCGATGACCGGTGGGAGCTCCTTGGTCATGAACGTCTCCCACTTGGCGACACCCACATCGGGATCGGGACTCTTCCAGTCCGTCCAGTAGGCGTTGACACCACCCGCCGGCGACACGATGTTGACGTGAGCATCGTCGAGGTACTGGGCGATGTCAGTGTCGGCATACCTGGCGCCACCATCGAGCAAATAGAGAACGGGCGCAGGGGTCGACGTATCCTTAGGACCCCGAATATGCACAGGTACCGAGCGGCTCATCGCACTCGAGTACACCTGCACCACAGATTCTCGTCCCGTTCCCACCGCAGCCCGGTTCAATATCGATCGATCCCGCTGAGCCAACTGTTGATCCCAGTATCCGATGTCGCCGCTGGAGGTGGCGCTCGAGTCGGGTGCGACCGGTGCGGCGCCCACCGTTGGCGCGCCCACAACGACGCAAGCGGCGGCCAACGCCGCACAGATAGCTGTACGGATGAATTTCTTCATACTCCCCGACTCTTCGATCGACCCTCAGTGGACGTCTCGAATGATTGTCCGCCACTGCGACCAGATTCGCATATCGGGGTAGCCGCCATTCAGCACGCGCGCGTGCAGTCAAGATGGTTGTGCAACAACATCATGCAGTGACTGATACGTAAAACCTCGGCGTCGTCGTCCGTTCGTATGAACCTCAGAGAGGCCCCGGCACTCAAGTGCAGTTTCGATTGTCAGCGAAGAAGACGGAGATTCGGCTCTCGACTTTGCCGGCGGAGCGCAACCGCTTCGTCCTCGAGATCGGCGTGGCTGATCACCCGTCCGATGACCATTGCAACCACCATCGCCACGAGTACCCAGAGAACGGCACCAATAGCGATCCACCACATGTCATTCAGTATGGACAGAAAAGGACATCAAACAGCCTCGAAAGGATTACGTGTCGGTCACATGATTGATTAATTGTGCGCAGCTTCCAGCAAGAGATCTAACACACCTGCCAATGCAACGACCGTCAGAGCAGACGTCGGGAATGACCCGGACTGGACGCCCGCGCCTCACACGGGTCGAAGTCAGCGCGTGAGGTGCGGCCATTTTCTGCAGGTTCATCGCCGCTCGCGGAAATCACAATGCCTTGAATTCGGACATTCCCCGTCAATTTATGACCGTAACAATCAATTCTTAGATCTGGCTATCTTTTCCAGTTCTCAATGGTCATAATTCTGCAAATGTGGTGGTTGAGCGGCATCGGGGCCGTCGTCTGGATACTGGTGTCTGTTGCTGTCGCGTTGGCAATCGGCCGGATGGTCAAGCGCGCTGATGTGCGAGAGCAGATCCATGCCGAAGCGCCTTCAGTCATCGCATTATCGAGCAACTTCAATCGCGAAAATGATTCCCTCTCAGCAGAATTGCGTGAATCCGCCGCTCCTGTGGACATCCCGCAGTCGCTGCGTGCCTGACGTCGTCGGCAACAAGGGCCACGCCGGTCTTCCCACCAGACGGCGCCGCTCGCCTAGTTAGTGCGAGTAAGAAATTCATGCATCCATCCCCAGACGTTGTTGTGGCTCATTAAAATGATCGGTCACCCCTTCCCGAATTATCGACGCGTTTAGCAGTATCTAGCCTTGGGCAGACTGCCTTTGATTAGAATTTCTATGCGCCGAGATACGTGCGCCGTAACCCGACTTATCCTCTTGGGGGGCCTCGAATGGGTGAAACGACGACCACGTTCATGCACACAGCCCGCCGGGTCTCGGGTATCCCACCCGAGCTCCTCGGCGTCGACCCCGAGGAGGGCGACCCCGTCGTCCGGGCGGTCCAGCAGCAACAGGCTGACGCCCTGTCTGCCGCGTTGTGGGTTGCTTCCTCCTACGTGATGGATGGGCTCTTCGAAGACCTTGCAGGCAGGTCCATGGCCGATCCCGGAGTGTCGCTGACCACCGACGGAACCATCCTGCCCTTCCTACCCAGACGTTTCGCGCACGAATATGACTTTCGATTCATACAGAAGCTGATAGTCGCGGCAGCCGACCTGTTCGCCCGACTGACCCGAGAGTGGTCACCACCGGACTGCGTAGCCCAAGAGCTGCTCATTCGCGTGCTGTTCGATCACGTCCAGTTCTACAAAGACACCTATGGCCTCGACCTGGCGGACGACTGGCGGTCCACGCTCGCCCGGGAATTGCTTGCAGGCGCCGATCACGACCACCTCTATGGGCCCGACGCGTGCAACGCCGACCCAAGCCACTACAGCGGAACCGCCGCCACACTCGACAACTGGTTCAAGCCATTCGACGGCAAACGCTTGCCGCCGTACGTCGAGACACTCGAATCTCCCGAGCGCTGATAGCCCAACTGAACCTGCCCTTTCGGGCACTTCTGATCGTCTATGTCATTGCTGGGCACCGGCACTGATGCGTTACCCCTCGGTCGAAACCATGCCGTCTCAGATAGTGGGAACGGCCTGCGCACAGCCATCCTTGGCGTCCATTCGATGACTGAGTTCTCAGCGAACGAAAGTCAACTAACTAGAACCGGAGTGCAGAACCTGTGGCGGGTCGACGGTCAACTGAGGGCCGGCGCGCCGACACTATGAGCTATCGGCGACCGTGACGGTCATAAGTTCGCTTACGTCTCTCCAAAATGACCGGCAACGGGGGTGTCGACCCCGGAATTGCGAATTGTCTGCAACTTCATCACCATTCTTATTTCAATGAGCGGTGCGTCAAATAGAAAACTCCTGGATTTCAGAGACCGTGTGAACTCAGCCGGGCCCGTCCGTGGGCCCAACGTATGAATCAACGGCAATTCTCTTCTCGAGCGGGGTTTTTCGCCTGTTTCGAGTACAGTTTGCGACGGATCTAAGCAGGAAGTCGCGTAAAACTGCGCGAACATCAGCTGCGCGGAGTCACCGTCGGTACTGATCTGGACGACATTTTTTCTCGAACGTTCAGTCAGATCGAAAACTCCGTCACCGGATTGCATCGCTCTGAGCGACGCCCTGCCCCGAATAGATCCGTGGCGATTTCGGAAGGCAAGTAATGAACCGTTCGGGCGATGCTGTGGTTGCGGTAGTCGGATTGGGATATGTCGGCGTGCCGACGGCAATGTCGTTGGTGGCCGCCGGCCACCGAGTGATCGGCTTCGACGTCGCCATCGAACGCCTCACCAATATCGCCGAAGCGAACATCGACCTTCCACCGGCCGATCTCACCAGGCTGCGTACCGACCTGGCTTCGGGACTTCTCGAACTCACCCTCGATGCGAACCGGATCAGTGAGGCCGACACCGTCATCGTGTGCGTGCCCACTCCCGTGGACGAGAGCCAGGCGCCGGATCTCACGGCCCTACACTCGGCCTGCAACACCGTGGTCGCCCAGGTCAGGGGTGGTCAGAGCATCATCCTGACGTCGACGACCTACGTCGGGTGCACCCGTGAACTGCTGGTGGGTCCGTTGACAGACCGCGGCTTCGTGGTGGGCCAGGATGTGTTTGTCGCCTTCTCACCTGAGCGCATCGACCCTGGTGTCAGCGGTCACTCCCCCACCGCCACCCCGCGCGTGGTCGGCGGCGTCACCCCCTCATGTACCCATCACGCCGCAGGAACCCTGGCCGCCACTGCTGCCGAGCTGCACGAAGTGTCCTCGCCCGAGGTCGCCGAGATGGCGAAGCTGCTCGAAAACACCTTCCGGGCCGTCAACATCGCCTTCGCCAACGAGTTCGCGGAGGTCGCCGAGTCGATGGGGCTACCGATCACCGAGATCATCGACGCCGCGGCGACGAAGCCGTATGGCTTCATGCGGTTCACCCCGGGGCCCGGCGTCGGCGGGCACTGCATCCCCTGCGATCCCCACTACCTGCTGTGGCAGTTGCGGCGTACCCGGGGCAGCGCCCCGATCACCGAAGCGGCGATGGCCGGCATCGTGCAACGCCCGTCGACGATCGTGAGCAAGATCCGTGGCAGGCTCGCCGATGCGGGTCGGCCGATGGCCGGCTCCCGCGTGCACATCGTCGGTGTTGCCTACAAGCCCGGCGTCGCCGACGTGCGTGAGTCTCCTGCTTTGGAGATCATCACCGACCTGACTCGCGCAGGGGCCGTGGTCACCTACTCGGACGCCTACGTCCCTGCCATCACCATTGACGGCAGGCGGGTTCCGACCTCGTCGAGCGAAGCCGCCGAGTCGGCAGACCTGATCCTCGTGCACACCGTCCATCCGGGTGAGACCGATTGGTGGACCTCAGATCAGGACACCGGGCGGCCGCAGGTGCTGGACATGACCTTTCGTTCCGAGTCCCGTCTCATCCCGGATATGCACTGACAGATGGTAATTCACCACTCGGCTCGGTCATCGCGGACCGAGTCGGTACCGACATGGACGCCGCCCACGGGGTCAGCTGCGCAGATAGATGCAGACAAGTGGGGCGCGCCGCGTCGGCGACGTCGATGGTTCGACAACTGGGACCCACACGTCCGCAGAGCCGCCAAGTTCCTCATTGCGGTACTCGCGCTGACACCGCTGTTCGCGCTGCTGGCCCGACAGTTCCCAGAGATCGTCTTCGATCCGTGGATCATGTTGTACGGGTTCGCGGTGTTGTCGTCGACCATCTACGCCTTCGTCCTCGCCTACGCACGGTACGAAGATCCGGCCGAGTCACGACATTCCAACCACATTGCGCCCCTGAGTTTTCCGCCCCTGCAGGCAGTGCCGACCGTGAGTTTCCTCGTGGCGATCAAAGACGAACGCGACGTGATCGAGCGGTGCGTGCGGTCGATGGTCGAGTCGGACTATCCTGGCCTCGAGGTGATCGTCGTCGACGACGCCTCTACCGATGGCACCACCGATGGCACCACCGAGATCCTGAGACACCTCACCACCGAGCTGAACTTCACGCTGATCGAACTCGCGCGCAACGTCGGGAAGAAGAACGCGTTGGTTCGCGGCGCCGAGGTCGCCACGGGTGAGGTGATCGCATTCACCGACTCCGACTGCGTCCTGGCACCGGACGCGGTGCGCCGCTGCGTCGCCGCCCTGGTGTCCGAGGCGGACCTGGGTGCGGTGTCGGGACATGCGCGCGCCCTCAACGCCGACTCCACCCTGCTGACGAAGATCCAGGACACCTGGTACGAGGGATCGTTCCGCGTCGTCAAGGCCGCCGAAGCCTCCGTCGGGTCGGTGACCTGCGTGTCCGGGCCGCTGGCGGTGTTCCGCCGCGACGCCATCTGGAACTACTTGCCGGCGTGGGCCAATGACCGCTTTCTCGGCGGCGAGTTCAAGTTCGCCACCGACCGCCAACTCACCGGATACGTCCTGGGCCAGAAGTGGCGGGGCCGGGCGCTCAAAGACCAGTACCCCGAGTCCCCCTTTGTCGCCGCGGTCGACTACCCCGAGCGTAAGTGGCGGGTCGGCTACGTGCGGTCGGCCAAGGTGTGGACCGTGGTGCCCGAGTCACCCCGCGCGTTCTTCAAGCAACAGGTGCGCTGGAAGAAGAGCTTCATCCGCAACCTGTGCTTCTCCGGAACGTTCATGTGGCGCAGAGGGCTTCAGCCGTCCGTCCTCTATTACGGGCACGCTGTCTGGGTCGCGGCTGCGCCACTGATGGCGATCCGGCACATGATCTGGGCACCCGTCAACGGACTGTGGCTCCTGACCGCCCTCTACCTGGGCGGCATCTTCATCAAGGGCTGCGCCTGGGCCGTCGCGTTCGCTGTCGACAACCCCAACTCGACCCGGTGGCGTTACCGGCCGCTGATGGGGCTCATCTCCACACTCTGTCTGTCCTGGCTGCTCCCCTACTCATTGCTCACGATTCGGCGCAACATCTGGTCGAGGTCACTGTGAATCTGAAGTCCAGGAAGCTCCTGCGCGCACTGTTCAGCGTCGCGTTCATCGCGTTGGCCGTCGTGGTCTACATCTTTGTGCTCAGCCGAGGAACGCTGATATGAGGCTGCTCGAACGAGATCGCGCCGCGACCGCGCAAGCGAACATCACCCGGTCACGCGGAGCGGCGTTGATGCCCGAGCTCGGACCAGCCACCCGCCGCGGGCATGTCGGGCACCGGTTCACAGCGCTCATCGTCCGCGTTATGGCGATCGCTGTCGTGATGTCACTCGTCGCCTCGGCAGTCGGTATCTGGTGGTGGCAGAAGTACATCGGCTTCCGCGAAGACACCGCGGCGCCCACCTTCACCTCCGAAGACACCGCCTTGTACGCAGGGTGGGCCGCCGAGAACACCGGCCGTCTCGGAGCAGGATTCGGCGCGGCTCCCCTGGTGCTGACCTACCACGACATAAGCACCGACCCCGACGCGGGCGAGTACGTCATCACGCCGGAAGCCTTTGCCGCGCAGATGAAGATGCTCCACACCGCCGGCTACCGCACCTTGACCGGCAAACAGTACGCCGACTACCTGTTGGGGGCCTCCACCCCACCGGAGCAATCAGTGGTGATCACCTTCGACGACGGCACCTCCGGCCTCTACAAGTACGCCGACACCATCCTCGACGACTACGGCTTCAGCGCCGTCAGCTTCCTGATCACATCATCGGTGGGCACTCGGCAGCCGTACTACCTGACCTGGCAACAGATCAACCGGATGCATGACTCCGGACGCTGGTCCTTCCAATCCCATACCGACGATCTGCACTACCGCACCACCGAGAACGGGCAACTACTCCCGACCATGGCCGCCCACGAGACAGTCAACGGCCAGGTCGAAGACGACGCACAGTTCCGCGAACGCATGCTCCTCGACGTCGAGGCGTCCGAACGCAAGTTCGCTGCTCACGACCTTCCTGCACCTCAACTATTCTCCTATCCGTTCTCGGCTCCGAGCTCGCGCATCAGCAATTCTGCCGTCGAGATCTCGTCGCAGGTCATCCGCGATCACTATGCCGCCGCCTTCACCAATCAGAGCCACGCGATCGCGCCGGCACCGGTCTCCGCCGAACAGGTCACCCCGCTCGAGCGGCTGGAGATCAAGCGCGGGGACACCGAGCGCCAACTGTTCGACCGCATGCGCGGAGCCCAGACCCTGCCCGTCACCGCGATGGACCCCGTTGCCGTCGACAGCAGCTGGCTCGAACCCGGACGCTACTTCCGAGGTCCTGTCGATGACGGTGAATTGGCCTCGGGCATCGTTCGATTCGACGCGGACACCCTGACCTACACCGAGGCGCTGTGGGCAGCACAACGCACCGACCAGTGGACGAACTACACGCTGACCGGTACCGCCATCGACATCCGCCGCGGCATGTCCACGGGGTTGCGGGTGCGCACCGGCTCCGGTACCGATCAATCGGTGCGGCTGATGGTCAGTCGGGACCGCGCCACCGTCACCGACAGCGCCAACCGAACACTGGCCGGCACGGTGCTCCGCGACAGTGCCACCCACCGCGTCAAGGTCACGGTGTCGCCGCAGGAGACCAGGATCTGGGTGGACGGCGCGGTGGTGGCCACGGTGCCCTCTCGCGACGGACGCGGTGGCTTCAGCGTGATCGGCAGCAGGACCGCGGCGGCGCAACCGTTCCCGGCGTGGACGGATCTGCAGATAGAACCCCGCTGATGCCGCAGCACCTGTCTCGACGACGAGCGTTGGGCCTGGGGCTAGGGGCCATCGCGGCCGGGGGTCTCGTCGCATGCGGTGGAGGTCAACGATCACCTGCCGACACACGCTGGGTGCCGAAGTTCGCTGCGGGACGAGGCCTGGTGACCAATGAGTACGCACTCCGCCGATCCGAAGCAGACGGCGCGGTCACGTCACCGGACTGGACCGTGACCAGCGGGTCACTGTTCCACGACGGCGGGTGCGGATGGAGCGGCCCGATAGACGGCAATTCACCGGACTCGGGCTCGTCGAAAGCGACCGGGTCGGCAGTTCTGAGAGCTCTGTCCCAACGCGACGACTTCGCCCGCTTTTCGATGAGCTGCGAGCTGTGGGCAGACGAGCCGACCGAGACCGAGCGGACCCCGGAGCAGGATTACGACGGTGTTCATTTCCTGTTCGGGTACCGCTCACCCGACGACCTGTACGCAGTGACGCTGGTCCGGCGTTCGGGAACGATCGTCTGGAAGCGCAAGGCTCCCCGGGGCACCGGCGCGGGTGTGTACCGCACCATCGCCACGGCACCGCTTCCGGCGGCGACACGCACGTGGTCGCACTTCACAGCGGACGTGGGCATCGACAACAACTCGGTGTCTCTGGCGGTCCGTCAGGATGGCGAACTCGTCCTCGGTGCAATCGATATCGGTGCACGGCAGTCGCCGCCCCAACTACGGCCCGGGCGAGTTGGCTGGCGCGGAGACAATACCGAGTTCTGGTTTCGGAGTTTGTCGGTCGCGCCTACCGAGACTGCCGCCGCGAAGCCATCGGCCGAGTAGGCCACTTCATTACCGCAGTCTCGGCGCATCGAAAGCGCGCCCCTATGCCATCGTGGAGAAGTGGCACGCACATGGTTATCGGTGACAGTAGAGCTGCTCGGCGGGCGAGGCGACGAGTTATGGCCCCGGCCGGGCCGAACCTTCGCCGTCGGGCCGGCGCACACCTTCCTTGACTTCGCGACTGCCGTCAACGACGCCTTCGCGAGATGGGACCGGTCTCACTCGTCGATGTTCGTCCTCGCCGACGGTCGAATGGTCACCGACGTGCACATGGCCGCAGAGATGTCCGGTTCCATCCATGGACCCATCACCGAACCCCTCGACATCGCATCGGCGAAAGTGGCCGCAATCCTCAAGCCCGGCGACGAATTCCAATTCACCTTCGATTTGGGCGATGACTGGGTCCACCACTGCGCGATCGGTGCCGACAAGGTGGATCCGGTGCAGGTGCTCGGCATCAAACCGCCCAAGCCCCTGCCCTACTGGGGGTGGGGCGACATCCCGGACCAGTACGGGCGCCGGTGGGCCGACGACGACCGGCAAGGCGCGGCTCCGGCGAGGCCCGACCAGCCACACCCAATGCTGCAGGGGCGCTGGCCCGGGCGCGGTCAGGTGCCGGCACTCGACCGAACCGAACTCCGCGCCGCCATCGCGACGGCAGACTCCGCCCGGTTCCTCGCGGTGGTCACCGGGCATGACATCGACGACGCCCTGCAGCAGATCGGCACCGGGATCGCGATGGCACTGCAGCAACGCCGTAAACAAGCCGAGCCGGTGGCACTGTCTATACTCAACCGCCTCACCAGCCGCGCGAGCGCCGGTGATGCGGTCCTGGCCGACGACATTCTCGCCCACCTGCGGGGCGTGCCGCTGGCAGGACGCGTCCTGCCGATCGACCTCGACATGCTCGGCGACGCGCTCGAGGGCGCTCTCGTCGAGTCGAGCGGTGGGTACGTCGACCTGATCACAGGCGAGGTGTACGACGGCAGCGCCACCGACGCGGACGTGGTTGGGGACGACATGGCCATCAACGTCGAAGAAGATCCCGACCGGTGGCTCTGGTTCGACCGCGCGGACTCACAGAGCGGCTGGCGCGACATGGCCACTTTCACCGAGCGGCAGCATGATGAGAACGTTCGCGAGCGCCTCGAGCGTGCGATCGAGGGCAAGGGCGCCTTTAGCAGATTTCGCGACGTCGTTTACGGAGAAGGCCTCGGCGACCGGTGGAACGCCTTCTCCACGGACCGTCGTATAGGCCGTGCCCGTGAATTTCTGGCGGACAACGGCATCCGCGTGGGCTGAGCCGGCTTCCAGTAGATCGCGGGTGGTCCACGCAACGGGGCATAAGTAGCCGCACGGGCTAATCGCGGCATTCACCGAGTACGGCAACCATCCAGCGAGCACCTCGACGATCAGCGCCCAGCCCTGCGACCGGCGGCGGGACACTTCGGACGTTACGCCCCCTCAGAGAGGACACACACAGTTTTGGTTTCTAGGTATGCCAGTCACGCCTGAACGCGAATGACTTGGTCGCCCGGGCTGCGAAGCTCCGGGAGACCAGGTCAACGATCCAAAACCCCCGAGTGCTTTTATCGGGAACTGTTCGGTTACGACCCAAATGTCTCGATGACGAATGCGATGATCTTGAGGATGTCCAAACTGAATACTGAGGTCATAGAGTCTTACTCCTTCAAATGTCAACACACTTATCTATGATAAGAGTTGAGTACGGAATAAAGCATCGTGCCAATTCAGCATATAGAGGCCCAAGACAACAGATGCGGTGAATTCGAATTAATTATTCGAATTCACCGCATTTCCTGCGATAACTGGTAGCAATTCTTTCATCGAGACGGGCGAGTCGACCGCTTCGAAATCAGCGGAGCCTAGTGAAAACCGGTTTAACGACTCTTCAGATCACTGGACTCCGGCGACGAAAAAGAGCAAGAGGTCCATCGCCCAGGGAGTGGTGTTCAAGAAGCCATCGATAGCGGCGTCAATCGTGGTGTATGTCGACATTGAAGTCTCCCTCTGGTTCGTGTGTGGCCGCCGGCGTTGGGTGCAGGCGTAAGCGAGCGCTACGGCACATGCTCGCACGCTCGCCGCGTTGCATTCTGCCTGGGCCCGGCGAACCTTGCAGGCCGGGGTTGGCACTCATGTGCGGTGACCGC
The DNA here is from genome assembly GCF_002095395.1 of Williamsia sp. 1135. Taxonomy (GTDB): domain Bacteria; phylum Actinomycetota; class Actinomycetes; order Mycobacteriales; family Mycobacteriaceae; genus Williamsia. Next base: position 50,429 of record NZ_MJEI01000078.1, read on the forward strand.
CCACCAGAGGGTGGTCAATCAAGGGTGGTGCCGCCCAGAGTGTCCGGGCGGCACCACCGAATGGATAGGGATCAGTCACCTGGTGGCGACTGGACTACTGAGTTGCATACCCCGGCACGACCATCTGACCGGGCGCAACGAAGCACAAGCTACGTCGATAGGCACCTCCCTCATCGTCCTGGCCCCGCCACCTGGATGGCGCGACCACATCGCTGTGGGAAATGTTCTAGCACCCACTCGTGCCGCTCGCAAGACCCTCGGCGTGAGTTTTTCGACTCAATGGTGCTCAGACACAGCACGACTGATCTCTCGGGCCACGTTGGCCGGCCACCGAGCGCTGATCGGGTCCGAAACACGCATACTGAACCGGTGAACATTCTTGTGGTGTGCACCGGCAACATCTGCCGGTCGCCGATTGCCCAGCGCATGCTCGAACAGCGGAGCAGCGCGCTCGGATTGGGCTGGACCGTCTCCAGTGCCGGCACCCGCGCCATGAACGGCCACGACATGCACCCCGAGAGCGCCCGAGCACTGCGGGCTCTAGGCCTCGACCCGCTCCCCTTCGCGTCCCGCTTTCTGACCCCGCCCCTCATTGCCGACAGCGACCTGGTCCTATGCCTGGCCCGCGACCATCGGGCCGCAGCCCGCCAGTTGGCACCGATCCGCTGGCGCACGATCATCACCCTCCGCGAAGCCGGCCTCGACCCTGCCGTCAGTGCCGACCGCAACGCTGCATCCCTGGACATCGCCGATCCCCTGGGCAAACCGGCGGCAGAGTTCGACAGGGCCGCGGCCGAGATCGCCGAAGCAATCGATGCGGCGATCCCCGTGATCAGCGGAGGGCTGTAATCGCGGCATGCCGCATCAGGGCTTCTCGACTCGGCAATACTGAGGCGATGACGGATCACTCGCATGGCACGCCCGAAACCCTGAGCGACGACGAACTCGTGGAGCACATAAAAGACCTACGGGCACGCGTACAAGCGGCGTTAGTCAGCACCACGCCCGAAGGCGACCAACTCGAGCACAATGACAGTCGAGACGAACTCGACCACGCGAACGTGGTCGCCCGCAATCGCAATATCGACGTCCCGCCCGGACGGTAGTCGTGCACCGCACTACGAACTATGCGCGGTGGAACTTCTGGCTGGGTCGTCTGTTCTGCCGGGGTGCCATGGGGGGCTTGAGTCAGAGCTGAGGTTCCGCCGTTCTGGAGAACGCTTCTCGCCCTCAGAGAGGGCCACCACCATCATAAGACGAGTTAGGTCTGCGCCCTACATCACCACCAGCAAACCAGCTCCGCAGCCGCCGGCTCATACAAAGAAGGTGATGTTGTTGCCCGACGTCTCTGACAGGCTCGCGAGGGTAGTGATCCCTCCAGGAGATGAGATGAGTCATGGCGAGTGAAGCAACGAAGGTTCCCGGATTGACAAGGGAGGAACTGGCGGCTGAGGTTGACCATGTCTCCACTTCCGACTTCTTGTCGACGCCGTTGGGCGACTTCGAGTTCTTCGACGGCGTGCCCGAACGTGCTTCGGTTCAACCCATCTTCGACGGGCTCGATCTGGTGCGCGGGATCACCGCGTTCCTCGACACGGTCCCGGGTGCATCTCTGGTCGCTATGCGACGCGGCCTGCGTGCGGCGGGTGTCGATTCACCCGGGAAGATCGGCTACACCGACCCTAGGTGCACATCCGATCCGATTTTCCTCACACCGAACACCGAGACAACCTACGGTGTCACGTTTCTCGACCTGAAGGCGTGGGGGCCCACTGCCGTTGAGGTGCCGCCGCAATCGCTGTGCGTCGTCGATGACTTCTGGTTCCGGTACGTTGCGGACATGGGCATCGCGGGCCCGGACGAGGGCGCGGGCGGCAAGTATCTGTTCCTGCCCCCGGACTATGACGGTGAGCATCCCGGCGGCTATTACAACTACCAGAGCCCGACGTACTCGAACTTCGTTGTGATCCGGGCGCTCGGCGGTGTTTCCGCCATCAAGCAGTCCCGGATCTACCGTCTCAGTGAGGCTGCCGCCGCCCCGGAGAACACATTCATCAACGTCGCCGAACTACCGATCAATACCGTTCACTCCAACGACTTCACCTTTTTCGAAGAGATCGCCCAACTTGTCGCCGAGGAACCCGCCGCCGCGCTGGACCCTGAACGCGCCGGTACCCTGGCCGCGCTCGGCATCGTGCACGACAAGCCCTTCGCACCCGACGAACGCTTACGCGGTGTCCTTGACAATGCGGCTCGCACCGGCGCAGCGATGGCGCGCGCCATTCTCTACACACCCCGTGACCCCGAAACGTTCCGCTGGGAAGGGTCGTCGTGGAAGAACGCGTTCGTCGGCGGCAGCTACGAGTTCCTTAACGGCGGTGCACGCAATCTTAATGCCCGCACTCTGTTTCACTATGCGGCAACAGTGATCACCCCGGCGATGGCGCACGCCCAGGTCGGTGCCGGTTCCGCATACATCTACACGGCAGAAGATGCAGACGGTGCGCTCCTTGACGGCGCCGCGACCTACTCACTGAAAATCCCCACCAACCCGCCGGCGAAGAACTTCTGGGCGGTCGACGTCTACGACACCCAAACCCGGTCATTGTTGCAGTCGGCGACCTACCCAGCGGTGGCAAGCCAGTCGCCAGAACTCCAGATGGACGAGGACGGCTCGTGCGTGCTCTGGTTCGGCCCGACCGCACCGAAGGTAGCGAGGGCAACTGGATCGCGACCCTGCCGGGTAAGTCGTGGTGGCCGGTGCTGCGTCTGTACGGCCCGCTCGAGCCGTGGTTCGACATGACATGGCGTCTGCCGGAAATCGTGCGCGAGAATCACTGACCACATCGCATCGCGCCGTGCATGGACCTCGATCGTGCGCTGCCGGGCAGTATCCGACGGCCGGCCTCCTGGAGGTGGGAACGAACCAGCGGAAGCCATTGACCGAGGCCGCCTATTCTCGAGCCGCGAAGCGGACGCTTGATGACCGCTCATGCCGCCGCTCACAGTCGGTTGACCTGCATCGATCTGATTGTCAGAGGCGTCTGCCATACTCGAACACATGAGCGAACAGGGCGCCCTTATCGACGCCATCCAGCATATGGATGCCGCCGAGTTGGTCGTTGCGCGCGAAGCGATCTCACAGCGCCTGACTCAGGTGTCGCTGACGACGTTGTCGGACGAGCAAGTGGTCGAGACCGCTCAGGTGGTCGAGACCGGGCGGCGCCGCGAGGACGCACTCTCGGTGCGGTGGGCGCTTGAACTACGCGAGCGTGGTGTCGCGGCCAAGCGCGGGTTGAAGCCGGGTAAGTACCTGTCATCTCTGTTGCGGCTCAACGTCGATCACGCCGGCGCACGCTACAAAGCCGCCGAGCGGATCGGCTACCGCCGGGAGCTCTCCGGTGACCTGCTCCCGGCTCCTTACCCGGCAACCGCTGCTGCGATGACCGACGGTGCCATCGAGTTTGCGCATTACCGAGTCATCCACAAGACCTTGAAGGCGCTTCCGGGAGTTCTACGAGTCCCAGAGGTGTGGTCGAAGGTCGAAGCTGATCTCGCAGCCTACGCACGCACCATGTCGCCTGAGGACCTGACCAAAGCTGCCCAACGACTGATCGCCTACCTCAACCCAGACGGCGAGTTCACCGACGACGCTGACCGTGCCCGCACACGAGCATTCAAGGTGTCAGGACCCGATTTTGATCACATGTCCGGAATCTCCGGCACCCTCACCCCGGCGACCCGGGCACTGTGGGATGTCGTGGCCGAGAAGTGGGCCCGGCCGGGAATGAACAATCCCGCTGACCCGGAATCCCCGAGCGGCGATGGCGATGTGGCCGACACCGACGCGCTCGCCGCCGCCGCTGAACGCGACGACCGCTCGCAAGAGCAACGCAACCACGACGCATTCCACCGGATGCTCGAGCACGCGGTGGGCTCGCGGGCCGTGGGCCAACACAGAGGGCAAGCCGCGAAGGTCGTGGTCACCATGACCCTGGACGAGCTGGAGAAAGAGACAGGGATCGCCACCACCGCTTCCGGCGGCACCCTTCCAGTCCGGGACGCGCTGGCGCTCGCCGGCTCCAGCCGAAAGTTCCTCGCACTTTTGGACAACGCGCATCGGCCGCTGTTTCTCGGTCGCGAAGCGCGATTGGCCTCCGCCGACCAACGCATCGCCCTCATCGCTGCCGAGCGCGGCTGCTCCCGCCCCGGATGCGACCAGCCCGCCACTCGCACGGCCGTGCACCATATGCGGGAATGGAAGAACGGCGGCTACACCGACATCACTGTCCTCACCCTGGTTTGCGACCCCGACCACGGACAGATACACGACGGCGAGCACGGCTGGATCACCGAGATCATCACCTCCGAAACCGGCCCACCCGGGTGGGTGGGTCGAGTCGGGTGGCGCCAACGCGGCACCGACGACCCCCTCACTCCCAACGACACCCACTTTCCTGAACGTCACTTCCAGGAGACCGTGGCTGCCCTGCGCGCAAAAGACGAAGCCGAAGAAGCACACGCCGCTTGGTTTCGACAGAGAGCCGAAGAAGAACTCTTCGAGGCGAACTGGCAGACCGAACATCCGGATTGGCACGCCGAGGAGCAACGATGGATTGCAGAACTCGAACAGTTACCCGATCCGGAACCACCGCCCAGCGACTGGTTCACTGACGCAGCCTGACCTGGCAGGATGCGACACCCGTGCGTGGCTCGGGGACAGCGGTCGGGCGCAGGCACAGCCATCACCCCAAAAGGAGCGTTGTGGCCCCATTCCTGTCAAGTATTCGGTAATACTCATACTTTCGGCAGACTCAACCCCTGAGACCCCGAGGAGTCTGGCCATGACCGATGAGGACCGCCGCGCACGCTCGGCGTCGCACTACACGCAGATGTCGCCAACGCCTGGGCTGACGGCGGTTGTGGAGCTGGCTGCTCAGGTCACGGGATGTCCGGTTGCCATGATCAACGTGATCGACGGCGCTTACCAATACACCATCGCCGCGCACGGAATCAGCGCCGGCTTGGTCGTGCCATTGCGCCTGTCTGGTTGCGCCAGCGTCGTCGCCGGGAATGCCCCGATAGTCATTGCCGACGCTGCCGACCGAACTGACGATTCCACGCTGATCACACTCATGCATGAGGTTGGGTTTCGCGCCTACGCGGGCATCCCACTGCTCGGACGCGAGGGCCTTCCGGTGGCCTCACTGTGTGTCATTGATCAAGATCCGCATTCCGAGCGGGCCATCGACGTCGCGGCGCTCGCGCGGTGCGCCATCCTTGCGGGAGATGCGCTCGATAGCGCTCGATCGCAAGGGGCCCACTTCGGAACCACCGGTTTGATCAATGCAGAGCCCCACGACAACGCAGTGTCGACGATCGAGATCGGCGTCCGCGAGGTGGCAACCGCGGTCGCCAACGACGAGATCGTGCCCTGGTATATGCCGATCATCGACCTGGAAACCGGCGACCTCACGGCAGTGGAAGCGTTGGCGAGGTGGCTCCACCCCACCCTCGGCGTCCTCCCGCCGGGCGCCTTTGTGCCGTTGATCGAGAACACCGACCTGATCATCGACTTCGATCTGGCCATGTTGGCGCGTGCGCTCGACGATCTGCGGCGGTGGCGAACCACTGACACCGATGCCGCCGATGTGAAGGTCGCCGTCAACATGTCTGCACACCACTTCTACCGCCCGGACTGCGCCGACCGTATCGACAAGGTGGCCACTGCCGCCGGCATCGCAGCGGAGTCCATCGTTCTCGAGATCACCGAGACCGTCGCAGTTCCAACCACAGCACTGATCAATTCCCGGGTCATCAACGACCTGCAAGAGCGCGGTTACATTGTGGTCTTCGACGACATCGGCGGACCCTGGCTGCCCGCCGAGCATCTGCTGTCGTTCGGAGTCAACGGGCTCAAGGCCGACCGCGCAGTCGGTTCGTCGCTACACACACCCACCGGCCGCGCCATTGCGCGGGCTCTGACCGCGTTGACCGACGAACTCGGCCAGTTCTTGGTCATCGAAGGCATCGAATCCGCCGAACAAGCGCATCACGCCCGTGTCATCGGCGCCCGCTTCGGACAAGGATTCTATTGGTCCGCTGCGCAACCCGCCCACGCCTTTTCCACCTTCCGTCTCATCGGAAGACCCGGTTGAACGCTCCCGGCAAAGCAGGATCCGATACTTCCCTGTGTTTGAACCGGTGATCACACAGTGACGCCCTGACCTGCAAAAAGGGTGAGTTGTTACCCTTCAGTAAGCATTCTGTGGCATCATTGAACCCGGTGCAGTCCGAGCCATTTTCTGACAGTCGTATCTTTTGTGACGACGGGTCAGCACAGTTGGTAGTCGAAGGGACAACCACCGTGCATACGCAACTCTCAGCTTTATTTCCTAACGACAACCTGCCTTACAAGGGCGCCCCGCTCAGCGTCATCACCTTGCAGCGACAGGGTACGACCATCCTCTCGGTAAACGGGGAGGTCGATCTTCTGACCGCGCCCCAGCTCACCGAAGCAGTGCTCACGGCGCTCCAGGCCGAATCACGTTGCCTGATAATCGACTTGACAGGTACGACGTTCTTGTCGTCAGCCGGCATGCAGGTTCTGATCGATGCCCAATCCGCAATGTCACCGAGTGGACACCTGGGCGTCGTCGCCAACGGTCCCGCCACAGCAGGGACCATGAAACTTGTAGGCCTGGACGGCATTCTGACCATCTCGGCCTCCGTCGACGCGGCGATCACGACGTACATCCACGCGGACCGCGACGACACTGAATCTCTGAGCGCTTGACCGTCGCGTCCGCCGCCTGACAAATCTGCTCCACTTCTGGCAATCTGCTCCACTTCCAGTGCGCTGGAAGTGGAGCACTTTTGCGTAAGTGGAGCAGATTGGCGCTGGCGAGGCCTTCACCACCGAACTACTCAGCTCGGTGTCGTCACCCACACTCCGGATTGGCGACTGATGGTGACCGAGCCCGTGGCGCCGGTCACCTCTAATTCATCTGAACCCGGGACCCACTGCAGACTGTCGTCAGCCGCCGCCGACACGCGGTAGGCCTCCATCCCGTCCGAGCTGCGGATGACCACTGCCGGGCCGGCCGAGGTCTGCATCAATTGCGCCGAGTAGTTGCCGGTTGAGGAGCTGAAGGCCACCGAGATTGGTTGCTCGGTTTGCTCAGTCGGCTCAGCGGGCGTCGACGACGTCGGTGTAGGACTGGTCGCCGTCGTTGTCGGGGTGGTCGGCGTGATAGTCGTGCTGACGGGCGGTGCGCCAGACGGTGAGGTACCGGCAGTAGTGGAACTTTGCGGCGGCGACGACGTGCTGCCGGCGCTGGGGCTCGCCGTCGTCGTGGGTGCGGCCGTGCGGGCACCTGGCGCGGGCACTACGCACGCCACGCCGTTTGCAGCACTGGCGGTCACCTGTCGGGACACGAACTCCGTCGACTGGGTGGTGTCGTTCACGCGGGTACGAACCTCAACAATCGCCCCCGTGCCGCTCAGATGTGAGGCCGTGAGTTCGCTGTAGGCAAGTGTCTTCGTCACCGCCTGTCCTGCGGGCGTACCGCCGGCCGTCAAGATATTCGACGTGTAGGCAATGCTCCCGGTGGTCGCGTCGCGCACTATGAAGCGGTAGGTGAACCCGGAAAGGTGTGGCCACGAGAACGTGGCAGTCTTCTGCGCAGCGTTCGTCAGGCACGTGATGGATGCCGGTGGCGGGATGTAGGCAGCGGCCCCAGATGTCTCCAGGCCTGACCGGCAATGAAGGTTGGTGGTGTACAAACTCTTGTAAACCCGATAACCACGCCAGCCCGCAGAAACAGCACCCCCGGGAAGCATCGTGTGAATCTCGGCATCGTAGTCCCACGAGACGATGTCAATCGGAAATCCGCTGGCGCCGAGAGTCGCCGACAGAGTTGAACCGATAGCAGCGGAGGGTCCGGGGTTGACATCGACGGTTCGCCACACATTGCCCGAGAGGTCGCGAAGGATGATCCGGTACTGGTACGGCGCACCGATGTGCTTCCAGTCGAGCGTCACCACAGTAGGACTCGTGAAGGTGCTGTTGGTGCACGTGACGTAGGTCAACCCGAAGAATGGGTCGTTCAACCGCGGGACGAAATCGTTGCGAGACGCAAACGACCCCGTGGTGGCTGAAGCTGAGTCAATATAGGCTGCTGCAGAGCCCTGGACACTGCCACCGACGACGGCCAATGCTGTTGTGAGTCCGACAATTACGAGGGACGATGCATTGCCTGCGAGGTGTTGCGGCTTGCGCGAGCGAGTCGGCGCGTCAGCCTCACCAGACCGTCGACGGCCGGCGGGAAAAATGACGAGCCACAGCAGCGCGACCACCGCCAGTCCGCCGAGAATTCTTGCGGCGGGGGTGTGAAGCCATGCGGCCACGTACCCGAGTCCATCGACGTGGAACACCACCCGCTCGGCCGCGGTGATCACATAGGACTGGGAGTCCGGAACGCTGTTGGCATCGCCTTGAAGGGTCAGTGCCGCAAAGTTTTCCGTGGTCGAGTCGACGGATACGACGCGGTGGGTGATGCGGATGCCCTGTTCGTTCGTGACGCTGATGACGTCGCCGGGTCGGATGTCGGTAGCCGGGACCGTATCTGCGATGGCCAGGGAGCCCGTCGGGATCGTCGGTTCCATGGACCCCGACTGAATGATCAACGGTGTGATGCCGAACAGCACAGCAACCGCTGCGGCAATGATGCACAGAAGGCCGGTCACGGCACCGATCGTCAGCGCTACCTCGCGGATGATGCGTGAGCGGTGGCGGATTGGGCGGCTGTTGCTGATGTCGGTCACGTTGTCGTCGCATTGAACGTCAGGGTTACCGACTGCAGAGTCTGAGATTGCACGCTCAGTGGCGTTGCCGGGACGAGCGTGACCACAAAGCAGAGGCTCTGCTTGTTCGTTCCCGCGGTCGTTCCCAGCGGTTGAGCCGCAGTGATGATCGGGACGGTAACCGCGGCCTGCAGCATTGCGGTTCCGAGTTGCGACCCGCTGCAACTCCCTGTGGCCAACCCGTTGGATGTGCCGTTTGTCGGTGCGCTACCGGCGAATACGGCCATTCGGAGGAAGTTGGTGAGCGCGGGACTTCCCGCGGCAGTGCGCGCTGTCATGGTGTAGATCAACGGGAGCGTCGACAGGGTGTTCTGTACTTCTAACGTCGCAGCCCTGCTGTCGCCGGGCAGCATGTTCGTCATGCTCAGGCCCGTCGCACCGCTGAACGTGTAACTCTTGACCCCGTTGACGCGAAGGTCGACTGTTCCAGTCTTGAAATCTCCGGACGTCGCAAGTGCGGAGTTGCTCCACAACGCCATCGTCCCGACAGCGCCGAGTCCCAGGACGATGCCCAGAGCCAGGATGGCACGCACTCGCACCCCGATCGACCCCATGAACACAGTTCGGACGGCGGCCCAGTCAGCGCTGGGCGCCATGATCCGAATCCTCTTTCACCTCTCGTACGTCTGCCGGTTCGCAGCGCATGCGCCGTCGATCCCGGATGCTTCCGCCCGTCATGAGGATCGCGTAGGAAAACAGCGCCGTGACAATCGCGCCGATGACCCAGGTGCGGTGTTGGCCGGTGACCCAGTTGTTGACGTATCCGAGGTAGGGGATGCTGTACCAGACCTCTCCTCGGATTTGCTCGACCACAACCGGTTTGGGGTCCGCGACGTCGTTGGCGTCGCCCTTCGTGGTGTAGGTGCGCTCCCCCAGAGTGTTCTGCGACGTGGCGACGATCCTGTGAGTTACCACCGCCGGCCGACCGGACTGTAGCTGATAGGTGATGGCGTCGCCGATCCGAAGGTCGTCGGCGTCGGCCGGTTTGACGATTATGAGCGTTCCGGGTGCGTACGTCGGTTGCATCGACCCGGTGAGCACGGTGAACCGCTCAGCACTGCCCGCGGCCGGGATGAGGAACGTGATCGCCAAGAGCGAGAGCATGGCGAACAGGAACGCCCACGACAGAACCGTGCGGACCCACCAGAGAAGTCCGGTGGACTCATCCGCTGAAACAGATACGGTCATAGCTGTTGATCCGCCCGAAAATTGAGGGTGACTTTGGTGGTCTTGTTCTGCAGAGCGCCGGCGCCGACAGTAGCGCGTAAACACCAGACTTCCGAAGTGTTTGCCTGCACCGTTCGTGCCGTCGACGGCGCCGGAAACACCGTCCACGGCCCGGCGACGACACTCGATGGACTACCAGTAGGCGGGCATCCCGCGATGCTGCTGACAATCGACGCACTGAGGGTCAGTGGTACTTCGCTCGTGGTGGGGACCACCGACTGGAGTCGGTATGCCGCCTTCGTGTCGCCGACCACCGAAATGGTCAGCGGGCGTTGAACCACCGAACCCGGGGCCAGACCGGCGCTCCCGAAGTCGTTCCAGGCGTAGTTCTGCGACTCACCGGCCAGGATTCTCAGCTGGCCCGAGGTGACAGTCGCGCTGCCGGTCTGTGCCTGATCGCGCCAGGAAGCACCTGTTTGTTCTGCGGACATCACGGCCAGCACGGTGATCGCGATGGCGGCTCCAGCGCCCTGCCAGCGCTTCTTCATGGCTCAGGGGTTGTCGTTCTGCTGCAGGGTCAGAGTGGTCGCGGAAAGGTTCACCGTCTGATTCTGCGCAGTAAGACCCTCAGTGGCCGGGTCGAATGTCATCGTCACGTTGACCGTGATGGGTTGCGACGCTTCGGTAGGAGCGATCTGTACCCCGGTGGGGCCGCTGGGGAGATCTACCCCGTTGGCGGTCGCGGTGACTGACGCATCGAGAGCCAATCGCAGGTCCTCGTCGCCGGTGACCGCACCAATATTGGCCGACAGGGTGGCCGTGAGGTTGTCACCGGTCGCATTGACCGCGGTGAGGCACCTGTACGAGACAACGTCACCTGGGACGATGCGGAACGCAGCAATACTCGCGATGGTGGTGTCGTTGTTCACATCGGTCCAAGTGCCTCCGCCGGTGCAATCGTCCAGTGACAGTTCGCCCGAGCTGATCGAGCCCCCGGGAGAGGTGGCGCTGTCATTCCAGAATGCCAAACTACCGAGCCCACCCAAAAGAAGAACAGCTCCTGCGCCGGCGGCCACTGCTGCTTTGGTTTGCTTTTTCATCGGGTTCTCAATTCTTCTCGCCGTGCAGGGGTTACATCACCATATAGCCGACTAGAACAAATTCGTTACAGACGGAATCGTTTCTGGGAGTGAAATACCACATGGTGGTGGAAATATTTTGGTAACCCACGCCTTGCCTTGCCTCGAATTCGGCAAGTCAAAGTTCGCGACCGGCGATGACAGAAAAACATGCTGTGTGCCACACATTATGGCACACAGCATGTTCGACCAACCAGAACTCCTGAGATGACTACCTCAGACGGGTACGCTTACGCCGCGAACATCTCGAAAACGAACGCAATTATCTCAAGAATGTTCAGACTGAATACTGAGGTCATGTACTCCTACTTTCGATTGCGTCGACCTCTGGGCAGATCGACGATTTGAATTCGAGCCGAAAACGGCAGACAATTTCAATCTTGCCCGCCCTCACCATACATAGATTTCGCGGCTTCAATGCGGCAACTCGAATAATCGGTCAGCCCGTACCCACCAATTTCGCAAATGCCACGATGTTGTCGTCGTAGCTGTTGGCGGTTTCATCGAAGGCACCGCCGCAGGTGACCAGGCGCAGGCCCGCGTAGTCGAGTGTGCCGTAGACCAGGTCCGTCGGGAACTCGTCTTTGGGGAACGCCCTTACGTCAGTGACCTCGAACTGCGCGATACTGCCGTCCTGCCGCGTCACGGCGATCTCAGCGCCTGGCTTCAAGTTGCGAAGTTCGTAGAAGACCCCGGGCGAACCGGCCCAGTCGACGTGACCGGCGATGACGGACGGCCCCTTCTCGCCGGGTGTGGGCGCTCCGGTGTACCAACCTGCAGGGAATCCTGCCTCCGGAACCTGCAGGGCGCCTTCGGCATCGAGTCCCAGGTCCATCAGCGACGAGTCCACGCCAATGGAGGGGATCTCGATCCGACTCGGTACCGACTTCGTCAGTCCCGCATTGCTGACAGCCGGGTCGACAGCCAGTTCCGAGATCGGCACCCCGCCGACATCCGAAGCCACATCGTCGGCGCATCCGCTCACCGAGAATGTCAGCGCCACCAGGATGGCGACAGCGACGGCCGACACACGACCGGCGAGTCGCCGGCCGTACTTCCTTGGGCCTGAAGCCGGCGCGCTCATCAGCGTGTCCAAGCGGTGCACGTTGTCACGTATCCGAGTTGGCGGAGCCACCGCGGATCGAGTATCGGGCCCGCGACCACGCTGCCGTCACCGGTGTCGATGGAACCGCGCGGCACAGTAGGAACCTGATTGCCTGGTGACGGCGCCTCCGGCGTGATGGCCGGCCCCGAATCAGGTGCCGGTTGTGTTGTGCCCGGCAGCCCTGGGATGGACGGCAGACCCGGAATGCTCGGCAGCGACGGGAGTCCGGGAATGGACGGCAATGTCAGAGTCGGCATCAGTGTTTCGTTCGTCGTCGTTTCGGTTGGCAGCGTCTCGTCGGTCGTGGTTGTCTCGTCGGTCGTAGTCGTCTCGTCGGTCGTAGTCGTCTCGTCCGTCGTAGTCGTCTCGTCGGTCGTAGTCGTCTCGTCGGTCGTAGTCGTCTCGTCGGTCGTAGTCGTCTCGTC
>NZ_MJEI01000078.1:63274-67551 GCF_002095395.1 Williamsia sp. 1135
GTCGTAGTCGTCTCGTCGGTCGTAGTCGTCTCGTCGGTCGTAGTCGTCTCGTCGGTCGTAGTCGTCTCGTCCGGCGTCGTGGTCGTGGTCGTGACCGGCGGCGTACAGGGCGACCGGGTGATGTCATTGCCCAACAGCGTCACCGATGCGTCCAGGGCGATCAGGCGGCCGTCGATGTCAGCGCCGGTCCCCATGTTCACGGCGGCTCGGGCGATGATGGTGCCTACGAAGTCGGTGTTCGTTTTCAGCGTGGCCGAAGAGCCCACCTGCCAAAAGACGTTGCAGGCCTGAGCGCCATTGATCAACGTAACGGAGCTGTTCACCTCCGCGGTGAGGGTGGAGGCAGTCTGGAACACCCACACGGTATCTGGGTTTCCCTGGGCGTCCAGAGTGAGGTTCTGGGTGAGCGACAAAGCTCCGCCAGAGTTGTACACACCTCCGACGAGAGTTTCCCCACTGAGGTCGTCGGCCGTGTCGATCGGTGGCCCTTGGCCGGCGAGATTGGCGTAAGCGGTCTCAGCTGAGAGTTTCGCCTGCAGGCTCACCGCATCATTTCCGTGGTTGACCCCAGAAAAGGTGATCGAATTGGCACCGGGGCCGAGGCCGGTGATGGCGCCATTCGGATAACTGCCGATGTCGCCGGCAACAGTCGTGACACCCTCATTTGTGATGCCGGCGCCGGCCAGCACGCCAAAGCTGGTCGCGGTTCCCAGACCTGGATTGACCGCTGCCGCAGACGCTGAGGTGGCAGTGAAAGTGATGGCCGCCAAGCACAGAGCGCCGACCGACGTGGTGGCGATCAGCAAGCTCTTAGTACGTTTGTTCTGCGGTTGACGGTGGCGGCTACTGTGCGTGGTTTTTCGCATACGCGTGGACCAGTCCTATGAAATATCTGCTTGGCGACTACGCCGAGTGATGAGACATGGGATAAATCTCCACTTCTGCACCATATTTCGCAGAAGTTCTCAGCTCGGTCTGTCCCTGATTAGTGCTGGCTGCACCGTATTGGACAGACAGAACTGACGTTTAACCCAAGCAGTCAAGAAGGAGGTCCCCCCGCGAGGTCCAGAGCTGGGGTAAACCAACGCATCCCTAGTTTCCAAGGAGCCGTCGGTATGTACCGCCTGAGCCCAAGTAGGCGCTACATGCACGTCAAAGTCAAGTTATTCTGGATGGAGTTTCAACAAACAGCCCAGTTGATACTGCAAAGAGCGCCGGCTCTTTCTCTGAAGCTGTTGTCCAACATCACTTTCGGGCTACGTATCGCAGTAATGGCGCCGCATATCGTTAGCGCTGCGAAGGTTAACGCAACAAGATTCCTTGTCCGCTCGCAGCACTAACCGACTGACGCACTTCATGGGCCGCCCGGCGACGGCGTCGGAAACTAGAATTCGACACCAGAAAGACAATTCGTAACGCTATTCGATATTTAGCGATAGACATAGGTAGCTGGAATTCGCGGGGCGACGCATTACTTACCAATTCAGGAGAGGCGCCACCATGAGGGATCATGACTACCTGAGGAGCCACGAGCGCTGCCTCGACTGTGGAGGTGAAGTACTGATCGACGTGGCCTACGACGATCAGATCTCCCCCAGATCAACAAAATCCACGGTGCAAAGTTATGACTGTCAGGAGCGTGATTGCGGCAGTCAGTTCAACACGTTCGAGTGGGACACCCGTACGCGCAACAGCGCTGGACGCAGCCGCCGACCACTCGTCGCGACCTGAGAGGTCGATAGCTCGACAGCTCGACTACTCCGGTTGGCGTATCGATGACAGTGGGTCACCTGCTGAACTCAATTGGTGTGCCAGGGTCGCCACGGATGACAACAACAGTCCGGCGCCGAAGTACCCCAAGAGGGTGGGCGAGAAGATCTCTGGCTCACCGCGATGCGCAGCCCACCAGAAGACGCTAAAACCGGTCATCGCCATTCCGATCGTCAACCCCGAAAGTTGATATGCGGGGCCGAGCTTCGACAACTGCAGGGTCACGACCGCTGCGATCGCTCCGAACACGCTGATCAGGAGGGAAATCAGGAGGGAAATCAGGAACCACCATTCCGCCTCCCTGAACTGCATAGCGATCAGTGCAGACACCAGTCCTACGACCACCATGCCGAGTTCGGCAGTCGGGGTGCGGCTGTGCCAGGTGTTCGCCATGGCTCCTTCCGTGGCGAGAAGGTTGAAGTCCTCGCCCAAGGTGTGTAGAGACGTTCAGGCCCGAAAGGCCGACACCTCAAGTACGAGTCCCGACTCCACTCCTTCGTCATAACTGATCGTCAACTGGTCGCCCCCGGGTACGGCAGCAACGAATACCTGCCTACTGCGTCCGAGATTCGGCCTACGGATGTGCTCACGAAACAGGCCGTTGTTGACGCTGACCATCGATCGCTCGACCTCCTCCCTGACACCTGACCGCCGGAGCAGCGCCTCTCGCGTGGCATGCGACGCCGTCCGCACGGTGAGAGTCCCAGACGAATCCGTGAAGCTCGAGTGCCATGCACATGCGACGACCTCGTCGTCGTCGGAAAGGCTCAAACCCAGCTCTGATGCAACCGGGAGCACGGTGTCGCACGGGTCGTCATGGAGCACCTTGGGTATGGCGACAACACACGCGATGACGACGCCGACCACCAGCACTGCCGCGCCGAACCACACTATGCGGGAATGTAGCGTCGGGAACTTCAGGCGGTCAGGCATCCCCGACACCGTGCTGACCGGTCGAGGGCACTGTCCTCTTCCACCAACCCCGCAATCCCACCGCAAGCACTACCAGCGCCAAGGTCACAACCGGGCTCAAGGAGTCATCGAGAATCACGCCAGGTGTCGCCACACCGAGGACCGCCAGCGCCGCGAAGGGAACGGTCACAGTCGCCGCGGCGGTGACCACGTCGCGTTGGGTGCATGCTTCCCACAATGCTGCGGCGACCACGACGACAAACGCGGCCAACGAGTAGAACGCCGGTTCCAGCCACCAATTTGAGGTTCCCCCCAAACCGTAGAGGCATCGATAATGAGGAGCACGATGTCTGAGAAGCGGAAGAAGTACGACCGGGAGTTCCGTGATGGGGCGGTCCGGATCGTCGAGGAGACGGGTAAACCGATCGCCCAGGTCGCGCGCGATCTGGGGGTCAACGAGGGCACCCTGGGCAACTGGGTCAACCGTGCGCGCGCCGAGCGCGGCGGCGAGGATGAGGCGAGCGGCGATAGTGCTGCCGAGCTCAAGCGGTTGCGTGCCGAGGTGGCCGAGTTGCGGATGGAGCGCGATGTTTTAAAACGATCGGTGGTCCTGTGGGTGAAGGAGGCGACGAAGTGATGCTGGCCCGCTTCATCGCAGAGCAGAGGACCACCTATCGAGTGCCACATACGGTCACGTGCGCGCTGCTTGGCGTGAGTATGGCGTGGTTCTACAAGTGGTTCAAGCGTTCTCAAAAGCCGGGTGCAGCAACAGGATTGCATACCGCGCGTGACTATCGGCGCGACACGGTAGACCGCGCAGTCAAGGTCAAGTTCATGACATTGCGGGGCTTGCATGGTTCCCCGCGGCTGCACGTGGACCTGCGTGAGGACGGGTGGACAGTGAGCGAGAAGACGGTCGCGGATTCGATGCGCCGGCAGGGTTTGGTGGCACGCCGGATCCGTCGCCGAAACGGGCTGACCCGGCAGGACAAGACGGCACCGAAGTTCCCGGATCTGGTGCGCCGGAACTTCACCGCGACGCGTCCGAACGAGAAGTGGGTCGGCGATATCACCGAGATCCCGACTGCGGCCGGGAAGTTGTATCTGGCGACCGTGATCGACCTCTACAGCCGCCGATTGCTGGGTGCGGCCACCAGCGTGCATCCAGACGCACCGCTCGCGTGTGCAGCAATCGAGATGGCGGTGGCCACCCGAGGCGGTAAGCAGGCCATAAGGCGTGACGAGGAGTCCGAACGGGTCATCTTCCACAGTGACCGCGGGTCGACGTACACCTCCAACAAGTTCACCAAGCTGTGCCGTCGGATGGGACTCCGTCAGTCGATGGGCCGCGTCGGGTCATGCTTCGACAATGCCGCTGCCGAAGCGTTCTTCTCTTCCCTGGAGTGGGAGGTACTGTCACGCAACGATTTCGAGACTCTTGCCGGAGCCAAGGCCGGTGTGCTTGACTGGTGTTACGGCTTCTACAACCACGTCCGCCGGCACTCCACGATTGGGATGGTCAGCCCCATCGACTACGAGAACGCTGCAGTCGCGGAGCCCGAAGCCGCATAGAGGAGTCCTCCACGATTTGGGGG
>NZ_MJEI01000073.1 GCF_002095395.1 Williamsia sp. 1135
GGGCGCGATCAACTGCCTGGCCACCCGCGGATTCCCGACCACCGGTGACTCGGGCTTCCCGGGTGAGCAGAACATCAACGACTCGCTCGCGACGTTTATCGCCGAAGGCGGCACCGTCTACTGCTGCCGATTCGGACTCGCCCTGCACGGCGGCCGCGAAGAAGACCTCATCGAAGGCGTCATCCCCGCCCACCCGCTCGATGTGCAGGACGCGCTCATCCACTACGCCCGCAAGGGCGCCATCATCAACTCCACCTACATGGTCTGAGGATCACGACATGACAACTCTGGCAGCGGTTTCAGCCAACTTCACCCGAGATCTCGATCAGAACTACGCACTCATCGAAACACTTGTAGACGAAGCCGGGGAGCGCGGCGTCGACTTCCTGGCACTGCCTGAAGCCGCCATCGGCGGGTACCTCTCGTCGCTCGGCAACCACGGGGACACCGTCAAGACCACCAACCGCTCACTACCGCCGGCGATCTCGGTCGACGGCCCCGAACTCAAACGGGTGCAGAGCATCGTCGGTGACATGGTCACCGCCATCGGTTTTTGCGAACTTGCCGAGGACGGCGAGACCCGTTACAACGCAGCAGCATTGCTCGACGGCAACCAGATCTACGGAACATACCGGAAGGTGCACCAACCGCTCGGCGAGCACATGTCGTATTCAGCCGGGTCGGCCTACCCGGTCTTCGAGACGCCGGTGGGCCGCATCGGTCTGCAGATCTGCTACGACAAGGCGTTTCCCGAGGCTGCACGCCTGATGGCACTCGATGGCGCCGAGATCATCGCGAGCCTGTCGGCGTGGCCCGCCGCCCGCACCGCGACCGCCGAGAACCTGCAGGAAGACCGCTGGACGTACCGGTTCAACCAGTTCGACATCGCACGGGCTCTCGACAACCAGGTGTTCTGGGTGGCCGCCAACCAGTCCGGCACCTTCGGGTCGCTGAAATACGTTGGTAACGCCAAGGTTGTCGATCCCGGTGGCAACATCCTGGCCACCACATTGCTCGGCAGCGGTATGGCCGTCGCCGAGGTCGACATCGCCGCAAAGTTCTCCGAGATGCGCGGCGGCATGTTCCATCTGCGTGATCGGCGCCCCGACGTCTACGGGAAGGTGACCGAACTCGACGAGGCCGGCACTGCGACCTGGCGGGGGTTGGCCCATGCCTGAGCGCACACACGTCCCCGTCGCGATCATCGGGGGAGGGCAGGCCGGTCTCTCGGTCAGCTGGTACCTCGGTCGTCAGGACATCGAGCACCTCGTCATCGAAGCCAAGACGGCCGTCCACGCCTGGACCGATACCCGCTGGGACAACTTCACACTCGTCACCCCGAACTGGCACTGCCGTCTTCCCGGATACAGCTACGCCGGTGACGATCCCGACGGCTTCATGAAGCGAGACGAAGTGGTCGCCTGGCTCGAGGGCTGGCTCGACACCTTCGAACCGCCATTGCGGGAGCACACCCGCGTGACCAGGCTGCGCCAAGGCGCCGGTGGCGGCTTCGAGTTGACCCTGCAGTCGGGCGGCAATGAAGAGATTCTCACCGCCGACGACGTGGTGATCGCGACCGGCGGGTACCCGCTGCCTGTGATCCCGGTCTTTGCGCGCACCCTCGATCCGGCTGCGACACAGATACATTCCGAGGAATACAAGAACGCCGACCAACTGCCGGACGGCGCCGTCATGGTGGTCGGCACCGGGCAATCCGGTGCACAGATCGCCGAAGACCTCCACCTCGCGGGCCGCACGGTCCACCTGGCGATGGGCAAGGCCCCTCGGGTCGGTCGCTTCTACCGTGGCCGCGACTGCATGACCTGGCTCGCCGATATGGGGCTCTACGACGTCGGGGTACAGGAGTACCCCGGCGGACAGGCCGCGCGGGAGAAGACCAACCACTATGTGACCGGCCGTGATGGTGGCCGCGACATCGATCTGCGCGAGTTCGCGACGCAGGGCATGCACCTCTACGGTCTGCTCGAGGACGGCCGCGACAGCCGGCTCGAGTTCGCCCCGACGCTGCGTGAGTCGCTCGACTCGGCGGATGCGACGTACAACTCGATCTGCGGTGACATCGATCGTCACATCGAGCGCGAGGGTATCGACGCGCCGCCGGCCACTCGCTATAGGCCGGTGTGGGAGCCGTCCGAGGAGCCGACCTCGCTGGACCTGGCGGCAGCCGGGGTCACCAGCATCGTCTGGGCAATCGGATATCGCCCCGACTACCGGTGGATCGAGGCAAGTGTCTTCGACGGCGGTGGGCGCCCCATGCAGACCAGGGGAGTCACCTCGGTGCCGGGCCTGGCGTTCATCGGGTTGCCGTGGATGTACACCTGGGGGTCGGGTCGGTTCCACGGAATCGACCGTGACGCAGCCCATATCGCTGCATCGATCATCGATCGGGTGGCTCCGGGTTCGGCCGGCCGCGAGGCCACCGATGGTGCCACGCTCGCGACCACTCCCTGACCGTGGCCGAGTATTCGTTCTCTCGGCTGATCACCGCGCGGGCCCGGGCCGACCCGGATGCCGTGGTCGTCGTCGCCGACGATGAGGTGTTGACCGCGGCCGATCTCGACCGGCAGAGCAACCGCCTCGCGAGGAGCTATCTCGAACTGGGGGTCCGCCGGGACGACCTGGTGGCGGTGGCTCTGCCCAATTCTGCGGAGTTCGTCATCGTGTGCGCTGCGATCTGGAAGGCGGGCGCCACTCCGATGCCGACATCGCCCACGCTGGACGACTCCGAGCGCGGCAAGATCGAAGAGCTCGCCCGTCCGGCACTGAGTGTCGGTGTACGACCGGTTCATCCGCAGATCTACTGGGTCGAGACAGGTTTCGCCCCGGACCCCGGATTGTCGGACGCCGAACTCCCCGACAGTTGGGCGTCCTGCTGGAAGGCGCCGACGTCGTCGGGCAGTACGGGTGTTCCCGCGGTGATCCGGGCGGCCGCGCCCGCGCTGCTCGACCCCGAACGGCCGGTGGCAGCGTTCCTGCCGCCGGAGGCGGTGCAGCTGGTGAGTGGGCCGATCTGGCACTCCGCATCGTTCACCTACGCATTTCGTGGGTTGCTCACCGGACACCGGCTGATCATCCTGCCGGGATTCGACGAACGACGGGTTCTGGCCTCGATAGCGAGCCACCGGGTGAGCTGGACGCTGCTCTCACCCACGATGATTCATCGGCTACTCCGCGTTCCGGCGCCCGAACGTCTGGCCGCGGATGTCAGTTCGCTCGAGACGGTCCTGCACCTGGGATCGCCGTGTCCGCCCGCGGACAAGCGAGGTCTGATCGACTGGCTCGGCCCGCACCGCGTGGTCGAGGTGTACGCAGGCGGTGAATCCAACGGGCTCACCATGATTCGCGGAGACGAGTGGCTGGAACGTCCGGGTAGCGTCGGACGGCCGATCGGCGGCACCGAACTACGCGTCGTGCGCGGTGATGGATCTGTAGCGGACGCGGGCGAGGTGGGAGAGGTCTGGCTGCGGCGAGGGCCGCGCCCCACGTATTCGTACCTGGGCCGCCCGTCGCGCCGGACGACCGATGGCTGGGATTCGCTCGGTGACGCGGGCTTTCTCGATGCGCAGGGCCATCTCACGATCATCGACCGCGTCGCCGACCGGATCGTCAGCGCGGGCGTCCACATTTATCCGGCCGAGGTGGAGCGGGTGCTCGAAGAACATCCCCTGGTTCGTGGGGCAATCGCTTTCGGCGTCCCTGACGAGCAGCTCGGATGTGTGGTCGAAGCGGTCGTGGACGTCGCAGGCGTCGCGGTCGAGGCCGACTCGCTCCGCGCCTTCGCCGCGCGACGCCTGGACGAACTGCGTGTACCCAGACGCATCCGGCTGCAGGACAAGCCGGTGCGCTCCGACGCCGGGAAGGTCCGTCGACCTCGTAACCTTGCTGGATGAGCATGAAAGTACGCATCGGGGTCGGGCTGATACCGACCGAGGGGCCACCGCAGGGTGCCGGGCTCGCTGAGCTGGTCGACGACCTCGAATCACTCGGCATCGACTCGGTGTGGCTCTCCGATCAGGTGTCGTCACCGGATCACGCCGACCCGCTGATCGGTCTCGCATACGCGGCGGGCCGGACCGAGAAACTCAAGCTGGGCACCGGCGTCCTGGTGTTGCCCGGGCGCAACCCCGCACTGGTCGCAGCGCAACTCGCCGGCCTGGCCGCGCTGGCACCCGGCCGGGTGTTGCCCGCGTTCGGGGTGCAGCCCGCGACGCGCGGAGATCGCACGATGTACCCGGCGCCGGCAGGGCGGCGAGGTGAGCTGTTCGAAGAGGCGATCAAAGTGGTCCGGGCGTTGCTGACCGAACCGGTTGTCACCCATCACGGTGAGTTCTTCCACTTACAGGAGGCCTCGGTTGGACCCCTTCCCGCCAAGCCTCTCGACCTGTGGCTAGGGGGCAGGCTGCCGGTGAGCACGGACCGGATCGGGCGCCTCGGTGACGGCTGGCTCGGCAGCTTCATCACCCCCGCCGAAGCTCAGCGGTGCCGCGAGCAGATCGAGGCGACCGCCGCCGGGGCGGGGCGCGAGGTCGAGGCCGATCACTACGGCACCAACATCATCGTTGCGCCGGACGGCACGGATGAGGCGGTCATCGACGATCTCGTGGCCAGGGCGGCCGGCCGACGCAAGGACATCCTCGACCCGAACGTGCTCATCTGTCGCGGGTGGGAGCAGGCCCGCACCCAGGTCCGCGCCTTCGTCGACGTCGGGCTCACCAAGTTCGTGGTCCGCCCGATTGCGCCGGTACCTTCTCGTCGCGCGTTTCTCGAGCAATTCGCCCAGGAATTGCTTCCGCTGGAAGATCGTCGATGATTCGAATTGATTCGCATTAGACTTCGGTCAAATATTCAGATGTGACGTCGGCGCACGCGAGAGGCTGCGACACGATGCTGGTGCTACCCGTTGTGGTTCTCGGCTATGGGGCGGTCGCGCGCGCCTATATCGGCCAGATCATTTCTCATCGCGCTGAATATCGTTCCCGATTCGGCGTCGATCTCACGGTGGCCGGGGTGCGAACTCATCGCGCGCAGACGGAGATCACCGAAGACACGATCCCGCCGCGGTCGGAGTGGAGCGCACCGACTGCGCTGGACGAGTTGATCGCCAGGGTCGAGGCGCGGGTTGTGGTGCAGGCGGTGCCGTCGGACGATGCCGGTGCGGCCGAAGCGGTCGCGGATGGTGTCTGTGCTCTCCGGAGCGGCGCGCACCTCGTGACGGCCACCAAGACGACGTTGCTGCACGGCTGGCGCGCCCTGGATGCGGCGTCTCGGGAGACCGGTCGCGCGGTGAAACTCTCCGGGACCACCGGTGCGATGCTGCCCGCCGCCGATGTGGCCCGGTCGCTGAGCAACGGTATCCACGTGACGTCGGTGAGCGGATGTGTCAACGGAACCGCCACTTTCGTCCTCGATCGACTTTCAGACGGTGACTCTCTGGGCGATGCGGTGGAGGCGGCCCGGCGCGCCGGCATCGCTGAAGGTGACCCTGCCGCCGATCTCTCGGGACGAGACGTGGCGACGAAGATCCAGATTTTGACCGGCCTGCTCTGGTCGCGGGATCCGGGTGCCGCCGAGACGATTCTCGAGCCGATCACCCCCGCCATCAGATCGGCCGCTGTGCGGGCGAAAGGACGTGGTCAGCGGCTACGCCAGGTGGCGGTCGCCGACCTCGACATCCCGGATCTGGTGACGGTGTCGATCCGGGCGGTGACCCGAGAGAGCCCGCTCGGAGCGCTCAACGGACCCGAGAAAGCCGTGATCTTCGATTGCGGCGAGTTCGGTCCGGTGACCGTCACCGGTGGTCAGAGCAGTCCGACCGGTGCCGCGATGGCGATGATCAAGGACACTCTGTCCCTCGCTCTCGAGGTGGCTCCGGGTCTGCGCTGAGCGGAGCGCGGCCCGGTTCACGGCCGCCATCGAGAACGGTGTGTAGTCCGATTTGTCCGTAATGTGGAATCCGTGTCGAAGTCCAGGTCTCTGTCGATGTTGCTCGGGTGCTGCTTACTGGCCGGCATTCTCGTAGCCGGTTTGCTGTTCCCTCTGGTCGGAGGAGTGGGCTTTGTGTCGAGCCGAGCCGCGAGCGCCGTCGACAACGTCGAATCGGAATTGGTGGGCGGACAAGTCCCCGAGGTCACCACGATGACCGATGTCAACGGAGACCCGATCGCATTTCTGTACGACCAGAGGCGATTCCAGGTCGGATACAACGACATCTCTCCGGAGATGATCCGCGCGATCATCTCCGTCGAAGATCGACGATTCCTCGAACACGACGGGGTGGACTGGCGGGGAACGATTCGCGCGCTGGTGACCAATCAGGCGTCGGGAGAAGTACAGCAGGGCGCCTCGACCCTGGATCAGCAGTACGTGAAGAACTACCAACTGCTCGTCCTCGCGCGCACCGACGCCGAACGTCGATCCGCGACGGAGACGACCGCGGCCCGCAAACTGCGAGAGATCCGGATGGCCCGGACGTTGGAGCAGTCGCTGACCGCCCAGGCGATGAATGAGAAGAACCTCGATGCGGAGTCGGCAAAGCAAGAGGCCAAGAAGGCCATCGTCACCCGCTACCTGAACCTGGTGCCGTTCGGCAACGGTGCCTACGGCATCGAAGCCGCTGCCGGTACCTACTTCGGCAAGCCCGCCAAGGACCTCACGGTCCCCGAAGCGGCAATGCTCGCCGGCATGGTGCAGTCCAGCTCGGCGCTGAACCCCTACACGAACCCCGAGGGAGTGCTGGAGCGGCGAAATATAGTGCTCGACACCATGATTGCGAACTTTCCCGAGCGCGCCGACGAGTACGTTGCCGCCAAGGACACCCCGCTCGGCGTGCTGCCGTCACCACGTTCGCTGGACCAGGGCTGTATCTCCGCCGGCGATGCTGGTTTCTTCTGTGACTACGCCCTGCAGTTCCTGGCGGAGAACGGGATCAGTCGAGATCAGATCGCGCGCGGCGGCTACTTGATCCGCACCACCCTCGATCCGCAGGTGCAGGAAGCCACCCACAACGCGGTCCGTACGTACGCATCGCCCGACCTGACCGGTGTCGCCAACGTGATGAACGTGATTCGGCCAGGCACCGAATCGCACGACATCCTCGCGATGACGTCGAGCCGCGACTACGGACTCAACCGCGACATCGGGCAGACGATGCAGCCCCAGCCCTATTCGATGGTCGGCAACGGCGCCGGGTCGGTGTTCAAGATCTTCACCGTCGCGGCCGCGATGGAGCGCGGCCTCGGGGCGGGGTCGTCGCTGCAGGTGCCGTCGACGTTCCAGGCCAGGGGGATGGGCAGCAGCGGTGGCGTCAACGGTTGCCCGGCGAACACGTACTGCGTGCGTAACGACGGCAATTATCCGGGCAGCATGTCCGTCACGAATGCCCTGGCCCAGTCGCCCAACACGGCGTTCGTGAAGTTGTTGCAGGATGTCGGGGTCGGGCCGACGGTCGACATGGCGGTCCGGTTGGGACTGCGGTCGTACACCAACCCCGGGACGTCGGGATTTGGTGAGCAGAGCCTCGCCGACTACATCAAAGAGAACAATCTCGGGTCGTTCACGCTCGGCCCGACGGCGGTCGATGCCCTGGAGTTGTCCAACGTTGCAGCAACATTGGCCTCAGGTGGGGTCTGGTGTCCACCGAATCCGATCGCGTCGATCACCCAGCCGAAGCGGGACAGCAACGGCAACCGGGTGCTCGAGGCCGACGGCAGGCCCGGCGTCGTGGAGGTGGCGCTGGAACGACCTGCCTGCGAGCGGGTGGTGGAGCCCGGCCTGGCCAACACCCTCGCGAATGCGATGAGTGAGGACGATCGCGGTGCAGGCACGGCTGCCGGTGCCGCCGGCTCGACGGGGTGGAGCCTGCCGATGTCGGGCAAGACCGGGACCACCGAGGCCAACCGCTCGTCGGCGTTCCTCGGGTTCACCAACAATCTTGCCGGTGCGACCTATGTCTACAACGATTCGTCGACGATCTCCGAACTGTGTTCGGGGCCGCTGCGTCAGTGCGGGTACGGAAACCTCTACGGCGGCAACGAACCGGCTCGGACATGGTTCAGTGCCATGCTGCCGGTCGCCGACAAGTTCGGACCGACGGCACTCCCGCCGCGGGATCCCGCATACGTGGCCGGGGTCGGCGGCAAGGCGGTCCCGTCGGTGGTCGGGCTGTCCGCAGGTGAGGCGACGGCGCGGCTCGAAGCCGAGGGTTTCAGGGTGAATCAGGTCAGTGTCGGCAGCGGCCAGGCATCGGGCACGGTCGTCTCGTCCACACCGAACGGTTCGGCGATACCGGGCAGTACGGTCACGATCTCCGTCAGCAACGGACAGGCACCGCTACCGCCACGACGTGCCGCGCCGCCGCCCGCGACGATCACCGTTCCGGGCCTCGGGCCGATCGTGATCCCGCTACCGGGGTGATTCTCGTCCGGCTGGCATAGGCTCAGGCGATCGGGCATCGACCACTTGCCGTCAGGAGGAGCTCGTGAAGTCTGCTGAGCCGGATCCGCAGTCGCTGCTCGAACGCGCGTTCACCGATGCTGTGGAACGCGCCGACGACAACGATCAGACCCGCACCCGGCTTCTCGATGCGGCGTACGAGCAGTTCTGCCGCATGGGTATCCAGCGATCGTCGATGGAGGACGTGGCGAAGCGTGCCGGGATGTCCCGGATCACGGTCTACCGGCGCTTCGCGACCAAGGACGCGCTGGTCGAACAGGTGATCCTGAGGGAGTTCCGTCGCTACTTCGACCGGTTCCTGGCGGACATCCGGGACGCGAAGTCGGCGGCCGACCGGGTGGTGCTGGGTTTCGTGAGTTCCCTGCGCGCATTCCGTGGCAATCCGCTCATCGGCGGACTGATGTACGCGGAACCGACCCTGCTCGCGGGCTCCATGATCGGTGACGAAGGCCGAATGCTCGGTGCCGTCTCACAGTTCGTCGCCGGTCAGCTCAGGCGTGAGCAGCAGGCGGGCACCGTCGCAGCCACCCTCGACACCGACCTCGTCGGCGAGATGATGGTGCGGGTCGCGGCGTCGTTCCTGACGATCCCGAGCCGGGCTGTGGATCTCGACGACGACAGCGTGCTCGAATCGGTGGCCAGGCAATTCTTGGTTCCGATGCTCACGCCGACCTGATCAGATTCATGAGCAGGTGTCGAAGGACCCTCCGGACGCGAGGATGAGTCGACGATATGCCTGTACGCCGTAGCAGTCGCCGAGATCTGTCGCGGTCAACTGCGTCGGTCCGCCGCTCGTCGGATCACCTGGAGGTGCGCACACATTCCCTGTACCCGTGGCGGTCTCTCCTCCCCACGACGTCCACGTGATATCAGAAATCGTGTTGCCGCACAGAGAGTTCAACGACACCAGCTCCGGCCGCTCGGTGCCGTAGCCGATGGCGTACTGGTTGTCGGCACGGCCGAGCACGACCGGGCCGCTGACGGCGGGGTCGTTCTGGTGAACGTCGGGATGGCGGTGTTTGCATCCGTCGTCGCCGCGGCACTGCGTGACCAGTTGAACTCGCCTGGATCGCCGTTCCCACCACCGCACCCGGACAGCGAAGTCGCGACCACCGCAGCCACCGAGACCGACAAGACCGCTCGCCGCACGAATTGCATGAGGAACTCTATCCACGAAGCCAGTGGCCACGGCCTGCCCCAGCGGGAAGTTCACATCAACGAACTACACGAGGTCGGCCTGCGCACGAAGCCCCGCGATGAGGACCCCCACCAGACGGCGCGCGTCGTAGCCGGGGTTGTCGGCGCCGATGCAGAGGTTGCCGACGCCGCGCATCAGTTGGATGGCGTCGAGGTCGGAGTGGATCTCGCCCGCCGCGACGCACGCGTCGAGCAGGGCGGCGCACACGGGTACCAGTCGGTCGAGGAAGTAGGCGTGCAGTGTCTCGAAGCCGGCGTCCGGCGACTGCATGGCTTCGGCGAGGCCGTGCTTGGTGACCAGGAAGTCGACGAAGAGGTCGATCCACGCCCGTAGCGCGGCATGAGGGGTGGCACTGTTCGCGAGGAGGGCTGGTCCCGCCTCCGCGCAGGCTTCGACCTGGTGGCGATAGACGGCGACGATGAGATCGGCGCGGGTCGGGAAGTGTCGGTAGATCGTTCCGACACCCACGCGCGCCCTGGTGGCGATGTCTCGCACGGGGGCGTCGACCCCTGACTCGACGAAAGCCGCGGCCGCCGCGTCCAGCAGTGTCGCTTGATTGCGGCGCGCATCGGCTCGCTTGCGCGGCGCCGACGGCACCGACTCGTCGTCTGCCATTTCGAGCCCCTGATCCCTCTCACTTGGCAAGCGGAACATTGTTCCGTATGTTGGTTATCGGAACGCAGTTCCGCTTACCCAGGATGTCAGACCACGCACGCCAGGACCAGTGGGGCATCCGATCATCTGCCAGGAGGATCACCATGAAATTTCGAACTCTGGGACGTACGGGCGTTCAGGTCAGCACGCTCGCGCTCGGCGCCATGAACTTCGGCGCCATCGGTCGCACCACGCAGGACGACGCCACAGCGATTGTCGACGCCGCTCTCGATGCGGGCATCAATGTCATCGACACGGCTGACATGTACAGCCAGGGCGAGTCCGAGGAGATGGTCGGCAAGGCCATCGCCGGCCGCCGCGACGATGTGGTGCTCGCGACCAAGGTATTCAACCCGATGGGGGACGAGCGCAATCATCGGGGCAGTTCACGACGGTGGATCGTCGCGGAACTGGAGAACAGCCTGCGACGGCTCGCCGTCGACCACGTGGATCTCTACCAAATACATCGCTGGGATCCGAACACCAGTGACGAAGAGACCTTGTCGGCCCTCACCGATATGCAGCGAGCAGGAAAGATCCGGTACTTCGGTTCCTCGACCTACCCGGCTCATCGCATCGTCGAGGGCCAATGGGCGGCCCGTGGACACCACCTGGGCAGGTACGTGACCGAGCAACCGCCCTATTCGATCCTGCAGCGCGGCATCGAATCCCATGTCTTGCCGGTGACCGAACAGTATGGACTGGGCGTACTGGTGTGGAGTCCGTTGGCGTCGGGTTGGCTCTCGGGTGCAATCCGCGAAGGGCGGGAGATGACCACCAGCCGTTCAGGATTGATGCCGCAGCGCTTCGACACCGCCATTGCGTCCAACCGCGCGAAGATGGACGCCGTCGAGAAGCTGGTTGCCGTCGCCGAAGGCGCCGGGCTCACCTTGATCCAGCTCGCCCTAGGATTCGTCACCGCGCATCCTGGCGTCACCAGCGCCATCATCGGACCGCGAACCGTCGATCACCTGCACTCGCAACTCGCCGCCGCCGACACGGTGCTGTCGGCCGATGTGCTCGATGCGATCGACGAGATCGTCGCTCCAGGACTTGATCTCGCTCCGGATGAAAAGTTCGACACACCGCCGTCGCTTCTCGACTCGACGCTCCGTCGACGCTGACCCCCCGGCTGCGACTCGAGCGGGGCGATCGTCGAGGG
The DNA here is from genome assembly GCF_002095395.1 of Williamsia sp. 1135. Lineage (GTDB taxonomy): Bacteria > Actinomycetota > Actinomycetes > Mycobacteriales > Mycobacteriaceae > Williamsia. Next base: position 11,487 of record NZ_MJEI01000073.1, read on the forward strand.
ACAGGAGCAGCGCGATCCTGCTGTGAGCGGTGGCCGCCCTTAGGATGGTCACCATGGTTATGGCTGATCGTCCCGAGGTGCAGACCGCATCCGCGCCGGTGACGGCGCTGACCGTGTTCGGTTTGGCGGAGAGCATGCTGAACGGACTCGCGAGGGTGCCGTTCCGTCGGCCGTGGGAGGGCCCGGCAGGTCTGCTGGACAACGTCGGGCAGTCGGTGACCCGTCAGACCATCCGTTCCTTCATGGGGTACTCGATGGGACTGCCGATCGAAGAGTTCCGGTCGATGGAGCGCATTCTCGACGATATCTGCCGGGTGGTGATGCCGCCGTTCATCGGATTGACCGACGATGTGGAGATCACCGACGACACGATCGGGGGTGTGGAGGGGATTTGGTGCCGGGCGAAGGCCAGCTCCGATGCCCACGTCGAGGACTGCGACGACAAGCAGACGATCGGCGCGACAATCCTCTATCTGCACGGCGGCGGATACATCGGAACGTCGCCGATCATGTACTCCGCATTCGCGGCGAAGCTGGTGAAGATCACCGGGTACGAGGTTTTCATCGCCGACTATCGGATGGCCCCCGAGTTCCCGTTTCCCGCGGGCGTCCACGACGCCGCGGACGTGTACCGGGGTCTGCTCGACCGCGACGTCGACGCGGACCACCTCGTGGTCGCCGGTGACTCGGGTGGCGGCGGTCTCGCGACCTCGCTGATCAAGTACCTGCACGATCACGACCTGCCCAAGCCCGCCGCGGTGGCGCTGTTCTCGCCCGAGGTCGACCTCGACTTCAACCACCCGTCGATCACCTTGAACGCACAGTCCGACATCCTGCCCTGGAGCCTGCCTGCCGCACCGTATCTGGCGGGGGTCCAGCCCAACGATGAGCGGGTGTCGGCGGTCCACTCGATGGCAGATCCGGAATGGTTCCCGCCCACCTTTGTGTGCTGGGGTGCCGATGAGATGTTCCGTGACGGGATCCGCGAGTTCGCGGAAAACCTCGGCAAGGCCGGGGTGCCCGTGCACGCCATGGAAGAGGCCGGGATGTTCCACGTCTTCCCGATCCTGATGCCGTGGGCCGAGTCGTCGAAGAGAGTCTTCCGCGAGCTACACGACCTGGCCGGGCGCCACGTCACCCCCGACCCGGACGCAGAACCGACTCACTGACGCATATGTCTGCACTCTGGTCGCCTTCTGTTCATGAAGGCGAATCCGAGTTGCTCCGCTCGACCCATTGCGAAATGCGCTCCACTTTCAGCGATCTGCTCCGCTTCCAGAGCGTTGGAAACGGAGCAGATCGACAGAACCGGAGCAGATTTCGCCGGCGCACCCGTTCGTGACCATAAGTTTGGTGATTGTTTTGGCCAGTAACTTTAATCCCGCTATTTATTGCGCTGCCAACCCTTCTCAAGGTTAAATATCGCTACTACTGGACAGAACTAGAGGACTCCATGAACGCCAAATCAATGTTGCTCGGTTTTGCCCCCTGGATCGTCTTCTCGGTGGTCGCCGAGCGCTTCGGTGCCGACCACGTTGCACTCGCAGCAATTCTCGCGTTCGTCATCGCTCTGGTTCTCACCGTGTACGAGACCATGCGTAGCGGCTGGAAAATCCTGGACGTCGCCGGCGTCGTGACATTCGGAATCATCGCTGCGATCGGCCTCGTCGGAGACCACGCGGTCGATGAGAACCTGGTCAACTTCGGCCGTGGTGGTTCGACATTCGTCCTCGCCGCGATCATGGCAATTTCGGCATTCACGATTCCGTTCACGGAGCAGTACGCCCGCGAGAGCGTCGACAAAAGCCTTTGGGACTCACCGATTTTCCGCGCGAAGAACAAGCAGATCAGCCTGATGTGGGCCGGTGTCATCTTCGCCATCGCCGTCTCCCACATCATTGCCGGCGCCATCACCTCCTCGCAGGATCTCGCCGGATCGCACCCGGCCAACATCGTGCTGAACTGGGTCGTCCCCATCGCATTGATCGTCTTCGCCATCAAGCGCACCCGCGCCATCGCCGACTCCCGGCCGGCCGGCGCCGGCACCCAGCCCGCGTAAAAGTCACCCCCGCTGTGAACAGGCGTAGGAGCATCCGTCATCTGATGGATGTTCCTACGCTTTTTCGGTCACAGACGCGAGTCATCGTCCACAACCCATTCGACGAAGGAACGTCCCGATGACCGTCACCACCGACCCCAATCGACCCGCCCCGATCGACCCCGGCAATGTTCATCTGACCGGGGTGTTCGCCCCGCAGCGCGATGAGACGGATGCGATAGATCTCCCGGTGACCGGCGAGATCCCCGCCGATCTGAGCGGCAGCTACCTGCGTAACGGCCCGAATCCGCGCTTCGACCCGATCGGGTCGTTCGTGTTCCCGCTCGACGGCGACGGCATGGTGCACAGGGTCACGCTGGAGGGCGGTCGTGCCTCCTACAGCAACCGATTCGTGCGGACTCCCATGGTGGAGTTGGAAGAAGAACGCGGCGAGGCGATCTGGTCGGGCATCACCGATGGCTACACCCCACCGGCGAGCGTTGTCGGAGAAGAACTCGCCGGAACCACCCGGGCACTGCCCGACATCAACATCGTCCGGCACGCCGGTCGCCTGATGGCAATGGCCGAGTCGGACAAGCCCTACCTGCTCGACCCCCGCACGCTGGCGACGCTGGGCGCCGAGGACTGCGACGGCGCGATGCGGGTGGGCAGCACCGCGCATCCGAAGATCGATCCACGCACCGGCGAGATGGTGTTGTTCAACTACATTTTCGAGGCGCCGTACCTCACCTGGTCGGTCGTCGCAGCGGACGGTTCGTCGCTGCGTCCGCCCACCGCCATCGACGGTCTCGACGCCCCCGTGATGATCCACGACATGGCGCTGACCGAGAAGTATGTCGTGCTGTTCGTGTGCCCACTGATCTTCGACATCGCGGCCGTCATGGCCGGGGGATCGCTGTTGTCGTGGCGGCCCGACGACGGCACCCGGATCGCCCTGATCCCGCGCGACGGTTCTGCTGTGCGATGGGTCCACACGGAACCGTTCTGGGTGTGGCACTTCGCCAATGCCTTCGACAATGCGGATGGAACGGTCACGGTCGACTACGTGGAGTGGACCTTCCCCGGCGGGTTCGCCGCGACATCGGTCCCGAACGAGTCGGGATTGATGCGCGCCGCCATCGACCCGACCGCGGGAACCATCACCCGCAACCGGGTCAGCGAGCGCAGGGACATCGACTTTCCTCGGGTCGACGACCGGTTGCTCACCCGTGATCACCAGCGGGTCGCCACGGTCGGCAAGTCCGACTCCGACACCGGTTTCCAAGAGAGCCTGTGGTTCCACGATGTCGCGAAGAGTGCTGAGGTGTCGTGGAGCCCGGGTGTTGCGATCGGTGAACCGATCTACATCCCCGGCGCCGACCATGATTATTGGGGTGCCATCGGAACCGACCCCGAAGACTTGCGGTCGCGGTTCTATCTCCTGACCGCAGACAGCCCAGAAGACGGACCCATCGCAACCATCGATCTGCCGATCCGGGTACCTGCGGGGTTGCATGGGGCCTGGATCGAGAAGTAGTGACAACCGGCTCTTTCGACGGCGTCGTCGCGGCAACGGTGGCTCACCACTAAGGTCGATGCAATGGCAGTGCGTGCGGGTGTGGTGGTCACGGGAACCGAAGTTCTCAGCGGTCGGGTCACCGATCAGAACGGTCCGTGGGTCGCTCGGCAACTCCTCGAGATGGGTGTCGACGTCGCGCACATCACCGTGTGCGGCGATCGGCCGGACGACCTGACCGCCCAGTTGCAGTTCCTGGCCGATCAGCGCGTGGATCTCATCGTCACGACGGGAGGCCTGGGCCCGACTGCCGACGACCTCACCGTGGCCACCGTCGCTGCCCTGTGCGGACGTGAACTGCAGCTCGACGTCGAACTCGAGCAACGCATCGACGCGATCGTGCAGCGATGGCGCAGCCGGATGAGTACCGCGGTCGATTCGGAGCCTTTGAACGCCGGCATCCGTAAACAGGCCCTGGTTCCAGACGGTGCCCAATCGATTGCGCCCACGGGCACCGCACCGGGCGTCGCGATACCGGCTACCGGCCCGCTGCCGGCGATCCTGATCCTGCCGGGGCCGCCTCGGGAGCTTCAGGAGATGTGGCCGGAGGCTCTCGAATCCGCCGCTGTAGCAAACGCATTGGCAGGTCGGTCCGCGGTTCGGCAGTCGACGATCCGCGCCTACGGTCTGTCCGAAGCCGATCTCGCCGCGACGTTGCGGACCGCAGAGGTCGAGGTTCCGGGATACGGCGAACTCGAGATCACGACCTGCCTGCGCCTCGGCGAACTCGAGATGGTGACCCGGTATCCCGATTCCGCGGACGCCGCATACGCGAAGCTGTCAGCGCAGGTCGCCGAATATCATGGCAGACAGATCTTTTCGACCGACGGATCGACCATCGACGACATCGTGGCAACGCGCCTGTCCGGTCTCCGGATCGCGACCGCCGAATCGTGCACCGGTGGAATGATCGCCGCCCGCCTCACCGACCGGGCCGGTTCGTCGGCGTACGTCATCGGCGGGGTGGTGTCGTACTCCAATGAGGTGAAATCCGACCTCCTCGGCGTCCCCGCGGGGATGATCTCCGAACACGGTGCAGTCAGCGAACAGGTCGCAGCTTCTATGGCCGAGGGGGTGCGCAGTCGCGTGGGCGTGGATATCGCGGTGTCCACCACCGGCGTCGCCGGACCCGGCGGTGGCACCGAGCTCAAACCGGTCGGTACCGTCTGCTTCGGGATCGCAATGAACGACCGGCCAACTCTCACGCGCACCTTGCGGCTACCTGGCGACCGCGCCAGTGTGCGGTCACTGTCGACCACGGCTGCGATGCACATGCTGGCGGCGGCGCTGGCCTAGCGGTCGTTCACCTAGCGATGCTGTTCAGCAACCAGGACTCGATGTCTTCGCGCGCTGTCGCGGCAATGGCAGTGGGGTGGAGGGTGAATCCATGCGGCGACGCCGGGTAGATGCGCAGGTCGACGTCCACTCCGGCCGCCGCGAGCCGCGACGCCATCGCCATGTTGTCCTCGAGCAGGACGTCCCTTACCCCCACCACCAGCAAGAGCGGCGGCAGATCTCGTAGGTCCCCGTAGATGGGGGAGACGTCGGGAAGCGTGCGGTCCGCCACGTGACCGGCGTACGCGTCCAGGAAGTACTCGTCGCTAATCAGGCGGCCTGCCGGCGTCTGGCCACTCAGGTCGTAGGTTCCGAACTGGAGAGCCGCGCCCGCAAAGCTGCGAATACCTTTGTCGCGAAGTCTCAGCAGGGTGGTCATCGCCAACGTCGCCCCTGCCGAGAACCCACCGATCGTCAGCCGTGAAGTGCCGAAGAAACGCGCGGCATTGTCGGTCAGCCACAGCGCCGCGGTCTCGCAATCATCCGGCGCCGCGGGCCAGGGGTCTTCGGGGGCGAGTCGGTAGTCGACACTGACCACCGCGACCCCGAGTGCGTCGGCCAGCTCCTGGTTTCGGATGTCGCTGCGTGCCGCGGAATCCATGTAGAAACCGCCGCCGTGGATGTCCAGGTGGACGCCTCGCGTCGCCGCAGCGATAGGTCGGATGATGCGCACCGGTACCTGTCGGCCATCCGCCTCGACGATCTCTTCGACAACCGCCGCATCGGTGGCGTGGACCACCCGCCGAGCGCGAGCCTCGCGGAGCTCATCGAGATTGCCCGGACCGCGCCCGGAAGGTCTCGCTGCGTAGAACGCCACGGCCTCGTCGATGTGTTCGGTAGGAACTGTTCGCAAGAGGTTGGTCGATCCGAACTGCATGAAACCCCTGTTCTCGAGTGAGTGTGCACCCCAATCGGCCCCGAGAGGGACGCCCGAGGGCAGTGAGTGTGCCCTCAACTGCTCGCTACGGGGACGAATGTGGTGGATTGAACACGATAGCGGCCTACCGATGACTTCTGGGCAGCGCCGCGGTCTGAATCTGCAGGTACCAGCCGACCGGGAGGAAACAGATGATCGACTTCAGAGCGGCATCCGACGCATTGGCCGATCTCATCGAGCAGGTGGACGACAACGACCTGGCGCGCGCCACGCCCTGCGAGAGCTACACCGTGTCCGACCTGTTGATGCACATCGACGAAGGCGCCACCGGGTTCACCGCTGCCGCGGGCGGTGAGACCTCGAGCCCTGCGGCGATGGCGGTCGATGACGACGCGTCGCGCAGCAAGGTCGCCGAGCACGTCCGTGACCTGGCAAACGCGTGGGCGGAGCCCCGGGTCTGGGACGGCGATTCGGACTTGGCCGGCCTGGAGTGCCGAACGAGACGTGGGGGAAGATCGCGATGACAGAGGTGATCGTGCACGGCTGGGACCTCGCAGTCGCGACCAATCGAGGGTTCGTCCCGCCGGAATCAGTGGTGCTCGCCTGCCACGACCATGTGGAGGGGTTCCTGGCCGAGGCACCACTGCCGGAACTCTGGGGCGAACCGGTCGCCGCCGATGAAACGCTGTCGCTGCTGGACCGGACAGTGGCCATCGCCGGACGTGACCCGGATCGGTGGCGCGTGATGCCGCCCTCGTAAGACAACTGAGGGCGGCGGCGAACAAGTTGGCGACTGGCCATCCGTCAGGCCGGCTGCACCGATCCGACGTTCTCGCTGCGCTCGACCAGGAACGGCTTGCTCATCACCAGCGCGATCGTGACCACAGTCAGCACGATGAAAACGGCGACCAGTACAACGACGGACCCGGGGACGCCGGAGACGAAGAACGCGGGCACGGCTGACAACGCCGAGAGGAATCGGGTGATCACCACTCCGCGGACTGCATTGCGATTTCGCTTCCTCAACGCGATGACGGCCAGGACGATCGTCGCGACTCCCATCACTCCGGAGAACACCAGAACGGCAAACGGTGGCCCCGCGGCAGCGCCCTCGGGAGTGGGCATTGCAAGTCCGGCGATGTCGAGCACGCCGATGATGAGCGCAAGTACCAGTCCGATCTTGACCTTCTTGTTCAACGTGCCCGACTCTGTTGCAGCGTCCATCGTGGTCGTCCGTTCCGTGTGAAGTGAAGTGATGAGAACAGAATGGGCCGCCGGCGCCGTGCGGTCATGGGGGTAGGCACCCAGGTGGCCGGGCAATCGCCTTGGTCGAAGGGGGACGAACACCTGGTGGAAGGGGTCCGATGGGGTCAGACTCGTCCCATGGTCTCGGTTCTGGTGGTTGATGACCATCCGGTGGTCCGCAGCGGGATTCGAGCCCTGCTGTCGTCCCTGGATGGCATCGAGGTGTGCGGTGAGGCCGATTCCGGCGAGTCCGCCTTGCGCGAAGCCCATCTGTTGAAGCCCGATGTGGTGATCATGGATGTTCACATGCCCGGTGGCGACGGCATCGAGGCGACGCGCAGAATATGTTCCGCGCTGCCGAACACCGCGGTTCTCGTGCTGACGATGTTCGAGGATCAGGCGACCGTATTGGCGGCTCTCGAGGCCGGTGCCCGAGGTTATCTGCTCAAGGGTGCAGGGCAGGACGAGATCGAACACGCGCTACACGCCGCTGCCGTGGGTGAAACCGTGTTCGGCCCATCGATCGCCAAACAACTACTCGATGCCGCCGTGGGAACCAAACGCGTTCCTGCCGCAGCGTTTCCGCAATTGACTCCGCGCGAGTTGCAGATACTCGACCGCATCGCGCGCGGTGACGGTAACGCGGCGATCGCCCGGTCGTTCGAGGTTGCGAACAAGACCGTCAGCAACCACATTTCAGCGATCTTCGCCAAACTGCGAGTCGCCACCCGAGCCGAAGCCATCGTGTTGGCGCGTGACAACGGGCTCGGACGGACTGCATCCGGGGAACCGTGATAGTCGAGGTCGGTGGGTTCGCCGTTGCGGTCACGGCTGTTGTCAGCGGGATCTGCATGCTCGTGTGGATCCGGCGGCACGGCGATGACGACCCGGGTTCTCCGCTTGTCGCCCTCGGGTTCGTCGTATTTGGTGGTGTGCTCGGTGTCGGCGTGCTGTTGACCGGTGGGTCGGCAACGGAAGAAGCGGGGCGGCTGTTGATCGCCGCTGCACTGGCAGGAGTGGCTCCTCTGACGCTGGCGAATTATCCACGTCCCGACACGTCGCTGGCATCGAAAACCGCGATGGTGCTTGTGGGGGTTGCGACCGTCGTGACTCTGCTCGGAACCCGATGGGTGCCGCTGCTGTGGAGCGGTGCATTGCTCACTACGACGGTGCTGATCGCCCTGGTGTGGTGGCGAACAGAAAGGTCTGTCGGCCGGGACCGACGCTGCATGCTCTGGCTGGTGACCGTGTCGGCCACTGCGGTGCTGCTGCTCGGACACATGTTGTTCTTCGCGGATTCCCCTGATGGGCAGGTGTTCCTGGTACTCGCGGCGGTCATCGCACCGACAGTTCCTCCATTGCTGGCACTCGGGATGACGGTGCCCGACGTGGTCGATATCCGGCTCGTCATCAGCTGGATAGTGCTGTATCTGGCCATGTTCGAACTCACCGTCGCAGTCTTCTCGGCAGCTACCGTACTCATCGAGAACTCATCCGGGACCCCCACGTCCCGCGCCACCGGGGCGCTGATCGCCTTCGTTGTGGCGGCTGCGTTCGGGCCGGTGGCGTCCCGCCTGCGAGGTGTCGTGGACGAAGTCCTGTTCGGAAGTCGGGGTGATGCCGTCCACACCCTTTCCGGACTCGGGGAACAGCTTTCGGCCGCGGGCGGACCGGCAAACTGGGTGCTCAACCTTCGAGATGCGATCGGAGTCCCACGAATCGAATTGTGGGACAACGAACACCGCATCGCCATCGCTGGGTCCGGTGGCACAGATGATCTCGTGGTGATGCTGGCAGCGGACGGTGAGGAGGTCGGCAAGCTGGTTGTCGGCATACCGGCCGATTCGAGACGCCTGCACCCACAAGTTCGTTCGGTGCTGCAACTGGTGGCGGCGCCACTCGCTAGGGCGCTGCAAGGTGTGAATCTCACCGCCGACCTACGCGAGTCGCGCGGGCAGGTACTGACGGCGCTGGAGGAGGAACGCCGCCGCCTCCGCCGCGATCTTCACGACAGTCTGGGCCCGATCCTCACCGGTGTCGCATTCAACACCGATGCCGCTCGTAACCATGCCGCCACCGACCCCGCGGAAACCATTCGCCTGCTCGACACCGTGCGCTCCGAGACCGCCGGCGCCATCGTCGAGATCCGGCGGTTGGTCGAAGGGTTACGGCCACCGGCCCTCGACGAGATGGGGCTGGTGGGTGCGATGAAGCAGCGCCTGACGCAGCTGAGAACCGCCGATGGTGAAACCCTGACGGTGATGGTGACTGCGCCGGAACAACTTCCACCACTGCCAGCCGCAGTCGAGGTCGCTGCCTTCCGGATCGTCGTGGAAGCCGTCACGAATGTTGCCCGCCACTCCGGATCTGCCTCTGCCACGGTCACGCTCGACGTGGTCGACCGCAATTTCGTCATCGTCGTGAGAGATGAGGGACGATCAACCGGTACCTGGAGACCGGGGACCGGTCTGCAATCGATCCGAGAGCGCAGCGAACAGCTGGGCGGCACAGTTTCCTTCACGTCGGGACACGAGGGTGCTCGGGTGGACGTGAGCATTCCGTTCGCCTGAACGAACTGCGACCGCCTCCGCCAGCCGGGCGAACACCGAGTCTTCCAACCTGCGTGCTCCATTCGGCGGAGACTGCGGCTCATGCCCATGGCTCCCGCCGGTGCCACCACTGCAGAGTTCGCGGCGCGTCAGTCGGAACCGTCACATCACGAAAGCGGTCGTCGAGCCTGGTGACCGCCATGCGAAGTCTGTGGGCATTGCGGCCCTTGCGATGTATGTATTTCTCGAGTTGGGCGCGTGGTTCGCTTCCCAACGAAGAGATGACACAGTCCGGATGGTCGCAATATTGCGGCTGCGGAGTGCCTGCGAGCAGGAGACTTCGGATATCGACACGGACGTAGTTCCCGGTTCGCTCTCTACGTTCCAGGAACTCGACTTGGTCTCGCCACCGGTTCAAGTAGGTGATTGTGGTGCTCTGCCGACGCCGCCTGCGCCTGCGTCGCCGAGCATACGACGCCCCGGTGGGGTCGATCGGGTCAGACATTCGCTTTCAGAAGCGCGTCCGGCTGCATCGTGCGTGGGCGGCTCATGCGCCTTTCAGTGGTGTCATGTCACCGACGCTAACACATCGTGTTCTGGCTCACTTCTGCGTGCAACTTCCGTGCTCTGACCCGTCTCAACTCATGTAAGGCGCGACCGGGCAATGGGGTTCGGCGCGAGTAATAGGAGGAGAGAACAATGGCTGACTTCATCGACAAGGCAAAGCACAAGGCCGAAGAGGTTGCGGGCAAGGCGAAGGAGAAGATCGGCGAGGCGACCGGCAATGACGACCTCCGGGCCGAGGGCGCAGCCGACCAGGGCAAGGGCAAGACCAAGCAGGTCGGCGACAACATCTCCGATGCGGCGTCGAACGTGAAGAGCAAGCTCACCGACTGAGTTCGGCTGCCACTCAAGTTGCGAGGGGTGGGGTGGTGGCCGGTATCGGCCACCACCTCCTCTCTCCTTACCCGTGAGACGAGAACAAGGAGAACCATGATCCCGCTGTTGGCACGAAAATACCTGTACCGCTACCTGATTCTCGCAATCGTTCTGCCGCTGGTCGCAAAGATTCTACTGACGGCAGGGCATCGGATAGAGCGGCGAAACGACAATCCGACGGCCGTATCAAGACTGCTGATAAGAATTGGCTCGTACAGTCGGCGTAAGGCGCGTACTGCTGACGCCGATGACGAACAGAAGAAGCCGCCTCGGTCGATCATCGGGCGCCGCGGGAAGTAACCCGCAGTCTACGGCTGTCGCAGGATTGCGCTGATGCGATCGACGATTTCACCGGCCACGTCAAGGGTGGCCGAATCATCTGCAGGACAATATCTGTCGGCGTCCGCGTCGTAGATGGCGCCGGCGATCGAGCCATGGTCGGCATCGAAGGTGATGAGCTCGCGCGGCCAATCGTCGAGCGCAGCGGCGAAATCTTCACTCGCAGTGAGCGGAACCACGTCATCGGACATGCCGTGTAACAGCGTGATCGGTATCCGAGCTCCGGTCGGCAGATCGCCAGTGGGGAGGCTTTCGCCCGTCAGCGGATTGGTTGCGCCGAACGCACCGGCCAAGGTGATGACCCGTGACACGGGACTGCCGTAGTGGTCGGCGTGTAGAGCCACTCCGGCGGCCGCCGTCCCGCCCAGCGACCAGCCGATCAGCGCGAATGTACCGGCGGCTGCGGCGTAACGCAGGGACCCCAACAGGTCGTCGCGACCACGGTCGGCGGCATGCGAATCCCAGTCGGGAACGATCACGTAGAACCCATGATCGGCGAGCAGCGTCGCGAATGGTCGCAACACTGCCCGTGCATCGGTCTGGGTGCCGTGCCACAACAGGACAACAGGGTCCGTCGCGTCGCCGAATACATCGACTAGCCGGCCCGAGGCGTATTCATTGGTCTCCACCACTCCAGTGTGCCCAGCGACGGAACCCGAGACACATCGCGGGGACTGCGGCAGAATGACCGGCGTGATGAAATCCTGCGGTACCGGCAGCACAGTCGTCGACTCGGCGGCCACGGCGGATTCAACCGCGGTGGCGGGGTCGATGGCCACCTCGTCGAGCGCCGCCGTGGCGGGATCGATCGGGACTGTGGCGAGTGCAGGTGTCGCGGGTTCGGCAGGGACTGTGGCGAGCGCTGGGGTCGGTACCTCCGTTGCGACGGTGGCCAGTGCTGTGGTCGCGGGCTCTGCGGTCACCGCGACGAGCGCGGTGGTCGCCGGAAGTGCCGGCACCGCATTCTCTTTCGGCATCGCAGGGTGTCTCGGCGTCGTGGCGAGCGCGCTGTGCCAGCGGTGCATCGCCTGTGTGGGGTGCGTCGGATGCACGGACTGCATCGGGTGTGTGGGGTGCTACAACTGCTCCGGCCTGCGCGGTGCGGTCGGTTTGCGCGACGTGCATGTCTGAGCGCGGTTGTGCCGCGATATCAGATCACAGCCGCTGACCGCCGGGCTCTGCCCGAAGCGTTGCGAGGTCGGTCGAGCGGCCACCTCGGCTACGACGAAGCCGAACGCAGGCGGCCTTTCGCGCACTACTTTCGCTCGCACACCGAGCCGATCCAATCGCACGTCCATCAGGGACTACTGCGTGGCCGCGTCCCGGCCGAGTTCGGCTACGAGGTCGACGATGCTCCCGCGCAACTGAGGGCGCCCGGCTACGGCCCGATGGAAACCGGCTGCACGCGGACGGTGAACGGTACTGTGCTCGTCGCGTGTCTGACTGATATGCCCGGTGTCACCGCGGACATGTGGGACTGGTGGTTCGGGTGGCACCTGGCGGACTCCGCACGCTACAAACTATGGCATCCGGTGGCGCACCAGCAAGCGTGTGTCGCCGAGGATCGCAGCGGCGACCCAGGCCTGACGGACCGAGAGAAGTACATCGACAACGTCTCCTTTGTCGATGAGTACATCGGTGCCAAGAAGCTGCGTCTGGCAATCCGTTTCGTCGATCCCACAACGCTCGGATTTGCCGATCGCCCCAGCGTGACGCACATCTGCGCCCGGATCGGCGTGACCTACCTGCCGGTGGCAGCCGGATGGCTCGTCCATCAGGTGCGGCCCACCGACCGCGGCTGCGAGATGCGGTCCCGGTTCTTCATGGGTCCAGGCGAGATCCTCTCGCTCCCGGGCAAGGCGGTTTCCGTACCCGGTGCCGCACCGTTCCTCACGTCTCGCGTGGGCAGGATGATCGCGCACCCGGTTGTCGACGTCGCGGTACGAACGAACTTCAACGATCGTCTCGCTCACGACCTGCTTCACCACTGCGCGAGCGAGATGAACCACCTTGCAGGCTTTTTGCCGGCGTTGTACGACGAGTTCAAGTCGGTGCCCTGACTCATCCGGGGTCGGATGCGAGAAGTGAGTCGCGGCACGACGTGAGCAGCGCGAGAAGTCTCGACATGTCGGGCGCCGCGAGTTGGCTGGTCATCGTGTTCGCGACCGCAGCGACTTCGATGTGCGCACGTTCGAGTAGGGACGCTGCTGCAGGGGTGAGAACGGTGGCACGTTCGCGTCGTGGTCCGGGCTCCTCGGAACGCTCGATGAGTCCGCGTTTCTCCAGCCCCTGCAACAGGACATTCATGGATTGGCGCGACACAAAGGCGTGCCGGGCGAGTTCGGAACTCGTACTGGCGGGTGTGTGATCCAGAGCCTGCAGGCATGCGTACTGCGGCACGCTCAGTTCCAGGTGGCGCAGTCGCTCGGCCATACGCTGATGGAGGATCGCCTGGGTCTCCTTGACCAGAAGCCCCAACGCCTCGGCAGCTGTGTCGTCACGCAATTGTGTCATGTCAACATTTTGACACGGCCAGAAATGAGTGTCAGTATATTGACATCAACACAAGCCCGACGACAGCAGGAGTTCGATATGACGAACAGCATCAGCACGACCACCAGCGGACCTGACTTCGTCTCGTTCCAGGTGCGCGACCTGGCGGCGTCCGCAACGTTCTACGCGGACGCGATCGGCCTCAACCGGCTACCGGCGGCCAACCCCGCTGCAGTGGTGTTCTCCTCGGGCGGAACCGCTTTCGCGGTACGTGAACCGTTTCCCGGAGTGGATCTCGATGCCATCGGCCAACTTGGTGGCGGCATCGGCGTGTGGTTCGGCAGCGAGGATCCGGCCGGGTTGCACGCACGCCTCGTCGAGCGGGGAGTGCCGATCGTCCAAGAACCGTTCGACGGCCCGTTCGGGCTGCAGTTCTCGCTCCGTGACCCAGACGGCTACCTCATCACCATTCACACCGCGGGTTGAGAGCCTGTCGACGCGACGAGCTGGTCGGTCAGCTCGGAGTAATCGAGCCGTCGACGTACACCCAGTGTCCATCGTACCGTTCGAATCGACTGTGCTCGCTGAGGGTTCCGGCCTGACCGGCTCTGACACGGTAGAACGCGGTGAACGCGACCTCGCCTGTCGAGTCGAATGGAGAACCGCCGCGAGTCGATTCGATGTCCAGGCGGTACCAACGCATCGCGTCGTCGAGGTCGAGTTCGGCCGGCCTCGTGCGCGGGTGCCAGCTGTGGAGCAGGTAGTTGCGGTCGCCGGTCGCGAAGGCGGTGAAGCGCGACCGCATCAGTGCTTCGGCGGTCGGCGCCGGGCGGTCGCCGGCCAATACTGGTCCGCAGCAGTCGTCGAAGGGGAGTCCGCTGGTGCATGGGCAGCGTCGATCGGAGATGGCCACCGACACAGCCTAGGTGGGTGCGGTCATATCGCCAGGCCGACCTTCGTGCGGTGGGTGCTGGGATTGACCCCTTTCGTGCGTTTGAACGCCGTGCTGAAGGTGAACGGATCGGCGTACCCCACGGACTGTGCGACGTCCGCGATGCTCAGGTCCGGGCGGTCGGTGAGCCGATCTGCGGCGATGGTCATCCGCCACTGGGTCAGGTAGGTCAGCGGAGGTTCGCCGACGAGGTCGGTGAACCGTTTGGCGAGGGTGGCACGGGACACCCCTGCCCGGCGAGCCAGCGCGGCCACGGTCCACGGAGCGTCGACCTCGGCGTGCATCAGTTGGAGCACCGGTCCGACAACCGGGTCGTGCAAGGCTGAATACCATTGCGGCGCAGCCTGTTCTTGGTCGTCGAACCAGGTGCGCAGTGAGCAGACGAGCAACCAGTCGAGAAGTCGGTCGAGAACGATCTGTTGCCCGGGCCGGTCGGCGGCGACCTCCGTCGCGAGATAGCGTGCGACCGGATCGGCGTCGGTGTCGGGTGGGATGCGGATGATCGGTGGCAGCACCTGCAGCAGCCGGTCGCCGATCTCGCCGTGCACCGGATAGGCGCCGACAACGATGGAGGTCGAAGCGTCGGGGTCCCCGCAATCGGCCCACCCCAGGCGATGCCGAGCGCCACCGTTCTCGGGAATGGAGCAATGGTCGCCGCAGGCCACAGGTTCGGCAAGGGTGTCCACCTCATCTCGAAAGGAGAACGGCTCCGGTCCGCGGAGGACGACAGTGTCCCCGCCGGACACTCGCAGCGGCTCATGATCGTCACGGACGATCCACCCCGCACCGTCGACCACCACGCACAACGTCAGTGGGGCGCCGTCGATGAAGTCGAGGGCCCATGGGGCGGAGAGTGTCGAATAGCCGAAGACCGAGCCGTGCGACCGCACGCCACGGAGAAGGTCACCAAACGCGTCCATGAACGCCACCTTAGACGAATCAACAGGCAAACCAGTGCCTGAACTATGGAATGCTCTGCGAATGGTGGCTTGACTGGTCTCATGAACCACAACACAATCCTTGTTCTCGGTGCCACAGGCAAGACCGGACGCCGGGTGACAGCCCGTCTCCGGCTACTCGGCGCACCGGTCCGACCGGTATCTCGATCCACCGCCATCCCGTTCGACTGGTCACGCCCGGACACCTGGGACGCCGCGCTCGACGGTGCGTCGTCGGCTTACCTTGTTCCACCGGCCGAGGTCGGGCCGGTCGACCACTTCATCGACCGGGCGCAGGCGGCGGGCCTACGTCGTGTGACCTTGCTGTCCGGCCGGGCGGCCGACAGCTGGGGCGACTCCATCTTCGGACTCGACATGCGCGCGGCAGAACGGGCCGTGCGCGCCTCGGCTCTCGACTGGACCATCGTCCGTTCGTCGAACTTCAACCAGAACTTCTCCGAAGAGGTGTTCCTCGAGCCCCTGCTGCAGGGAGAACTCGCCGCTCCACCGGGGGACGTGCCCGAACCCTTCGTCGACATCGAAGACGTGGCCTCGGTCGCGGCCGAGGTGCTGACGAATCCGGGACACGAGGGAAAGACGTACGAGCTGACCGGACCACGCGGCATCACGTTCGATGAGGTGGTGGGTTTGATCGCCGCCGCCTCGGGCCGAACGATCACCTACCGGCAGATCACCCCTGGGCAGTACGCCGACACGCTCACCGAGCAAGGGTTGTCCCGCGCCGAAGCTGACACCATCGCCGCGATGTACGAGCTCATGGAGCGGGGGCTGATCTCGGAGACCACTGATGACATCCGACGCGTACTTGGCAGGGCGCCGGCGACATTCGAAGACTACGTCGTTCGCACGGCTGCCGACGGGAGGTGGCAGGCATGAGAGTTTTGGTGCTGGGAGCGACAGGAAAGACAGGTCGGCAGGTGGTGCGCGCGCTCAACTCGGTGGACGGAGTCGACGTCCGGGCGGTGTCGAGGTCTGGCGGCCCCATCGAGGACGGCTGATCGGTGTGGTTCGACTGGGACGACCGGACCAGCTGGGCGCCCGTGGTCGACGGCGTCGATGCGGTATATCTGGTCGACTCGCAGCAATCGGATGCGGCGCAGTCGATGTCAGACTTCACAGTCATGGCGAAGCGAGCCGGGGTGACCCACGCGGTGCTGCCGTCGTCGCGTGACGCCGTGGTCTCGCACCGGCCGGGTGACGCAGCGGTGGTGTCTGCAGTGCAGTCATCCGGGATGACGTGGACGGTGCTCCGGCCGACGTGGTTCATGCAGGTATTCAGTGAATGGGATCTGTTCCGCGACAGTATTGTCGAAGGACGTCTCGCCGGCACGTCAGGTGACGGTCGCGAGCCGTTCATCGATACCCGCGACATCGGTGATGTCGCAGCTGCGTCGCTGCTGGACCCAGAACGCCACGCAGGAAAGGATTATCAGCTCTCCGGACCTGACCTCATGACGTTCGCAGACGCGGCCGGGTCGATAGGGCAGGCGGCCGGCACCGACGTCGACTACGAGCAGATGGCCGACCAGGACTTCGTCGCGTACCTGGCCGAGCGGCGAGGGGTGGCCGGTCCGTTGGCAGCTGACCTGGCGCAGGTCTTCGGCTGGATCCGCGAAGGTCGCAACGCACATGTCTCTGGCGGTGTCCGCGAGGTGCTCGGACGGGCTCCGCGCAGCTTCGCCGATTTCATCGAAGAGGCTGCGGCGCAGGGGGTTTGGGCTGGGTGACTGTTGGGGGTTTCAGGCCGACAGACTCAGTGCTGTCGGTGTCCAGGCAGGCCACGAGATCGCGCCGACAGGCGAACCCCCGGCGAACCGGGCCACGATTCTTGGGGTGCCACCTGCGGAGTCGTACACCGTGGCCTGCTCTGACCTGCCGATGGCTGTGGCGACCAGTGGCCACAATCGGGCATAGCGTTCGCGGATCTTCGCTTCCGGAACCGAATGCCCGCCCGCCGCAACGCGATGCGAGACACGCAAGACCGCAAGAGATTCGGGAACCAGCAGCACGTGGACGACGACCACGAAACCCTCGGATTGCGCCCGGGAGATCAGGTCGAGCTTCGACGGGTGCGAGAACACGGTTTCGGCTATGAAGGATCGGCCCGCGGCGATGAGGGCATCACGGGTCGCCGCGGCCGACTGCGCTGCCTCGTACGACTTTGCCTCGGCATCGTCGGGCCACTTCTGGCGCGCGATCACGTCAGCGTTGACGAAGACACTGTTCGGCAAAATGGGGGCGAGTCCGCGTTCGACGAAGGTGGATTTGCCCGAACCGTTCGGTCCGATCACCAGGTCGAGGCGCTTCACTCGCTGTCGAGCACGCGGATGGTGCCGTCAGGGCTCTGCTCGACAAGCCGTCCCTGGTCGTCGAGAACGACGGTCGTGATTCCGCTCGCGGCGAGTTCGGCCCGGTAGTCGGTGCGGTCCAGGCCTTCGGCAATCTTGACGTCGACCTCTGCGTTGAAGAGCCGACCCTCTGCGTCGGTGAGATCGGCAGTCGGCACCGTGCCCGTCAAGGCTTGCTGCACTCGACTCAGGGCCGAGGTCTCATGGGCTGTCATGGCCTGCCCGATCCGGGCCCAGTACTCGAGTTGTTGGCGGCCGGTCCGGTTCTGTCGTTGCCCTTCAGCGATGGCTGAATCGACCAGAGTTGAATCGAATCTGGTCACCTTGTCTGCGGACTGGGTCATGACAGCTCCTCGCGTAGCACTGTGCTACCAACTGTAGCTCTCTGCTACGCGCCGCGGCGTGGCTCAGCGATAAGGGTCTGCTGCAGCCACGAACTCGTCGAGTGTGGCCAGCGTTTCTGCTTCTGGGCGCGTCGGCAGCAGGAAGGTGACGCGCTCGACGTTCGCTGCGGCGTATCCGTCGAGTTCTTCGGCTTTGCGCCCTGCGCCGAAGATGGTGAAGGGGATGTCGGATCTGCCGCGCTCGGCCAACTCCGTCCGTACGCGGATCAGGTCGTCGGCGCTCGTATGCGCCCGGGGAAGCCACGCGTCGGCGTAGTTCACCAGGCGATCGATGGCCGCGGGACTCTCGCCGCCGATGTAGATCGGGGGATGCGGTTTCTGGACCGGTTTCGGCCAGGCGAAGATCGGATCGAAGTTGATGTGCTCGCCGTGGAACTCGGCCTCGTCTTCGGTCCAGATCTGCTTCAGTGCGGCCAACTGCTCGTTGATGAGCGCGCCCCGGGTCTTGGGGTTGGTGCCGTGATTGCTCATCTCTTCGCGGTTTTAGCCGACCCCGACCCCGAAGGCCACCCGTCCACCGGAGAGCAGGTCGAGGGTCGCAACCTCCTTCGCGGTGTGGATGAGGTCTCGCTGGGGCAGCAAGGCGATCCCGGTGCCGAGGAGCAATCGCTCGGTGGCTGCTGCGGCAGCGGTGAGTGCGAGGAACGGGTCGAGAGTGCGGTAGTACACCCGTGGCAGGTCGCCGCCCCCTGGGTACGGAGAGTCGCGGCTGACCGGGATATGCGAGTGTTCGGCCAGAAACAACGAATCGAAACCACGCTCCTCCAGCGCTCTGGCGAGCGCATCGGGGCGAATGCCTTCATCGGTCACGAATGTAGAGACTCCGAAATCCATACTTCCCATGGAAGCACAGTGGATTGGAGCGACCTGTCGATCAGTTCTGACCAGCACTTTCTGTGGAGACGGCATGCGCTTCGCGGCACGCGTCCTCGGCGACTTCCAGGGCGACCACGACGCGCCCGAGGGCGACCCGGGCGTCCAGGACTCCGTGGAGAGCGGCCGAGCGTTGGGCGTGTATCGCACGTAA
Source organism: Williamsia sp. 1135 (assembly GCF_002095395.1). Classification (GTDB taxonomy): domain Bacteria; phylum Actinomycetota; class Actinomycetes; order Mycobacteriales; family Mycobacteriaceae; genus Williamsia. The sequence continues at coordinate 30,568 of NZ_MJEI01000073.1, forward strand.
GCGCGCCTCGTGCAGGGACTCGAACAGCTCGCTGGTCTCCTGGAATGCGTTCATGACTGCATCCCGCTCGACGTCTTGCTTGTTGCCCCAGCACTTGGATGCGCAGTGCATGCTGACATATGACCCCCGACTGTCTCACCGCGTCTCGGTTGGTCGAAACTAGACACCTCGACCTGACAGTGTCAACTTTAGGGCAACCCACGGGCTTCGCCGGCTATCAGATCGGTGAGTGCGCAGACATGGGAGCGGGCCCGCGCATCTCGAGGTAGTGCTGTGCGATGTCGTCGCTGGTGGTCAGCCAGACATCGGGCTGCGCGGCGAGATAGGCGAGAGCCTGATCGAGATACTTGTGACGGAATGGTTGGCCGATGACAAACGGGTGCAGAGCGAGGGCCATCACGCGCCCACTGGTCGCGGATCGGAGTGCAACTGTTCATAGGTGTCGGTGACCATCTGGAGGAGATCGGGCCCGGTGAGGGAGTGGGCCGTCGATCGGGTGATCCACATCCAAGAACTCTTCGCTGCCGGCCTGGCCAGCAAGAAGATCTCAGAGTTGCTTCCCTGTATGCGGGACGTCGATGGCGGGCCGTCCGAGACCGCCACGCCGAAGCTGATCGAACTGCTCGAAGCCGAACGCGCGCGTATCGACGAGGCGATACGCGACCTCGCGAATTCACGCGCGGTGCTGGACGATGTCATCGACGTGGCATCGGGGACGAACCACACTGAGTTATCGTCGTCTTGAAGGGTTCAGTTATGCGGAATTGACTCGTTCTGTACCTGTCGCCTGCGCCAATCGTTTGCGCTGCCGCGCATCTCGCGCAGCCACCGATGCGTGCACGAGGGTCTTGCCGGTCCCGCTACCTACGGACTTGGACAGACCCGCGCTCATTCGATCCCAGATGTCCACCCCGCCGACGTCGAGAACGTAGTCATCCGCCTGACGTTCGTGCCACCGCCAGACAGGCACGCGCACCGCAAGCCACAGGGCTGCCAGGACGAGTTGGGCGGTCCACAGGTACCAACCGGGATAGTCGTCGCCGCTGAGCCAACTCAACAGCACGAAGACGACGATCGGCAGGGTCATGAGCGCCAGCAGCACCTCGGGGGTGATGAAGACCCGCAGGCTGATGCGCCGGCGCCGGTGGCCGAGTTCGTGCAACAGGATGCCGTCGATCACCCCGTGCGTCTTTGGATCAGTCAAGAGGGTTTCGGCAATCTGCGGTGATTCGAACATCTTTGGCAGATTCACGCCGATGCGGTCGGTGCCCATCCAGCCGTAGCCGGCAACAGTATATTTTCCCGGTCCGCGCCGCGTGTATCGCGGCTCGAATCCAACTGGCCGCAGAGGTGGCTGTCCGGACAGCTGGACCATTGCGTTCGCGCGTTGTTGGATCAGGTCTCGCGCCGGCGCCCACGCCGGATCGTCATGGGCAAGCGGCCGCTGCTTCTCAGAACTCATCATGTCCCCCCGTACAGATGTGAGAGGTTGAATATAGAGCGTTGTGCCGAGCGGCTGTGTATCGGGTGGTGCAGGGGTGCTCGGCGAAAACAAGAGCTGCGGGACGCAGCTAGCGACGGGTATCAGGTTCGTCGAACTGTGCGCGCTTCCAGTCGCCGTTGATCTCGTCACGTTCCCGGACGGCTTCACGGAATCCCACAGTCGCCGAACGATTCTGGAATTCGTAGCCTTCGCGAGTGTGGTGGGAGATGCCGTCGAACACCGTGCTGATCGTGCCTGAGTTCGCGACACCCTGCGCCAGCAGCGCACTGTTGAGCGCCAGCTTGCTCATGATCAGCTGGTTGATGGGTGTGCGTGAAATACGCTGCAGGAGATCCTCTGTGCGTTCGTCGAGCTCGTCGGCAGGAGGAGCATCCACCGCGAGACCCCAGTCGTATGCTTGCTTGCCGGACAAGCAATCTCCGGTGAAGAGCAGTCGCTTGGCTCGCTGGTCGCCGAGTCGATGTGCCCACATGCCGGCTGCGGGGATGCCCCACACTCGGGTCGGTGGGTACCCGATCTTGGTGTCGTCGGCGCAGATGATCTGATCGGCGTACAGCGCGATGTCGGTTCCGCCCGCGACCGCGAATCCGTGCAACTTGGCCACCGTCGGTTTGTTGGCATGAAGCAGGCTGGCGAAACCGCGGTTGAAGCGGCTCATCATCGCGTAGTCGATCATGGGATCCCATGTGCGCGAGGGATCGTGATTGCGCGCCTGCACCACCGGGTCGACGGCGGTGCCTTCGCTGGGGTCCGGTCCGGCAGCCGGATTGTCCCCGTTCTCGGCGAAGATCGACAGGTCGTAACCACCGCAGAAGCCCTTGCCTCGACCCGACACCACCATGACATGAACGCGTGGATCGAGATCAGCTCGCTCCACGACACGGGCGAGTTCGACGGGGGTGTCGGCGGTGATTGCGTTGCCCTGCTTGGGTCGATTGAACGTGATCCGCGCGATGCGACCGGTCACTTCATACGTCAGCGTTCGGTAGGTCTCTGCGTTGTCCGCATAAGTGCGGCCGGCGAAAAGAGAATCCTCGCCCGCGGTGAGGTCGTCGCGCCACCCGGCAGGCTGTGACCCAGATCGAGTGCTGTGCTCGGACACCTTGTCCCCTAGTGAGTTTCGAGTTTTGGAGTTGCTCGCTCGACGATCGCGGCGGTGTCGACGCCGGTGGGAAGCGTGCCGAAAACGTCGCCGTGGTCGTGGCCGAGCCGGCTGACGGTGAACGCGTCCGCGACCGCCGGGTGGCCGTGGCGGACGAGCAATGAACCCTGCAGCACTTGCGCCATCTGGCCGACGACCCGTCGAGCCCGGTGCTGCAGGTTGTCGACGTCGTTGAACTGGTTCTCCAGATCGGTGATCGCGCGATCGAGGTGAGCGTCGGCTCCCGCGGCGAGTTTCACCTCGTCCAGGAACGCGGTGAGCGTCGCGGGCTGTTTCGCCATCGCCCGCAGCGCGTCGAGGGCGGCCACGTTGCCCGATCCCTCCCAGATCGACATCAGTGGGGCCTCGCGGTACAACCGAGGCATGCGCGACTCCTCGACATACCCGTTGCCGCCCAGGCACTCCAGTGCCTCAGCGGCATGGATAGGCGCGCGTTTGCAGACGTAGTACTTGCTCACTGCCAACGAGATGCGGCGTAGCGCGTCCGCTTCTGAGTCGCCGGCAGCGGACTTGTCGGTGAGGTCGGCGAGCCACAGGCCGACCGAGGTGGCGGCTTCTGCCTCGATCGCGAGATCCGCGATCACGTTGCGCATCAACGGTTGATCGATGAGGGTGGCGCCGAATGCTCTGCGGTGGTTGGCGTGGTGCGCGGCTTGTGCCACACCGTTGCGCATACTCGATGCCGAGCCGAGCGTGCAGTCGAGACGGGTCATGTTCACCATCTCGATGATGGTTCGCACGCCGCGCCCCTCGTCGCCGACCAACCAGGCCACCGTGTTGTCGTACTCGACCTCACTGCTGGCGTTGGATCGATTGCCCAGCTTGTCTTTCAGGCGCTGCAGCGCGAAGGTGTTGCGGGTTCCGTCCGGGAGGATTCGCGGAACCAGGAAGCACGACAAGCCGCCGGGTGCTTGCGCCAAGACGAGGAACACATCGCACATCGGCGCCGACGTGAACCACTTGTGACCCGTGATCCGGTAGGTGCCATCGGAGGTGATGGTTGCAGTCGTCGTGTTGGCGCGGACGTCGGAGCCGCCTTGCTTCTCCGTCATGGACATGCCCGCCAACAACCCCGCCTTCGATTGCGGGGTACGCAGGCCCGGGTCGTAGACGGTCGATGTCAGCCCGGGTTCGTACAGCGCCGCCAGGTCGGGGTTGGCGCGCAGCGCAGGGACCGCGCCGTAGGTCATCGATATCGGGCAGCTGTGGCCGGCGTCGACCTGACTCCACACGGCCATCTTCACGGCTCGGACAAAATGCGGGTTGGGTGTCGACTGCGTCCACGGTGTGCCGCCGAGTCCGAGCGTGACGGCTTCGGTCATCAGGCGGTGATAGGCGGGGTCGTAGTCGACCTCGTCGATCCGATTGCCGTAACGATCGTGGGTCCTGAGCGTCGGGGGATTCGCCTCGGCGCGGTCTCCCCATTCGATGGCCTCGGCGTTGCCGGCCAGCCGCCCGACTCGATGAAGTTCGTCGAGGACGTGATCAGCGTCGGCGCGGTGTACCGCATCGAGGATCGACGGCGTGTTCGCCGCGTCGTAGCCGACCAGTTCAGGAACCTGATTTGTGACGAGATGAGTGGACATGCGTCGACTGTATTACAAGTACAGATAACCGCGCCACGAGAATGTAATGTTCGGTAATGCGGGTTAGCATCGCACGATGACTACGGGCGCTTCAGGGGTTCGGAAGCTGACTGCGCGCTCGGTGATCCTCAGTACGCTGCTCGGGTTCCATTCGGCGCAGGCCCAGGTGCGCGGTGTCTTATCGCTGGCGACCGAACTGGGCTTGCAGGAGTCCGCTGTCCGCGTGGCCCTGACCCGGATGGTTGCGGCCGGCGACCTCGAACGTCACGACGGGATGTACCGGCTGTCTGCTCGGTTGATCGAACGACAGCGCCGGCAGGACGAGGCCCTGCACCCTGTGGCGGGGCCGTGGGACGGCCGGTGGTGCATGGCTGTTGTCACCACGGGCGCGACGGGATCCTCGGATCGGGCCGCGGTGAGGGACTCTCTGCGCGCCGCCCGATGTGGCGAGTTGCGCGAGGGGGTGTGGGCCAGGCCTGCCAATATCGAGGTCGTGGTGAGTGCGGAGGTGCGCGCTCGGCTCACCTTGTTCTCCGCCGTGCCCGAGGGGTCGCAGACCGCATTGGTGGCGCGCTTGTTCACGCTGGACCTATGGGCCGACAAGGCCGAGGGGCTATTGGCGGCCATGGACAACGCAACGGCGATGTCCGAGCGCTTCGAGGTCGCAGCCGCGATGGTGCGGCACACGCTCGACGATCCGCTGTTGCCGGCCGAGCTGTTGCCCGACAACTGGCCGGGGGAGCGCTTGCGCGAAGGCTACGAAAACTTCCGGAAGGAACTGACCGCCCTCGCGGAGAGGCTTTTTGCTGCGGGCTGATGCCGACACGGGTGCCAAATAGTAGTCGAGGCTGTGCCTCGCTCGATGAACACCGGAGCTTCTGTGCACAACTCATTCGGTTATCCACAGGTGGCTGCTCCGACGGTTTGGTACGCCTCGCACGTGACACGCTCGGGCACATGGGAATTCGATACTACGCATACGCACTTCAACCCAACGACGTCGCCGCTGCCCGCCGCGATCCGTATCCGTTCATGTCCGATGATCCGTTCATGGACGCCTGGGGCCAACCAGAGTGCCCGGACTCGCTGTACCTCGACAAGGCATGGCGCGAACTCCAGCACGTGTTCGCCGGCAAAGACGGCAATAACTGTCCTCGTGTGGCGTTGGAATTGGTGAAGGGCAAAGTCACTCTGGTGGGTGATGGACAACACCGTGGCTTTGTCCAGGTCTTACCACCTGAGGTGGTGAAATCAATCGCCAAAGACATCGCGCTGGTCGAGCCCGTCGATGACGCAACGATCAAGGAGGCGTTTCCCAATTCGAACGCCGACTACGTCAACGAATTCCTAGGCCGCGCGCAGAGGTTCACGACGGGATTGGCTCGCCAGGGACTGGGTCTGGTGTACGCGATCCAGTGAGACGCCACAGATGCACACACATGAGTCATATGCACACGTTGCAACGTGTGCATATGACTCAAGTGTGTGCATTTGTCGAAGACCTCAAAGTTTATTTAGTTGAGCGGAACAGACTCAACTCTTTGTGCGTTACACCTTCTGAACGGGCACAATGAGGCCCGTACCTACTTGTTAGAAGACCAGAAGGAAGGTGCACGAGTGGACAGTTTCAACCCCACCACCAAGTCGCAGGCGGCTTTGTCGTCGGCGATCCAAGCGGCGGCCGCGGCCGGTAACCCGGACGTTCGGCCTGCTCACGTACTCGTCGCGCTGCTCGATCAATCTGACGGGATCGCTTCGCCGCTGCTCAAGGCGGTAGGTGTTGATCCTGCTCAGACCCGTGCAGCAGCGCAACAGCTCGTCGATCGGATGCCCAAGGCCTCCGGTGCGAGCTCGACCCCGCAGCTCAGTCGGGAGTCGATCACCGCGATCTCCGCAGCACAGCAACTGGCCGGTGAACTCGACGACGAGTTCGTCTCGACCGAGCATCTCGTTGTCGGTCTGGCAACCGGCGACTCCGACGTCGCGAAGTTGCTGGCTGATGTCGGTGCCACTCCGCAGGCCCTGCGGGAGGCGTTCGTCGCCGTCCGCGGCAGTGCTCGAGTGACCTCCGCCGACCCGGAGAACACCTATCAGGCGTTGGAGAAGTACTCCACCGACCTGACCGCTGCCGCCCGCGAAGGCAAGCTCGACCCGGTCATCGGCCGCGACACCGAGATCCGTCGCGTCGTCCAGGTGCTCAGTCGTCGTACCAAGAACAACCCGGTGCTCATCGGTGAGCCCGGCGTCGGCAAGACCGCCATCGTCGAAGGGCTGGCCCAGCGAATCATCGCCGGCGACGTTCCCGAGAGCCTGCGCGGCAAGACCGTCGTCTCCCTAGATATGGGATCGATGGTCGCCGGTGCTAAGTATCGCGGCGAGTTCGAAGAGCGACTCAAGGCCGTCCTCGAAGAGATCAAGGGCTCGGCCGGTCAGGTCATCACCTTCATCGACGAACTGCACACCATCGTCGGTGCCGGCGCGACCGGTGACTCGGCGATGGACGCCGGCAACATGATCAAGCCGATGCTCGCCCGCGGTGAACTACGGCTGGTCGGCGCCACGACCCTCAGCGAGTATCGCCAGTACATCGAGAAGGATGCGGCGCTCGAACGTCGGTTCCAGCAGGTGTATGTCGGTGAACCGTCGGTCGAAGATGCCATCGGCATCCTGCGTGGCCTCAAAGATCGTTACGAGGTCCATCACGGTGTCCGCATCACGGACTCCGCGCTGGTGGCAGCCGCGACCCTGAGCGACCGTTACATCACGTCTCGGTTCCTCCCGGACAAGGCCATCGACCTGGTCGACGAGGCCGCGTCGCGGCTCCGCATGGAGATCGACTCGCGCCCAGTCGAAGTCGACGAGGTCGAACGTATCGTTCGTCGACTCGAGGTCGAAGAGGTCGCCTTGGAGAAGGAGACCGACGAGGCATCGAAGGTCCGCCTCGACAAGCTCCGCTCGGAGCTCGCCGACCAACGTGAGAAGCTGAACGAGCTCTCGGCCCGCTGGCAGTCCGAGAAGAACGCCATCAATTCGGTGCGCGATCTCAAGGAACGTCTGGAACACCTCCGTGGTGAGTCCGAACGCGCAGAACGCGATGGTGATCTCGGTCGTGCCGCCGAGTTGCGTTACGGCCAGATCCCCACTCTGGAAAAGGAACTCGAGGTCGCTGCGGCGAAGTCGGGTGCCACCGGTGGCGGCGATGTGATGCTGCAGGAAGAGGTCGGACCCGACGATGTGGCCCAGGTGGTCTCGTCGTGGACCGGTATCCCGTCGGGACGCATGCTCGAGGGTGAAACCGCGAAGCTCCTCCGGATGGAAGACGAACTCGGCTCCCGTGTCATCGGTCAGAAGCTGGCCGTCGAAGCGGTGTCGGATGCGGTGCGCCGTGCCCGGGCCGGTGTCGCCGACCCGAATCGGCCACTGGGATCGTTCCTGTTCCTCGGCCCGACCGGTGTCGGTAAGACGGAGCTGGCGAAGGCTCTTGCGGAGTTCTTGTTCGACGACGAGCACGCGATGGTTCGCATCGACATGAGCGAGTACGGCGAAAAGCACAGCGTCGCACGACTCGTGGGTGCGCCTCCGGGCTACGTCGGATACGAATCCGGGGGCCAGTTGACCGAGGCCGTACGGCGTCGCCCCTACACGGTGGTGCTGTTCGACGAGGTCGAAAAGGCTCACCCCGACGTGTTCGACATCCTGCTGCAGGTCCTCGACGAAGGTCGGCTGACCGACGGGCAGGGCCGGACGGTGGACTTCCGTAACACCATCCTGATCCTCACCTCCAACCTCGGTGCCGGCGGTGACAAGGACCAGGTCATGAACGCGGTCCGGATGGCCTTCAAGCCGGAGTTCATCAACCGCCTCGACGACGTCGTGGTGTTCGATGCGCTCACCCCGGACGAGCTGGTGTCGATCGTCGACATCCAGATCGGTCAGCTCGGCAAGCGGCTCGCGCAGCGTCGGCTCACGCTCGAGGTCTCGGACGATGCCAAGAAGTGGCTAGCCACTCGCGGTTTCGACGCGCTGTACGGCGCCCGGCCGCTGCGGCGCCTCGTCCAGCAGGCCATCGGTGATCAGCTCGCCCGCGCTCTGCTGGCGGGCAAGATCACCGACGGCGACACGGTGTCGGTGACCACGAGCGATGACGGTGAGACCCTCATCGTCGGATAACTGACACGTGAGAACCCCGGCACCACATCGGTGCCGGGGTTCTTGCTGCGTGGGTAAAGTCGCTCAACCTTTGATGAGTCCGACAGCGACCATCGAGTTGACGACGCTCGCCGCGACAGTCCGAGCGACCGCGGCACCGACAGCATCGGCGCCCCATTCGCCACGCTCGAGTTCCTTGCCGCGCGTGTACACATCACCCGACCACGGGATGTCGCGATAGAAGGTGGGGAGCGTGCCGCTCGCCGACAGCAATGCCCCGAGCGCTGCGATCCGGGGCTGCGGGCTCACTCCATCGACAAAGACCGCCCGAACCTGCGCCAGCAAGTGACTGCGTCGTCTCCCGTCGCCCTCGCGCAACGACGTTGTGGTGAACAGCCGCAGCCTCTTCTTGCGTTCGGCAACGATGTACCCGCGTTCGACCAACCGGTCGAGGACGATCGGTCGCAGCGTCGGACCGATGGACGCCAGGAGAGTCTGTGGGTCCCGCGGCTTCTCCGCGATTCGGTCCCACGCCGACCTCAGCAGCGGGTCCGGCGGAGGGGTGTCCTCGACAGCGCTGACGAGACTTCCACGCAGGCCACCCCGGTTCTCGATGGCGATCTGATTGGTGAAGGCGAGTTCGGTCAGAACCGCACCACCAAGAACATAGAACAGGGTGCCTTCGCCGGCGATCGTCCCGGATCGGGGGTCGAACAGCAGCAACAGGAGGTCTTCGGCGATCAGCGGATCTTTGGACAAATTCGGTGTGCTCATCAAGCGTTCGGCGCCTGGTTGTACTCCGCATCGGTGACCGGGGACAGCCACTCGGCGGCGGCGTTGTCGTCGTCGGCTTCGTTGATGGCCAAGTGCACCATCAACCGAGTCGGTGCGGCGCCATGCCAGTGCTCCTCGTTTGCTTCGAACAGCACCCGGTCGCCGGGCCTGATGACTTCGACGGGTCCACCCCGACGCTGGCACAGCCCGACTCCTTCTGTCACGAACACGGATTGACCGAGCGCGTGGCGATGCCAGTGCGTACGAGCGCCGGGCATGAAGTGAACGAGATTGGCTGACACCCGTGACGGCGCCGGAGCGGCTGCCACCGCGTCGATGTACACGTCCCCGGTGAACCAGTCCTTCGGGCCTTTGGCGGTGTCGATCGAGCTGCGAACAATGTGCATGCTCTCCATTGTCCTCGCGTTCGAGGGTGCTCAGCGCACGAAGTCGACCTGCACCTCGGTGACCCAGTCCGCCTGATCGTCGGACATCTCCAGATAGATCTCCCGGGCCTGGCCGTTCAAGGCGAAACCTTGCTCGGACACCCAGCGGTTGAGCTCCTGATACGTCGAGTCGATGGAGTCCATCGAACCCCGATGGATCATCGATGCGACCTCACCGCCGGGGATGTCGAAGGTGTCGAGCCCGGTCACGGGTCCGGACGCCACGGGGAAGGTGGCATGCACCCAGACCGCGTCCTCGGATTGCTCGGGTGCGGGGGAGTAGAAGGCCACGCTGGGGCCGACCGGGGTGACTGCGGTGGCCCCGAAGGCGGCCATGATCTGCGGGTAGAGCGACTGGATGACGGGTCCGATGTCTTCGCTGGTCTGGCTGGAAGCCAGGGCTCGTAGCCCGACGTTCTTGATCGGGTCGACGGTTTTGGTCAGAACGGTGGGTGCGGACATGTCTGTCTCCATTTCGATGAGTCGGAGTCTCGCTTCCACCTGGGCGAGCCGATATCTGTCCTGGCGGATCTGCGATTCGATCTCGGCGTGGCGCAACCGCAACATCGCTCGCAGGTCGCTTCCCGTGAGTTCGTCGTCGACGATCGCTCGCACCTGATCGAGGCGCAGCCCCAGGTCTTTCAAAGCAACGACGCGGTTGAGCCGTTGGAGCTGCGATACCTCGTAGTACCGGTATCCGGTGTGCGGATCGGTACGTAGCGGTGTCAGCAACCCGATCGAGTCATAGTGCCGCAGCATCCGAACCGACACTCGGCCCAGCCTGGCGAAATCTCCGATGGTGATCATTGCGCTCTCTACGTTGCGGTCTCACACGGTGTCAGGGTCAAGGGTGCCGCATCCGAATGTGGTCGACAAGGGCACGCTCGATCGAAACAAGGGCCCGGTCAACGGCTTTAAAGGCCCGCTCGGCGTCCGGAAGGGCACGGTCGGCGGGGTAGGGCCGGGAACGGCAAAAACCGGGCCGCACCTTCAAGGTGCGACCCGGTTGTCCGGCCGAAATGATCAGGCAGCTACATGAGCTGCGTTCTGGGTTTCGTCACCGAGTGCGTGACGATTCATCCGGATCATGAACACGGTGACCGCCAGGGCCAGGGCCATGAAGCCGGCGCCCCAGTAGAACGCCACGTCGTAGCTGTGGATACTGGCCGCCATGAACGCCGCGGGATCAGCCGGTACCGGCTTGCCGTCGGCTCCTGCGGTCATCGCACTGCCCGAGCTGTTCGAGAAGACCTGCGCGACAATCGTGCTCAGCAGCGCAACACCTACCGAGCCGCCGACTTGCTGCGCGGTGTTGACCAGCGCGCTGGCGACTCCGGAGTCCTTCTCGTCGATCTGGTGCAGAGCGACCGCCTGCATGGAGACGAACACCAGACCCATGCCGAGGGCGATCAGGAGTTCACTGGGCAGGACATGAGCGAGCCACGTCGAATCCGAATCCAATTGCGCGAGGTACAGATATCCGAGGACGCCGGAAATGGTGCCGGCAATCATCAGGGGTCGCGGGCCGAAGCGCGGCAGGAGTGAACTGGCCGACGCGGCTGAGACGATCAGCGCGATGGGGAACGGCAGGAACAGGATTCCGGCCCGGAGCGGCGTCTCTCCCAGGGTGTTCTGGAAGTAGTAGCTCAGGAACAGGAACATCGCGAACATGGCGGTCGGGATGATGAAGGCCACCAGGTAGGCGCCACCGCGGTTCAGCTCACCGGGTATACGCAGTGGCAGCAGTGGGTGCGTGGTTCGCAGCTCGATCGCGACGAATGCTGCCAGTAGTGCTGCGCCGGCAACGAACAGCATGATGGTCGATGCCGCGCCCCAACCTGATTCGGCGGCTTTGGTGAAGGCGTAGACGATGCTGATCAGGCCCAGCGTGACGGTGACGGCGCCGGGGATGTCGTAACCGCCGGTCCGCTTGGTCGGTATGTCCTTGATCACCAGCCACAGGCCACCGATGGCCGCGATGATCGCGATCGGGGTGTTGACCAGCAAGGTCCAGCGCCAGGACATGTACTCGGTGAGTGCACCGCCGGCGATCAGTCCGATTGCCGCGCCGCCACCCGAAACGGCTGCGTACACGGCAAAGGCGCGCGCCCGTTCACGATGCTCGGTGAACGTGACGGTGATCAGAGAGAGCGCGGCAGGTGCGAGCATTGCTGCGAACACGCCCTGAAGAGCGCGACCTGCGAAGAACGACATCTGATCCCAGGCAAACCCGGCCATGGCCGAGGACGCCGCGAAGCCGGCGAGGCCGATCAGGAACATGCGGCGCCGGCCCAGGTAGTCGGCCATGCGTCCACCGAGAAGCAGTAGCCCGCCGAACAACAGCGTGTAGGCGGTGAGCGCCCACTGCCTGTTGGCGTCTGAGATGTCCAGGTCGACCTGGGCGTAAGGAAGAGCGATGGTGATGATGCTGGCGTCGAGAACCACCATGAGCTGGGCGAGGGCGATGATCCCCAGTGCCCACCAACGGCGTGAGTCGCCGGTCGATTTCGGTGCGGTGTCGCGATCAGGTAGATCCTGCGCGATGACGGTTTCGGGTGAAGCCACGAGATCCTCAAATCTGGAAGAGGGTGGATAACGAATCGATCTGTCACCAATAGTGGCAGAGTCAGACAGAAGTCGTCAATCGACAAAATACTGATTCGGACATTTGGCGCACAGAGCAGCAATTTTGTCGAAGCGGAGTTATCATGTGGACGTGAGCATCGCGGAAATCGGAACAGGCCAGGTCAAGGCAGGTCTCCGTGAACGGAAGAAGCTTCAGACGCGAGACCGGCTGATCGCCGCCGCGCTGGAGCTTTGTGACCAGCAAGGCTTCGACGCGACGACCGTCGAGCAGATCTCGGACGCCGCCGACATCTCTCCGCGGACGTTCAACCGCTACTTCGCCACCAAAGAGGACGTTGTTCTTGCTCCGATCGAGGACATGATCGCCTCGATGGCGAACTCCCTCGAGGCGCAGCCGCGCACCGACAACCACATCGAAGCTCTGGTCAATGCCCAAGTCCAGATCTTGGGTGGCCGGTGTCCGACCGGAAGTGTCGATCTCACCCGATTCGAGACGATGAACCGGATCATCCAGAATGCGCCGTCGGTGAATGCCCGCAGTATCGAGTTGGGCGACAGGAAGATGCGGAGCATCACCGACCTGGTCGCCAAGCGGATGGGCGAGCCGGCAGATGACCCGGCGGTGCGTGTGACGGTCTCGGTCTTCATGGCCCTGATGCACATCTCGATGGATACGTGGCGATGTGGCCAGGCCGGGTCTGCCCCCGCCGACACCGCGGTTGCCGCAGCCACTCTCACATCGACCTACGAGACATTCCGCCAGATCGCCAAGACCGTCTGAGGTCGCAGTTCAGTTGTTGTCGTCGTACTTGTTCTTCGAGTTCGTTCGCCAGTCGGAAAACTTGCGGTTGACGCTCTCCGCCACATCCGAGGCGGCCTGACCGACGCCGTCGACCACCCCTCCGAGCCCGTCGCGAATCCCCTTGATCAGCGGATCCTCGGACTCATCGAAGTTGTCGCGGTACGCCTTTCGGGCAGCGCCGACATCGTCGGCCACCTTGGCGTTGTCGTCGTCCTCACGCCGCGGGTAGAGGCCGGCCACGATTTTCCCGTAACCACCGCGATCGACCCAGCGGTTGAGCTCGGCAGCTCGCAGCACCGAGAACGGGTGCGATTGCATCTCCAGATTGAGCAGCTTGAGGACGCCGTCGCGGAGGTCGCCGGTCCGCTCGTACTCCTTCGCCTGGGCGATGAATGCCTGGGTGTCCATCTGATCGAGATGCTTGCCGCCTGCCAGTTTCAATTCCACGCGCAGCGCCACATCGAGATCTTGGCTGCAGAGCAGACCGGCGCGGTCGCCCGACAGCTCTGATTTGCGTTGCCATTCCATCAGTGCGGCGACGATCGCCCGCAGCGCCCAACCACCGAGCGGGATGAACCCGATCGACGCGGCGATCCGGGTCAGGTGCATCAGCATCGTTCGGTACACCGCGTGTCCGGACAGCGCGGCCCGAGCTCATGGCCGATGACAAATCGGAGCTCGTCGTGGTCCATCAGCTCGTACATACCGGAGGTGACGACGATGAAGGGCTTGTCCATCCCGATGCAGACGGCGTTCACCAGTGGTGATTGGGAGATGTAGAGCTCAGGCTTGACCGGCGCGTCAAGCGTTTTCACGCAGTCGTCGAGCAGCGCGTCGAGATCGGCGAACTGCCGAGGTCCGACCCGGGCCGAACTCGCGAGGTACAGCAGGCGATGTTGCCGTTCCCGGAGCAGACCCGACAACGTCTTGAGGACCTGGTCGAAACCCTTGAGCCTGCGCAGGGCGGTCAGCGCGGTGCGATCGGCGGGGTGTTCCCAGGCTCGCGAGCTGATGCCCGGAAATGTGGTGCGCACGGGTACGGGTACCTGGGTCATCGTCGCTGGTCCTCCCTGTGCCGGATGAGATGGTGCCCGGCAACCCGATCAACCGTAGCGAAACATGCGTTCACAGACTGCGAATGTAGTTCTTTCAGACGACTGGGCCGACGCCACTGACAGGCGTCACCCGGGCCGGTGGGAGGTGTCGGTTGCCTGGGTTAGTTTAGGACCGTGGGGACACAGCGATGGCGGGCCGATCAGGTGCTGGCGCTGGCCCCTGATGCGGGGTCCCAGGCAGCTGGTCGCAAGCTGGCCATCCCGACGCCGTGGTCGTCGACGGGCGCCGCTGACGACGTGGTGTGGGGACTGTGTACGGGCAGCGGCAGGAACCCGTATCAAACGATTGTCGACCTCAGCGGCCCCGCGTACAGATGCTCGTGTCCGTCCCGGAAGTTCCCGTGCAAGCACGCACTCGGTCTGCTTCTGCTCTGGGCCGCCGGTGGCGTACCGGACGCACCGGCAATCGCCGACTTCGCGAGGCCATGGATCGATGAGCGCGCCACGAAGGCTGCAGCTGCCCCGGTCCGCACCGAACGCGCCGAACCCAAGGATCCCGAGCGCGCGGCCCGAACCGCGGAGCAACGGGCGGTTCGCGTCGCGGGCGGTCTCGACGAGTTCGAGATGTGGCTCTCCGACCAGGTACGCGGTGGACTCGCAGGCGCGGAGGCCGACCCTTATCGCCGGTTCGATCCGGTGGCCGCACGACTCGTCGACGCCCAGGTGCCGGGGCTGGCCCGCCGGGTTCGAGAGCTCCCCGCGCTGGTCACCGGAGCCCGGTGGCCGCAGCGGCTCCTCCGCGAACTGGCGATGCTCAGGCTGCTCGCGCGCGCACATCGGCGCATCGACGAACTCGACCCGGCGATGGCCGCCAATGTCCGCAGGCATCTGGGGTATCCGGTGGCGAAGGCCGATGTGCTGGCAACCGAGCCGGTGCTCGACACCTGGCAGATCGTCGCGGTCCGCGACCGCGACGACGAACAACTGATCACCCGCCGGGTCTGGCTGTGGGGGCACACCACGGGCAGGTGCGCCGTGGTGCTGTCGTTCTCGCCCAATGCTGCCGGCCTCGACGGTCGATTCATCGCCGGGATGTCGTTTGCCGGGCCACTGCACTTCTACCCGGGAACACCCCCGCTGCGAGCACTCGTACCCGACGGCGATCTGGGATTGAGAACCGCGTCACCGGGAACCGTGGTCGGGACAACGGTGCAGACTGCTCTGGGCCGGCGTGCTGACGCGATAGCCGAAGATCCTTGGCTGCAGAGCTTCCCGGTCGTCATCGTCGGCAGGCCGGCACTGGCGGATGGGCGCCGCCTGCTCGTCGACGACGACGGTGTGTCGATCGACCTCGACACCACCGACGACCGCTGGTTCGCATTGCTGGCCGTATCGGGCGGACATCCGGTGCGGGTCTTCGGCGAGCTCGGTACCGAGGGGCTGGACCCGGTTGCCACCGAGGCTCCCCAGGCACAACGGACCGACGCAGCATGAGCGGCTGGGACGAGCTGGTCTCCGCGGCGACCGTCGGTGTCGGGGGCAAGGCCCTTGATGTGCATGACCTCGATCCTGCGATCGCCGCTGCGGCCTCCCTGGTCGACCGCAAAGACCCGGTGGCAGCGGTTCTTTCGATCGCTGCGCTGGACACCATTGCCACGCGCGCGGGCGTGTTGGCCGGTCCGCCGGCCCAGGTTCTGCCTCCCGCACCGGACGACCATGGCCGGGTCATGAACGACCGCCTCGCCGGGCTACTGGGCCAGGCGCTCGACTCGGGCGACGAGATGGCCACGTGGGCGATCGAGGCGATGGCGGGCCGAGACCTACGAGTTCCGTCGGAGCTGATTCCGATGCTGTTGCAGCGCACCAAGCGTCAGGTCAGGATCCGTCCCGCGGTCACGGTTCTGGTGGGTACCCGGGGGCGATGGCTCGTCGAGGTCAGCGACATCGCAGCAGTGTTGCCGCCCAAGGATCTCAGCTTGCAACCCGAGGACGTCGATGCCGAAGAGATCTGGTCGTACGGCAGCACACCCGCCCGGGTACAGGTGCTTCGTCGACGGCGATCCGAGGATCCCGCCGGAGCTCTGCAACGCCTGCAAGCGGTCTGGGCGACCGAATCCGGTGACGTACGGGCCGCGTTGCTCGGGGCACTGGAGGTCGGACTGTCCCTCGCGGACGAGGTGTTCCTCGACCAGGCCCTCGACGATCGCAAGGGGTCGGTACGCGCCGCGGCAGCGCGACTGCTGAGCGACATCCCTGACTCCGGACTGCAGCAACGGATGATCGAACGGGCGCGGCATGTCCTGGTCGCGTCCGGTCGCGGGCGGCGGCTTCGCCTGTCGCTGGTGTTGCCGGAGCGGGCTGACGAATCCGCTCGACGCGACGGCATCGATCCGAAACCGCCGCGGGGCACCGGGTTGGGTGCGTGGCTCGCCCGCCAGATCCTGCAGAACACGCCTTTGACGTTGTGGGAGAGCATGTTCGGTAAGCCGGCGCAGCTGCTGGTCGAGGCGGTGTCCGAGGATGATGCGGACACCGTGCTGGGTGCCTGGGGCGATGCCGCCGTCGCGCAGCGCAACGCGACGTGGGCAGGCGTCCTGTATCGGGCGCCGGGCGCCGATCCCGCGCTGATCGGAATCTTGGCTGAACCGAAGAGGAGCGAGGCGACGGTGTGGTGGCTCCGCAACCGTCGACCGCCCGGGAACGTGCTGGCCCATGTTCCGGCGCCCTGGACCGATGAGGTGGCCGCGACAGCACTGAATGCGGCGTTGCGCGAGTCGATCTCACCGTCATCGACCCCGCTGTGGCACTGGCGTGGCCTCGTCGATCAGCTGCGCCTCGGGCTGCCCGTCGGGCCCGCGTATCGCTGGATCGAACAGATCGATGCGGTGCGTGACCGGATGAAAGGTGGCTGGCCGCAGTTGCTCGAACCACTCAAGTGGGCGCTGATCCTGCGCACCGCGATCACCGAGGAGATGCATGACGAATCCTGAACCGGACATCCTGCGTCCGCATGCCGAGCAGCTCTACGCAGGTGAACTGGCGGCGCTTGCCGCAGCAGACGACCTGTCCCGGCCGCAGCAATGGAACCTCTCTCCGTCGGCGGTGGTGACGTACCTCCTTGGTGGAACGCTGAGCGATGGAACAGTCATCTCTCCCAAATACATAGGTCCGCGGCGTCTGATGGAGGTCGCGGTCGCAACTCTCGCCACGGACCGTGCGCTGCTGCTTCTCGGTGTCCCGGGTACCGCGAAGACCTGGGTGTCCGAACACCTCAGTGCGGCGATCAGCGGCCGCTCGACCCTGCTGATCCAGGGCACCGCGGGTACTCCTGAAGAGGCGATTCGCTATGGCTGGAACTACGCCCGGCTCCTCGCCGAGGGGCCGAGCGAGCAGGCGCTGGTGCCCTCGCCGGTGATGACCGCGATGCGCGAGGGCAAGATCGCCCGAATCGAAGAACTCACCCGCATCCCCTCCGACGTCCAGGACGCGCTGATCACGGTGCTGTCGGAGAAATCGCTGCCGATCCCCGAACTCGGTACCGAAGTGCAGGCCACCAAAGGCTTTTCGGTGATAGCTACGGCGAACAACCGCGACCGCGGTGTCAACGAACTGTCGTCGGCACTGCGCCTCCGGTTCAACACCGTGGTGCTGCCGTTGCCGGCGACCGCCGACGAGGAAGTCTCGATCGTGACCCAGCGGGTGCAGGCACTCGGCCAGACGTTGGATCTGCCCGAGATCCCGAGCGCGTCCGAGGAGATCCGCCGCGTGGTCACGGTGTTCCGCGAGTTGCGGTCGGGACTCACCGCCGACGGCCGTACCCGCGTCAAACAACCCTCGGGCACCTTGTCGACCGCCGAGGCGATCTCGGTGGTCACGCACGGGGTGGTGATGTCGGCGCACTTCGGCGACGGAGTCCTTCGGCCGTCCGACACCGCGGCGGGCATTCTCGGTGCGGTGATCAAGGATCCGGTCGCGGACGCCGTGGTGTGGACCGAATACCTGGAAGCCGTTGTGCGCGAGCGTAAGGACTGGGCCGACTTCTACCGGGCGTGCCGCGAGGTCGAACATTGACGGCGGTGTCCGACGACACCATCTCGGCCCCCGATCCCGATGCGACCGAGCCCGTCGCCCCCGGCACGTACGTCTTGGGGGTACGGCATCACGGTCCGGGCTCGGCTCGCGGCGTCCTCGCCGAACTGGACCGGATCGACCCCGACATCATCCTGATCGAGGGCCCGGCGGACGCCGACCCGCTCGTCGGATTCGTGGGGGCTTCGGACATGACGCCGCCGGTCGCGATCCTCGCGTACGCCGTCGATCGTCCCGCTGTCGCAGCATTCTGGCCGTTCGCGGCCTTCTCTCCGGAATGGCAAGCCATGCGATGGGCAAACGAATCGGACGTACCGGTGAGGTTCTGTGATCTGCCCGCCGCCATGGTGCTCGCCCATGGTCGTTCCGGCGATCAGGACGCAACGGAGACTTCGGAGGAGGATCCGACCCTCGACCTCGCCGAGCCTGATGGTCTCGACGCGAGCGCACCTGTGCGGACCGATCCCATCGGCGTGCTCGCCGATGCCGCCGGATACGACGATCCCGAACGCTGGTGGGATGACGTCATCGAAACCCGTTCCGATGGTGGCGGTTTTGAGGCCGTCGCGGAGGCCATGGCCGCCCTGCGGGACGAGTTGCCACCGGTGGGTGATCTGGGCGATCGGCTCCACGAGCAGCGCCGTGAAGCCCAGATGCGACAGGTACTCCGCAAGGCGTTGAAAGAACCCGGTGTGGAGCGGGTCGTGGTGGTCTGCGGGGCCTGGCATGCGCCGGCGCTGATGGGCAAGCTGCCGCCCGCGACCGGTGATGCCAAGCTACTGCGCGGCACACCCAGGGTGCGGGTGAAGCTCGCCTGGGTGCCGTGGACCCATTCGCGGCTGGCGTTCGCATCCGGATACGGCGCGGGGGTGGTCTCGCCCGGCTGGTATCACCACCTGTTCACCCAGCCGCAGGAGGTGATCACCCGTTGGCTCATCAAGG
Source organism: Williamsia sp. 1135 (assembly GCF_002095395.1). GTDB lineage: Bacteria > Actinomycetota > Actinomycetes > Mycobacteriales > Mycobacteriaceae > Williamsia. Next base: position 49,663 of record NZ_MJEI01000073.1, read on the forward strand.
TCGCGCGCCTGTTGCGGGACAAAGACATTGCGATCTCCTCGGCGCACGTCATCGAGAGCGCGCGGTTGGCCGAAGCGCTCGCGACGCTGCGGCGTCGTCCACTGCCCGGGCTCGCCGAGGTCACCGAGGCCACCGAGGCGGTGATGTGCGACGGCGACGACTCCGTCATGGCGCTCATCAACGACGAGCTGGTGATCGGCGAACTACTCGGGTCCACCCCCGCCGATGCCCCGACCGTTCCACTCGAGGCAGATCTGCGGGCAGGTGCCCGTTCAGCGCGGCTGAAGATCGACCCCATGGTCCGGCAACTCGTCCTGGATCTCCGCAAGCCGTCGGATCTGTCGAAATCGGTGCTGCTGCACCGCCTCGCGTCCCTCGACATCGACTGGGGCGTGCCGGAGGAGGTCACCGGGTCGGGCACCTTCAAGGAGGGCTGGCGTCTCGCGTGGAAGCCGGACTTCGCGATAGACATCGTCGTCGCGGCGGTGTGGGGCACCACCGTCGAGGCCGCAGCGACCAGCAGACTGATCGACCGCGCGACGACGGCAACGCGGCTGGCCCAGGTGACTGCGGTCCTCGAACAGGCACTGCTGGCCGACCTTCCGGACGCCGTCAGTCGGGTGCTCGGCGCTTTGCGCGATCGCGCGGCCATCGACCGCGACGTCGAGCACCTGATGAACGCGTTGCCTGCACTGTCGCGGGCGTTGCGCTACGGCGATGTTCGCGGCACCGATACCCGGGCGCTGGCCGAGGTCACCACGTCCCTGCTCGTCCGGGTGTGCGCCGGACTGCCCGCTGCCGTGACCGGGCTGGGCGCTGAGGCTGCCGCGGAGTTCCGGAAGCTGATCGATCAGGTGCAGGAGGTGACCGACCTCCTCGAGCAGGTCGGGATCGCCGGGGAGGAAGCAGCGACCTGGCGCGAAGTGCTGCGCGCACTGGCCGACCGGCGGGATCTGCACGGCGCCCTGGTCGGCCGAATCGTCCGCATCCTGTTGGACTCGCGCGAGATCGACGCCGATGAGGCCGCCACCAGGTTGCACCGGGCGCTGTCGGTCGGCGCGGTCCCCGCCGACAAGGCGGCGTGGATCGACGGCTTCATCGGCGGGGGTGGGCTGCTGCTGGTCCACGACCGATCACTGCTCGCCGTCATCGACCACTGGCTCGCAGGACTACCCGACGAGCAGTTCACCGAGTTGGTCCCGCTGTTGCGCCGCACCTTCAGCTTGTTCGAGGCGGGCATCCGCCGCAATATCGCGGAGTCGGTGAAGGGGATCGGAGGCGGGGTGATCGCGGTGGCAGCGCCTTCGCAGATCGATGCAGAACGCGCCGCGCCGGCCGTCGCCGTGGTCGCGAGTCTGCTCGGACTGCTGCCCGCAGCGGAGGAGAGTGCTGATGCCTGAACAATCCGAACCGGACCCGGCCGAGGAGGCCCGACTGCGACGGTGGCGGATGGTCGTCGGGACACAGGCCGACGATGCGCTCGGCAGACCCGGCGGTGGGCAGATGCAGGAGATGGACCGCTCACTCGCCGCGCTGTACGAGGCGCCCAGTGGTCGCCGGGGCGGGCTGGGTGGCTCGGCGCCATCGGTGGCCCGGTGGCTCGGCGACATCCGAAAGTATTTCCCGTCCAACGTCGTCCAGGTGATGCAACGCGACGCCGTGGACCGCCTGGGGATCGCCGCACTGCTCGCCGAACCCGAGCTGATGGACACCGTCGAGGCGAACATCGACATGGTCAGCACCCTGATCAGTCTGGGCAAGGCGATCCCCGAGACCTCACGAGCATCGGCCCGGACTCTCGTTCGCAAGGTCGTCGACGACGTGGAACGCCGGATCGCCGATCAGACCAGGGCGGCAATCACCGGCGCCCTCAATCGTGCCGCGACAACCCATCGGCCCAGACCTGCCGACATCGACTGGAATCGGACGATAGCCAAGAATCTCAAACACTATCTGCCCGAATACCGGACGATCATCCCGCAGCAGCTGGTGGGGCACGGTCGTCGCTCGCAGCAGCTGGGTCGCGACGTCGTGGTGGCGATCGACCAGTCCGGGTCGATGGCGGCGTCGATCGTCTACGCCTCCATCTTCGGTTCTGTACTGGCCTCGATGCGATCCATGCGCACGTCCCTGGTGCTCTTCGACACCGAAGTCGTCGATCTCACACACGAATTGGACGATCCGGTGGACGTCCTGTTCGGCGCCACGCTCGGTGGTGGCACAGATATCAACCAGGCGATCGCCTATTGTCAGGGCCTGATCACCCGGCCGACCGAGTCGATCTTCGTCCTGATCTCCGATCTCTACGAGGGGGGTCTCCGCGACAAGATGCTGGCGCGGGTCGCCGCGATGACCGCCGCCGGTATCACCGTCGTGGTGCTGCTGGCGCTGTCCGACGAGGGAGCGCCCGCCTTCGACCGTGATATCGCACTGGCGTTGGCCGACATGGGTATACCGGCGTTCGCCTGTACGCCCGACGCCTTTCCGGAACTGCTGGCGGTGGCGATCGGGCGCGGCGACATCACGGCCTGGGCGGCCTCGAAAGAACTGCAGCAGCGCGGGATGTGAACGTCAGGCGGGGATCTTCTCGGCCGCCGGCGCGATGAGGTCCAGCGCGAAAGGCACCGACAGAACCGTCGGGTTACTCAGCGCCGAGGCGTTGTTGTTGTTCACGAACACTGTGGCGCCACTCTTGACGGCAGTACGGTTCGCCCAGCCCGGCAGGGCGTCGAAAGCCGCCGGATCGCCGCCGAGTGGCCACAGCACCAACAGATCCGAGTCCAGCAGATCGGTACGCTCAGCTGAGACCAGAACTCGACTCTGTCCTTCCGCCACCTCCTTGATCCTGGGATCGAGCACAAACCCCATGGAAGTCATCAGCTTGGTGGTCGGGTCGTTCTCGTCCGCGATCAGACCGATCTGTCCTTCCGCGTTCAACTGGCCGAACGAGAAGGTCTTTCCCTGCGCGTTCGGGTGAGCAGTCTTGAAGTCGGTGACCTGCTGCTCTGCGTCGTCGACGAGGGACTGTGCCTGGTCCTGCTTTCCGAAGATCTTTCCTGCTGTCAGCGTCACGTCCTGCCACGAATCCATAACCGCGTCCTTCTGCATCACCGGGATCACCGGCGCAACCTGGCGCAGGCGCTTGTATTCGTCTTCACTGCCCAGATATCCGGCCAGGATGATGTCCGGCTCGATGGCCGCGAGCTGAGGAACACTGATCGATTCGGCGCCGAGGTACGGGATGACCTCGGACTCGTGAGCCGGTGTCCACTCGAACTTGTTGTTCTCGCCGGCGTAACCCTCCGTGACATATTCGGCCCTGATCGGCACATCCAGCGCAACCAACGCATCGGTCCAGCTGCCCAGCATGGTGACAACCACCTGTGGCTCGGAGTCGATGGTGGTGGAACCGAACTCGTGCTCGATGGTGATCGATTCGAGGCCACTGCTGTCGGACTTGTCGTCGTCCGGGGAGCTGCAGCCCGCGACCACGAGCGCCATCGCCACCAACGCGGTTCCCGCCGCACCGACCCGGCGTGAAAACTTTCCCAATGCCCTACCCCTTCGTGCGTACCGCGTCGTTGCGGTTAGCGGAGCCTAACCAATGACGTGGACGGGGTAAAGCCGGGTCGTCACCCTCTAGTTGGTGGCGCTACTCTTCGACGCGGCCGGTGAGGCGTCGGTGTTCCCGTACTTCTTCTGGCGCCAGACGCCGATGCCGACGATGACCACGGCGGAGATCGTCGACAGCAGAATTGCGTCTTGCTGATTCGAGTCGAAGGCCATCAGGACCAGTACCGCGATGATGAAGACGATCACCGCAACTGTGAGGAAAGGGAACAGCCACATCGTGACCGCAGGCGTCTCCTTTCGCGCTCGCATCGACCGGCCGAGGACGAACTGGCTCACAGCGATCGAGAGATAGACGAACAGTGCCACGGCGCCGCTGGTCGCGAGCAGGTAGCCAAAGATCTTGTCCGGCAGGACGTAGTTCCCGATGACCGCGAGGAAGCCGAGCGCCATCGACGCGATGACCGACACCCACGGCACGCCGTTCGCGGTCAGCTTCTTGACTGCAGCCGGAGCCTCACGGCGGTCACCGAGCGAGAACAGCATCCGCGAGGCGGTGTAGAGCGCGGAGTTCAGGCACGACGCCACCGCGGTGAGCACCACGATGTCCATGATCTGTGCCGAAGCCGGAATGCCGATGGCTTCCAACACCGTTTGATACGAGCCATCGTCGAGCTGGTTGTACGGAACCAGGGCCACGATGACGAAGATCGAACCGATGTAGAAGATGCTGATGCGCCAGATCACCGAGTTGACCGCCTTGCGAATCCCTTTCTCGGGATCGGGTGACTCCGCTGCGGCGATGGTGACGATCTCGGTGCCCATGAACGAGAACATCGTCACCAGCATGGCGGAGATGATCGCGGCGTACCCGTTGGCGAAGAATCCGTCGGGTTCCCACAGGTGACTGACACCGCTGGTCTCCGAGCCTGGGAACAAACCGAGGATGGCGAGCACGCCGATCGCGATGAAGGCAACGATGGCAACGACTTTGATGAGGGCGAACCAGAATTCGAACTCGCCGTAGTTCCCGACGCTGATGAGATTGGTGGCGGTCAGGAGCAGGGTCACCGCGAGGGCCCAGATCCATTGGTCGCCGCCGATCAGTTTGCTGAAGATCTCTGCGGCCGCCGTGGCCTCCACCGGGATGACGAGGACCCAGAACCACCAGTAGAGCCAGCCGACCGAGAATCCGGCCCAGCGTCCGAGCGCGCGGTGCGAGTAGACGGAGAACGATCCGGTGTCCGGATTGGCGGTCGCCATCTCGCCGAGCATGCGCATCACCAGGATCACCAGGGTGCCCGCGAGCGCGTACGAGATGAGGACGGCGGGGCCGGCTTCCTCGATGGCGTTGGCGGAACCGACGAACAGCCCGGCGCCGATCACCCCGGCGATGGAGATCATGGTGATGTGCCGCGGTTTGAGTGAGGTCCCGAGCTGTCCCGGTGCCCCGCTCGTGCTGCCGGCTTGCTGATCTTCGGTTGTCATGTTCCGACCTCCGGTTTGTTCCCTGCAAGGTTGTCCCCGCAGAGGCGGGGAATCAAACAACGGACACTAGCTCATCTAGAACAATTTGTTGCGCTATGCGAACATCAACGCATGGACAGCAACATCCTGTCTCTGGTTCCGGAGCCCGAGACTCCTGGCGCGACGACCGGCATAGGTATGGTCTGCCCCTTCGACATGGCTCTGGACAGGGAGCTCTGGCGCTGGATGCCGTGGTCGGTGTCGCTGTACTTCACCCGCACCCCGATGCCGTCGTCGTCGGTGGTGGATGTCGACATGGTCAGTGCTCTCGGGGAACACTCGCAGATTCGGGAGGCCGTCCGCAGCGTCCTCGGGGTACGGCCTGCAGCCGTGGGGTACGCCTGCGCCTCGGGAAGCTTCGTACACGGTCTCGCGGGTGCGACGGCGCTGTCGGACTGCATGCGCGAGGCGGGCGCCCCGGCGGCGATCACGACGTCCGAGGCGCTGCTGCGGGCCCTCGACGTGCTCGATCTCGGGCGCATCGCGGTCGCGACCCCGTATGTGGCGTCACTGACGGACCTGCTCTGCGACTTCCTCGCCGAAGCGGGCCGCACCGTGGTCTCGCAGGCAGGCCTGGGCTACGACCACGACATCTGGACGATCCCCTACAGCGCCACCGCGGACCTGATCCGCGCCTCCGACAGCCCGGACGCCGACGCCATCTTCGTCTCCTGCACCAACCTGCCGACCTACGACATCCTCTCCACGCTCGAGGCCGAACTCGGCAAGCCGGTGCTGTCGGCGAACCAGGTGACCGCGTGGGCGACGTTGCAGGAGGCCGGCGTCGTCGACCACGCCGCCGAACCCTGCGCGGTGCAGTCGCTGTTCGGTCGCGTCGCGTGAGTAGTGTTCAGCCCATGACCTCACCGTTTGGGCAGGCCGGAACTGCGAAGTACGTGCAACTCACCACGTTCCGAAAGGACGGCACCCCGGTCGCGACACCGCTGTGGGCCGCGTCGGACGGTGACAAGCTGCTGATGTGGACGGTGACCGACTCATGGAAGGTCAAGCGGATTCGCCGCAATCCGGTGGTGCTGGTGCAAGCCTGTGATGCGCGTGGCAAGAAAGTGTTCGGGGACGTCGTGAAGGGCACTGCCGAGATTCAGGACGCGGTTGGTACCGCGCACACGCGAAAGGCGATTGCGAAGAAGTACGGGATCCTGGGGTGGATCACCGTCAAGGGCAGTCAACTGCGACGCGGCGATGGCGGCACCGTCGGGCTCGCGATCACCGCAACCGGGTAGTCAACCTCGGAAGAGTGTGCCCAGGATGTCGCTCCGGATGGTCGTACCCGCGAGCTTCAATCCGTACCAGGCCGTCACCTGATTGGCGGTCAGCACCGGCTTGCCCAGAGCTTCCTCGAGCTCGGGGATCCAGGCAATGGTGTGCAGTGCCGTGTCGGGGATCAGGACGGCCTGCGCGTCGGGAGAGTCGTTGCTCTTGGCCAGCTCCAGCACGGCATCACGGTCGAGCCGGGCGGCCATCGCCGCTGTAGGGATGTCGTGGGACACCAGTTCGGTGACCGTGATCCCGGCATCTCCGAGGAAGGCCACGAAGTGCGACGAGACGTCTTCGGGATACGTCGCGGCGATCGCCACCCGATCCAGGCCCAGCTCGCGGCAGGCGGCGGCGAACGCGATCGACGTCGAAGCGGCCGGTAGACCCACTTCTTCGCTGATCTCGGCGACCTGCTGGTGGGCACCGTCCCACCCGAAGACGAAACTGCCGGAGGTGCAGGCCCACATCACGACGTCCGGGGAAAACGCGGCGACTTCGCGGGCGCCTTCGATCAGCCGGTCGCTGCTGCCCAGGTCGAGCAGGGCGCCCACCTCGTGCGCGTCGACGCCGACGGTCGTGAGGATGACGGGCAGCGAAACCTCTTGGCCCAGTATCCGTTCCATCAGCGGGTAATCGTCTTCGGCGGCGCTGCCCGGGTACAGGATCCCAATGGTGACCGACATCGTCGTCCTCTCTGCTCGGCCCTCGACCTGCCGTCGGATGTGGACAGGGCTGGTCTGTCCACTTCGAGACCGGTACATTACGGTAAATTGTCAACAATCTACCAAGAGGTTCGCCGGATGCGGAGGTGAGTACGGACGTGGAATCGCGACAGAACTGGGGCATCCGCAGCCACGGCGCCGCCGAACTCACTGCCCACTACCGCAGCGGTGAGCTCTCGCCGCTGACCGTTGTCGAGGAAACCCTCGACGCGATTGCCCGGTACAACCCGGACCTCAATGCATTCACGCAGGTCCACGGCGATTCCGCGCGTCTCGAGGCCCTCGAGTCCGCAGAGCGCTATCGGCGGGGTGCGTCGCTCGGTGCGCTCGACGGCGTGCCGGTCACCATCAAGGATCTCCTGCTGACGGCGGGCAGACCGACATTGCGCGGATCCGAATTGATCGATCCGGAACAGCCCTGGCCAGAGGATTCGCCTGCCGTCGCGCGTCTGCACGAAGCGGGCGCGGTGACGCTCGGGAAGGTCACCACCCCGGAGTTCGGCTGGAAGGGCGTCACCGACAGCCCGGCTTTCGGCGTGACCCGCAATCCGTGGAACACCGAGCGGACATCGGGAGGCTCGAGCGGCGGCAGCGCCGCGGCCGTCGCCGCGGGCCTCGGGGTGCTGTCCGTCGGCACCGATGGTGGCGGGTCCATCCGTATCCCCGCCGCCTTCTGCGGAATCGTGGGCTTCAAACCCACCTATGGACGCGTGCCGATCTATCCGGCCAGCCCCTTCGGGACGCTCGCCCACGTGGGGCCGATGGGCCGCAGCGTCGCCGACGTCGCAGCGCTGCTCGACGTGATCAGCGGATTCGACGCCAGGGACTGGTCAGCGCTCGCGCCTGTCCCGCCGGTGGACCTCGGCACCGGATCGTTGGACGGCCTGCGGATCGCCTTCAGTCCGGACCTCGGGTACGGCACCAACAACCCTGCAGTCGAGCAGAAGGTCAGGGACACGCTGGAGGTGTTCACGGGACTCGGTGCACACGTCGAGGAGATCGACCTGGCGCTGAGCGACCCGGTCTGGGCCTACCACGTGCTGTGGTTTGCCGGGGCAGCCGTGGTCGTCGCCGCACATGGTCCGGGGGCGGCGGCAAAGGTTGATCCCGGACTCGTCCGGGCGTTGGACCGGCACAGCGACTTCTCGGCCGGTGATTTCATCGACGCCACCACGCTGCGCATGGACCTCGGACGGCGAATGGGCCTGCTGCACCAGGAGTACGACCTGCTCATCACGCCCGCGATGCCCGATGTCGCGTTCGAGGCCGGCGTCGATGTGCCCGCGGGCTCAGGCGATCCGGACTGGACGAGTTGGACCCCGTACAGCTATCCCTTCAACCTGACCCAACAGCCGGCGATCACGGTGCCATGCGGATTCGTCGAAGGGTTGCCCGTCGGCGTCCAGATCGTCGGACCTCGACATGCTGACGAACGAGTCCTGCAGGCAGCACATGCGTTTGAACGTCACGCCGCTGTGAACTCGAGTGCACCGAAAGGTGGGGGACATGAGTAGATATCTACGGATCACCCTGGAGAAGCGTTCGGTGACCGCAGTGGCCCGGTTGCTCGACGACGAGGCGCCGCGTACTTCGGAGGCGGTGTGGCAGGCCTTGCCGCAGGGTGGGCAGGTGTATCACGGGAAGTTCGCGCGCAACGAAATCTACACACTGGTACCGGCTTTCGCTGCCACCGAGCCGGGATCGGAGAACACCACCGTCACCCCGATCCCTGGAGACCTGTGCTACTTCACGTTCGACGGAACTCTCGAAAATACCGCCTACGGGTACGAAAATGACAGTGCGGCAAAGGATCACACGTTGTTGATCGATCTCGCGGTGTTCTACGGCCGGAACAATTTGCTCATCAACGGTGACGTGGGGTGGGTGCCTGGCAACATCTTCGCGACGATCGAGGAGGGCCTCGGGGAGTTCGCCGCAGCCTGCAACGATGTGTGGATGGGCGGGGCGCGCGGTGAGACGCTCACGTATCAGAGGGTGGAGTGAGCAGTGACCGAACCGATGAAGGCTCCTGACACCGCACGAAAGCGCGCGGCGAGGTCCAGGGTCCTCGAGCCACTCGTGCAGGAGTCGACGCCGGCGATCATCGCGAGGCAGCTACGCGCGGCCATCGCCGGAGGCGACTTCGCTCCGGGGTCGCAGCTCACCGAATCGGGACTGGCGGCCGATCTCGGGGTCAGTCGGGGCCCCCTGCGGGAGGCCATGCAGCGCCTGACCCAGGAGGGATTGCTGGTCAGCTACCGGAATCGCGGCCTGTTCGTCATCACGATGGACGACGACGACATCCGGGACATGTATGTCGCCCGAACAGCAATCGAGCGCGCAGCACTCGAGCAGGTGATCCTGCGCAGCCCGGACGAGGCAGTGGATGTGCTCGGTGGGTGTGTCGAGGAGATGGAACGGTACGCCGATGAACCGAACGGTCCACAGATAGCGGACGCTGACATGGGCTTTCATCATGCGCTCGTCGAATTGGCGGGAAGTCCGCGTCTCTCGCGGTTGCACGAGACGATCCTGGTGGAGACCCGCATGTGCCTCGGTGCGATGCGCGGGACGTATGCTTCCTCGGAGGAACGCATCGGGGAACATCGACGACTGGTCGAAGCGATCGCAGTACGCGACATCAAAGCCGCGGATGAGATCATGATCGACCACATGCGCGATGGCTTGCGCCGCATCATCGCGGAACCGGGGGCGGTATCGCAATTCGCCGGTGCGGCGATGGCTCCGAGCTCTAACGTACCCATAAACCGTCCGGCAGCGGACTCGAAGCGCACCGGACCGAAAACCTGACCTGCAGCATCCGCGGGCCGCGTACCACCTAGGAGGCAGCAACACAGAACCGAATGGCAACGCCTGCTCTCGAGCATCCGGGAGCAATCGCATTTTGTGGGCCTCGAAGACACCGAGATCGATTGAATGTCTTCAGTTCTGAGGAGGTATCGATGAGCCCAGATATAAAGAAGTCAAGTTCTGCAGTACCACCGGGATTCCCGGATCCGGAATCCCCGGAGGGCAAGAAACTATTACGCAAGGCGATCGGCGCATCCGCCATCGGCAACGCGACGGAGTGGTACGACTATGGCGTCTACGCCGCCACCACCACCTATCTGACCCAGGCATTCTTCCCTGGCGACCTCGGCACCATCGGCACCATGCTCGGCTTTGCGATCTCGTTCGTCCTCCGTCCGATCGGAGGCATGGTCTGGGGCCCGATCGGTGACCGCATCGGTCGAAAAGCTGTGCTCGCCATGACAATCCTGCTGATCTCGGGTGCCACTGCGCTCATCGGTGTACTTCCGACCGAGGCCGTCGTCGGGGTCTGGGCACCGGTCCTGCTGATCACCTTGCGCGTGGTCCAGGGCTTTTCCACCGGCGGGGAGTACGGTGGCGCGGCCACCTTCATGGCGGAATACGCACCGGACAACAAGCGAGGCAAATACGGGAGCTTCCTCGAATTCGGCACTCTCGCCGGCTTCGTCATGGGCACCGCGTTCGTGCTGGTGCTGGAGCTTTTCCTGACCGATGACCAGATGCAGCAATGGGGTTGGCGTATCCCGTTCCTGTTCGCTCTGCCGTTGGGTCTGATCGGTCTGTATCTGCGGAATCAGATGAACGACACCCCCGTCTTCACCGAGATGGAGCAGAAGGACGAGATCGAGGGATCGGCCTGGCAGGCGTTCAAGGCCCTGCTGACCACGTATTGGCAGCCGATCCTGGTGATGTTCGGACTGGTGATCGCGCTCAACGTCGCCAACTACACGCTGCTGGCGTATCAGCCTACGTATCTCAAGACCACCATCGGGATGACCGAAACCACTGGCACGATGGTGATCCTGATCGGTGAGCTCGCAATGATGGCCTGTATCCCGTTCTTCGGGGCGTGGTCGGACAGGATCGGGCGAAAACCCATGTGGTGGGGCTCGTTGATCGGACTGTTCGTGTTCGCGTTGCCGATGTACTGGCTGATGGGTCAGGGACTGGCGTGGGCGATCGTCGGCTTCGTGGTACTGGGCTTGCTGTATATCCCACAGCTGTCCACGATTTCAGCGACCTTCCCGGCAATGTTCCCCACACAGGTGCGGTACGCGGGCTTCGCGATCTCGTACAACGTCGCGACTGCTGCGTTCGGTGGCACCGCACCGTTGATCAACGACGCCGTGACGGCGAACGAGGGCTGGGAGTTGTTCCCGGCCGCCTACATGATGCTGGCGTGTGCGGTCGGCATGATCGCGCTGCCGTTCTTGCGTGAGACGGCGGGCTGTTCGATCCGCGGGACCGAGATCCCCGGTGACGAGACAGACGCCGAGAAAAAGTTGATCAACAGTTAGTTCGACGAAGGTTGAAGGGCCCGGTCGCAGTGCGACCGGGCCCTTTGCCGTCGACCGTGGCCGCCGCCGACCGTGCCGAAACAAACGCCGAGCGTGCCAACACCGCCGTTGAGCGGGCCGAAACCGCCGTCGAGCGTGCTGATCGGCCACCCCGGTTGAGTTGATCGCGGCCGACGGGGGTGTCGAACGCAGGTGACACGCAGCGGAGAGGCAAGATCGACTTCAAAGCGCCGCAAGGCAGCGCTGAGCCACGCGAGCAGATCGGGAGATGCAATGGAGCCGGCCATTACCTATGAGACCTTTGACGAGGGTCGGATCGCACGGGTGTCACTGAATCGTCCGAAAGCCAGAAACGCTCAAAATCGCCGGCTTCTGGTTGAACTCGACGAGGCACTGCGCAAAGCCGAGGCCGACGACACCGTGCGGGTGATCGTCTTGGCCGCCAACGGCCCTAGCTTCTCGGCCGGCCACGACATGGGGTCGGAAGAAGCAGTAGCCGAAGTGACGCCGGGGCCGGGCCAACATCCGACATTTCGCATCGACGGTGGAACACGGGAAGGTGTCGTCGAGAACAGGGCAATTCAGGAGTGGCACTACTACTTCGAGAACACCAAGCGATGGCGCGAGCTGCGCAAGATCACGATCGCGCAAGTGCACGGGAACGTGATCTCTGCCGGTCTGATGCTCATGTGGGCGTGCGACCTCATCGTCGCGGCTGATGACACGGTGTTCTCTGATGTGGTCGCAGCCCGGCTGGGCATGCCTGGCGTCGAATATGTGGCACATCCGTGGGAGTTCGGGCCGCGTAAGGCGAAAGAACTTCTGCTGACGGGTGATTCGATCGACGCAGAGGAAGGTTACCGACTCGGAATGGTGTCGAAGATCTTCCCCCGAGACGAACTGCCAGACAAAACGCTCGAGTTCGCGAGACGTATCGCGTCACGACCCACATTCGCCGCGCTGTTGGTCAAAGACACGATAAACGGCGCCGTCGATGCGATGGGATTTCAAGAATCCCTCAAGCATTCGTACTACATTCATCAGCTTGGCCACGCGCATTGGTCGGCATTGCACGACGACCGTCTCCCGGTTGCGAAACCGGGCCCCGACATCGATGACTGGCGAACTGCCGGACCGCCGAAGTCGTCGGACAAGTACACGCCCTGAGCATTTTTGGCACGGTCGAAGGAATTTTGGCCCGCTGGAATCGTGCCGATCCGACCGTCGACCGTGCCCGTGCGATTCATGCAGCAGCGCAACCAGTTACCTGTGCAAACAACTGGCCTCTCTGTCAGGGGTCGCTGATAACCTTCAACTGAAAGCGCTGTGTCCGAGTCGAGTCGGTATGTGATGCCTCGGATTCTATTGGCTGCCAGTAGCATTCATCCGTTCAGACTACTTGCGAACATCTGTTCGAACGGTTAGATTGGTGTTAGTCGATCGACCTGGGGAGGGGTTCGATGAACATCCGCACCACTACTGAAGACATGATCGGGCTGGTGGTACCAGACGATCCCGGTGACCTGGCGTCACTGACGAAAGACCTGATCACCCTGCGCAATGCGACCGAGTCGCAGCTGTCGGTCTGTGCGGCGATGATCGACCGGCTCGGGTTCGCGAAGAAAGCCGGCACCACACCGTCGAAGTGGCTGCAAGACAACGGCGCCGCCCCAGCACCAGCATCGCGCTGGCTACGTATCGGCGCCGGCGTCGCGAAGCTCGATCGCACCGCCGGGTACTTCCGGGATGGATTCCTCTCCACCGAGCATGTCGACGCCGTGGTCAAAGGGATCAAGCAGATCAACGACAGGTCGGACGTCGGGATCACCGACGAGGAACGAGTCGTCTTCGAAGGAAAATTGTTGAGTCACGCCATCTCCGGAGCGCGACCCACCGAGATCGAGAAGATCGCCCAAGGTCTGGGAAACCAGGTCGCCCACGACACCGGCGGACCCACCCCGGCTGAGGATCCCTCACTCAACAAACTCGACTACGCGTTCAGTGAGGGACGGTTGGTGGGTCGGTTCGATGTGGATGCGCAGATCGGGGAGAAGTTGCACGCCGCGCTGGACCTGTGGAGCCGGCCACGCCCAGAGCCCGATGGATCTGATGATGCCCGCAGTGACACCCAGCGCCGCGCTGACGCGTTGCATCAGTTGCTCGATTGCGGCGGTGGCGGCGGCGATGGATTCGTGTCGGCGCCGCGGACCGAGGTGAACGTATCCGTACCCGCCGACCACCCCGACCGGGCGACGCTGGAGTGGATGGGACCGATCACCGAGCACCTCGCGAAATTGCTGGCGTGCGATTCCTCGATGGCATCGGTCATCCTCGACCAGCACGGGGTGCCGATCGACGTCGGACCTTCGAAACGCCTGTTCACCGGCGCTGTCCGCAAAGCGATCATCATCCGCGACCAATGCTGTGTTAAATGCGGCGGATCAGCGTCCTGGTCTGATTGCCACCACATCATCTACTGGTCCGACGGTGGCACCACAACATTGGGCAATGGCTGCCTACTGTGCCGGACCTGCCACCGCGCAATCCACAACACCGGATGGGAGATCAGTATGGGGTCCGATGGGCATCCGTGGCTGATTCCGCCGGCCGATATCGACCCGCAACGAAGACCCTTACCCGCCTACAACAGGCGAACCATGACACTCGCAGCCTGATCTACTTTCTGACAGCAACTCTCAGACCGCTCGACCCCCCGCGTACCCGAGAACGCTTCGGGACCGCGCACGCAGATTGACAATTCCACAGTGTGAAACGCAAGGTGCTGCCGCCCGGATGGGCCGGGCGGCAGCACCAC
>NZ_MJEI01000087.1 GCF_002095395.1 Williamsia sp. 1135
CACCAACGGCAGCCCATCGCCACAGACCCACACCCAGAACTTCATTTCGAAACAACCCGTATTGCCTTCTGACACCACTCACGGGGACGATCTCAGGGCGCCCGCGTCGCACCCTGACGATGACTACCCGCGTTCCGCGGAGCGCACTGGAGGCATCAAAAAAGGTCAGGCCGCATCTCTGCGACCTGACCTCGTGGTGGGCGAAGGGGGACTTGAACCCCCACGTCCCGAAGGACACTGGCACCTGAAGCCAGCGCGTCTGCCATTCCGCCACTCGCCCGTGGCTGCTCCGCGTCGAAGTGCTTAGAAACGGAACCGGAAAACGGTAACACGAGCACCCGTAGGTCCTGAAATCCGTATCCGGCCCCCACGTTCGAGCTGGTCGGCTCCCTTGAAGTGCCACCGTCATTCTGAAATCGGGCGTCACTGGCCTACCGTTCATTCAGACGACTTTCGACTCACGTCACCTGGGACATCTGGGGCTGGCGTTGCAGATGTTCTCCCTGGAGTGCCATCGCAGGGCCGGAGTCGCTATCATCAAACAGCACGATTGGCACGCCGACACGCTGACAATCCGGAGGGAGGTCGTCTGGCCATGGGAATACTTCAGAGAATCGAGCGCAAACTCGAGGGCGCTGTGGACGACGGCTTTGCCCGGGTGTTCGGCGGCAAGGTGGCTCCGCAAGAGGTCGAGAACGCTTTGCAACGCGAGGCAGAAGACAGCCTCGAGGACCTCGGCGACGGCGGAAAGCTGGCCCCCAACGCCTACACGCTGGTCGTCAGTTCGACCGACCACCAGGAGATGGCCGCCGAGTACGAGCTGAATCGCAAGACTTTCTCGAAACATCTCGAGAACTTCATCCGCGACAACGGCTGGCAAACATACGGTGACGTGGTCGTGGAGTTCGCGCACTCGCCGACACTGCACACCGGACAGTTCCGGGCTCGCGGTTCGATCAACCCGGACGCGCGTCCGATGCCGGTTCCACCACCCGGCGCCGGACCCCAGCCGGGCTTGCCGTTCCCGCCGGGAGCGGTTCCGCCTCCGCAACCGCCCAATGTCCCGCCCCCCGCACCACCACGCAACCGAGAAGCAGGAGCCACCCCCATGACGCAGAACTCCGGATATGACCAGCGCGGAGGATATGACCAGGGCTCCTACCCACCGGCGGCCGCGTACAGCCAGCAGCCGTACGACGGTCAGGATCAGGCTCCGGTGGACGGACCCCCCCAGGCGTACAGCCAGCAGGGCGGACCGGATTACCAGCGTGGGTACGACCAACAGGGTTACGACCAGCAGGGCTACGACCAGCGCGGGTACGACCAACGTGGGTACGACCAGCAAGGCGCGTACGACCCGGCCGGTTACCAGGCGGGCGGCTACCAGCAGCCCGGCTACGCACCGGATCAGCAGGGCCCGGATTATCGGGGCGGCTATGCCGCAGACCAGCAGGGCTACGACCAGCGCGGATACGACCAGGGCTACCAGCAGGCCGGCTACGAGAACCCGGGTGGCTACGCGCCCGAGCAGCAGGGCGGCTACGACCGCGGGTACGACCAGCAACCCGCTGCCTACAACCAGGGCGGTGCTTACGCCCCGGACCAGCAGCAGCCCGGCTACGGCCAGGGCTACCAACAGGGTGGCGGCGGATACGAACAGGGCGCGTACGCCGCGGACCAGCAAGGCGCCTACGCCGACCAGCCCGGCGGCTATGACCAGGGCGGCTACGCCGCGGGCGGCGGTTACGCGGCGCCCGCCGGTTACGCACCGACTGCCATCACCCTTCTGCTCGAGGACGGCAGCAACCGGACCTTCCAGCTCCGCAACGGTTCGAACGTGATCGGTCGCGGCCAGGACGCGCAGTTCCGGCTGCCGGACACCGGCGTCTCGCGCCGGCACGTGGAAATCCGTTGGGACGGGTCCAGCGCGCTGCTCAACGACCTCAACTCCACGAATGGCACCACGGTCAACGACGTGCAGGTCAGCAGCTGGGAACTCGCCGACGGGGACCGGATCCGCGTGGGACATTCCGACATCACCGTCCGGTTCCAGTGACGTCCCCCGGGCCCCGCACCGCCAGGTAGGCGCACCGCCCAGGTGTCACCCACGAGTGTTCGATTCACCCAGAATCGGGTGTCCGATACACAAGTGACACATCCGAATACCAACCGGGCCGCCACTGGGCCATAAGATGCACAGGACGTTGTTGGCTGGCCCGGGAGGTGAAAATACGTGCAGGGCATAGTGCTGCAGCTGACGCGTGTCGGCTTCTTGCTGCTCTTGTGGCTGATGATCTGGGCCGTCCTGCGTGTCATCCGCAGCGATGTGTACGCCGCGACCGGCCAGCGGCCGCTCACGCGGTACGAACGCCGCAATCGGGGCGGGACCCCCGCGAGGGTCAAAGGTGGCCCCAGATATCTCATCGTGACGCACGGCGCATTGGCGAACACCCGCATCACACTCGGCACCCAGCCGGTACTACTCGGCCGTGCCGACGACTCCACGCTGGTGCTGACCGATGAATACGCCTCCGAAAGACACGCTCGCCTGGTTCGCCGCGGCGACGACTGGTACGTCGAAGACCTCGGTTCGACGAACGGCACCTACCTTGATCGCGCAAAGGTGACCACCGCTGTTCGCGTCCCGCTCGCAACTCCGGTACGCGTGGGCAAAACCGTGATTGAGTTGCGCCCGTGACCCTGGTGTTGCGCTATATCGCGCGTAGCGACCGCGGATTGGTCCGCGCCAACAATGAGGATTCCGTCTACGCCGGTGCCCGCCTGCTGGCGTTGGCTGACGGTATGGGCGGCCACGCGGCAGGCGAAGTCGCCAGCCAGCTGGTCATCCAGGCACTGCGTCCCCTCGATGACGACGAACCGGGCGGCGACCTGCTCGCCAAACTCGACGCCGCGACCCGCCACGGGAACGAGGCCATCGCCGATCAGGTGGCCGAGGCACCAGAACTCGACGGTATGGGCACCACCCTGACCGCCATCCTCTTCGCCGGCTCGCGCCTGGGGCTGTGCCACATCGGCGACTCCCGCGGCTACCTCCTCCGCGACGGCCAGCTCACGCAGATCACCCGCGACGACACGTTCGTGCAGACCCTCGTCGAAGAGGGCCGCATCACCGCCGAAGAGGCGCACACCCACCCCCAGCGGTCCCTGATCATGCGCGCACTCACCGGGACCGAGGTGGAACCGACCCTCACCGTCCGCGAAGCCCGCGCCGGAGACCGGTACCTGCTCTGCAGCGACGGGCTGTCCGACGTCGTCAGTGAAGAGACCATCTCCGACACCATGTCGTCGGTTGCCAACCACAAGGACTGCGCCGATCGACTGATCGAACTGGCGCTGCGAGGCGGTGGGCCCGACAACGTCACCGTCGTCGTGGCCGACGTCGTGGATGTCGACTACGGAGAGAGTCAGCCGATCCTGGGTGGGGCAGCCGGTGGCGACGACCAGGAGTACGTCCCGGACCCCCGCACCTCCGCGGGGCGGGCAGCGGCTCTGCGTCCTCCCGCGCAGTCTCCTCGCAGGCCGACCATCAACACCCCCGAACCCGAACCGCCGCAGGCGCATCCGCGTCGCAAGTGGATCATCGGCGGTGTTGCGCTCGCGATCATCGTGATCTTGGTGGCAGGTGTGTTCGTCGGTCGCGCGATCGTCCGCTCCAACTACTACGTCAGCAGCAACAACGGTGAAGTGGTGCTCTACCGCGGCATGCAGGGTTCGTTCCTCGGACTCGACCTACAAGAGCTGAGCAAGATCACCTGTACCCACGGGATGGACACCGATCAACCGACCGTCGACCTCGTCGACGTCGACAATCGCCCCGCCGACTGCGTTCCCCTCAAGGTGACCGACCTGACCGGAACCGCTCCCGCCTCGCTCGAAGGGCGCGACCCGGTGCCGCTCGACGACGCCGAGGCCCAGGTCCGCACGCTCATGAACAACCTGCTGCCGTTGTGTCCGGAAGAGGATTCGGCGTCGGCGCAGGGCGTCACGCCCGCCCCGGCGAGCCCTGCCCCGGCGACACCGCCGCCCGGATCCCCCGTGCCCCCGGCACCGTCGGGCCAACCGGCACCTCCGGAGTCCGGGACCGCGAGCACGCAGCCGCCGTTGACCAGCACCACCACCCCGCCGGTCACCCAGCCCGCCAACTGTCGGGGGCGCTGATGTCGCAGGCAGCCGTCACGCAAAAACCACCGGCCACCGGGCCGACGTCACGGAACTACACCGGCCGCAACTCCGAGCTGCTGCTGCTCGGGTTGTCGACGGTGATCGTCGCGGTTGCCCTGATCCTGGTGCAGGTGGCTCAATCGCAGAGTCTCACCTGGGATCTGGCGAAATACATCCTCGCCTACATGGCGCTCTTCGGGCTGGCGCACCTCGTGGTGCGACGGTTCGCCCCATACGCGGACCCGCTGATCCTTCCGTTGGTGGCCACCATCAACGGGCTGGGACTGGTGCTCATCCATCGCCTCGACCTCGGCACCGGCCAGAACGGCGAGACGGCGAACCCGATCGAACGTACCCACGACGCCGACCAGCAGGTCTTGTGGGCGGTGCTCGGCATCGTCGCGTTCTCGGCGGTCCTGATCCTGATCCGCGACCACCGCACGTTGTCGCGGTACAGCTACATCCTCGGACTCGGCGGTCTGATCTTCCTGGCGATCCCGGCGATCCTGCCTGCGTCGATGTCGGAGATCAACGGCTCGAAGATCTGGATCCGAACCCCTCTGTTCAACATCCAGCCCGGCGAGTTCTCTAAGATCCTGATCATCATCTTCACCGCATCGCTGCTGGTCTCCAAGCGCGATCTGTTCACCACGGCCGGCAAACACTTCCTCGGCATGGACCTGCCACGCGCGCGCGACCTCGGACCCCTGCTGGCCGCCTGGGTCATCTCGATCGGCGTGCTGGCGTTCGAGGCCGACCTCGGCACCTCGCTACTCATCTTCTCGACCATGCTGGTGATGCTCTACGTCGCGACCGAACGGGTCAGTTGGCTGATCATCGGGGTGAGTCTGTTCGCCCTCGGCGCCATCGTGGCCTACCAGCTGTTCTCGCATCTGCAAGTGCGCGTGAGCATCTGGCAGGATCCGTTCAACGACTTCTACGGCCAGGGCTATCAGGTGGGGCAAGGCCTCTTCGGGCTCGCCACCGGTGGCCTCTTCGGCACCGGACTGGGTTCGGGACGCCCGAACATCGTGCCGTTCGCCAACACAGACTTCATCATCGCGACGATCGGTGAAGAGCTCGGTCTGGTCGGCCTGGCCGCGATCCTGCTGCTGTACCTGATCCTCATCGTGCGGGGACTGCGGACCGGGATCATGGTGCGCGACAGCTTCGGCAAACTGCTCGCCACCGGGCTCTCGTTCACCATCGCGATGCAGATCTTCGTCGTCGTCGGGGGCGTCACCAAGCTGATCCCACTGACGGGTCTGACGACTCCGTTCATGTCCTACGGTGGTTCGTCGCTGCTCGCCAACTACATCTTGGTGGCGTTGCTCATCCGCGTCTCCAACGCTGCGCGCGAACCCGACCCCACAAAGAAGAAGCCGACGCCGATTGCGGACGCGCCCACCGAGATGGTCAAGCGCACATGAACATTCCGATCCGCCGTGTGGTCATCGCGGTGATGGTGATCATCCTTGCCCTGCTCCTGAACGCCACCTACGTCCAGGTGTTCAAGGCCGATGAGTTGCGCGCCGACCCACGCAACCAGCGGGTGCTGCTCGATGAGTACTCCCGTCAGCGCGGGCAGATCACCGCCGGCCAAGAGGTGATCGCGCAATCGGTGCCCACCGACGACCGGCTGAAGTACCTGCGCACCTACCCCGGTCCGTGGGCCGACGCGTTCGCCCCGGTCACCGGTTTCTACTCGTTCCAGTACGCGAGTTCGGGACTGGAGCAGGCCGAGGATTCGATCCTCAACGGCAATGACGACCGCCTCTTCGGTCAGCGGTTCGCCGACATGTTCTCCGGACGCGATCCCCGTGGCGGCAACGTCATCACCACCATCAATCCGAAGCTGCAGAAGGTGGCGTTCGACGAGATGGGCAAGGGATGCAACGGTGGCTGCCGCGGCGCCGTCGTCGCCATCGCGCCCAGTACCGGCGCGATCCTCGCGATGGTCTCGACACCGAGCTACGACCCCAACCTGCTGGCCAATCACGACTCGACTGTCCGCGAAGACGCCTGGGCCCAGTGGAATCCGACCGAGACCTCGACCGGTTTCCAGCCGATGCTCAACCGCGCGCTCAACGAGACGTACCCTCCGGGTTCGACTTTCAAGGTCATCACCACCGCGGCGGCGCTCGAGCAGGGGGTCACCGAGGACGTCAGGCTGACCGCGACCAGCAGCATCGACCTCCCGCAGACCACCACCGGACTCACCAACTACGGCGGCGAGACCTGCCCGGACTCGAGTGGCGGACAGGTGACGATGCACCAGGCGCTCGAGTACTCGTGCAACACCGCGTTCGTCCAGCTCGCCACCGAGAAGCTGCAGAACCCCATCGATTCGGTCAAGAACCAGGCGAACGCGTTCGGCGTCGACACCCAACTCCCGGACACCCCGCTGCCGGTGTCGGAGTCGACCATGGGCCCGGTTCCTGACCTCGCCGCTCTCGGCCAGAGCGCCATCGGCCAGCGCGACGTGCGGTTCACCCCGATCCAGAACGCGATGATCGCGGCGACCATCGCCAACGGCGGAGTTCGCATGCAGCCCTATCTCGTGGATAAACTGCAGGGTCCCGATCTCAAGACACTGAACACGACCCGCCCCGAGTCGTTGAACGAACCGATCTCTTCCCAGACTGCCGCGACGCTGACCGGAATGATGATCGATTCAGAACGCAACACTCGTGGCTCCGGCGGCCCGGTACCGATCGCGTCGAAGACCGGCACCGCCGAACATTCCGATACCCAGGGCACCGACGAGACACCGTATGCGTGGTACATCGCGTTCGGTCCGTCGAGCAACGCCCAGGTGGCGGTCGCGGTGATCGTCGAGAACGGCGATGGGGGACTACAGGCAACGGGCGGCTCGTCAGCCGCTCCGATCGGGCGCGCAGTGATCAACGCGCTCGCAGGTGAGGAGTGACCGGGTGACTTTGCAGGGAGGCACGACCATCGCGGGCCGGTATCGGCTGATGCGACTGATCGCGACCGGCGGCATGGGCCAGGTGTGGGAAACCATGGACACCCGGCTCGATCGTCGCGTCGCCGTCAAAGCCCTCAAGGCCGAATTCTCCGACGACCCCGAGTTCCTCGAGCGGTTCCGTACCGAGGCCCGTACCACCGCCATGCTCAATCACCCCGGCATCGCGAACGTCTTCGACTACGGCGAGGCCCAGGATCCGGGCGCAGGCAATGTCGCCTACCTCGTCATGGAACTCGTCAACGGTGAGCCGCTCAACGCCGTACTCACCCGGGTGGGCAGGCTCTCTCTGAACAACGCCCTCGACATGCTCGAGCAGACCGGTCGGGCTCTCAAGGCCGCCCACGACGCCGGTCTGGTGCACCGCGACGTGAAACCGGGCAATATCCTCATCACGCCGACCGGCCAGGTGAAGATCACCGACTTCGGTATCGCCAAGGCAGTGGACGCCGCGCCGGTCACGCAGACCGGCATGGTCATGGGAACCGCGCAATACATCTCCCCGGAGCAGGCCCTCGGTGAGGACGCCACTGCAGCGTCGGATGTGTATTCGCTCGGGGTCGTCGGCTATGAGGCCATCGCGGGCCGCAGACCGTTCCTCGGCGATGGCGCGATCACCGTCGCGATGAAGCACATCCGCGAAGAGGCGCCGCCGCTACCGACGGATCTGCCGGTGAATGTGCGCGAGCTCATCGAGATCACCATGGCCAAGGACCCCACTCAGCGGTATTCCGACGGTGGCGAATTCGCCAACGCGGTGGCCGCGGTCCGTGCCGGACGGCGCCCCCCACAGCCCGGCGCAGCGACCGGTCCGCGCCCGGCAACCGCCATGATGGCGCCCGTTGCCGCGCCGCGCCCGGCCCCCGCACCGCAGCCCCGGCCGCAGCCGCCGGTTCCGAGCGATCAGCAGGGCTGGTCCGCCGGACAGAAAGCGTTGGCCGCTGCCGCGGTGATCCTGCTGATCGGCGCGCTGGTGCTCGTCGGCTTCCTCCTGATGCGCTCGACCGGCGACTCGGATACGCCGGCGCCGAGGTCGTCGACCACGCGGAGTACCACCACGACCACCACGCCGCCACCGACGACCACCGAAGAAACGACCACGACCACCACTCGGACGACCACCACGACGACCGAGGAAACGACCACGACCACCACCCCGGAGACCACGACGACCACCACAAACGATGGTCCGACGTTCCCGACGCTGCCGAGCATCCAGATTCCGGGCCTACCGGCGCGCGAGAGCGACAATGATCAGGGCAACGACAACGAGCTGAGCGAAAGCGAACAGCCCGGACCCCAGGACGGTGGTTGATGGCTGACCCCCGACAGGTCTCTGACCGCTACGAACTGGGCGAGACGCTCGGTTTCGGTGGCATGTCCGAGGTCCACCTCGCACGGGATCTCCTCCTGCACCGCGACGTCGCGATCAAGGTGTTGCGTGCCGATCTCGCCCGTGACCCGACGTTCTACCTCCGCTTCCGGCGTGAGGCACAGAACGCCGCGGCGCTGAATCACCCGACCATCGTCCAGGTCTTCGACACCGGCGAGGCGACCACTCCCGAGGGCCCGCTGCCCTACATCGTGATGGAGTTCGTCGACGGCGAGACGCTGCGCGACGTGCTCCGCGCGGAAGGTCATGTCAAGCCGCGTCAGGCAATGACGTGGATCGCGGATGTGGCTGCGGCTCTGCACTTTTCGCATCAGAACGGCATCGTTCACCGGGACGTCAAACCGGCGAACGTGATGATCGACAAGTCCGGTGCCGTCAAGGTGATGGACTTCGGTATCGCCCGGGTGCTCGCCGACACCGGCAACTCCGTGACCCAGACCGCGGCCGTCATCGGAACCGCGCAGTACCTCTCGCCGGAGCAGGCCCGCGGCGAGAGCGTCGATGCCCGCAGCGACGTCTACTCGCTGGGTTGCGTGCTGTTCGAACTACTCACCGGCGAACCGCCTTTCACCGGCGATTCACCGGTGGCAGTGGCCTATCAACACGTCCGGGAAGACCCGCCGACCCCGTCGTCGGTGCTCGCAGGGGTACCCGCCGAACTCGATTCCGTTGTCCTCAAGGCCATGAGCAAGAACCCCGCCAACCGGTATCAGTCCGCGGCGGAGATGCGTTCGGATCTGATGAAGGTGCTCGCCGGCGGCAAGCCGAGCGCGCCGATGGTGATGAGCGACGAAGACCGCACGGCACTCATCGACACCGGGCCCCGCGCCCGGGTCGCCCGGGTCGGCCCGTCGGGCTCGCATCGGCGCGACGAGAACGACGACGATCCACCGCGCAAGAACCGCACCGCCCTGAAGGTCGCGGGATTCGGAGCTTTGGCCCTGTTGCTGATCGTCGGCGTGACCCTGCTGCTCGTACGTCCCTGGGCGTCCGAGGCCACCCCGCAGGTGTCGATACCCCAGGTCACCGAGATGTCGACCGAACAGGCCCGCGCCGAGCTGGAGAAGATGGGCTTTCGCGTCAACCAGCTCGACGAACCCAGTCCGACCGTTGCCGCCGGTGCGCCGACCAGGACCACCCCGGGCGAAGGCGTCAAGGTGGACAAGGGATCCCGGGTGACCCTGTACGTCTCGGCGGGACCGCAACGACAGCAGGTACCGGACCTGAGGAACAAATCCCCAGAGGATGCGACCACGGAGCTGAGCAATCTGGGCTTCGGGAACGTACGCCCCGTGGATGTCGCGTCGACGGCCGCGCTCAAGGGCAAAGTCGTCGGCACCACTCCGGCTGCGGGCAGCACCCAACCGGTGACGGCACTGATCACCATTCAGGTCGGTACCGGCCCTCGCCGGGTCTCCGTCCCCGACCTCACCGGGCAGCGGGAGTCCCAGGCGCGTACCAACCTCGATCAGCTCGAACTCAACCCAGCGGTCGTCGCGGCGGATTCCGAACTACCCGAGGGCACTGTCATCAGCAGTTCGCCCGAGGCGGGCGTCGAGGTCGACGAGGGCAGCATCGTCCAGATCACCATCAGCCGCGGCAACATGTTCACGATGCCCGATCTGCGGGGGCAGACGGCCGCTCAGGCGCAGGCCGCGCTGGTCGCCGCCGGGTGGGAGAGATCAACGCTGACGACGGTGCCCCGCAACGTTCCACTGGGCAGTCCGGACGACGAGAAGATCCTCGACCAGACACCCGCAGCGGGCGGTCTCGTGCGCAAGGACGGATCGGTCTCGATCACCGTGGGCCGAGCGAGTCTGCTGCCCTAGGCTCGACGGGTCGACGGGGTCGAAACGCGTCAGCGCGTCACAGGCGCGGTCCAGATACCGACGATCGCGTCGATCAGGTCGGTCCCGAAGTCGTGCCAGCCGATGGGGTCTGGGTCGCCCTCGCCTGCGAGCCGCAACTCTCGTTCGGCACACATGTGGACCATCAGCGACCGGCCCATGTCGGCCCGGGCGCGGCGAATACCCTCGGGCAGATCGTCCAGGGTCTTCCCGAGCCCGGATACCAACTTCGCCAGACTCGGTGAGGCCCCGGACGCCTCGGTGTAGACGAGGACGCGCAGGGTCGGATCGGTGAGCACCTGAGCGTTGAAGCGGGCGTACCAGGAGGGTGTGCCGAGCGCGGCGAGATGCTCGGTCGACGGACGCACCAGGCAGGTGACCCAGTCGCGAACGTCGGTCGAACCTTCGATCTCGTGCAGCGCGGCAGCGCGCAGTTCCTCGATCTGTCCCGCGTGCTTCGTCACGATCGCCCGCACCAGGTCGGTCTTGGTCCCGAAGTGGTAACCGACAGCGGCGTTGTTGCCTTGTCCGGCCGCCTCGCTCACCTGCCGATTCGACACCGCGAACAGCCCGTGTTCGGCGAACAGTCGCTCTGCCGCGACCAGGATCCGGTCGCGGGTCGCGGCCGATCGGGTGGATCGCTCGGTGTCGGAGACCATCACGTGTCCCGTCAGCCGAGAGCTGCGGCGACCTGGTCTTCGAGGATGCGTACCTGACCATCGGGCACGATCATCCCGCAGACCGTCAGCCAGTTCGCCAGCATCCGGTGCCCGCCCTGGGTGAGCACACTCTCGGGGTGGAACTGGACTCCGTGGATCGGCAGTTCGCGGTGGCGCATGGCCATCACGATGCCGGTGCCGGTCTCCGCGGTGACCACCAACTCGGCCGGGATCGTCTCCGGGAGAACGGTCAGCGAGTGATATCTGGTGGCCGTGAACGGATTCGGCAGACCCGCCAGGACACCGTCGTCGTCGTGTGAGACGAGTGAGGTCTTGCCGTGCAGCAACTCCGGCGCACGGTCGACAGTGGCACCGAACGCCGCGCCGATCGCCTGATGCCCGAGGCAGACCCCGAGCAACGGGGTCTCGCTCGAGGCGGCCGCTCCGACCAGAGGCATCGTGGCACCGGCCCGCTGCGGCGTGCCTGGCCCGGGCGAGAGCAGCACCCCGTCGAAGTCAGCGATCGCGGTGGTCGGGTCGGCGAGCCTGGCGTCGTCGTTACGCCACACCTCGGCATGCACCCCCAACTGTCCGAGGTACTGGACGAGGTTGTAGACGAAGCTGTCGTAGTTGTCGACGACGAGGATGCGGGCGGGGGCCTGCCCCTGGTCGATCGTTTCGGTCACGGCGTGGATCGGGTCGGTCACAACGATCAGGCTACCTGGGACGACGCCAC
Organism: Williamsia sp. 1135; assembly: GCF_002095395.1. Taxonomy (GTDB): domain Bacteria; phylum Actinomycetota; class Actinomycetes; order Mycobacteriales; family Mycobacteriaceae; genus Williamsia. Next base: position 11,804 of record NZ_MJEI01000087.1, read on the forward strand.
GGCTTCACATCTCTATTGCCTGGTGAGCTAGGTTGTAGTGACACGTTTTGCCCGCGAACCGAGGAATTCTATGCCCAAGTCAAAGGTCCGCAAGAAGACCGATTACACGATCAACCCGGCGAGCCGCACTCCGGTCAAGGTGAAAACCGGACCGTCGAGCACGGTCTATGTTTCGACGATGCTCGGCCTGATGCTGCTCGGCCTGCTGTGGCTGATCGTCTTCTACCTGGTCGCCACCCCCGAATCGCTCGGCGCCGACGGCAAGATCCTGAACTGGATGTACGAACTCGGACCGTGGAATTTCCTCATCGGATTCGGCTTCATGGTTGCCGGACTGCTGATGACCATGAAGTGGCGCTGACCTCGACCTCGATGCCTGTGAGCACCCGAACTACATGTGTGTAATTCATCCACAGCTGTGGAACAACATGTGTGTAACTAGTCCCCATTGTGGATAAGGCCTGTGGATAACTCTGCTTCGTCGACCCTGTCGTGGTCGACACCTCCCGCGATGGCGGGCGTCATGGTCGCCGGCGGAGTGCTGTTGGGCGGCGCCGCCCTGGTCGCGGGACCCGATCCCGCGGGGGTCCTGCTGATGGTCATCGCCGCGGTGCTGCTGCTCGTACTCGGCGCCATCGGATTGCGCGTCCGCCCGCGACTGGCGGTGGTCGACACCCACACCCTCGCGATCAGGACGCTCACCGGTGGTGTCCGGCGCTATGCGTTCGACGAGGTCCGCCGAGCCCAGGTGATCAGCTACCCGCGACTAGGCAGGCGGGTGCCGCACCTGGAGTTCGACATCGATGACGCGACCGCCCACGACGGCGAACGGTTGGTGATCTTCGGACGCTGGGATCTGGGTGTGAACCCGCTCGACGTCGCCGACGCGCTCCGGGAGGCCGGGCTGGCGATACAGGAACGGAAGTAACCATCCCGCTTTCGCGAGTTACAAGGTCTGGGCGCGGGCGACACTGAGCACCAGCGCAAGCACGATGAGGCCACCCATCACGATCCACCCGATCGCTGCGGCGTTGCGGGCGGTCTTCTTGCCGGCAGGCAGCAGTTCGGGACCGTAGAGGACCCCGGCGGCAGCCGCCGCCCCGAAGAACAGGCCACCCATGTGGGCCCACAATGAGATGTTCGGGATGGTCAGCGACAGCACCACGTTGATGCCGATGACGCCGAGGACCATGCCGGCCGGGATCTTGGCCTTGAGAACCACCACGAGCGTCGCACCCATCAGACCGAAGATCGCACCCGAGGCGCCGGCGTTGATCGCCAGCGGGTTCTCGAAGAGCATCACCAGCGCGCTGCCACCGAGCAGTGAGGTGAGATAGATCCCGACGAATCGCGCTGTGCCGAGGGTGATCTCGACGTCGCGGCCGAGAATGTAGAGCGAGAACATATTGACCGCGACGTGGATCAACGAAAAGTGCAGGAACCCGGCGGTGAGCACGCGCCAGTACTCGCCCGACGCCATGAAGGGTCCCCAGAGGGCGCCTTCGGTGAACACCTCCGAGGAACGCAGTTCCGTGACGCTGCCGGCCTGGAGGGCGGTGATCGCAAAGATGACGAGGTTCACCGCGAGCAGGGTGTAGGTGGCGTACGGCCTGCTCGCACCGATGGTGCGGGCCCGCGGGACGCGGTTCCCCGCCGCCCGGACGCAGTCGACGCAATGCTGGCCGACTGCGGCCGGGTGCAGACACTCAGGGCAGGCCGGACGGCCGCACCGGCTGCATGACAAACCTGTCGGGCGATCGGGGTGCCGAACGCACACCTGGGCCGGGGGCGATGGACGCCCGGGCACCGGGGGCTGGAATGTCACATAAAACCGATCAGGACTCGATGGTGATCTTCTGGATGATCACGTCTTCGAGCGGACGGTCACGACGGTCGGTCGAGACGGCCTCGATCTTGTCGACGACCTTCTTGGACTCCTCGTCCTCGACGACACCGAAGATGGTGTGCTTGCGGTTGAGGTGCGGAGTCGGGCCGACGGTGATGAAGAACTGCGAGCCGTTGGTGCCGGGCCCGGCGTTCGCCATGGCCAGCAGGTACGGCTGGCTGAAGGTCAACTCGGGATGGAACTCGTCTTCGAACTCGTATCCCGGGCCGCCCATGCCGGTGCCCGTGGGGTCGCCGCCCTGGAGCATGAAGCCCGAGATGATGCGGTGGAAGACAGCGCCATCGTAGAACGGCCCCGCGTCGCCGCCGGAAGCGTTCGGCTTGGAGTAGTCCTTGCTGCCATCGGCCAGGCCGGTGAAGTTGGCAACCGTCTTGGGTGCGTGGTTTCCGAACAGGGCGATCCTGATGTCACCGTTGTTGGTGTGCAGGATCGCGGTTGCGGTTTTCAATGCTGTGGTCACGACCTCCATGGTGCCACCTGGCCGCCACCGGGCCTGAGCTGGAGTACGTTTACCAGTAGCGATGGGAGCTGACATGAGCGGTACCTCGGGCCGCGACGCACATCCCTCGAGCGGCGGCGGTGACCCGCACGAAGTGGACGATCGCAATACTCCGGCGACGGACTCAGCACGCAACCCGGTGTTCCTCGGTGTCGGACAACTCTGCGAAACAGCGGTCCGTCTGTCCGGCGTCGACGGCGCAGCCGTGGCGTTGCTGACCCGCAAGAGCCGGGTCCGGGATCTCGTCTACGCCACCGACGCGATTTCCCAGCAGATCGACGAGCTGCAGTTCACCCTCGGCGAGGGACCTTGCCTCGACGCTTTTTACAACAGGGCTCCGCATCTGGTGCCCGACTTACGCGATCGGTCAGCGCTGGAGCGGTGGCCGGTGTTCAGCGGCGAGGCATTTGCCGTCGGGGCCCGTGCCGTGTTCGCCTTTCCCGTCGTGGAAGGCGGTCATCCGCTCGGCGTGCTCGAGCTCTACCGTCGCACGGAGGGTGAGCTCGAGACGTCCGCTCACACCGCGGCCATCACCATCGCCAACACCGCCGGACTCACGGTCCGTCGCAACTGGGACGAATACCTGACGTCCGTCGACGACGCCGCCCACGATCCTGACACCGCGGCCGAGGGCTTACTTCCCTCGCCGCTCGACGCGCCCGACGAGTTCTCGCGCTCCCAGGTCTACCTGGCATCGGGCATGGTTGCGGTGCAGCTCGCCATCCCGGCGTCCGAGGCCCTGGATCGACTGCGCGCCTTTTCCTACCAACACGGGCGATCCATCAAGGACGTGGCCGACCAGATCGTCGCCCGCCGCCTCACTCTCCGTGACACCGATGAGCTGGAGGGCCGATGAATCCCATCCCCGGAAGTGCTTCGTGATCGACACCGATCGTTCCCGCGTCGCGATCTCCGACGTCACCAGCACCCTCACCACTGACTTCGATCTGCCCGCGCTGCTGCAGACGGTGGTCGAACACGCGCGGTCATGCTTCGACGCCTACTCGGCGGTCATCGTGCTGCTCGACGAACGACGCACCCTGGGCGAGGGCGGACTCCACATCGTCGCCGAGGCGACCCGAACCGACGCCAGCGCCGACTGGTCACTCAACACCAGCGGTCCGGCGCTGATCAGCGCACGCGACGGCGCGGTCTCCCTCGTCACCGATCTCGCCCTGGCCGAGGACACCCGCTGGCCCGATTACCGGTCCCGAGCAGTCGCAGCGGGCCTACGCGGGGTTCGTGCCTTCCCACTCCGGACACCTGGGGCCGCGATCGGGTCGATGATCGTGCACACCGAACAGCCCTGGGGAAACAGGCTGCCGCCGGGCGATTTCGGACAGATCCTCGCCGATCTCACCGCCGTCGCCCTCAGCGCCGGAAACTCGCGGGACCGCCGCGACAGCGTTGCCGGCACCGTCGACGCCGTGCTCGAGGGCACCATCCTCGTGACAACCGCGGTCGGGATCATCGCCGAACACTTCGCGCTCGAGGTCATCCACGCACGCCATCGCCTGTCGCGGCTCGCCCGGTCCCATGACGTCACCGTCACCGAATATGCGCGCACGGTGGTCGACGCCCAGAACCGGTCTCCTCGTGACCCCGGGGCGACAGGAGTGTTCGACACTCCGCCGGAGCTCCAGCCGCCGCGACACATCGACGCCCGGGGGTGAGAGCGGTGACGGACTTGAGAGCGGTGACGGCCGATCTGGCCGAACACATCCGCATGCGGCTGCCGGAAGGAATCACCGCCGTGCTCGAGGGAATCATGTCGAGCGCGGTCGACACCGTGCCCGGTGCGGAATCCGGCGGGATCACGATCATCTCGAAGGGCCACCATGTCGGCTCGACAGCCGCCACCCACCCAACGGCTGCGCTCGTCGATTCTCTACAGAGCCAGTTGGGACAGGGTCCCTGCGTCGACGCCGCCCTGCAGTCGGACACAGTGCGAGCCGATGACCTCTCCTCCGAGAGCCGTTGGCCCGCATTCACCGCAGCGGTGTTGGCGCAGAGTCCGATCCGCTCGAGTCTGTCGTTTCGGCTGTACACCGATCGGGAGGCGGCAGGTGCACTCAACCTCTATTCAGAAACACCGGGTGCATTCAGGGCCGGCGCCGAGGAGATCGGCCTGGTACACGCCACGCATGCGGCCGTAACCCTCTTTGCGGCGCGAAGGAACAGTGAGTTCGACAGCGCGTTGGCCTCGCGAGATGTGATCGGACAGGCCAAGGGCATGATCATGGAACGTTACGACCTCGACGCCGTACAGGCTTTCGATCTGCTCAAGCGCCTTTCTCAAGACGCCAATACGCGGCTCGCAGACGTCGCCCGGAAGCTGGTGCTGCGTGAGCATCCCCCCACCGCGTCCCCGATCGAGGCGCCTCGGGGGCACTAGGGTGGAGTCATCTGAGCCGAGACCACCCGGGCGCGAGCGAGTCGGCGCTCGACACAAGGAGGCATATATGAGCAAGCTCGAATCCGAACTCAAGGCAGTACGCGACCGAGCCGTCGCACTGAGCGCCGGACAGCGGGTCAAGCTCGGCACCCGGCAGTCGCTCGCCGGGTTGTCGAATGTGACCCGCGGATCGGTAGGACTGAGCGCCGCCGGCCTCCGCACATCCGCAGCAGGGGCCGGAGCCGCGACGCAGAGCGCAGCGACGGCGCTGCTGTCCGGCGCCAAGAAACTCACCGCCCAGGCGCGGTCCACCGAGGCCGGCCTCGCCGCCGACGCCAAGCGCCACGGCTCGCACTACCTGGACAAGGCCTCGGACGTCTTCCCGGTGCACATCACCAACCCGACGGTCGTGTCCGGACTCGAGCGCGCCGGCCTCGCCGACGCGTTGCCCGAACAGTTGGCCACCACGCGGCCGCCATCACGGCGCCGATTCAAGATCGCGTTGGTCTCGATCGCCGTCCTCGCCGCGGGGGCCGCAGCCTTCTCCATCTCTCGGCGCACCCGGCCGCAACCACCGAGCGTCGCCGCGGCCCCGCCGCGCCTGGCAGACGTGCCCGTCGCCGGCGAAGAAGCCAAAACGCTGGATCCGGCCGCTCCCTCGGCCAACGGGCAGTCGAGCAGCTGACCTGCCGGAGGCAGGTACCGTGTGACTCGTGAGTTATGACAGTGGTGAGGGCCGGCGCCGGCGAGATGTCGAACCGATTCCGGCCTGGGAGCAGCGGGGCGGGTCCACCGGGCCTGCTCCCGCGTACCGGCCTGCCCCACAAGGTCCGGCGGGTCCCCCACCTCAGGGCCCCGGCGGTCAGCAGCCATTTCGCGGCCGTGGTGGTCCGCCCCAGGGTCCGGCCTCGCAGGGCCCAGGGGCTCCCCCCGTCCGCAGGCCGCCCCCGCCCTACTCCCCCGCACCACTGAGTGGACCTGCTGCCGGAATCGGGGCACACCCCGGTCCCGCCACCAACTCGAATGCCTACTCCCAGACCGCGGACCCCGCCGACACCCGCAACGACGAGCCGCAGCACACATACGGCCATGATGAGGAGTCCGGAGCGCAGATGAGTCCCGCACCGGCCCGCCGGACGAACAAGACCAACGTCACCGCGATCGTCGCTCTGATCCTGTCCGTGATCGGACTGACCTTTCTCATCGGCATCGTCTGCGGCCATGTGGCCCGCGCGCAGATTCGTCGTACCGGCGAGCAGGGTGCATCGTTCGCGGTGGCCGCTCTCTGGGTCGGCTATCTCTATCTCGCGGCGGGGATCCTGGTTCTCGGCGGATACCTCTACATCGTCGGTAAGGGAAGCTGAAGGCACCGCACGTCTGTCGACAGACGCCCGCCCGTGGTCGAATTGACCCATGGATTCAGAAAAACCTCGCGAGATCCGGATAGGCAATGCTGAGCGCACCTCGGCACTCGAGGCGCTGGGTGAGCACTACACCAGCGGGCGACTCGACAACGCCGAGTATTCGGAGCGCGTCGATGCGGTCACCACGGCACACACTCGATCAGAGTTGTCGGAGTTGTTCATGGATCTGCCGGAGCCGACGCCGTTCGGCCCCGGTGACGGCAGCTCTGCGCTGACCCCCGCGGCCCGGGCTGCGGCGGCCCCGGTTCCCAGCCCCGGACGCAGGGACAAGGTGATGCGGACGCTGCACCTGTTCGCCTCCGGCGGCACGGTGCTGGTCTTCCTCCTGCTCTTGGCACTCGGAGTACCGATGGCGTGGCTCGTGTTCATCGTGCTCCCCCTGTTGTTCGGCGCCATCCGGATCTGGGCAGGCCCCGACAACACCGAAGCACCAGGGCTCGACGCCGACGAGCAGCAGCGGCGACGTGACATCGAATCACGCCGCCGAGGCGAACTCGGCTACTGAGAGTCGACCGATCGGGCCGATCAGAGCTGGCGTATCACCTTGTCGGCGATGAACTCGAGGTGCCCGAGGTCGGACATGTCGAGAACCTGCAGATAAATCCGCGACGCCCCGATCTCGCGGTAGCTGCCGATCTTGTCGACGATCTCGGCCGGCGACCCCGCCAAGCCGTCCTTGCGTAGCTCCGCCAGGTCACGCCCGATGTTCGTGGCGCGACGGGCGACCTCCGCGTCGTCGACACCGGCGCATACCGTCAGCGCGGCCGAGTAGATCAGGTCCTCGGCAGCGCGCCCACGGACTTCGCAGGCCTGCCGCACCCGGTCGAAGGCCTGCTGGGCGTCTCCCGCCGAGATGAACGGGACGTTGAACTCGTCGGCGTACTGAGCGGCGAGGGCCGGGGTCCGCTTCTTGCCCTGCCCGCCGAGCACGATGGGCGGCATCGGTGTCTGCACCGGCTTCGGCAACGCCGGCGAGTCCTTCACGGTGTAGTACTCACCCGAGTACGAGAATTTCTCTCCCACAGGCGTTTTCCAGAGCCCGGTGATCACCGCGAGCGATTCCTCCAACTTGTCGAATCGCGCCCCCAGCGAAGGGAACGGGATCGCATAGGCCTCGTGCTCCGCGCTGAACCAACCTGCGCCGTATCCGAACTCGACCCGACCACCGGACATCTCGTCCACCTGGGCGACCGCGATCGCGAGCGGTCCCGGGTACCGGAAGGTCGCCGAGGTGACAAGTGTGCCCAGTCGGATCGTGCTGGTTTCGCGGGCCAGACCCGCGAGCGTGGTCCAGGTGTCCGTCGGTCCCGGGCTTCCCTCGACATTCATGGCGAGGTAGTGATCCGACCGGAAGAAGGCCCCGAATCCCGCGGCCTCGGCCGTGCGGGCGACCGCCAGCTGGTCGGAGTAGGTGGCACCCTGCTGAGGTTCGACGAATATGCGAAGTTCCATGACACCACTCTGGCGCGGCCGGCTCGCGTTTGCCAAACGCGCCCTGGAACAAGAAAACACTTGTGGAGCCTAGGAGATTCGAACTCCTGACATCTGCCTTGCAAAGGCAGCGCTCTACCAACTGAGCTAAGGCCCCGTGCCAGTTCTCACTGGTCTTCGGGTAGGCCGTGCCACACCTCGATATTGCGTCGAGATTCTGTGAGCAGGCCTGCGACGATGAGTGCGAGTGCGGCTGCGGTGATCAGAACTGTCTTCATCGCGCCCTCCTTTCGGGGGGTTTTACCGCTCTCTGGCTCGTCGTCACGGTGGGCCTAGGAGGACTTGAACCTCCGACCTCTTCGTTATCAGCGAAGCGCTCTAACCGCCTGAGCTATAGGCCCGTGAACCGAAGTCAGAGATTACCCGACCGCATGCCCAGGCGACAAAACGCCTGGTCAGATCGGGCTCTAGTCGCGGTCCGCAAGGGTGATCTCCATTCCGCCGACAAGGTCGGAAGACAGGTTGTAGATGAAGGATCCGACAGTGGCGAGTGCGGTGAACAGCACCACGTTGACCGCGCCGATGAGGGCCGCGATCCCGAACACACCGCCGGCACCGATCTCGAACGACGACTCGGTGGTCGTGTCACTCGACACCAGGGTCCCGAACGAGTTGTTCAGCTGATCCCAAACACCCATTCCGTCGAGGATGAGATACAGCACACCGACAGCGATCATCCAGATGAAGAACGAGGCCACCGACAGCACGGCGGAGACCTTGAAGGCCGACCACGGGTCGATGCGGCGCAACTGCACCGACGCCCGGAGCGCTCCCATTGCACCTGGAGACGGCACGGCCTCGATCGACCGTGACGGGCCGGTCGCGGCCACCTCCGGGTGATGGATGGCGTCGAGGTCCGGCAGCTCTTCCTGGGGCAGATCCCGGCGATCGATGTTGCGCGTGGGTCCGTCGATCGGCTTCGGGGCGGCGGTGCCGGTGATCACCGGACGCTTACCCGTCGACACGTTCCCCGGCCCCTGACCACGACCCGGCGGCGGACCCGAAGGACCCCGGCCGGGGCCCGGCGCACCGGGCTGCTGCCCGCTACCGGACCCGGGGGGCGGCTGGCTACCCGCAGGCAGGGGTGGCTTACCCGGGCCGCCCTGCGGTCCCTGGGCGCCAGCGTTGCCGGGTCCCTGATTGCCCGGACCCTGATTGCCCGGACCCGCTGCCCGCTGCCAGGGCGGCACCCCGCCCGGACCCTGTCCGTTGCCGGCAGGGCGGGTGGGACCGGCCTGGGCCGCGGGAGGCGCCTGCGGACCGACCGCCGGAGTCGCCTTCGTCGCGGGGGTGTCACCGGAACGCGCGGCAGACTCCTGCACGGAGACCGCGGCCCGAGATCCGTTACCGGATTCCTGGTCGCCACTCCCCGGCTGCCCCTTGGGCGCCTGACCCGCCGGGGTCTGAGTCGGCTTGTTCGGCTCGTTGGGTGTGCTCATGCGTTCCTTTGCCTCGCCTCCGGTGAGGAGGAGCGTTGATCGGGCTCCGCTTGCTTACTGCTACTTCTTGCCGGCAGGCCCGTTGTCCGTCTCGACCAGTTCATCCGGTTCGTCGGCGTTACGGGCGATAGCCAAGAGCGTAGTTCCTTCGCCCAGGTTCATCAGGCGGACGCCCTTGGTTTGGCGACCTGCCTTGCGGACCTGCTTCGCGGCGGTACGGATCACACCACCTCCGGAGGTGATCGCGTACAGCTCGCTGTCGTCGTCGACGATCAGGGCTCCGACCAGTGCTCCGCGGCGCTTGTCGTACTGGATTGTCAGCACGCCCTTGCCGCCGCGACCCTGAACCGGGTAGTCGGTCATCGCAGTGCGTTTGGCATAACCACCCGATGTCGCGACCAGCAGGTACGTGTCATCACGCACGACATTCAACGACAACAACTGGTCCTCGTCGTTGAATCGCATGCCTTGGACACCCGACGTCTGCCTGCCCATCGGACGGAGCGCGTCATCGGTAGCGGAGAACCGGATCGACTGGCCCTTGGTCGAGACCAGCAGTAGGTCGTCCTCGGCGCTGCACAGCTGAGCACCGACCAGTTCGTCTTCTCCGCGCAGGTTGATCGCGAAGATGCCGCCGGACCGGTTGGAGTCGAAGTCGACCAGACGCGACTTCTTCACCAGGCCGCCGAGGGTGGCGAGCACCAGATAGGGCGCATCCTCGTAGCTCTTGATCTGGATGACCTGCGCGATCCGCTCCTCCGGCTGGAAGGCCAGGAGGTTGGCGACGTGCTGGCCGCGGGCGGTGCGGTTCGCCTCGGGCAGTTCGTACGCCTTCGCGCGGTACACACGACCCTTGGTGGTGAAGAACAGGATCCAATCGTGGGTGGAGCACACGAAGAAGTGCCGAACGATGTCGTCCTGTTTGAGCCCCGCTCCCTGCACGCCCTTACCGCCACGTTTCTGGCTGCGGTAAAGGTCGGTCTTGGTGCGCTTGGCGTACCCGGTCTCGGTGATCGTGACCACCACGTCCTCGCGGGCGATCAGATCCTCGTCGGAGACATCACCGTCGGCGGCGATGATCTTGGTACGACGCTCGTCGGCGAACTTCTCGACGATCTCGGCCAGCTCGTCACGCACGATGGCGCGCTGACGCTCCGGCTTGGCGAGAATGTCCTTGTAGTCCGCGATCTCGATCTCGATCTCGGCCAACTCGTCGACGATCTTCTGCCGCTCGAGGGCCGCGAGTCGACGCAACTGCATCGCCAAGATGGCGTCGGCCTGGATCTCGTCGACGTCGAGCAGGTCGATCAACCCGGTGCGGGCCAGGTCCACGGTCTGGGACCGACGGATCAACGCGATGACTTCATCAAGGGCATCAAGGGCTTTGACGAGACCGCGCAGGATGTGTGCGCGCTCTTCGGCCTTACGCAGCCGGTAACGGGTCCGCCGGATGATGACGTCGATCTGGTGCTCCACGTACAGCCGGATCATCTTGTCCAGCCGCAACGTTCGGGGCACGCCGTCGACGATCGAGAGCATGTTCACACCGAAACTGGTCTGCAACTGGCTGTGCTTGTAGAGATTGTTCAGCACCACCTTCGCCACCGCGTCCCGGCGCAGGGTGACCACGATCTGCATGCCGACGCGGTCCGAGGACTCGTCGTCGATCCTGCTGATGCCCTTGAGCTTTCCCTCGTTCACCTGCTCGGCGATCGACTGGATCATGTTGTCCGGGTTCACCTGATACGGCAATTCGGTGATCACGAGGGTCGTCGCACCCTTGTTCTCCTCGATCCGCACCACGCCGCGCATACGGATACTGCCTCGCCCGGTGGTGTACGCGTCGCGGATGCCCTGGCCGCCGACAATCAGTCCGTACGTGGGGAAGTCGGGTCCTTTGACGCGCTCCATGCAGGCGGCGAGCGTTGTCTCTTCGTCGGCCTCGTAGTTGTCGAGCGCCCAGAAGACGGCGTCGGCGACCTCACCGAGGTTGTGCGGTGGGATGTTGGTGGCCATGCCGACCGCGATGCCGCTCGAGCCGTTGATCAGCAGGTTGGGCACTCGCGAGGGCAGGACCGTCGGTTCCTGCGTCTTGCCGTCGTAGTTCGGCGTGAAATCGACTGTCTCCTCACCGATGTCGCGCAGCATCTCCATCGCCAGCGGAGTCAGACGGGCTTCCGTGTACCTCATGGCGGCGGCGCCGTCGTTACCGCGTGAACCGAAGTTTCCCTGGCCGTCGACCATCGGGTACCGCATCGACCACGGCTGCGCGAGGCGGACCAACGCGTCGTAGATCGCGGTGTCGCCGTGCGGATGGTAGTTACCCATGGTCTCCGCAACGGGTTTCGCGGATTTCACGTAGCTGCGGTCGGGCCGGAAACCGGCATCGTTCATGGCATACAGCAGGCGGCGGTGTACCGGTTTGAGGCCGTCGCGGACCTCGGGCAGGGCACGTCCGACGATCACGCTCATGGCGTAATCGATGTAGCTGCGCTGCATCTCCTGCTGGATGTCTACGGGTTCGACGCGGTCGCCGGGGCCACCGTCCGGTGGCAAGGTGTCGGTCATGAGTTCACTTTCGTCGTATCAGGTTCGGCAGGTGAGGATGCGTCAGACGTCCAGGAAGCGAACGTCTTTGGCGTTACGGGCGATGAAGCTGCGCCGTGCCACCACGTCCTCACCCATCAGCACACTGAACAGTTCATCGGCGGCGGCGGCGTCATCGAGCGTGACCTGCCGCAGCACCCGCACCGAGGGATCCATCGTGGTCTCCCACAACTCCTTGGCATTCATCTCACCGAGACCCTTGTAACGCTGGATACCGTCTTCTTTGTTGATCTTCTTGCCCGCCTGCGCGCCGGCCTCGAGCAATCCGTCGCGTTCGCGATCGGAGTACGCGAACTCTGGTGCGGCACCCTTCTGCCACTTGAGTTTGTACAGCGGCGGCTGGGCCAGATAAACGTGGCCATGCTCCACCAGCGGTCGCATGAACCGGAACAGCAGCGTCATCAGCAACGTCGAGATGTGTTGTCCGTCAACGTCGGCATCGGCCATCAACACGATCTTGTGGTAGCGCAACTTCGCGAGGTCGAACTCGTCGTGGATACCCGTGCCGAACGCGGTGATGATCGACTGGACCTCGGTGTTCTTGAGAACCCGGTCGATGCGCGCCTTCTCGACGTTGATGATCTTGCCGCGGATCGGGAGGATCGCCTGATACATCGAGTCGCGACCGGACTTGGCGCTGCCGCCGGCCGAGTCGCCCTCCACGATGTAGACCTCACACTTGCTGGGGTCCTTACTCCGGCAGTCGGCGAGCTTGCCGGGAAGACCACCGATGTCATTGGCGCTCTTGCGGCGCACCAACTCTCGTGCTTTGCGGGCTGCCATCCGGGCGTTGGCGGATTCAACAGCCTTCCGGATGATGATCTTCGCCTCGGCCGGGTTCGACTCGAACCAGTGCGCGAGGTGCTCGTTGCTCACCTTCTGCACAAAGCTGCGGACCTCGGTGTTGCCCAGCTTGGTCTTCGTCTGTCCTTCGAACTGCGGATCGGAGACCTTAATCGAGATGACCGCGGCCAGACCCTCACGGATGTCGTCGCCGGTGAGCTTGTCGCCCTTGTCCTTCACCAGCTTCTTCTCGGTGGCGTACTTGTTGACCGTCGCCGTGAGAGCAGAGCGGAAACCCTCTTCGTGGGTGCCGCCCTCGTGGGTGTTGATGGTGTTCGCGAAGGTGTGCACCGATTCGGAGTAGCCGTTGTTCCACTGCATCGCGACCTCGAGCTCATGCCCGGTGCCCTTCGCCGTGAACCCGATGACCGAGTTGTGGATCGCGGTCTTGCTCGCGGTCTTGCCGTTGTTGAGATGGCGCACGAAGTCTTCGAGTCCACCGGGGTAGTGGTAGATCCGGGTGCGGCTCTTGTTCTTGCGACCCTCGGGCCTGCCCTCGGAATCGACCGGGACGTCGGCGGGGACGTCGACCTCGTCGGCGAGTTCGGTGTTCGCGGCTTCCTCGGCGAGCTCGTCCTCGGACTTCGGCGCTTCGGCGACCTCGACGTCTTCGGCGTCGCCCGCCTCGATGGTGGCCGGACGCTCGTCGGTCAGGGTGATGGTGAGGCCCTTGTTGAGGAAGGCCATCTCCTGCAGTCGCCGCGCGATGGTGTCGAAGTTGTAGGTGGTGGTCTCGAAGATCTTCTCATCGGCCCAGTACCGGACCGTGGTGCCGGTCTTCTTGGTCGGCGAGCCCTTCTTGAGCTCACCGGCGACAGCGTTCGTGTAGGTCTGCTGCCACTCGAAGCCCGCGTGGTTGATCTCCAACTCCACCGTCTTCGACAATGCGTTGACCACGGAGATACCGACGCCGTGCAGACCGCCGGACACCGCGTAGGAATCGGAATCGAACTTTCCGCCGGCGTGCAACTGGGTCATGACGACCTCGACGGTCGGGATGCCGGTCTTGTGCATACCTGTGGGGATACCGCGACCGTCGTCGACGACCTGCACCGCACCATCGGCCCGCAGGGTGACGTCGACGCGACTGGCGTATCCCGCCATCGCCTCGTCGACGGAGTTGTCGACGACCTCCCAGATCAGATGGTGCAGTCCACGTTCACCGGTGGACCCGATGTACATACCCGGGCGTTTACGGACCGCTTCGAGTCCCTCGAGGATGCTGATCGAATCGGCACCGTATTCGGGGTTCCCCTTCTTCTTCGCCGGGACCTTCTTGGTGGGTTCCGGCTTGTCCGGTTGTTCCGGCTGCTGGGGTTCGGTGCTGTCGGCCACGAGTGCGTCCGCTCCTTACATCGCCAATTCAGTCGCGCACGCGTGAGGCACCGGGCAGCACGGTATCGGCTGCTGAGTCCGGGGCCCTCGACGTGGCGGTCTACCCCGGTTCGGGGCAACTCCCTACATACTACTGGGTCATGCGACAAGGAATAGCCCTGCAACACCCCTGATGTCTCCGCAGACGGATTTTTTCGGTTTGCACCTAGTCCGACCGACGCTCCCGGCACGCCGTTGCCGCTCTGGCGGGATTCATCGCCCGTTGTGGCTTCGGGCCGACGCCTGCGGCGTCAGCCGTACGTGTCGCGCGGTCCGCGACCCTTCACATGACGTTCACCTTTGCGCCACGAGGGGCTCTGCGGGCCGGTTATCCGGAGACTGGTCACCACGTTGTTGCCGGCCGCTGCAGCGATCTTCGCCAGGATCTGCGACTGGATCAGTCGCAGTTGGGTCGCCCAGGCAGTTGATTCGGCGGTGACGTGTAACACCTTGTCGCGCAACATCTTGGGCTGGGCGTGCGCAGCTATCTCAGCCCCGACGATGCGGTCCCAGGCACCCATCACGGTCCCCTCGGAGATCTTCGAGTTCCAGCCCCGGCGACCTGCGAGGTTGCCCGCGACCCTTCCCATCGGCTGCGGATCATGGACGTCGGGGCCGGCGCCGGTCCAGCCCCGTCGCGCGGCGGGCCGCGGTGTGGATGTCCTCTTGCTGGGGGACGCACGCCCCTGGCCCACCGATTTTCCTGCGGCGCGAGCGGCCGCGCGGGCGTCTTCGAGCGCCTTGCGGGCCATGTCGTATCCGCTGCCCTGTTCGGTGGACTCGGGCTCTTCGGCCATGATCAACTCACCAGTTCCGAGGTCCGGACGCCATCTGCCTCGACGATGTTCACCGAGACCGTCCTGCCACCGATCGAGGCGGGTATGTCATCGGCGACGGCCGCGGTGATGAGGACCTGTTCGGCGGTTCCGGCGACATCGGCCAGTTTCTCACGGCGACGGGCATCGAGTTCGGCGAAGACGTCGTCGAGCAGGAGTACCGGTTCCGCCCCGTCCGAACGCACCAGTTCCACCGAACCGAGTCGCAGCGCCAGTGCCAGTGACCACGACTCCCCGTGGCTGGCGAATCCCTTGGCCGTCTCCGTCCCGAGCAACAGTTCGATGTCGTCTCGGTGGGGTCCGACCAGACACACTCCCCGGTCGATCTCCTTCTGACGCAGGGTCCCGAGATCGTTGAGCATCGCCGCCTCGATGTATTCCACGTCCGCCGCCTCCCCCGGCGGTGGCCCGATGTCCACGGAGATCGACGGCCGATACCGCATACCGGCCGGCCGCGACTGTGGTGCGATGGTTGAATACGACTGTTGCACATGGGGTTCCAGCTCACGAACCAGATCTATCCGCGCCGCGGTCACCTGCGCTCCGAAGTCGGCGAGCTGAGCATCCCACACGTCCAAGGTGCTGATCACCGACTCTCCGTCACCACGCCGCAGTGCCGACGACGCAGTCTTGAGCAGGGCGGCACGCTGACGGAGCACCCGATCGTAATCCGCCTTCGCAGCCGCCCACCGCGGTCCCCGCATCGCGATGAGTTCGTCGACGAACCGACGCCGCTCGCCCGGGTCACCCCGGACGAGCGCGAGATCCTCCGGTGCGAACATGACAGTCCGCAGGATCCCGAGGATGTCGCGGGGGCGCCGGCACGGGGCGCCGTTGATCGCAGCCTTGTTCGCCCGCGCTCCACCGATCAGCAGGTCGACGGTCAGCTCACGCCCGTCGTTCTCGACGGTGGCCGACACTTTCGCCTGGTCGGCACCGGTTCTGATGAGCGGCGCATCGGTGCTCACCCGATGTGATCTCAGGCCGGCGAGATAGTAGAGCGCCTCAAGCAGATTCGTCTTGCCGAAACCGTTGCTTCCCACGAAAAGCGTTGTGCCGGTATCTAGTTCGACGGAAACATCTTCCCACGAGCGGAAGTTGCGCAGGCCCAGGTTGCGGACGAACACCTCGTCAGATCAACTCCCGCAAGTCACTCGGACGACGCGGACTTGGGAACCACCGAATGACCGCCGAACTGGTTGCGCAAGGCCGAGACCGCCTTGAGTGCGGGTGAGCCGCCCTCTTGCCGGGATGCAAAACGTGCGAACAGCGCTGCGGAAATGACGTTGGCAGGCACCGAATGGCGGATGGCTTCTTCGACCGTCCAGCGTCCTTCACCGGAATCGGTTGTGTAGTCGGAGATCTCGGCCAGACCGGGATCCTCCTGCAACGCCTTGACCAGGAGTTCGAGCAGCCACGACCGCACGACGGTGCCGTTGGTCCAGGCCCGCAGGGTGCCGGTGACATCTTCGATGAGCGGTTCGGCGTCGAGGATCTCGTATCCCTCGCCATAGGCATGCATCAGTCCGTACTCGATGCCGTTGTGCACCATTTTGGCGTAGTGACCTGCACCGACCTGCCCGGCATGGACGAATCCGTCGGCACGCTCGCCCGGCGGGCGTAGCGCGTCGAAGATCGGCATCGCGCGGGCGACATCGTCCTTGGCTCCGCCACACATCAGGCCGTAACCGTTCTCCAGACCCCAGACGCCGCCGGATACACCACAGTCGATGTAGCTGATTCCTTTGGCGCTCAACAGTTCTGCGTTGATGGCGTCGTCGGTGTACTTCGAGTTGCCGCCGTCGATCACGAGATCACCGGGTGACAGGGTCTCCGAGAGGGTGCGCACGGTGGACCTGGTCGGTTCCCCGGAGGGGACCATGACCCAGACGATCCGCGGCGCGTCGAGCGCCTCAGTGAGTGCGGCGAGGGAGCCGACGTCGGTGACCTCAGGCCGTGGGTCGTACCCGACGACCTCGATGCCTGCATCCTTGATGCGGGTGCGCATGAAGCCACCCATTTTGCCGAGTCCCACCAAACCCATTTGCATGGTCGATCACTCCTTCGCCGATGACGTCTCGCTGCGGTCCGGATTCCGCTGCAACCATTGTTGTCCAGCGGCGCCGGTGCCGCTCATCTTTCAGCCCGGCAAGCGGACCGGCATCAGCAGATACGTGTACTCGCTGTTGGGTGCTGCATAGGCGCCGTTGTCGTCAGGTGTGGGCTCGGAGTCGGAACCAGGACGCAGTACCGCGGGACGTGACGGGGTCGTGAATCCGAAATCGACCGTCCCGGCATGCAGCGAACCGAGACCGTCGAGCAGGTATCCCGGGTTGAAGGCGATGGTCAGCGGGTCGCCGTAGAACTTCACGTCGACCTGCTCTTCAGCGCGACCTGCGTCGTCGCCGCCCGCGGTCAGCAGCACGGTGTCCTCACCGAACTCGAGTCGCACCTGTGCACCGCGCTCGGCGACCAGGGCAACGCGCTTGATCGCCTCGGTCAGCGGACCGATCTCGATGTTGGCGACCGAGGTGTGACTCGGCGGCAGCAGTTGCCGGAACTTCGGGAACTCGGCATCGAGCAGACGGGTGGTCGTGCGCCGCCCGGATCCGAGGATGCCCAGCAGACCGTCCGCGCCGATGCTC
Source organism: Williamsia sp. 1135 (assembly GCF_002095395.1). Taxonomy (GTDB): domain Bacteria; phylum Actinomycetota; class Actinomycetes; order Mycobacteriales; family Mycobacteriaceae; genus Williamsia. Next base: position 29,263 of record NZ_MJEI01000087.1, read on the forward strand.
CCTCCGGAGCCGAATGCCAGTCCGACGGCCGAGGTGCCGTCGGATCCGGCGGTTCTGGCGGCTTCGGCCAACGTCTTGGCGGGCACCAGCACCGCGGAGGTGGTGTCGGCGACCTCTGGAGTCCAGGTGAGCTCGCGAACCGCGAGGCGAAACCGGTCCGTTGCGGCGAGCACGACGGTGTTGTTGTCGATTTCGAGGCGGATGCCCGTCAGCATGGGCAGGGTGTCGTCTTTGCCTGCTGCGATGGCGACCTGCGTGATCGCTTCAGCGAAGACGTCCGACGGGATGGATCCGGTGTTCTCCGGGACGTCGGGCAGCTGGGGGTAATCCTCCACCGGCATCGTCGGCAGCGAGAACTTGGCACTGCCACAGACGATCGCGACGCGTGTTCCGTCGAGTTGCACGTCCACGGGTTTGGCCGGGAGGGCCCGGGTGATGTCGGCAAGCAGCTTGCCGGACACCAGCACCTGGCCTTCGTCGGCCACCTCGGCCGAGACGTTGACCTGTGCCGAGACCTCGAAGTCGAACCCCGACACCGAGAGACCGGTGTCGGTGACCGTCAGCAGCACACCGCCAAGGACCGGTACCGGAGGCCGGCTCGGCAGGCTACGTGCAACCCACGCGACCGAATCTGCGAACTCGTCGCGAGTCACCCGAAACTTCATCGTGTTCAGCTTGCCCTTCTGGTTGTTCGAGCTGAGCCTGCTCCGGTGCGAAGACAGCCTTCGACCGTGCGGCGTGCGCCAGGGTCTCCACTCTAAGGCGGATGACAAGTATTCGGTGCCGATGGGGTCGGCTCGGCTTCTTGAGATTCTGCCCAGGCCGATGCCTGTGGAGACGACTTGTGCACACCCTTGCTTTTAAAGAGCTTTGTTGAGAGATAAATTCTTCGTAGTAATAGGTCCTGTGAATTTGTGGATGACAGGCAGATTCGGCTGGTATCGGCACCGGAGGCCTGGGGGCGAAATGTCAGTCGCGCGTGAACCAACGTGACGTGCATGTGAACGGGACGCCTCGGTTCGGGAAAGGTGCACTGTCTATCCACAGATTTCGGTAGTTATCCACCGGCTTGTACACAGGCAGATCTGCTCGTGGCAGAGGTTGTGATTCTGGCGGAAACGTATCCAAAGTCTCATCGTTGGGTTGAGAGTGTGGCGCCGCCGGCGGGCCATGGGACGCGTCGAACGTGCCGTTTGGGACGCCGACTCGGCGCGCGCAACGGCACGATGAAGGCGCGCAACGGCACGCTCGATGCATGGAAGGGCACGCTCGACGCATGAAAGGGCACGATCAACGTGCGTGAGAGCCCGGTGAAAGGGCGGCAGAGCTAGCGGCGCGAGCGCTGTTTGATGCGCGCGGTGAGTTCTTGGACCTGGTCGTACACACGACGACGCTCGGCCATCTCCTTGCGGATCTTCTTGTCCGCATACATGACCGTGGTGTGGTCCCGGTCGAACGTCTCGCCGATTTTCGGCAGGGAGAGGTCGGTCAGTTCGCGACACAGGTACATGGCGATCTGACGGGCCTGCGCGATTGACCTGGTCTTACCCGGCCCGCGGAGCTCCTCGATGCTGATGTCGAAGTACTCGGCGTTGACCGCGAGGATGGTGGCCGCGGTGATCTCCAGACTCGCCGAATCGGGTAGCAGAGCCTGTAGGACGACGTCGGCGAGTGCGGTGTCGAGTTCAGAGTGATTGAGCGAGGCGAAGGCCGTGACCCGGATCAGTGCGCCCTCGAGTTCACGGATGTTGCGTTCGATCTTCGAGGCGATCAGTTCGAGGACGTCGTCGGGTACCCGGATGTCGTCCATCTGTGCCTTCTTGCGCAGGATGGCGATCCGGGTCTCCAGCTCAGGTGGCTGAACGTCGGTGATCAGACCCCATTCGAAGCGGGTCCGCAGGCGATCTTCAAGCGTCGCAAGCTGTTTGGGTGGCCGATCCGAAGAGACCACGATCTGCTTGTTCGCGTTGTGCAAGGTGTTGAAGGTGTGGAAGAACTCTTCCTGGATACCTTCTTTGCCCTCGAGGAACTGGATGTCGTCGACGAGGAGGACGTCCATGTCGCGGTATCGGCGTTTGAACGCCACCCGGCGGTCATCACGCAACGAGTTGATGAAGTCGTTGGTGAACTCTTCGGTGGAGACGTACTTGACCCGCATCCCCGGGAAGAGTCGTTGTGCGTAGTGTCCGGCCGCATGGAGCAGGTGGGTCTTGCCGAGGCCTGATTCACCCCAGATGAACAGCGGGTTGTAGGCCCGCGCCGGTGCCTCGGAGATCGCCACCGCGGCTGCGTGTGCGAACCGGTTGGAGGCGCCGATGACGAATGTCTCGAAGGTGTACTTCGAGTTCAGGCTCGAGTCGCCACTGGAATCCGACTTCGCCCCTGAGTCGGCCGAGAAATAACTCGACCATTCGCCGCCGTTGCCGCTGGCTCTGGTCAGATCGCGGTCGCGGTCGGCGAACGTCTCGGGCGGAGGAGAGATGTCGGTACGTCCGGGGATCTCCGTACGTCCATAACCGTCGGGGCGCGCCAGCCGTGAGCTGCCGTAGTCGTCCACCGGTAGTGGTCGACTGTCCTCGTCGGGGAGTTCGGGTGCGCCGCCTGGCACTGAATCGGCGGCGATCGGGTCGATGCGAACGGCCAGATCCACGGTGTGTCCGAGATGGCGGCTGAGCGCAGAAACGATCGGTTCGCGGAGTCCGCGCTCGATCTGTTCCTGAACCCGCGGGGTCGGCACGGTCAAGAGTGCGAAGCCCTCGGCGAGGGTCAGCGGCCGGACGAGGGAGAGCCAGGCCTTCTGTTGTTTGGACAACGGGATCCGGTTGCCGGCGGTGTCGTCATTGAGCTCGGTGACCACCTGGTGCCAGATCACGCTGAAAGAATCGTGATCGGAATCGGCTGGCATGGTCGTCCCTCCTGGTGGTTCGTCACCAATTGTCCACACCGTTATCCACAGGTGTGGAGCAATAGGAAGACACAGCGAACCCCAGAAGGGTTAACGCGATTCCGCCCCGGGTGGATAGCTTGGGTGAAGTTAACAGAGATCGGCGCGGGGCCACAACTGAACACCACATGTTGCAGGTAAAGGCAAGAATCTCCCCGGAACAGGCGTGTCGAACAACGATGTCGCAGGTCGCGGGTGTTTCATGCATCCGGCCGCAGTTTGACCCTGACGCCGGTCATCAGTAGTCTCGAACGGTCGCCGATCGTCGATTCCGGCTACTCATCTCAGCGCCCTCAGGGGCTGGCAGGTAGCCGACGCATCGAGGTAGCGACCAGACCACCGATTAACAAGCTGGGCTCAATCATGGACGCGAGCCCGTCACTATGAGGAGATTTGGCCGTGGCCAAGGGCAAGCGGACTTTCCAACCGAACAACCGTCGTCGCGCACGTGTGCATGGCTTCCGGCTGCGTATGCGTACCCGTGCGGGACGCGCAATCGTCAACACCCGTCGCCGCAAGGGACGCGCGAGTCTCACGGCCTGAGTCGGCCGCGGTATCGCAGCCTGCGTAGCCGGCCGCAACTTATCGTGTTGGCACCACCGAACCGGATCACCCGGAGGTCAGACTTCACCCGCATCCTCAAGCAAGGGGTGCGGGTTGGTCGGCGTGATGTGATCGCGCACGTGTTGGTGCCGTCCGAGCCCGACCTCATCACCTCCGGTGGTCCGAGGTTCGGGCTGATCGTCGGCAAGTCTGTCGGCAACTCGGTGATTCGCCACGCGGTCTCACGTCGCCTGCGTGCTGCCGCTCGACCGCTTCTCGACGACTGCGATCCTGCGGCGATGGTCGTGGTACGCGCACTCGGTGGCAGTGCGAACTGCTCGCAGCCGGATCTCGAACGACAGTTGTCGTCGGCAGTCAACACGGCAATGCGTCGCATCGAGGCGACTGTGTGATGGCGAGCCCCCGCGGCGTACGCAGGTCGACCTTCGCCACCTGGCCTCGCAGAGCGATCATCTTCTTGATCGAGCTCTACCGCACGTGGGTCTCCCCCATGCGACTGCCTACCTGTCGTTTCGAACCGACATGCAGTACTTATGCCGTCGAGGCACTGACCGAGTACGGCGCACTCCGTGGAGGACTGTTGTCGTTGATACGGCTCGCGAAGTGCGGACCCTGGCACAAGCCAGGCTACGACCCCATTCCTGAGCGCCGGAACGCCGATGACGAGCACACTTGCCGGCAGCAACCTGCGGAACTCGACCCAAACGCGGCCAAAGAGCCGGATCTTGTTGTAACAGTGAGGAACTGACGCGTGCTCGATTTCATTTACTGGCCGGTCTCGGCCATCATGTGGGTATGGTACGAGGCGTTCAGCTTCCTGCTGCCCAACTCACCGGGTGGCGACGGCATCGCCTGGGCCCTGTCGGTGGTGTTCCTGGTCTTCACCCTCCGCGCGATTCTCTACAAGCCGTTCGTGAAGCAGATCCGCACCACGCGGAAGATGCAAGAAATTCAGCCGCAGATGCAGGCGATCCGTAAGAAGTACGGCAAGGATCGCGTGAAGATGACCGAGGAGATGCAGAAGCTCCAGAAGGAGCACGGGTTCAATCCCCTGCTCGGATGTCTGCCGATGCTCGCTCAGATCCCGGTCTTCATCGGCTTGTTCCACGTGCTGCGCTCGTTCAACCGGATGGGCACGGGTTTCGGTCAGTTGGGAATGACGGCCGAAGAAACCCGGTCGTACGGGAACTACATCTTCAACGTCGATCAGGTCCAGAATTTCTTGGACGCCCGACTCTTCGGCGTCCCCCTGTCGTCGTACATCATCCAGCCGACCTCGGAGTGGGTCGCATTCAGCCCTCCCGGCGTGCCGGTCGACTTCACCCGGCTGAACATCATCATCCTGGTGATCCCGCTCGTGATCATCTCGTCGATCGCGACGCACATGAACTCGAGGGCTTCCGTGGCCCGGCAGAGCGAAGCCGCCATGGAGAACCCGCAGACGCGCATCATGAACAACCTCGCGTTATACGTGTTCCCTCTGGGCATCCTCGTCTCAGGCGCCTTCTTCCCCGTGGCGATCCTTCTCTACTGGGTCTCGAACAACCTCTGGACCTATGTGCAGCAGCACATCGTCTTCGGAAACATCGAGAAGGAAGAAGAGGCCCAAAAGGCCGCCAAACTCGAGAAGCGTTCCAACAACGCACCGAAGCCCGGCGCGAAGCCTCAGGCGGCGAAGGCGGTCACGACCAAGCCCAAGCCGGGGGCAAAGCCGACCGATACCTCGAAGACGGCAGGCACCTCGAAGACGGCAGGCAAGTCAGGGTCGCAACGGGTGGACATCACCAAGGGTGACGCGTCAGCAGCTGATGCAGATACTTCGTCAGAGGACTCGGAGGAGACGACCACGTCTTCAGAGAAGCCGAAGGCAAGCGGCTCTCCGAGTTCCAATGGCGCGAAGAAACCGACAGGCGGACGTCCGGCCACAGGGCCCGGCGGGGCACGCGGCGGCAACCAGCAACGACGTAAGAAGCGGCGCTGACCCATGACAGGTCAGTACCCAGATGAGTGCAAAGCGAGGGATGTTCGATGAGTGCAGAGACCAAGGATGCGGTGGTCGAGGAATTGATCGACGAGTCGGCAGCGGAGGAACAGGCGACCGAAGCGCCGGCGAACGGTGAGGTATCCGACGCCGACTCCACCGCAGACGATGCGGACTCGGACGATTCGGGTCTGACCGATGAGGAGCGGCTGGTCGAAGAAGGCGAGATCGCGGGTGACTACCTCGAGCAGTTGCTCGACGTCTTGGACTTCGACGGTGACATCGATCTGGACGTCGACGGTGACCGAGCGATCGTCAGCATCGACGGCGGATCGGACCTCGTGAAGTTGGTGGGCAAGAACGGCGAGATTCTCGACGCCCTCCAAGAGCTGACGCGGCTGGCCGTCCAACGGACCACCGGCGACCGGAGTCGGTTGATGCTCGACGTCGCGCGGTGGCGGGCTGATCGTCGCGAGCGGCTCGCGCGGTTGGGCAACGAAGTCGCTGAGCGTGTGCGCGATGGCGGAGAGCGCGAAGAGCTCGACCCGATGTCCCCGTTCGAGCGGAAGATCGTGCACGACGCGGTTGCAGCTGTCGACGGGGTCTACTCCGAGAGCGAGGGCACCGAGCCCAATCGACGAGTCGTTGTCCTCAAGGGCTGAATCGCACAACTGACGCAATGGGCCCCGGCGGTGTCGCCGGGGCCCACTGCTATCTCCAGGCATAGTTACACGAGTGTTGTTTACCGGCCGATCCGGGTTCCCGGGGCGGACGAAGGTGCAAGTGATGTTTCACGTGAAACGGAGGACCGGATGACCGCTGAGTTCGAGGGCGAGGGTGGGGACCAACTCCGGGCTGCCGCGGTGTCGGTATTCGCCGACCGTCTACCGATGGCCGAGAAATACTGGGAGGCGCTGGCGAACGCCGGTGTCGAACGCGGCTTGATCGGACCCCGGGAGGTGGACCGACTCTGGGGACGGCACATTCTGAATTGCGCCGTGATCGCCGAGATCCTTGCGGATGGCGAGACGGTGGTAGACATCGGCAGCGGTGCCGGACTGCCGGGTGTCGCGGTTGCGATCGCAAAGCCTGGTGTCGAGATGACTCTGGTCGAACCTCTGCTTCGCCGTGCGACGTTCCTCGAAGAGGTCGTGGCCGAACTCGGTATCGATGTCAGGGTCATCCGTGGACGTGCCGAGGAGAAGGCCGTCGTGAAGGCGGCCGGCCGCGCCGACGTCGTCACGTCGCGTGCGGTGGCTCCGCTCGATCGGCTGGGTAAGTGGTCCGCTCCCCTGTTACGGCCTGGCGGTCGGTTGGTTGCCATCAAAGGCTCGTCGGCGTCCGAGGAGATCACCACCCACCTTGGGACGCTGGGTCGAATCGGATTGTCGGGTCTGCGCGTCGAACAATGCGGGACCTCCACGCTCGCGACTCCCACAACTGTGGTGTTGGCGACGCGGGTTGGTGGTCGTCGGTGACAGAGCGCAGAATGTTCAGCAGGCGTAGCCGAAGGAGTGAAAGCGTGTCCAACGAATCGCATGTTTCACGTGAAACTGTTTCACGTGAAACCAGCGCGTACGAGGCCAGACCCCAACCACATGACGACACCCCGATCGCTGCCGCAGCAGAGCGGGCCAGCCGAGTGCTGACCCCAGGAGGTAGCGGAGCACTCCCCCGTCCGCGGCACACCCGCATCATCACCATCGCCAACCAGAAGGGTGGCGTGGGGAAGACGACGACCGCTGTGAACATGGCAGCGGCGCTCGCGGTGCACCAGCTGCGTGTTCTGGTCATCGATCTCGATCCTCAGGGCAACGCCAGTACCGCGCTGGGTGTCGACCACCGATCCGGTATCCCCTCGGTCTATGAGCTGCTGATCGGCGAGGTCGATTTCGCCGACACAATCGTGCAGAGTTCCAGTAACGAGAACCTCTTCTGCGTTCCGGCGACACTCGATCTGGCGGGAGCGGAGATCGAACTGGTCTCGATGGTCGCCCGAGAGAATCGTCTCCGCAATGCACTCGACAAGGAGACACTCGAGAAGTACGACTTCGACTTCGTCCTCATCGACTGCCCGCCATCTCTTGGGCTGTTGACGATCAACGCGATGGTCGCCGCACGCGAGGTCATGATCCCGATCCAGTGCGAGTACTACGCGCTCGAGGGCGTCAGCCAGTTGCTGTCGAACATCAACCTCGTTCAAGCGCATCTCAACCCTGAGCTGCACGTGTCGACCGTTGTTCTCACGATGTATGACGGACGAACGAAACTTGCCGATCAAGTCGCGGAGAGTGTGCGCGAGCACTTCGGTGATCGAGTCCTGAACGCGGTCATTCCCCGGAGCGTGAAGGTGTCCGAGGCACCCGGCTACGGGACCACCATCATCGAATATGACCCGGGTTCACGTGGAGCCATGAGCTACCTGGACGCCGGACGTGAACTCGCGCTGCGTTCGTCAAGAGAAGAGGAGGGGTGGTCGTGAGCGATCCGGGTCAGGCGAACAAGGAAAGTGGCGCGGGCAAGCCGCCCGCCAAGGGTGCCGGCGCTCGGCCGACAAAACGGCAGGGCGGACTCGGTCGCGGTCTGGCAGCGCTGATCCCGACCGGACCTACAGAGGGCCCACGTATGGGCTCAGCGGCTACAGATGTGATGTTCGGTGCCGCTAACCGGCAGGTGGATCCGGAGTCGCAGAGCGCGAATGCGCCTGTGCCCACTCCCCCGACGGTGACCGATCCGCGGGGCGTCGATGAGGTCGGCGCGGTGTATCGGGAGATTCCGCCGAAGCTGATCCAGCCGAATCCGCAGCAGCCGCGCACTGCCTTCGATGAAGAAGCACTTGCGGAATTGGTGCACTCGATTCGTGAGTTCGGGCTCATGCAGCCGATCGTCGTGCGGCGGCTGGCCGAGCCGGTGGGCGACGCCGAGTACCAACTCGTCATGGGCGAGCGGCGGTGGCGTGCGAGCCAGGAAGCCGGCCTCGAGTCGATCCCAGCGATCGTTCGCGAGACCGCGGATGGCGACATGTTGCGCGACGCGCTACTGGAGAACATCCACCGGGTGCAGTTGAATCCGTTGGAAGAAGCTGCGGCGTATCAGCAGTTGCTCGAGGAGTTCGGCGTCACCCACGATGAACTGGCGAGCCGCCTTGGTCGCTCGCGGCCGGTGATCACCAACATGATCCGACTGCTTCGTCTGCCGATCCCGGTCCAGCGTCGCGTAGCGGCCGGCGTGCTGTCCGCCGGACATGCTCGGGCATTGCTCTCGCTCGACGCAGGCGCCGATGCCCAAGAGGCGTTGGCGGCGCGGATCATCGCCGAGGGCATGTCTGTGCGTGCGACGGAGGAAGCGGTGACGCTGGCCAACCGCGGTGACGGCAAGACCACTCCTGTCTCGCCGAAGCGTAAACCGATGCAAATGCCCGGCCTTCAAGACGTCGCGGAGCGGCTGTCGGACAAGCTCGACACCCGGGTGACGGTCGCGATGGGGAAGCGAAAAGGCAAAATTACCGTCGAATTCGGGTCTGTTGGCGACCTCGAGCGGCTTGTCGAGATCATTGCGCAAAAGTGAAAATATCGCCGCGAAATTCTGCGTACACGAGTATGCGGCTAAAACGTCACTGTGACAAAGGGTCGTCGGCGATGGTCCCGATGTCTCCGGAACTGTTATCGGACAACACATTTCGGCCGAGTGACCGCTCACCGCAGGCCGAGGTCCCCGATCGCATATGCTGGAGAGTGTTCAGAGCAGTTTTCGGTCGATTCGGGCGACGTGGAGATCTCAGCGGAGCCGGAGCTCGACGATTTGATGGAAAGGCGTCGGTGCCGTGTCGGTAACGATAGCGCCACTGACGATGGACGGATTCGAAAATCTCCCGTCGCACAGCCGACGCTGTGTTTTCTGGGAGATGGATCCGAACCTCATCCCCGACAATCCGGGCGGCGTCGCATTCGAGAGCGAGTTCGACAAAGAAGCCTGGGTCTCGATGATCCTGCTCGAGTGGGGCACGTGCGGACAGGTCGCCGTGAGCCGGACAACCGGCAAGGTGGTCGGTGCCGCGTTCTACGGTCCCCCGCGTAGCGTCCCGAGGTCTCTGCTCTTCCCCACCTCCCCGGTGTCACCGGACGCGGTGATCCTGAATTCACTGTGGGTGGACCCCGGCTATGACGACGCGGCGGCCGCACTGACACAAGCGGTGATCGTCGACCTCACCCGGCGTGGAGTCCGAGCCATCGAAGCGTTCGGCATCGTCCGGTCAGCGCACACCAGTCCGAACCAGGATCCAGAGAGTGACGCGATCTGTGCGCGCTGCATGATCGACGCCCACTTCCTCAAAGGCGAGGGCTTCGACGTGGTGTCAGCTCATCACCGCTACCCCAGGTTGCGGCTCGCGCTCGACAACGACCTCGGCTGGAAAGCGGGCGTCGAGAGTGCGTTGGAGAAGTTGGTGGTGATGGCGGCCATCGACGTGGCGGGTCGAGAACGAACGGCCGTGCCGGTCGGATCAGCGCGCCACTTGCTCCGAGGCGAGTAGTTCGGCGAACGTGTAGGTCCCGGTGGGTTGATCGTCTCGGCCCAGGAGGTAGAGACGTTTGACGGCCACCAAGATCGCCTCGGCAATGGTGTCGCGGACCGCCGGATCACTCAGTTGGGTCGCATCGTGAAGATTGCTGATGTAACCGATGTCGAGCTGGACGGCGGGCATCTGACTGCGGCGGAGGATGTCCCACGTGCGCTCGTGCGAACGACAGTCCCGCAGGTCTGTCCGGGCGACGATCTCGCGCTGGATGAAACCCGACAGTGAACGGCCGATGGTCGACGAGGAGCCATGGGTGGTCCCGTAATGGAAACTGGCCACACCGCTCGCGCGACTGTTCGGGTAATGCGCGCACCTGAGGGCGATCAGCAGATCTGCGCCGATGGCGTTTGCGGTACCGGCGCGCTCTTCGTCGGTGGGGTTCTCGTGTTCCCGACGAGATACAAAGGTCTCCATCCCGGCGGCGGTCATCCGGCCTACCAGGCGATCACTGAGATCCCACAGAATCTCGGCCTCGATGGCGGATTCGGCATCGGGGTGGTCGCCGCCGGAGCCCGGATCGATGACAATCCGTTTACCCGACAGCTGAGGTCCGCGGCGGCGGACGTGCTCTTCTTCACGGATCGCATGGGGCGAGCCACCGGTGACCCGGGTACCGAGTTGCTTGAGGGACCGTAGCGTCGCCGGGCCGCAGATGCCGTCCGGATTGAGTCCGTAGTCGCCCTGATAGTTCCGCAGGGCGTTGTGGGTGTCGACGTCGAAGTGCCCGTCGACGAGGCCGGTGTAGAAACCCAGGTTCTGGAGACGGGACTGCAGTGTTGCGACGTCGTCACCGTGCATGGGCGCCGAGGTGAGGTAGCACAATACCCGCGCACCCAGGCGGTATGAGGATTCGCGAAGCGCTCCGAAGGTGGCCGGGCCGACGATCCCGTCGACGAGCAGTCCGCGCTGCTGCTGAAACGCGCGCACCGCTTGATCGGTCTCGGCGTCGAACACGGCCTCGGGCAGGGCCCAGCCGTTGGAGTCCACGAGCCGGCCTGTCGGCAATTGAGCGTCGGTCAGGAAGCCCTGACCAGTGAGGATGGCACGTATCTCGGCAACTGCCGACCCGTGGTCTCCCAACCGGTACAACGGCATCGCTTGGCCTTCCTTCTAGCAATCGGTAGCGCGTGGTCGGCGGGTACCCAGGGTGCCTCGTCGGCCCCAGTCCGCACCCGAACTAGCTAAGAGTGTCTCAGCAATGACCCTCGGGAGCCAATACGGCCAGGCACCAGTTTGGTGACCTTTGAGATCAGGAGACTGGTGTCTGGCCGCGGTGGTGAGTGGCGGTGCGCCGGTGCGCTACTTGCCGAGAACTCCGTCGAGTTCGCGGAGAAGTGCTGCCTTGCCCTTGGCGCCGACGATAGTCTTGGTCGGTTTGCCGTCTTCGAACAGGATCATGGTCGGGATCGACATGATCTGGAAATCCCTTGCGACGTTGGGGTTCTGGTCCACGTCGAGCTTCGCGATGGTGAGCTTTTCGGAGTTCTCACCAGCGATCTCCTCGAGGACGGGGGCGACCATCTTGCAGGGTCCACACCAGGTTGCCCAGAAGTCGACCAGGACCGGTTTGCCGGCTCCCAGCACCTCTTCTTTGAACGTGGCGTCGGTGACGGCGACGGTGTTGTCTCCCATTTTTGTTCTCCTTTTCACACGTGGTCGAGGTCCGTTCGGATGAACGGAAGTGGGTGGTTCGGGGTCAGACCTGCACGCCGGCGGCCTCGGGCACCTCGGCGGGCGCGATGTCGGCTTGATCGGCGAGCCAGCGCTCGGCGTCGATCGCAGCCGCACATCCGGAGCCGGCCGCGGTGATGGCCTGACGGTAGGTGTGGTCGACCAGGTCCCCAGACGCGAAAACGCCTGGCAGCGAGGTGTACGTGCTGCGTCCCTGCACCCTCACGTAGCCCTCGGAATCAAGGTCGACCTGGCCCTTGACCAGGGCGCTGCGTGGGTCATGGCCGATCGCGACGAACATGCCGGTCACATCGATGGTCGACGTGGCGCCGGTGACGGTGTCGACGAGCTCGAGACCGGTGACCGAAGTCTCCCCCAGCACCTTGCCGATGGTGGCGTTGGTGACGAAACGGATCTTGTCGTTGGCGCGGGCGCGCTCGAGCATGATCTTCGAGGCCCGGAACTCTTCGCGCCGGTGGATGACGGTGACGCTACGGGCGAACTTCGTCAGGAAGGTCGCCTCCTCCATCGCGGAGTCGCCGCCGCCGATGACGGCGATGTCCTGATCGCGGAAGAAGAAGCCATCACAGGTTGCACAGGCCGACACACCGCGGCCCAGCAGGTCCTGCTCCCCCGGGATGTCGAGGTAACGAGCTGCGGCGCCCATCGCGAGGATGACGGACTTCGCGCGGAAGGTCTCGCCGCCGGCGTCCACCTCTTTGATCTCACCGGAGAGCCGGACCGCGTCCACGTCGTCCATGCGCAGGTCGGCACCGAAACGGATCGCCTGCTCGCGCATTTCTTCCATCAGTTCAGGGCCCTGGATTCCCTTCTGGAACCCGGGAAAGTTCTCCACCTCGGTCGTGGTCATCAACGCCCCACCGAACTGGGTGCCCTCGAAGACAACAGGCGACAGCTCGGCGCGTGCCGCGTAGACGGCGGCGGTGTATCCGGCCGGTCCCGATCCGACGATGATGACGTCGTGGACGGTGTCGGTTCCTGGTGCGCTCATCGGTGCTCCACTTTCCTATCTGGGTATTCTGGCCTGGGCTTTTGTGCCGCGAGCAGATGATCCGGGGTCGGCATCTGGTCTGGTCGTGTCTGATTCTCTACCCGCGATGGATAACACCAGCGTAAGGGGATCTGTTCCCGCACCACAGTGTGGCGGCGGAACACTGTGGCAGCAGAACACCGGGGCGGCGGCTGACGCTGTGGATGCACTCAGCTGCGTCAGGCACCATGGAGTGCATGTCTTCGACGTCCCTGCGCCGGCTTGGCGCTCCACGCGCGATGTCCGCGACCGGCGGGTGGGTGCGATCACTGGTGTGGTCGGCACTGCTGGTGGCGCTGATGGCCGGCGTCTACCTGATCGCGGTCCAGACGCCCTGGGGGCAAAACCTGGACCAGCGGGCCTTTCTGACCTTGAGAGGTACCGGAGCCACCGCGGACGTCCCGCACGTCGTCGGCCTGGGCTCGGTGACCGACGTTCGACTCTGGTTGGTCTCGATCGTGGCCATCGTCGGACTCGGACTCTGGGCCGGACGCCGACTGAGTATCGTCCCGCTGCTGGCCCTTCCGGTCGTCGCGATCTTGATCACCCAATTCTTGCGAGACGAACTGCTGACCCGGGCGGACTTCGATGGATTCTCTTGGGCCACGAACACCTTCCCCAGCGGGCACGCCGCTGCAGCCGCGGGGTGTGTTGCGGCGATCGTGCGCGCCGCGCCGCGCCGGATCGCTCCGTTGCTGGCCGTGGCCGGGGTGGGGTGGCTGACGCTGGTGAGCCAAGACCTGATGGTGTGGGGATGGCACCGGCCGAGCGACCTGCTGGGCTCGATTCTGTTGGCCGCCGCACTGATGCACCTGGTGCCGGGAGCCGCGGACGGGGCGGGCAGGGGTGCGACGATGCGGAGTCGGGCATTGACCGCCGCGCTGACGGCATCGGCAGCCGCTGTCGGTCCCCTGCTGTGGGCGGTCGCCACCGATCATCTCGCCGTGGCGCCCGTCGGTCTCGTGGCCGCTGTGGCGATGGCCTCACTGATTGCCGATGGTGGTCCGGCTGATGGTCGCAGGGTTTCCCGTATCGCACGCGGCACCGACCACGAGCGCGTCGAACCGTCCGATCGTGCCCGTGGCCAGCAATATCACCGTGGACGGCTCACCGCCGGTATCGAGTGACCCGATCCCGAGAACCGTCGCGCTCGATGCGATGCCGTTTGCGGCCAGACATCGATCACGCGCCGCGACATCGGGAAATGCAGCGGTGTCGGTGCGACCGAGCGCTGCGAGCAGAGTGGCCTCCGCCGGCGCTTCGACACTCGTGGGATTCGGCCCGCCGTCGGCGAGTGCCGGCTCCGCCGAACCACCGGTGAATGCGAAGGTGGTGGCCACGGCGATGCCTGCGACCGCAGCGGCCGCGGCGAGACCGACCAGCGCACCGGAATGTCTGCGCCACAGAGGTATCGGCGTGGCCGCAGGTGGTGTCGAAGCCATCGGGGTCCGCGCCGATCCTTGGTCGCGCAACGAGCGCAGGGTCGCGTCCAGGGTGGCCTGCGCGTAATCCGGCAGTGGCTCGGAGACCGCGGAACCCTCGCGGAGCTGACCCGTTGTGGTCTCGAGCGCCCTCCAGATCGCCATGGAGTCGGGATCGGCCAGCACCCGAGGACGTAGTTGCTCGGCGATGTCGTCGGGATAGACGCCGGCATGCAGATCGGCCACGACGTCGACGGAATAGGGAGGTTCGGGCAGTTCCCGAGGCGGGTGACCCCGACTTCCGATACCGAACATCGTCGCCAGCTCCAGTTCCATCGTCTTTGTTGTTCCCAGCTAGGACGCCGTGGTGTGGCGGTTGGTTCCCGGGTTTCCCGGCCAGAGTTTTCTCAAACGACTCCCGCGGCGACTGCTGCCTCGCGATAGGCCGTCGCGAGGGTGTCGACGGTGTGGTGGGCATTCAGTCCGCTGGGGTTCGGTACCACCCAGACCTCGGCGTTGCCGAACCTCCGCTCCTGGAGGCCGGCGACGGCCTTCTTCTCACCGAAAGCCGTGCGGTAGGCGGTGATCCCGGCGACGGCGACGACCTTCGGGGCTGTGCGCTCGACGGTCGACACCAGGGCGTCGGCGCCCTCGCGGAACTCGTCTGCGGACAACTCGTCGGCGCGAGCCGTTGCCCGGCGGACCATGTTCGTGATCCCCACTCCCCTTTCCAGCAAGAGGTCGCGGTCGGCGGGTTTCATACCGGCGGATGCATCGATGACCCGATCGACGATGCCGGCCCGGTACAGCGCCGGGTAGAACCGATTGCCGGGCCGGGCGAAGTGCGCACCGGTCGCCGCGGTCCACAGGCCGGGGTTGATTCCCACGAACAGCAGCCGGCAGCCCGGTCCGATCAGATCGCTGATCTCGACATCTCGGAACGTCTCGAGTTCGGCCCGGGTGAAACCCATTGTTCCAGTAGACCCGATGATGGGTTGTTTTGGCCAACAAACCCCCAGGTGACCGCCGCCAAATCAACCCATTATCGGATTCAGGTGGTCGGTTCGTCCGCTGTATCGCGCAGATGGCCGAGTACCACAGCGAGTTTCGCGCGCCCGCGGGCACATCTACTCTTGATCGTCCCGCTGGGGACGCCGAGCAGGGCCGCGGCCTCGGCAACCGAATAACCTTCGATGTCCACTGCCACAATGGCATCGCGCTGTTCAGGTGGAAGGGTGTCGAGAGCGCGGCCGATCGACATCGACAGATCGACGTCGCCGTGGTGGTCTCGCGGATCGGCGTACTGGCCGACATCGAACTCCGGCAGCGGCACCGTGAGCCGAGACTTGTTGCGCCGGATACGATCCAGGCTCGCGTTGACAACGATGCGGTGCAGCCAGGAACTGACCTTGGAGTCGGCGCGGAAGCGGTGAGCCATGCAATGGGCGTTGAGGAGTGCGTCCTGCAGGGCGTCGGCTGCGTCCTCACCGGTATGCGAGGTCCGCCGGGCGACGGCCCACAAATGGCCCTGATGGCGGGCGATCAGGATGCCGAACGCATCACGATCCCCCGCCACATGCGCAGACAACAATTCTTCATCGGTACGCGAATCATCCCCACCGACCTTCCCCCACTCGGCCATGGATGGAGACTAATCGACGGTTATGTCTCGCGCGAGGGGGAACTGCAAAGCATCTGTTTGATGGACAACAGGTCCCCGGCACTACACTGAGCTGATCCCGGGGACTTCTCGGCCGTTCGCCGTCCCCGGAAGGATTCACACCACTTTGTCGTCTGCGCCGCACGAGATCTATCTGCTTCCGCCGGAACCCTCCCGTCACGAGACCGTTCTGCAGGAATCGGCCGCGTCGGTGGCCCGGCTCAGTGAGCGCTCCGATGTGGTCGGGTTCGAGGGCAGGTATGCGCTGAAGATCACGTCGACGACGCCACATGGCGCGATGGTCGAGGATCTGTTGTTCATCCGCGCGGTGCTGGACACGGCCGACATCGAATATCTGCTGGTCCGGGGCAATGACGAACGCCCGGTCATCGCGATCGCGTGGACCGATCGCGCTGCCCTCAAGGCAGCGCTCGTCGACGCCTGCATTCGCGAACCGTTCTACTCGAAGACCGTGGATGCCGAGCGCGGGAAGGCCGTGCTGGTGGGCGACGGATTGCTCTCGGTATCACCCAAGGCCCGGATCTTCCGGCTCTACCGGCCGCGGGTCGAGCCGACCAGTGGCCTGAACTACGGAGCAGCGACAGGTGTGCAGATCGAACTGTGGTCGTTCGACGACACCGACATCGTGCTGCCCATCGAGAACTCGCTGACCCGGCGTACCGTCCGCCGCGACGAAGCGGTGCGAGGCACGGTCGAGCGTTTCGGGAAGACCTGGCCGTCGATCGAGAACATGTTCGCCGGACACGCATCCGACATCGGTTTCGAGATCGACCTGGTGTTCTCCTGGGTCGACGGTTCGTCGGCCGAGTTCCAGGCGCAGCGTGCGAAGCGGATGAAGAATTACGTTGTCGGTGAGGGAGATACCTCAGCGGCTCGCTTTCGCCAGATCGACGAGCTCAAGTACGCGTTGCGGTCGGTCCACATGTACGCGCCCTGGATACGGCGGATCTTCGTCGCCACCGACTCGCCGCGGCCGGCGTGGCTTGCCGATGACCCGCGGGTGACCTTCATGGCCAGTGAGGACTTCTTCGCCGACACCTCGGTGTTGCCGACGCACAACTCGCAGGCCGTCGAAAGCCAATTGCACCACATCCCAGGGCTTTCCGAGCACTTCCTGTATTCGAACGACGACATGTTCTTCGGCCGTCCGGTCGGGCCGCAGATGTTCTTCTCCCCGGGGGGCATCAGTATGTTCATCGAAGCCGACACCCGAATCGGGTTGGGGTACAGCGATACCGACCGCAGCGGCTTCGAAAATGCAGCGCGCGTGAACCGGCGTCTGCTGCAGGAACGGTTCGGGCTCATGACGACCCGTCACCTCGAACACGCCGCCACCCCGCTGCGGAAGAGCGTGATGGCCGAGATGGAGCGTGAGTTCCCCGAAGAGTTCGCGGCCACCGCTGCAAGCGTGTTCCGGGCCAGCACCAACATCTCGGTCACCAACTCGCTGTACCACTACTACGCGTTGATGAGCGGCCGAGCGGTGGTGCAGAAGGACGCAAAGGTCAAGTACATCGACACCACCGGGTATGCGGGTCTCAAGGCGATGGAGAAGATGCTGCCCAAGAGGGCCGTGGACTTCTTCTGCCTCAATGACGGAAGCTTCCCCGAGGTCGACCTCGAACTCCGGACCAAAGTGGTCACCGAGTTCTTGGACCGCTACTTCCCGATCGTCGCCCCTTGGGAGACGACGACGTAGCCAGGGTCAGACGCGGGTGCTCGCGCGTCGGCGGGTGCTGTCGGCGATGTAGACACCGGCCTCGGTGAGCCGCGCCGCGGTCTGCTCGGGCGAGACGTATTCCCCCACCGTGTCGAACGTGCCGATGGGTACGGCCGAGTGCACGACGGTGTCGTCGTAGACGTGGATGAGGTTGTAACCCTGACCCCCGTCACGGCCACGCATCGCACCGGTGGGCACGTTGAGGTCCTGGTTGTAGCACGTCGCCGCCGCCACCGAGACCGGTATGCCCGCAAAGGTGGCTGTCGTCGAATAGTGCAGGTGCCCGGCGATGATCGCCCGGACATCGGTGCCGCGCAACACATCTGCGAGCCGGTGCTGGTCGCGTAGTTCGACGACGACCGCCAGGTCCAGCACGCAGGGGACCGGCGGATGGTGCATCGCCAGGATGGTGCCCTGCTCGGCCGGGGTCGCCAGCACCCCCGTGAGCCAGTCGAGCTGGGCATCGGTGAGTTCGCCGTGGTGTTTGCCGGGCACCGTCGAATCGAGGTTGACGATCCGGAGTCCGTCCACGTCATGGATGCGATCGATCGGCGCGGTCCCGGGCTCTTCCCGGAGTAATTCGACCCGGAAGCTCGCGCGGTCGTCGTGATTACCCATGGCCCAGATCAACTCGGCGTCCAGGGCGGCTGCCACGGGCTCGACCATGGTCCGCAGCGTCTGGTACGCCGTCGGGTCGCCCTGGTCGGTGAGGTCACCGGTGAACACCATCGCATCGATGTCGACGCCCGACCCGGTGAGCTCGGCGAGGATCTGCCGCAGGCGGGCGGTGCTGTCGACGCCGCCGTAGAGGTTCTCGTCGCCGATGATCAGATGTGTGTCACTGACGTGGACGATGCAATGATTCGGCCGGGGATACTCGGCTCTGCGGACAGTCATCGCACTCTCGTTTCCCAATTGGACGTGCCTGCAATACCGGCGATTGCCGCCACTCACACTAGCCAAACACACTGAGGATGCCCTGATGGGTACATACCTGGGTTCGCGGTGTGAACAGTGGGCCACCGGCAGGGTGCGCGCGGCGCCCGATGCACTCTGGCAGGGTGGTACGCGGTGTGCGTGCGCGGGAGAGGTGGCCAATGGATCGTCGACGGCGAGAAGCCGCTCGCATCGTCCTCATCGACGAAGCCGGCCGAACCCTGCTCTTCCGAGGTCTCGACCCCACCGATCCGGCCGCGGGGTCGTGGTGGTTCACCCCTGGCGGCGGTCGAGAGGGTGACGAGACGCAGGAACAGACCGCGCGCCGCGAGGTGCTGGAGGAGACGGGATTCGAGGTCGGGCACATGTCGGGTCCGGTGCTGCACCGTGAGTTCGACATCATGTTCGTCGGCGAGCCGATCCATCAGTCGGAGGTCTACTTCATCGCGCACGTGCCCGCATTCGAGCCACGGTCGGCCGGGTGGACGGACTTGGAGCGCACGTCATTTCTCGACCACCGATGGTGGAGTCCCGAAGAGATCGAGGCCAGCACCGAGTTCATCTACCCGGTCAACCTCGCGGAACTGGTCCGGCGACACCGCGTTTAACCATTCC
Source organism: Williamsia sp. 1135 (assembly GCF_002095395.1). Lineage (GTDB taxonomy): Bacteria > Actinomycetota > Actinomycetes > Mycobacteriales > Mycobacteriaceae > Williamsia. The sequence continues at coordinate 48,423 of NZ_MJEI01000087.1, forward strand.
AGACCCCGGAACTGCCACGCCGGAACGACGACATGAGGTGCGTGTCGACGATTCCGATCGCCTCCATCAGGGCATACATCGTGGTCGGCCCGACGAACCGGAAACCGATTTTTCGCAGTGCCTTCGACATTGCGACCGATTCGGGAGAGCTGGTGGGTACGTCCCCGATCGACTCCGGTCGCGGCGTCTGCTGCGGCCTGAACGACCACAGGAAGTCGACCAGCCCACCGCCGGCCCGCAGCTGCTGGGTGGCGCGCGCGTTGCCGACGGCGGCCTCGATCTTCCCGCGGTGCCGGATGATCCGGGCATCGGTCAACAGGGTGTCGATCTCCGCATCGCCGAAGGCGGCAACGGTGTCCACGTCGAAGTCGCGGAACACCTCACGGAAAGCGGGGCGCTTGCGCAGGATGGTCGCCCACGACAGACCGGCCTGAAAGCCTTCGAGCACGAGGCGTTCGAAGTGGGCGTTCTCGCCGGACACCGACATACCCCACTCGGTGTCGTAGTAGTCGCGCATCAATCCCGGCTGCGCCGCCCACACCGGACGGATGAGTCCGTCCTCGCACAGCATCGCGCCCTCGGGGAGATCGTCGGCGGACCGTGCCATCAGCCCGTCATCGAGACCTGGCTGATCGCACCCTGATAGCGGCCGTTGTCGTTGCGCGGCAACGACGTCAACCACACGAGTACGTACTTGGACGGCCCGGCGCCCGTGATCGGGATGCGTGTCTCCTGCGCCTCCAGGGTGGCCGCGCCGACCCGGCGGGTGGTCTCGAAAGCGGCCTGCGGATTGTCGGCGGTCCGGATCTCCACTTGGATTCCCGGGGTGGGTGTCCGGATGACGACCTCGGTGAGGGTGGCGTCGCGCTCGAGGGTGAACATCAGACCGAGACCGGGTTTGAGGTTGCCGAACCTGGGTCCGCCGCGGTACTCGTCTGTCTGCCAGGGTGGTGCCTGCCCGCTGATGACGTTGTTCAGATTCTGCCTGCTGTCGGGCTCCTGATCGGAGTAGTCCAGCATCGAGACCGCGGCCAGGGGTATCGGAGCTGCTGCCGCCGGGGCACCTTCGGCTCCGGAGGCCGGTGCCGACGAGGAGAAGATGGAGTCGATGTCGGGTGTCGAGTCGTCGGCGCCGAAAGAATTGCTCGCCCACACGACCAGCGCGATGACCAGGAACAGCGTCAACAGCGCGGCGCCGGCGATGGTAGCGATCATCCGCACCGAACGCGGCTTCTTCTGTTCTGTTCCACCCGAGCCCAACATGCGCGGCTTCGCTCGCGGAGTCGAGCTGACGGGGGCTCCCCCGGGCCCGACCTGCGCAATGAGGTCGGTCTTCTGATCGAGCACCGTTGCCTGGTCGAGAACGTGCTGAACCGTTGCTGCCGTTCGGATCCCGCTGTTGCCCTCCAGCGCCCGCGCCGCGACGGCGGAGATCTCGAACGGCACATCCGGTCGTTCGGCGCGCGGTTCGCGTGGCAGGTTGTCCGGCCCGGGGGCCGCGGGGGGCAGGCCACCGACCGGCTCGTTCGACTTGCGGCTCGTGGCCAGGGTCGAGCCGGTGTCGGGGTCCAGCGGCCAGCGGGCGAGCAGGAGCGCGTACAGCACTGCGCCGAGTCCACGGACGTCGGTCGACTTGTCGGAGTCGACGAGCGTGCCGGGGAACGCCACGAAGGCGTTGCCCTCCTGGCTGATCCGGATGCGCTCGGGGTGGTCGATCGAGAGTGCGCCCCCGTTGCGGTGTGCGGATTCGGCCGCGGCCGCGAGCGCGCGGACGGCCCTGGCGGCGCCGACCGGTGAGGGGCCTGACTTCGCGACGTCGGCCAGCGACGAACTCGGAACCCATTCGGCCACAACGATTCCACCGGAGGAGCCGCGCACGACGTCGAGGACGCGCGCGATCCCGGGTGAATTGATCCGGCCGAGTCGCAGGGTGCGGGACAGGACCGCCTGGGGTCCTTCGTCGCGAGGATCGATGCGGACACCGGGTTCCGGTGGCGGTGCGACCTGCTGGGCATCGACGAATGTCAGCGCGACATCACGATCGAGGTTGATGTCGCGGGCCTGCCAGAACTGCAGACCGCGCGCCCCGCCGTGGTGCTGCAGCAATCGGTACCGCCCGCCCGCCACGGCGGCTCCCGGTAGGAGTCGGGGCCCTCTGCGCGAACGCAAGTCGGGCACCGGGCGGTCGGGCGCCGGCGCCACACCTTCTCTCGGGCGTGGCTGCTCGGCTTTCGCCTTCGTGGTCGGCTGATCGTCGCTGCCGCCTCCGGTCCGCGAAGCCGCGGTGGTAGGTGCGGGCCCTGCGGCGGGCGGTTTGTCGGCATCCTGATTCGTCATCGCACCTACTCCTCTCCTTCGATAGCGCAAGTCGGCGGGCGCCCGGACATCCATCCCGGCCGCGCCACCACTGGTGACCGAATAGGCCTGCCAGCTCGATGTCCCCCGGTCGAAACGTCGGATGACTTCGACTTGACCAGAATACGGAACGGATTCGTCGGCCGAGATCCGCGGGAACTGGACGGTCATGGTGGCCGCGCCGTCGGTGTCCGGTTCGGGTGCCGGAGCGATGGCCGGGATGAACCGGCCGAGCAGCCGGCGCACGGCGACCACCACGGCCAGCACGTCGGGGACCCGGAGCAGGGTGAGCACGGTGTAGGTCAGGCCGATGGCGACCACCGCGACCAGGAACAGGTACGCGACCGATCCGAGCTTGCCGTGCTCGGTTGACATCCGGTGCAGCCCCGACACTTCCGCCAGGCCCCAGACCAGTGCACTGCAGGCGACGGAGGCGCCGATGGTCCACAGGACCGTGCGGCCCACGTTGTCCATCCGGGCCCCGCCCAGTCGACTACGGAGCAGGTAGTGGCCGACGATCGCGCCGACCAGATAACCCAGTCCGTTGGACAGCGCCAACCACCGGATCACCGCGTCCGGATCGTCGAACAGGACGGGCCCGAGATACGACGACGCGACCTTCACGGCGGTGATACCGATCACCATGTACGTCGGGGTCCAGGCGTCCTCGCGGGCATAGAAGACGCGTAGCTGCACCAGGGTCATCGCGTACGGGATCATCGTGAAGGCGCCCCAGGAGAGCACGCTGCCCAGCTGCGATGCGGTGTCGGCGTCGAACTTGCCGAAGTTGAACACGGCGATACCGATGGCCGGTCCGAAGAACGTCATGAACGCGATGATCGGGACCATCGACACCATCGTCAGCCGGGTGGCAAGGGAGAGATCGTCGACCACGGCATGGGTGTCGTCGGCGGCGGCGTTGCGGGAGAGCCGCGGCATGATCGCGGTCAGGATCGTCACCCCGAGCACGCCGTACGGTAGCTGCAGCAGCTGCCACTGGGTGGCATAGACGCTGACGCCTGCCTCACTGGCACTCGACGCGATCCGGTAGGTGACGATGAGGCCGACCTGGAGCACGGCAACGTAGATCACGATGGCCAGCGCCATGTTGCCGAACTTCCGCAGCCGCGCGTCCAGCCCCCACTGCAGGCGCAGTTTCACGCCGCTGCGGCGGATGGCCGGTACCAGGACCATTGTCTGGGCCACCACGCCGAGCGTGGTGCCGACACCGAGGATGAGGAGTTTGGTGTCTCCCATCCGGACCGGGTTCAGAGAGATGTCCCCCGGCGCCGCCGCGTACGCGATCAGGGTCGTGATCTGCACGATGTTGTTGAGCACGGGCGCCCACGCACCCGGTTTGAACAGGCCCTTCATGTTCAGGATCGCGATGAACAGAGCCGACAGCCCGTAGAACAGCACGGAGGGCAGCAGCAAGAAGGCCAGTGCGGTCGCGAGATCTCGGTTGACCTTGCCGTCACCCAGATTGAGGATCGTCAGCGCCGGTGCCGCGACGAGAGCGAGCAGTGTTGCGGCACCCAGCACCACGACGGTGAGGGTGAAGATGCGGTTGACGAAGCCCGCTCCCCCGTCCGCGTCCTCGCGTTCGGCCCTGACCAGGACGGGAATGACGATCGCGGTGAGCACCGCGCCCAGCACGACTTCGGCGACCATGTTCGGCAATACGTACGCGGCCTGGAACGACGACGCGATGGCCGCGCCGAGGAGCGCGAGCACGAGGACGGTGCGCACGAAACCGGTGATCCGGGAGATGAGGGTTGCGAGCGCGATCGAACCGCTGGTCCGCAGGACGCTGTCGTCGGAGGGCTGCTTCGGGACCACCGGTGTCGAACTCCGTGATCCTCCCTGGGTCATCGGTGTCCGCCGTCCGGGTGATGGCCACTGCGTTCGGGTGGACTGTGCAGGGCGCGGGAGTCGGCCATCAGGCGATCTCGCTCGTCGGGCTCAGGTCGGTCGAGGTCAGCCGGGTCCGGCTCACCTCGGAAACGGTGCCACAGACGCCGCCCGGCCAGGAAGACCAGCAGCACCCCTGCGCAGATCGTGATGATGAAGAGCGGTTTTCCATATGCGTTGGAATGTACTGACAGGTTGATGGGATCGCCCAACGGGACGCCGTTCGCGGTCACGAGACCGATCGCGACGGTCATCGATCTCGACCGGTCGGCGCGCGTGGGGACCTGGATCTGGCGGGTGCCATTCGGGGGGATCTCGATGACGCCCAGGTCGCCGACGGTCATCCCGTCGGGCACCGCGATGTTCAATCGCACCCGCATCGCCACCGGCAGATCGCTCCGGATGACCAGCAGCAGCGGGCTGCGTTCGGACGCGAGTGTGAAGCGGCCCCCCGGATCGAGGATGCCCACGCCGTCGCGGATGCTCGCCACCGTGATCGAGACCGCCGAGGTACGCATGGTCGCGGCGTGGCCCGCCGCGTGCTGATCCTGCGGGGCCACCGATGCCATCGCGCGCAGCAGATCTTCCCGCAGGGGAGCCATGTAGGCGGCGGGGGTGATGGGGACATCGGCCCGCTTGGTCATCGAGTCCTGCAGCTCCGAGATCTGCGCGCCGCTGGTGCGCACCGCTGCGATCGCCTGGGGGCTGGGGCCCACAACCTGCACCGTGCGAGGGGCGACGAGGCCGGCCCCGGTGGGTGTGGAGGAGGCAGTCGCCAGTTCTGCGGCGATGTCGGGCAATGGTCGGGGCACCGCCAGGTCGGAACCGAGGAGCATCGTCATCGCCGAGAGCACAGCCTTGGTGTCCTCGGGTGTGGCCGACCACGTCGGTGGTGCGATCAGCACCTCACCGCGGCCGATCCGGTCGGCGATCGGATCTTCGGGCGGCGGTGTGCTCTGTTGCCGGGTGGCCTGGGGTGTCGCGCCGCTCACCGACGGCGCGAGCGCGGAGAACATCAGCGAGGCGATCGCCGTCTGCCTGCGGGCCTGCTCGGAGCCGCGCACCCAGCCCGCACGCTGTGCGTTCGGCGTGACCTGGGCCGAGTGCGGGGTGGTCCCCACCGCGGCCAGTGCGCTGGCAAGGGCGGGATCGTATGTCTGCGCCGCGAGGTCTGCGCCGAGGGGGTACAGGCCGTCCGGCGAGGTGGGCGAGGTGTTGGCTACGCCGGAGGCGGCGACGACGGCGCCCTTGGACCCGGTATCGCGGACCAGATCCGCCCCGGCGTCGTCGAGGACACCTGACGCCGGGATGGCGAGTCCGCGCACACTCTTGACGCCGAGGATGGTGTCGACGATGTCCGCGGGGGCGCGGAGCCCGACCTCGGAGAGGTCTTTGTCCGCCACCTGGGCCAGGGCGGCGGTGTCCACGTGTGCGAACGACGTCGCGACGACGCACGTCTGGCCTGCCAGGGCGCTGAGCCTGTCGAGGAAAGCGATGGCCTGCGGGGTTCCGGTGCCTTCACGGGCCGGCCCGGTGGGATCGCCCGGATCGGTGGAGACGAGGTAGGGCTCGGTCATCGCTTGCACGCTGACCAGCAGGTCGGGATCCACCGCCAGGCACAGGCTGCGGGAGAGCTGGGAGTCGGGATCGTCGGCGTGTACCTGCTCCATCGCCGTGAGCAGATGATCGAGGCGGCCGCCCGGTGAGATCGACTGCTGCAAACCGTTGTCCATCAGGCGCACGGTCTCGTCTCCGCCGCCGGTGACGCCGGGTGCGAGCGAGGCCGGGGCGGCGATCGGCCACAACATCGTTAAGCCGACCGGCGAAGACGTGTCCGGCGGTACGGAGCCGTCTCCCCCGATCGGTGCGGTGGCCGGATCCGTGCCCTGATCAGTGGCCTGGGCCTGGGCCCGGTCGCGGTCCGGCGGCAGCCCCGTGACGGGCAGCAGTGTGCGCGAGTCGTCGAGTCTGGCCGGCACACCGTAGTCAGGGGTGCCGTTGACATTGATAAGGATCGGATAGACGCCGGGACTGTCGATCTGAAGACTCGGATCGCCGGAACTGTTGTCCGACAGGTTGATCCGCAGGGTGAACGGGACGGTCTTACCGGGCGCGAGCTGTTCGGAGATGTCCTGGAACTCGCCGACGACCTCGAAGCTGTTGGCGTCGGCGGACAGGGAGTCCCCGAGTCCCGCGCTGGTGGTCACCTCCGGTGCCCGTTGCAGACGCATCGCGATGTTGCGGACGGGCCGATCGCCGACGTTGGTGAGGGTGCCACGGGCGGTCACCGTGCCGGGACTGGTGGTGGTGACCGTGGAGGGGTCGATCGCGTCGAGCGAGATGTTCAGGAACTCCCCGGTCTCGGATTCTCCGTCGCCCGGTGCGGCGTCGGCGAGTGGTGCCGACCCGATCGCGAACACCACCGCGAGCACCCCCAGCAGCGCGACCAGCATCCGCATCGATCGGGCCTTCACGTGGCGTCAGGTGGGCCGGAGCCGGCCGGCGGACTGTGCGCAGCCGGTGCGCCCGAGGACTCGTCGCCGTCCCCGCCACGGCCGGCACCGCGACGTCCGCGGCGCCGTCGTCGTCGAGGTTTCGCGACCACCGGCGGCTCGTTGCGTTTCTGGTTGCGGGCGGCCGCCGCCTTCTCGTAGGCGTTCGGCTCGGTGCGGGCACCCTGCGACTCCGATTCCGCCATGCGGTCCGGATCGGCGGTCAGTTCGGCGATGACGTCCTCGGCGACCCGTGCGAGCCGGCGTTCGTCGGAGTAGGTCAGTCGTCGGGGCAGATCGGTCAACGGCACCCAGGCCACCTCGGCGACCTCGTAGTCGGCGTCAGAGAGTTCTCCGCCGGTGAACCGCATCAAGTAGTGGTGGACGGTCTTGTGGATCCTCTTGCCCTCGCTGACGAACCAGTAGTCGATCTTGCCGAGGGGCGCGACGACGTTCCCCTTGATGCCGGTTTCCTCGGCGACCTCGCGAATGGCGGTCTGTTCGGCCGTCTCCCCCGTCTCGATGTGCCCCTTGGGCAACGACCACATCATCCGGCCGCGACGGTCCACCCGGCCGATGAGGGCGGCGCAACGCTCTTCCCCGGGTCCGTCCAGACCCGACACCATCAAGCCACCGGCCGAGGTCTCCCTGACCGTGCGAAGTCGCTGCTTGGCGAGGTTGGCGGGCACCTTCGGTGGTGCCTTGGTCTTGCCGACGTCCGACGGCTTGACCTGCGCGGTCCTACCCTCGGTGACCGGATTTCCGGCTACCCCGGTCGCTTCACTGCGGGCCGCCTCGGCGCTGCTGTCGGTAGGCCTCGACGGTTTGCGGCGTCGGCCGCGGCGCGATCGCCGGGAGCCGCCGCCACTCGACTCGGTCGCCGAGCGCTCGTCGGCCGATTGTTGCTCGCCACCTGCGGGTTGTTGACGCGGCTCGGTTCCGTTCTGGTTCGCGTTGACATCTCGAGCGGCCCCGCGCCTACCGCCGCGCCTGCGCCGTGGGCGCCGGGCGACGTCCCTGTTCGGCTCGGTGGGTTCGGCTGACACCCAATAGATGCTAGTCGTGTGTAACCCACTGTTTGCTCCAGCGTGGCCGTTGGACCATGCCGGGAGACGAAGCCGGAGGCGGAGGTCGGGGTCTTCGTCGGTACTCTGGCGTTTCGTGACAACTCCTGCTGATTCCACAGATGACCTGGCCGCCGCCGAACGACGGACCAGGTTGCTGGCTGCGGCTGCGGTCTCGCTAAGGAGTCTGTCGGACGTGCTCGACCCGCTCGGAGCGCGATTCGCGGCAGCGGGTTTCGAGCTGTATCTCGTCGGGGGCCCGGTGCGTGACGCGGTGCTGGGGCGTCTCACGAACGACCTCGACTTCACCACCGACGCCCGGCCCGACAAGGTCAAGGAACTGCTGCACGGCTGGGCGGAGGCGATCTGGGACACCGGCATCGATTTCGGCACCATCAGCGCTGCCAAGGCCGGGCACCAGATCGAGATCACGACCTTCCGGGCCGATTCTTACGACCGGGTCGGGCGCAATCCCGAGGTGCGGTTCGGTGACCGTCTCGAAGACGACCTGATCCGCCGCGACTTCTCCATGAACGCGATGGCGGTGAAGATCGGCGCCGACGGCAGTCAAGAGTTCGTAGACCCTCTCGGCGGCCTGGACGCTCTGCTCGCCGGGGTGATCGACACGCCCGCGGCGCCCGAGGACTCCTTCAACGACGATCCGTTGCGGATGCTGCGCGGCGTCCGATTCGTCTCGCAGCTCGGGTTCTCCCTCTCCCCCGGCGTGTTCGCTGCGACGGTCCGGATGGCCGCGCAGATCGACCGCATCACGGTCGAGCGGGTCGCGGCCGAGCTCGACAAGCTGATCCTCGGCGAGCATGCCGTCGAGGGCGTCGACATGCTGTGTGAAACGGGTCTGGCCGAACGCGTGATGCCCGAGATCCCCGGGATGAAGTTGGCGATCGACGAACACCACCAGCACAAGGACGTCTACACCCACTCCCTCACGGTGCTCTCGCAGGCGATCGATCTCGAGGACGGCGATCCCGACCTGGTGCTGCGGTGGGCTGCGATCCTCCACGACATCGGCAAACCGGGTACGCGCAGGCATGAACCCAATGGCGGCGTCAGTTTCCATCACCACGAGGTCGTCGGCGCAAAGATGGTGCGCAAACGGTTGCGTGCGCTGAAGTATCCGAAGGCCGTGATCGAAGACGTGGCCAATCTGGTGTTCCTGCACCTGCGATTCCACGGATACGGCGAGGGCCAGTGGACCGACTCCGCAGTGCGCCGCTATGTGACGGACGCCGGTGAACTCCTCCCCCGGCTCCACAAGCTCGTGCGTGCGGACTGCACCACCCGGAACAAGCGCCGGGCGCAGCGACTGCAGCAGAACTACGACAACCTCGAGGCCCGGATCGACAAGATCGCCGAGGCGGAGGATCTCGCACGTGTCCGGCCTGACCTCGACGGCAACGCGATCATGGAGCTGCTCGGGCTGCCGCCGGGTCCACAGGTCGGTAAGGCGTGGCGATACCTGAAAGAACTCCGCCTCGACCGGGGGCCCATGTCACATGACGAGGCCGAAGAGGCCCTCCGGCAGTGGTGGGCGGAGCAGCAGGACTGACGATGTCTAGGTGAGCGAGACCAGCTGACCGAGATCGTCGCTGGGGAGCTCACCGTCGACGACCGCGGTGACGGTCGCGTTGTTCAGCACGATGCCGCCCTTGTGGTTGTCGAGGAACGCGGTGTCGGCGGCGTCGCGGCCGGTGGCGATCCGGATCAGGGTCTGCCGCGGCGCGAGACAGGTCGCATCCACCACGCGCCACTGGCCGTCGACGAAAGCCTCGGCGACGGCGTGGAAGTCCATGGGGTCGCAGCCCGGTGCATAGACCGCCACCAGCCGCGCCGGCACGTTCACCGCTCGCAGCGATGCGACGACGAGATGTGCGTAGTCGCGGCACACCCCGGCTCCGGCGAGCAGCGTGTCGGCAGCGCCGTCGATGGGATCGCTCGAACCGGGCACGTAGTCGAGATGCGTTCCCACCCAGGCCGATACCTTCTCAAGCAACTTGGCCGGTTCGGTGATGTCGCCGAATTGCTTTGCGGCAAAACCGAAGAACTTGTCCGCCTCGGCATAACGGCTGGGCCGCAGGTAAAGCGACAGATCGTAGTCGGACACCGGTGCGGGCTCGGTGTTGCCGATCACGGTCGCCTCGTACTTGGCCTGCAGGTTGCCGACGCCGGCGTGCATCATGTGGATGCGGTTGCCGTGGGCGCCACTGATCTCGCGGACGTCCAGGGGCTTGCCGTCGAGGAGGAACGACAGCGACTCGGTCACCTCGGTACCCGGATGGGGCGCGATCGCGATCTGGAACTCCAGATCGGTCTCACCGGTGATGTCGACGTCGAGGTGGGCAGATACGTCACGTTTGAGCACGGGACTCCTTCGAGGGGATACGAGGTACCAGGAAGGTTACGGCACCGGGGAGGGTTTCGATGGTCGCGGGAAGCATGCCGACCCGATCGCCGTCGGCGTAGATGGGCGCAGCGGGCTCGCATTCGAGCACGATCTTGCGGCCCCGCAGTTGTTCGACCTCGGGCCGGTGAATGTGTTTGCCGCTGTACACCGTTGGGAAGAGCGTGAGCAGGCGCAGTCGGGAGCCGCTGAGTACGAGCGTGAGGTCGAGCAGCCCGTCGTCGATGATGGCGTCAGGTGTGATCTGCATCCCTCCGCCGTACGAACGGGTGTTGCCTACCGATGCCAGGACGAGATCGCGTTCGATGGTGGTGCCGTCGACGGTGATCCGGTAGTGGAATGGCTTCAGCTTGGCGATCTCGGCCACGGCGGCGATCGGATACCGCAACTGGCCCTTCGGCCGCGCCAGCATGTTCGCCCGCTCGGTGACCAGCGCATCGAGCCCGGTCGCTGCGACCGTTCCGAACACGGAGGTACTGCCATCGGCGAGAGTGATCTGGGCAAGATCGATGCTGCGTTCGTGACCGGCGCCGATGATCGCCGCGGCGGCGACCGGGTCGTCGATCGGGATACCAAGTGCGCGTGCGTGATCGTTGCCGGTGCCGGCTGGCATGAGGCCGATGGACGTACCGGTCCCCCGCACCGCCTCCAGCGCCATTCTGATACTCCCGTCGCCGCCGATGACCACGACGGCGTCGTGATCGGACCGGGCGGCGGTGTGCGCCAGCTCCTGCGCGTGGGTCGCGTCGCGGCCGATCATCTCGGTGACGTCGAGGCCGTGGGCACCGAGCGCCCCCAGTGCGGTCTCGGCGGCACCGGCTCCGAGACCGTGACGTGCGGAAGGGTTGATCAGTGCGGCAATGCGCCGGATGGTCATGGGATCAGTTTGCCCGGGTTCAGGATCCCGGTGGGGTCCAGGGCGTCTTTCACCGCGCGCAGAATCCGCACGCCGACGTCGCCGATCTCTGCCCCCACCCACGGGCGATGGTCGGCACCGACCGCGTGGTGGTGGGTGATCGTTCCACCGCCGGCGACAATGGCCTCGGACGCAGCGGCTTTCGCGGCCTGCCACTGCACGATGGGGTCGCGCTCGCACCTGTAGACCACGGTGAAGTAGAGCGAGGCGCCGGTGGGATAGGTGTGCGAGATGTGGCAGAGCACCAGTGCGGGTGATCCGGACGTCGTGATCGCATCGGTGAGCGCGGTGGTCACGGCGTCCTTCAGTGCGTAGAGGTTGTTCCAGGTGGTGGCGGTCTCGAGCGTCTCGCATCCGACCCCGACGGCGAGGAGGGCGTCGCGCAGGTAGGGCGCGTCGAATCGGCCGTGCTCCCAGGCCTGCCCGCGCGGAGCGCCGAGGGAGCGGCCCCCGGCCTCCGACAACACGGCCGCGGCGAGCTCTTGCCGTGCCTGTGCAACAGGGCCGGTGCCCTCGAAGGTGGTGATCGCCAGGGCCCCGCCGGAGACGGTGTCGTCGGTGGCGCCGATCTTGCCGGGGCTCGCGAGGTTGACCCCTGTCTCCGCCTCGTCGGACAGTCGCATCACCGTGGGACCGCCACCTTGCTGCGCGACGGCGCGCAATGCTGCTGCACCAGTGATGAAGTCAGGAAAGTGCCAGGCTTCGTGGAGCGTGACCGGCGGCACGGCACGTACTCGCAAGGTGACCTCGGTGATGATCCCGAAGGTGCCTTCCGAACCGAGGAACAACTGGCGGAGATCGGGTCCGGCTGCGGTCTTGGGGGCGCCGCCTAGGTCGAGGATGCCGGCTGGGGTGACCACTCGCATGCCCGTCACCATGTCGTCGAACCGTCCGTAGCCCGCCGAGGCCTGCCCCGACGATCGCGTGGCCGCGAACCCACCGATGGTCGCGAACCGGAAGCTCTGCGGGAAGTGGCCGAGCGAGAACCCGTGTGCGCCGAGCAGTTCTTCGGCGCGCGGTCCGGTGACCCCGGCGCCGAGAGTCGCCTGATTCGAAACCGGATCGATGGAGACCAGCTGGTCGAAGTTGCGGAGGTCCACCGAGAGGACGGTGCGCAGACCACCGGCATCGGGATCGAGGCCGCCCACGACGCTGGTGCCGCCGCCGAAGGGCACCACGGCGATCGACCGGTCGGCGCACCAGCGCAGGAGTTCGGCGATCTGATCGCTCGTTGCCGGCGCGACGACGGCGTCGGGGGCGTCCTGGTGGGGCTGCCGACGCCGGAGCAGATCGAGGGTCGACTTTCCGCCGGACCTGATCAGCCGGTCTCCGTCAGCAGTGGCGACGGTGCCCACGATGGCCTCGAGTTCAGCGACATCGCTGCTCGTCAAGCGGCTGGGGGACAGCTGGACCTCGGTCGCGGCCGGTGCGGAGATCGGGTCGCCCGAGATGCCGAGGACCTGGCCGAGCAGGTCTTTGATGGGCTGGGGAAGTGTGGTGGCGGACTCGGCGGAGCCCCAGGCGTTCCACTGCATCGGTGGAAGTGGCAGTACGTGCTGGGGGTAATCGGCGCTCATGCGTTACAGTTTTACATAACATGTCAATCCGTAACGATAGTCCTGAACTGAGTTCTCGTGAATCCGACACGACGAACATCACCGACCGCGTGCTCGACGCAGCCCGTAGCTGCATGTTGCGCGCAGAGGGCGGCAAGATCGCCCTCGCGGAGGTGGCCAGGGTCGCCGGCGTCAGCAGGCCGACGGTGTACCGACGCTGGCCGGATGTGCAGTCACTGACCGGCGAACTCCTCAATCGTGAGATGGCCGAGGTGCTGGCCTCGGTGCCGGAACGTGGCAGCACGCTGGAAGAGCAGGTCGACCGCTTCGTCGACGTCGCCCAGGGCCTGCAGGAGAATGCGCTGTTCGCTGTGCTGTGGCGGGAACCCGCCACGGCCCTGGCGCAATACGTCTCGGTGCGCCTGGGCACGAGCCAGCAGATGTTGCTGGCGATGATCGAATGGGCCATCGGCGAGGGGCAGGAGCGCGGCGACATCCGCCCGGGTAGGCCGGACCAGCTGGCCGCGATGGTGCTGCTGATCAGCCAGTCGGCAATTCAGTCGCATGCCCTGGTCGCTCCCATCCTCGGTGACCGGTGGACCACCGAGTTGCGATACGCGCTCATGTCCTACCTCAGGATCCAGTCGTGACCCTCGAACCGGAGGATGTCGCCGACGGTGCGCTGAACGCGTCGCGGCGTGGCCGCGAGCTCGCCGAGTTGGCCTCTCGCACAGAGCCGTTGGACGTCCTTGTCGTCGGCGGCGGGATCACCGGTGTCGGCGTCGCGCTCGACGCCGCATCCCGGGGACTGTCGGTGGCGCTGGTCGAGGCCCAGGATCTGGCTTTCGGGACCAGCCGGTGGAGCAGCAAACTGGTGCACGGAGGCCTGCGTTACCTGGCCAGCGGCAACGTGGGGATCGCGCACGAATCCGCGGTCGAGCGGCACCGGATCATGACCGACATCGCACCACATCTGGTACGTCCGATGACACAGGTGCTGCCCGTCTTCACGGGCAGCCCGGTACTGGGCAGGCTCGTGACCCGTGCCGGCATGTTCGCCGGAGACCTGTTGCGCCACAATGCGAAGACGTCGGCCGAGCTGCTTCCCCGGTCCCGGACGGTCTCGGGGGAGAAGGCGGCCGAACTCGTTCCGGGTCTGCGCAGGGACGGGCTGCGCTCGGCCGTACTGGCGGCCGATGGCCAGCTCGTCGACGATGCCCGGCTGGTGGTGGCGGTGGCCCGCACCGCTGCCGCACACGGCGCGATCATTCTCACGTACACCCGCGCCACCGAGGTGACCGGTGACGGCGCCACGCTGACAGATGTCAGGACCGGACGCCGGGTCGCCGTCAAGGCCCGGTCGGTGATCAACGCAACCGGGGTGTGGGCCGGGCAGGTCGACCGGTCGATCACGCTGCGCCCCAGTCGCGGAACACATCTCGTGGTCTCCGCGCAGGCACTGGGGAATCCGACCGGCGCGCTGACCGTGCCGGTGGCCGGCAGCATCAGCCGGTTCGTCTTCGCGTTGCCGCAACAACTCGGCCGCGTGTTCATCGGACTGACCGATGAGGATGCGCCCGGACCGATACCCGATGAACCACGGCCCACCGAGGCCGAGATCGACATGCTCCTCGAGACGATCAACAAGGCACTGGCCCGGCCACTGGATCGATCGGACATCCTCGGGGTCTTCTCGGGCCTGCGTCCGTTGGTGGACCAGGTCGGCGCAGGCGTCGAGATGAGCACATCGGACCTGTCCCGCAAGCACCTCGTCGCGTACACCGGCGGCATGATCACCGTGGTCGGGGGCAAGCTCACGACATACCGGCAGATGGCCGAGCAGGCCGTGGACGTCGCCCTCACGCGGTCCGGAGTGCCTGCCGGACCGTGTATCACCGCAAACCTTCCCCTGATCGGTGCCTCCGGCGCCGCAGTCGATTCGGCGCTGCCGCCGTCGTTGATCGCACGTTTCGGTGGGGAATCGGAGCACGTCATGGCTGTCGCCACCACGGATCGTCCGGCCGCACTCATCGCCCCCGGTATCGACGTCACGCGCGCGGAGATCGAGTTCGCGATCACCCACGAGGGTGCGTGCACGGTCTCGGACATCTTGGCCCGACGTACGCGGATCGGTTTGGTGCCAGGCGACGCCGACCTCGCGGCCGGAGCCGTCGCGCAGATCCTCGACGGTGCCGCCGAGACATCGGCCTGAGCAACGTCGAGCCGAACCGCCGTGCGTGCGGTTAGTGTGGGCTCTCATGAGTGAAGTCAGTGCCGACGATCTCGCCGACATCGTGGCCGCCACGCGCAGCTTTGTCCGCGAGCAGGTGATTCCCCGTGAACAGGAGATCGCCGACGCAGATGCCATTCCCGACGATCTGCGCGAAGCGATCAAGGACATGGGCCTGTTCGGGTTCGCCATCCCGCAGCAATGGGGCGGCCTCGGACTGGACCTCGAGCAGGATGTGGCATTGGCTCTGGAGCTCGGCTACACCTCACTCGCGGTGCGCTCGATGTTCGGAACCAACAACGGCATCGCCGGCCAGGTCCTGGTCGAGTTCGGTACAGCCGAGCAGAAGCAGCTTTGGCTGGCGCGGATCGCCTCGGGGGAGGTGGTCGCGTCGTTCGCGCTCACGGAGGACGGCGCGGGGTCAAACCCGGCGGGTCTACGTACGAAAGCCGTTGCCGACAAGGATGATTGGATAATCAGCGGGTCCAAGCGTTACATCACCAACGCGCCGTCCGCGGACTTGTTCGTGGTCTTCGCCCGTTACCGCGACGCCGACTCCGGCGGGCCGGGCATCGCGGTCTTCCTCGTCCCCGCCGACGCCGAGGGGGTCAGGGTCGGTCCCACGGACAAGAAGATGGGCCAGTCCGGATCACAGACGGCGGAGGTGTACTTCGACGAGGTGCGGGTGGACGGGTCCGCATTGGTGGGAGGCGATCCCGACGTGGGTTACCGGGCCGCGATGACCATCCTGGCCCGCGGCCGGATCCACATCGCCGCGGTCGCGGTCGGTCAGGCACAACGTGCGCTGGACGAATCGGTCCGCCATGCGGCGCTGACGACGCAGGGCGGCAAGGCAATCGGCGACTTCCAGCTCGTGCAGGCCATGCTCGCCGACCAGCAGACCGGGGTGATGGCCGGCCGGGCGCTCGTGGCCGAGGCCGCCCGGAAGTGGGTTGCCGACGAAGACAGGAGAATCGCGCCGTCGGTGGCGAAGGTCTTCTGTACCGAGATGCTCGGCAACGTCGCCGACCTGGCCGTACAGATCCACGGCGGCGCGGGGTACATGAACGGTGTTGTGGTGGAGAGGATCTACCGTGACGCGCGGCTACTGCGGCTCTACGAGGGCACCAGCGAGATTCAGCGGTTGATCATCGGTGGGGGACTGGTGCGGGCCGAGAAGAAGCGCAATCAGTAACCCATTCCGCGCAATTCGTTGGCCAGCGTATCGAGGTGCGACCGCTGGACGTCGAGGTGCGGGGAGATCCTGAGCACCGTCTGTTCCGAACTCAGGGGTGCCCGCCAAGGATCGGCGCAGGTGACCAGGATGCCGATGGACCGCAGCTTGTTCCGCGCCGCCAGCACGTCACCCGCCTCCCAGCCGGGCGGCGGTGCCAGCGTGACGATCGCGGACGGCTCATCGATGGGCTCGAGCACCTCCCAGCTGCCGATACCGGTCAGCCGTTCCCTGGTGAACTGTCCGATCGTGGCGAGCTCACGGTTGACCCGCGCCGGCCCGAAACTCTGGAGTTCCTGGATCGCGACGCCGAGCCCGAGCCGCCCGGCGATGAAGGCCTCGGAGCTCTCGACCTCGACCGGCCGGACCGAATCGGCCCGCACGGCGAGGAAGCCGACGCCGCGGGGTCCGGCCAGCCATTTGCGGCTCGTCCCGTAGACCACGTCGGCTCCTGATGCGCAGTCCCGTTGGCCCAGTGCCTGCGCGACGTCGACGACCACAGGAACACCCGCAGCGCGGGCGAGGTCGACGATCTTCGAGACCGGTTGCACCACACCGCTGTGCGACCCGATGTGGCAGATGTGGATGAAGTCGGGTTGCTCGAACTGCAGCATGTTCTCGAGCGCGTCGGTGTCGACGTGCCCGTAGACATCCGCCGACGGGATCGTATGCACCGCGTAACCGCGACGCTCGAACTCGTCGAGGTTCGGCCCGAACTCGTTCTTGGCGACCCACACCGACGCGGAGATGGGCAGGTTCCAGTGGGTGAGCAGGGCTCGCAGCGCCGCCTTGGCGGACTCTCGAAAGGCGAGCTCGCTCGCCTGATGACCGACCAGCTCGGCGATGTCACGGCGGCATCTGTCGAGCGATTCGGCGATCTGTTCCTCGGCGACATACGCACCGCGCTCGGCCTCGCGCCACAGGTGCGATGTGATGGTCTCGATCACCCGCTTCGACGAACGTGATGCCGATGCCGAGTCCAGGTGGATGCTCACCGGCTCGGTACGGGCGCGATGCCAGAGGTCACCGAGCTCGCTCACGTACATCCGTAGAACCTCCTGGGCTGGTGACCCCACCTGAGTGCTTGTCGGCTCTCACGCTACCGCGAAGGCACCCGATGGAACCGAGACACCCGATGTCGCCGTCATATCCGGCATGGAGCCGACAATCGAGTACGTCTTCGGATCGGGGAACGGTACGACCCACTCGTGGATCTCGCCGCCGGATCTGACCCTCGGGTCGGGTGGTCTCGACGCGGTCAGGATCGACTTCGACGGTGACGGGCGCCTCGACGACGCGATGTGGGACCGCGACGCAGACGGGCGCGCCGACTGCAGCGTCCTGGATCTCGACGACGATGGTCGGCTCGACGCCTGGTTCACCGACGATGGTTCGGGGGTGTGGGGTCGGGAGCTCGAGCAGGGAGACGATGATCTGCGCTGGAGCGATCCGATGGGGGAGCAGCACACCAGTCCGGCCACGACGGATGTCCACGGATCCTGCGCGGGTGTGGACGTCGCCGGTGACGGCGGTACCGACGACAGGGTGTGCGATCGGGATTCTGATGGCCTCGCCGAAATCGTGTTGATGCGATCCGGTGGGCGGTTGTACCTCGACACCGACATGGACTCGCGGCTCGATCAGGTCCTCGTCGACAGCGATCTCGATGGGACTGCCGACGGTGCCATCTCGGTGGGGCAGCCGGGGTTCGTGCTGTGAATCAGGCCGCTTCCTCGCCGGCGGTGCGGTGTCGCAGGCGCCGATCCTCCAGCGCGCGTGCGGTGCGATAGGTGCGGCCGGCGCGCCATACGCGGAATGCCGCCTCGAGTCCCAGCAGCAGCGTCCCGACCATGCAGAAGCTGAGGGCGAGCAGACCCAGGGTCACACTGATCGGACTGTTCTCGGCGACGTGGATGTCCGCGGCCCAGACGAGGCCCGTCCCGATGATCTTCCACGCGGACCAGGCAACGGCGAAGATGCCACCCACCCCGACGACGAAGCGCAACTTGCCCAGTTCGGACCGCACGACGGTCCAGGCGAGGAAGCCTGCCGGCAGCCCGATCCAGATCGAGAAGACGGCCTCGTAGAGCACCACGTTGAAGACGTTCCCGTAGTCCGCGAGGAAATCAGCGCTGGGAGGAAAGTTCGAGTGCACCAACGTGAGATTGATGATCGCCACCGAGCCCGCAGCCCCGAGGACGAGCATCATCAAGCGCTGGTGCAGATCGGGGTCGGTCCACTCGTCGCCGTCGGGATCACGGCTCTTGCGACGGATGGCCATCAGAGCGCCCATCAGGGCGCAACCGGCGATGACGGCCGACGTTGCGCCCCAGATGCGCTCCGAGGTGCTCAGAGGTTCGCGCACACCGCCGAGGGGGATGAGGCTGATGTAGTTCTCGCCGGTGAGGGAGTAGAACGCCATGCACACGCCGAATGAAATGGTGGTCGCGTGGCGGTACCACCCGCCGCGCAGCGCCACCAGCGCCGCCAGGACCACGCCGGTCCAGGCAAGCGCGCCGAGCGCATCTCTCATGCCACGATGCCAACAGCTCCGAACGCAGCAGTCAAGGCACGGTTGTTACGAGGCTGGCTACCACGGCCTTCGGCGAGGGTGCCGACCGTCGTGGCGAATGCCTCCGACTGGGCTTCTCGCCGCGAGTTCTGATCGCAACCCTCGTGACCGGCGAGCAGATGCCAGGCCTCATGCGCCGCGATGTGAATGCTGTGGGCCTTGGACACGTTCGCCGGGATGACGATGATGGCGGTACCGCGACTGGTCCGCAATGCCGCGCCGGTCACCTCGCCCGAGTTGAGACTGTCAGAAGTGATGCAACGGACAGGGCAACCGAGTTCCTTGGCAAGCCGGATCTCGAACGCCTCCCACGACCAGTCACCCTCGGGGGAGATGGCAGCGGCGAGCCGAAACATCTTCTGGCGGGTCATCATTGTCCGACGCTCTTCTCGGCCTCGAGTACCCGGCTCACCTCGCGAAGCAAGGTGACCAGTTCGGCCCGTCCGGTCGAGGACAGTTGATCGGCACGCAGACCCGCAACCTGCAATCCGGTCTCTTCGATCGCTGCCTGAACCTCTTCACCAAGGGTCCGGGGACTCGAGGAGAAATGGTCTTTGGAGACACCGAAGAACGAGCAGATGGCGTCACGCACGGCGCCGTCCACTTTCATCACGCGCCCCTTGCGGATCCGCCACACGAACTGCCGATCGATGGTCCGGCCGGTTTCGGCCGTGACCCAGTCGGCGATCTCTGCGTTTGCCGTCCGAGAGCCACCTGGCCAGCGGGACGCACAGAGCCTATTGAGCTCGATTGCGAACTCAGACACCTCATCACGATTGCGCATGCGGACCATAGTGCCAGGTGAATAGCCCTTTTGTCGCTATGTCAGCGGCTAAGGTCACTCACGTGGAGAAGGTCATGCTCGCTGTCAGGGGTTCGGTACCGACTGCAGAATGGTGCTCTGACCTGCGTAAACAAGGGTCCGAGATGCGCTTTGAGGGCGTCGCGATCAACGTCCGAGATAATCTGGTATCCGGTTCTAAAATGACGCTGACAACCCTCGATCCGCCGATTGTCGCCGTGGTCAGCGTCTGGGCGGAGCAACACTACGGGCAGCCGATCGCGGAACTCATCGACCTTCTGGGCAGTTCATATGGTCATGTTTCGGCGTATCTGGTGACGGAATCGGTACCGCTGCCGTGCCTCGTGTCGACCCCGGGGAGCGCACCCCGGGGTTGTCGAATCTGGCCTTCATCCGCCGACCGGCCGACCTTGACGAGGCGTCATGGCGCAGGCGCTGGCACCACGACCACACTCCGATCGCGATCGATACCCAGGCGACGTTCGGCTACGTCCAGAACGCGGTCGTCCGGTCGCTGACCCCGGATGCGCCGTCGGTGGACGCGATCGTCGAGGAGTTCTTCCCCATCGAGGCGGTGCACGATGTACACGCCTTCTTCGGCGCCGCGGACGACGAAGAGCTGACCGACCGGATGACCCGGATGCTTACGAGCACCGGCGCGTTCGGGGCGGATCAGAACATCGACACGGTGCCGACGAGTCACTACCTCTACCGGGATCCGTTTGCTCGTTGACCGGCTCTGTGCCGACTGGTCAGAAGGTGGGTGGGCTGGCTTTGATGCGCTCGAGTTGATACGCGATGGGATCGGCCGGCCGGGCCTCCCAGTCGGAATCGAGCCACCAGGTGATGCCGGCATCCGCGAGCTGCGCGGCCTTCCGACGTTCGCCGTCGCGATCGGAGAGGTCGGAGGTGCCCTCGAAGACGATGTCGTAGTTTCCCGTGAAACCGAGCTCCTCGCGCAGCCCACGGATCTCGGCCGCGATGCTCGCCCACTGGTCCACCCCGACCGTGACCGGGCCGTCCGGCATCGAGCCGTCGGTGTTCCGGAAGTTCGGCAGCAGTCCGTCGCAGCGGGCCGCCCTCGCCATTGACTTGCGCGCGCCCTGCAGTCCTACACACCAGGTGGTGATCCGGGGCGTGGAGACGATGGGGTCGGGGAGTTCGAAATCGGTGGGTTGCACCTGGTAATGCTTGCCCGAATACTCGAACGGCTGTCCGGCCCAGAGCCCGAACAGTACGTCGAGACCCTCGTCGAACAACTCTGCACGGGTCTTGCGGCCCTGGTCGCGTTCGAACGCCAGCCAGCCCGGGTGCAGAGCACCCATCCCGACGCCGAGGATCACCCGCCCGCCGCTGAGCCGATCGAGAGTCGCAGTGGTGGACGCGAGATCCCACGGCTTGCGCCGCGGTACAGGGGTCAACATCGTGCCGAGCCCGATGCGTTCGGTGCGCATCGCTGCGGCGGTCAGGGATATCCACGGGTCGTTGCCCCAGAGCGCCTCCCAGCCGAACACCGCATCCCAGCCCGCGTCCTCGGCCGCGACCGCCATTGTTGCGAAATCGGCGGCGTCACCCTTGGGAAAGACGATTCCGTATCGCATGGCGGTCTCCTGGATGCTCGGCGTCTGGGACGGTCGCTTCCTCGCGATTATGGATCAGTCCTACGACAACGATGGCGATCGCGTAGATGGCCGCACCTGCGACGACCAGGCCCGGTGAGCGCCCGTCGTCGGCGATGGTCAGTGCGCCGACGGTGATCGCTCCGACAAACGCGAAGTTGAACAGCGCGTCCTGGAACGAGAACGCTTGGCCGCGCCGGGCGTCCGCGACATCCATCTGCATGGCGGCGTCGCCGCAGAGCTTGCACACCTGGCCGATCAGTCCCAGCACCGCAGCGGCCACACAGATCACGATGCCGTTGAAGCTCCACAGGGTCAGCTGTGCGACGACGCCCACCGCCAATGCGGAGACGACCGCTCGTCTACGTCCGAACCGGGCGACGAGGAAGGGGGTGAGGAGCGCCGCGAACAACATTCCGACCGCGGTCATGGCTGCGACCAGGCCGAATCCGGACAGACCTCCGCCGAGCGTCGAGTTCTTGGTGAGGACCAGCAGCATCAGGGTGTTGAACCCGAACACCAATCGGTGCGCCCCGACCCCGGCGAGCGCGGCGGCGACGGGCGGGGCCTGCCACACCGCGCGGGCGCCGTGCCCGAGGCCTACCGTGACCGCACGAAAAGCGGACCCGCTCGGATGCTGCGGGGTGACCTTGCCGACGACGTCGGGATGATCTGGTCCGAGTTGCAGGGGCTCGAACCGGTGGGCGATCGCGGCGGCGGCCAACGCGACGACCACGGCCCCCATGACTGTTGCGGCGCTACCGGAATTGTTCGACCCGAAGATCTCGCGCAACGCCAGCGCGCCGCCCGCACCGAGAGCGAGCGCGCCGGCCCCGATGGTGGTGAAGAAGGAGTTCATCCCGACCAGCAGATCGCGTTCGATGACATGTGGCAGACCAGCGGACAGGCCTGACGCCACGAACCGGCTCGCGCCGGTGACGGCCAGTGCCGCGATCAGGACGCCGGTGTCATTGGCGCCGGTTGCGATCACCAGGGCGACCAGGGAGACCAACACCGCACGCAACACGTTGGCCCAGACGAGCACCGTGCGTCGGTCCCAGTGGTCGAGCAGGGCGCCGGCGAACGGACCGATCACCGAGTAGGGGAGCAGCAGCACTGCCATCCCTCCGGCCACGGCCATGGGATCGGCATGACGCTCGGGGTTGAACAGAATCGCACCCCCGAGCGCGGCCTGGAAGAGGCCATCGGTGAACTGACTGCCGAGACGCACCGAGAGCAACCGGAAAAGTCCCGGTGAATGGCGAAACGACCGCACGAACTGCCGCAGCGGCAGGCGATGGCTACCGGAGCAGGAGGGCAGCCCAGAGGCCGCCGCGGTCGGTTCTACGTTCACCATGACCAGCGTACAAACCTTGCGGCCACGGCGTGCCGCCGCGGCCGAAGTGCGCACGCGAAAATCGCCCTTGACCGTGACATGATGAAGCGATGTCACCCAGTTCAATCGAGGTGTCTGCAGGCAGCTTGCTCATGGCCTCGACGGATCTGGCCGAGCCGACCTTTCGGCGCACGGTGATTTACATCATCGAGCACAACGACGCGGGCAGTCTCGGCGTCGTCCTCAACCGGATGAGTCAGACGGCCGTGCACAATCTGTTGCCCGCGTGGACCGACACCGCGGCGCGGCCGAAGGCGATCTTCGTGGGCGGTCCGGTGAAGCAGGACTCGGCTCTGTGTCTGGGAGTGGTCCGGCCGGGGGTGAGCATCGGTCATCTACCGGCACTTCGCCACGTCGAGGGCCGGGTCGTACTGGTCGACCTGGACGCCGACGCCGAGGACCTGACGGAGGCACTGTCGGGCGTCCGGATCTTTGCGGGGTACGCGGGCTGGGGGATCGGGCAGCTGGGCGACGAATTGAGGACCGGTAGCTGGATCGTGGCGCCCTCGCTACCCGACGACGTCCTCGCCCCGGCGGAGATGGACCTGTGGTCGCAGGTGTTGCGCCGCCAGCCGTGGCCGCTGCCGCTGCTCTCGACCCACCCGATCGAACTCGAGAGAAACTGACGTCCCGTTCACACCTTGTTGTGAGCCTGTTACTCTTCCTCAGCAGTTGTGAGCGTCGTCTCATCGGCGATGCTGGGGGTCGGGGTGCATCAGAGGGGGAGTCGATGAGGCTTTCGGTTCGGTTCGTGGGGATTGTCGCAGGGGCGATGTCACTGGCGTTGACAGCGGGATTGATCAATCCTGTTGCCGCGGTGGCAGATCCGAGCGGAGGCGCCGATGGTGAGCGCTGGATCGCTGAGCACGACACCAATTTGCAATACCCGGGAACCCACGTGCAGTGGGACGTCCCGATCACGATGAGCGACGGCACCGTGCTCAAGGCGAACATCTACCGGCCCGCTGATGCAGCCGGGCGCCCGGTCGACACCAAGACGCCGGTGATCCTCAATATGACGCCGTACACCAAACTGGTCTCCGCGGTCGCCGAGGCGGCGCTGTCCAACCCGGTGCTCGGACCGCTGGCCATCCAGCTCGCCGATCTGCTGAACTTCTCGGGCACACCGATCGACGGTCTCGCCGATCTCATCCAGGCGCTCAAAGGTGGCGGCGTACAGGCCTTCTCGGTCGACTCGAAACTCGTCCGCTCCGGCTATACCCAGGTGGTCGTGGACGTTCGCGGCACCGGCTTCTCCCAAGGTGTCTGGGATGTCTTCCGGGCGCGGGAACAGCAGGACACCCTCGAGGTCATCGACTGGGCCGCGAAACAGAAGTGGTCCGACGGCAAGCTGGGTATGAGCGGTATCTCTTACTCGGCGATCAACCAGATCCACGCCGCCAACAAGAACCCCGAAGCGCTCAAGGCGATCTTCCCGGTGGAGCCGGGTGGTGACCTGATCCGCGACATCGTCGCTCCCGGTGGCGCACTCGGCTTCGGGTTCCTGCCGTTGTGGCTGACCCTGGTCAACGGGCTGAAGTTCGTGCCGGACGTGGGGTCGATGCTCGATGGCACCTTCGACTGGAAGTGGCTGTCGTCGCGACTGTCCGATCCGGCGGTCTTCGCACCTCAGCTGCTCGACGCGCTGACTGCCCCCAGTATCGGTGAACTGCCGCCCCGGACGATGAATCTGCTCGACGAGAGTTCGGCAGAACGCACCGGGTGGCAGGACTACGCCCAGAACATCAAGGTGCCGACCATGATCTACGGCGGCTGGCACGACCTGTTCACCAACAGCGAGTGGCGGATGTTCGACAACATCCCGCTCTCCGGCGGCAAGAAGCAACTGATCATGGGCCCGACGTACCACATCAATCCGGGCACCAGATTCGGTGAGCCGGGCTATCCGCCTCGGCTGGATGTGTTGCAGCAGGCCTGGTTCGACAAGTGGCTCAAGGGCATCGACAACGGGATCGAGAACTACGGTCCGGCCACGCTTTACCAGCAGGGCAACGGGTGGATCACCGCCGCGGACTTCCCGCAGCCGGGGATGGAGAACCAGCGGCTGTACCTGTCCGACCGGGCCAGCGGCACCGCGCCGCACGCCGTGCGCGACGGGTCTCTGTCCACGGCGCCATCGAACAGCCGTGGCCGGTTGACGATCGCACCAGGCCTGACGACGCTGTGCTCACGGGACGCCGCCCAGCAGACCGCGGGGATCGTCGGGGTGTTCTCCTTCTGCGCCGATGATGCCCGGATCGCCGAGTCCAATGCGCTGACGTTCACCACGGCGCCGGTGACGACGGCGACGACTGTGAGTGGTCCGGTGAACCTGCACCTGAACACGGTCATGGACGCCACGGACGGTTACTGGACGGCGACGCTGAACGATGTGGCACCCGACGGCACCTCGACGGTGCTGACCTCCGGTCAGGTGATGGCGTCGCTGCGCGCACTCGATGAGGAGAAGACCGGCTACGCACCGAACGGTGATGTGGTCGACCCGGTGAACTCGCTGACCCTGGAGACCCGTCAGCCGGTGGTCCCCGGTCAGCCGGTGCAACTGGACGTCGGTCTGCTGGCCACGGATGCGCTGATCAAACCCGGGCATCGGCTACGCGTCGACGTGTTCGCGATGAACTTCCCCAAGGGGCTGCCACTGCGGCCACTCCTGAACGAGTCGGAACTCAAGCCCGAACACATCCAGCTCGACCCGAACGCGCCGAGTTTCATCAATCTGCCGGTGTCGCGATTGGTTCCCTGAAGTTCTGGGTAGACCGACGACATGACATCGAACAAAGATTCGGAGAATGGCAGTTCGGCGGAACCCGATACGGGTGAGGTCCTGGGCGCAGGCGCGGGCAACACGACCGAGAAGGATCCTGACGACTGGGTGACCGGGGATGAGCCGATGACCGGGGCGCAGCGTAGTTACCTGGACACCCTGGCTCGCGACGCGGGCGAGACGATCACGGCCGACCTCACGAAAGCCGAGGCTTCCGAGCACATCGAGCGGCTACGGAAAGCCACCAACAAGGAGTGAGGCGTCAGGCCTTCGGGCCTGCGGCGCTGTCCTCGGTCACACACATGCTCTGCAGCGAGCAACTGGTGCATCCTCCGGAGACGCCGCAGTCGGACGCCGGGTCGGGTGCGGCGACGACTGCGGCACGGATGGCGAGGGAACCCACCACGCCTGCAATGCCGATGCCGACGGTGATGGCGGCAAGGGCGACGATCAGACCGACTCCGTCGCCGAGTGCTGCAGCCAGGGCCGCGCCCATGGCCAGCACCACGCCGGCGCAGATGACGCCCGGTCCTGCCACGCGGTTGGCGAGGACGAACGCGTCATCGCTCTGCAGTGTTTCGGCCGACCGGACGCCGAGCCAGCGATTTCGCGGCAGCCGGGACAGGGTTCCGAGGACGCCTGCGGTCAGGCAGACCAGCGCCAGCACCAGCGCGAGAGCGGCGAAGATCAGGGCAGCAACGGTCACCAGAACAGGATACGAGCCCGGTGCAAATCAGCACTGCGCAGGCCGCGGTGTGGGGCTCGCGAGCAACGCTTTACGCTGGTCAAGTGACTGGTTCGACGACTCCTGGCCCTGACGATTCCCCGCAGCACCGTTATACGGCGCAGCTCGCGGGGCAGATCGAGGAGCGCTGGCAGCGGAACTGGACCGAGCGGCGCACCTTCGAAGCACCCAACCCCGTCGGTGAGCTGGCCGGCGACCTCTCGGAGTTCGCCGGACCCGACGCCAAGCTGTTCGTCCAGGACATGTTCCCGTACCCGTCGGGCTCGGGCCTGCACGTCGGGCACCCGCTGGGCTTCATCGCCACGGATGTCTATGCGCGCTTCCACCGGATGAACGGCCACAACGTCCTGCACACGATGGGCTTCGACTCGTTCGGCTTGCCCGCCGAGCAGTACGCGGTACAGACCGGTACCCATCCGCGCACAACCACAGAGGCCAACATCGAGCGGTATCTGGAGCAGATCCGCCGCCTCGGCCTAGGGCACGACGAGCGTCGCCGGGTTGCCACCACCGATGTCGAGTTCTATCACTGGACCCAGTGGATCTTTCTGCAGATCTACAACGCCTGGTACGACGCCGAGCAGGGCAAGGCCCGCCGCATCCCGGAGCTGATCGCCGAACTCGATTCGGGAACAAGGACTCTGGCCGACGGCAGGGTCTGGGCGGACCTCGACCAGGCTGCCCGAGCCGATGTCATCGACGAATATCGGCTCGTCTACCAGAGCGACTCCCTCGTCAACTGGTGCCCGGGGCTGGGCACCGTGCTGGCCAACGAAGAGGTCACCGCCGACGGCCGCAGTGACCGCGGCAACTTTCCGGTGTTCCGGAAACACCTGCGGCAGTGGATGATGCGGATCACCGCCTACAGCGATCGGCTCCTCGACGACCTGGACCTGCTGGACTGGCCCGAGAAGGTCAAGACCATGCAGCGCAACTGGATCGGCCGATCCCGGGGTGCGCAGGTCTCGTTCGATTCCCCGGCCGGGCCCATCGAGGTCTTCACCACCCGCCCCGACACGCTGTTCGGTGCGTCGTACATGGTGCTCGCCCCCGAGCACGAGTTGGTCGACAAGCTCACGACTGCGGCGTGGCCCGACGACGTCGACTCGCTGTGGACCTTCGGCGCCGCGACACCCGCGGCCGCCGTGGCGAAGTATCGCGAGACCATCGCCGCCAAGTCGGATCTCGAGCGTCAGGAGAACAAGGAGAAGACCGGCGTCTTCACCGGGAGTTACGCGACGAATCCTGTGAACGGCGAGCAGGTTCCCGTGTTCATCGCCGACTACGTGCTCATCGGCTACGGCACGGGTGCGATCATGGCCGTGCCCGCTCACGACGGCCGCGACTACGAGTTCGCCACCGCCTTCAGGCTCCCGATCATCGAGGTGATCGGATCCGAGCAGGGCGTCGCCGAACAGGCGTACTCGGGTGACGGACCTTTGGTGAACTCCGGATTCTTGACCGGCAAGTCCGTCGACGACGCCAAGGTCGCGATCATCGAGAAGCTGGAATCAGAGGGCTCCGGCCGCGGCACGATCCAATACAAGCTGCGGGATTGGTTGTTCGCTCGGCAGCGGTACTGGGGCGAGCCGTTCCCCATCGTCTATGACGCTGCGGGAGCGCCACATTCGATCCCGGACTCGATGCTGCCGGTGGAGCTCCCGGATGTCGTCGACTACGCGCCGATCTCGTTCGATCCCGACGACGCGGACAGTGAGCCGTCACCGCCGCTGGCGAAGGCGACCGACTGGGTCAACGTCGAACTCGACCTGGGCGACGGGCTCAAGGACTACACCCGCGACACCAATGTGATGCCGCAATGGGCGGGTAGCTCCTGGTACCAGCTGCGGTACATCGACCCCGAGAACTCGAAGGAATTGTGCGCCAAGGAGAACGAGGCGTACTGGATGGGCCCGCGCCCGGACCTGCACGGCCCGACCGATCCCGGTGGACTCGATCTCTACGTCGGTGGTGTCGAGCACGCGGTGCTGCACCTGCTCTATTCACGGTTCTGGCACAAGGTGCTCTTCGACCTCGGTCACGTCTCCTCGGCCGAGCCATACCGCCGGCTCTACAACCAGGGCATGATCCAGGCGTACGCGTTCACCGACTCGCGGGGCATCTACGTGCCGGCCGAAGAGGTCACCGAAGAAGATGGAAAGTTCTTCTACGAGGGCAACGAGGTCAACCGCGAGTACGGGAAGATGGGCAAGTCGCTCAAGAACTCCGTTGCGCCCGACGACATCTGCCGCGACTACGGCGCCGACACCCTACGGGTGTACGAGATGTCCATGGGCCCGCTGGACACCTCACGGGCCTGGGCGACCAAGGACGTCGTGGGGGCCCAGCGGTTCTTGCAGCGAGCGTGGCGGCTGGTGGTCGACGAGGAGACCGGCGCGACCAGGGTCACCGACGATGCGCTGGTCGACGACACGAACCGGTTGCTGCACAAGACGATTGCCGGCGTGCGCGAGGACTACAGCAACCTCCGCGACAACACCGCCGTCGCGAAGTTGATCGAGCTGACCAATCATCTGACCAAGCAGTACCCCGCTGGTGCGCCGCGAGATGCGGTACAGCCATTGGTGTTGATGCTGGCGCCGGTCGCTCCGCACGCGGCGGAGGAACTGTGGGAGCGGTTGGGCGGCACGGAGTCTCTGGCGCACGGACCCTTCCCGACCCCGGACCCGGTCTGGCTCGTCAACGACACCATCGAGTATGCGATCCAGGTGAAGGGCAAGGTCAAGAGCCGGATCACGGTTGCCGCCGACGCCGATGAGGCAACGGTTCGCGCCGCGGCGCTCGCCGACCCCAAGATCGTCGAGCTCCTCGACGGCGAACCCCGCAAGGTCATCGTCGTACTCGGACGAATGGTGAACATCGTCCCCTGACCCCGGGAGGAAACGGGTCAGGCGGGCGCGTCCAGTTTGGCTTTGAGCGATGAATCGGTGTGTTTGATGACCTGTCCTGCAAAAGGTTCGATCATCGCGCCCAACGCGCGCCCGGCGATGCCGCCGGGAAGCTCGTAGGAGAATTCCACAGACACGTTCGTCCCGCTCTCGGTGTCGGCGAATCGCCAGACAGTTGCCGCGGTGAATCCCTTGATCGATTCGAGACGGATCAACTCGTTCTCGATGAACTCGGTGACCTCCACCGTGGCGGACAACGCCTTCGGGCCCACGTTCATGGCGACGTCGAAAGAGGAGCCGAGTCCGTAGGTGACCTCCGAGACCGGGTCGAACTTCTTCACCCCGAACATCCACTCAGGGACGTGCTCGTGGTCGTTGACGTAGGCGAACGCGCGTTCTCGCGGCGCGCTGACCTGCGAGCTGTGCCGAACTGTTCCCATGCTCGATCTTCCCCTCGTATGTATTACCTGACGAGTAACCTACCCAGGCATGAGGGCACGGTGGGGAGGAATCTGATGACATTTCGACAGCGGCTCGGTGAGGGTTAGGAGTCATTGCGCCAGCCCGGGCTGTGGCCGTACACCTTCGGCACTCTCGAGCCAGGGGAGTCGTCCGTCGCCACTGCCTTCGACTGCGGCTTCACTCCGATCCTCCTGCATGTGGTCACCACATCGAACGGTGATGGCAACTGGGCCGACAACGTCCTCTATTTCGAGCTCTAGCCGATACACTCACCAAATGGTGGAGACCGGTAAATCGCCAACGTGGATAAAGGGTCTGGCAATTGTTGTCGGTTTGCTGATCGTCTACATCGCTGTGCTGGTGGCCTACGCCGCGGGAAACACCGACGACGATTCGGATTCGCGTGAACCGGCAGCGAACGGGGTGCTGATCTATCTGGACATAGATGCTGTGAACGGTGCCGACTACTCGGTGGGCGGTCATGTTTCGGTCTATCCAGGCCCCGACCTGCTCGATGCGAGGGGCGACCTCAAAGAGGATCTGCTGATAGATGTCTCGCCGATGGTCTCCGCCGCGAACATCGAGTTCTCGAGCGGGTCGCGGCCTGGCACATTGCCGGTGACGTTGTACAGCGACGGCGACATTCGGCACTGGCCTTTCGACAGCTACACATCGGAGTCGGTTGCCGTGCAGGCCTACGGCCCGAACGACGCGGCGCTGCCCACCGAGGTAGCGATCACCGATTCGCTGATCGGCTGGGACGTCGAAGCCGGCGACACCGACCCGTCCGAAGGGCAGGCTTTCACGATCACCTCGGCGAGGACTGCCGGGTCACTGACGTTCGACCTCGCGTTGTGCGTGATGCTTGTCGTCCTGCCGATCTGTACCCTCTTCGTGTCGATCCAGACCGTACGTCGCCGCAAGGCATTTCAGCCCCCGATGGTCACGTGGTTCGCGGTGATGTTGTTCGCTGTGCTGCCCCTGCGCAACATCTTTCCCGGC
Source organism: Williamsia sp. 1135 (assembly GCF_002095395.1). Classification (GTDB taxonomy): domain Bacteria; phylum Actinomycetota; class Actinomycetes; order Mycobacteriales; family Mycobacteriaceae; genus Williamsia. The sequence continues at coordinate 78,892 of NZ_MJEI01000087.1, forward strand.
ACACCGCCATTCGGATCGTGGGTCGACTACTCCGTGGTGCTGTGGGTTCTCGCCGGTCTGGTCGCGTCGCTGGCGCTGTACGTGATCGCCTGGTGGAAACAGGCTCCCTGACCACCGATTCTACGGCGTCGACCGGGCCTGTTCGACTCCGCGCGCAACCCACGTCTGCAGCTGTCGTTTGGTCTTGAGACCGTCGGCGTCGACGCGAAGCCATCCCCGGGTCTCTTTGTTACGCATGATCATCGGTGACACGGATTTGCCCGTAAGCAGCGCATCGCGCTCGTCGCGGTCCACCCGGACCATGAGTCCGCCTTGACCGCTGGCGGCAACGGCCATGTGCCCGTTGATCAGAAAAGCCAGTCCGCCGAACATCCGCTTCTCGGACACCCCGGGCTCGGGGCCGACCAATTCGCGGATCCGGTCGGCGAGATGCTCGTCGTAGGCCATGTCAGTCCAGATCGACGCGGACGGTCAGCAGGTTCGTACCAAACGTCCGGACGCCAAAACTGTTGAGGGAGGGCAGCGTCTTGAGCCGTGCTGCCGCGTCATCGTCGGGTAAGAGATGCGCGGTTCCGGTGTGCCACTTGCCGCGCAGGCGCACCCGGACGTGCCGATCGGCCTGGATGTTCTTGATGTACTGCGATCCGGTCCCGAACTCCGACACGAGCCAGAACTCGTTGCCGACCCGGCGCCCGCCGAGCGCCGTGCGGCGCGGTTCACCAGACTTGCGGCCCGTCGTCTCCAGAAGGGTCTGGAACGGGGACAGCTTGGCGACGGGGTTGCCCACTCGCCTCTGGAGAGCGAGGGTGAAGCGGTTACGACGATCAGTCGGCACCCCATGGACGATAGACGACGACCCCACCGACCGTCGAGATGTCGGTGGGGTCGTCGCGTCGAACGTCAGGCCGCGGCGGACGCAGTCTGCTCGACCGGCTCCAGCGCCTGCGCGATGATGTCGGCGACGTCGGTCATCGGATGCACGGTCAGTGCTTCGAGGACCTCGGCCGGGACGTCATCGAGATCGGGCTCGTTGCGTGCCGGAATGAAGACGGTCGTCATCCCCGATCGCGCTGCGGCGAGGAGCTTCTGCTTCACGCCACCGATCGGCAGCACGCGGCCGTTCAGGGTGACCTCACCGGTCATCGCGACGTCCGCCCGGACCTTGCGTCCGGTCGCCATCGACACCAGTGCGGTGACCATGGTGACACCCGCGGACGGTCCGTCCTTCGGAGTGGCACCGGCCGGAACGTGGACGTGGATGCTCCGCTCGAGACTCTTCGGATCGATCCCGAATTCGACTGCGTGCGAACGCACATAGCTCAGTGCGATCTGCGCCGACTCCTTCATCACGTCGCCGAGCTGTCCGGTCAGGACCAGGCCTTCTCCGTCCGTGGATCCGGCTTCGATGTAGAGCACATCGCCACCGAGCCCGGTGACTGCGAGTCCGGTTGCGACACCGGGCACCGCCGTCCGCTCTTCCGAATCCGGGGTGAACCGGGGCTTGCCGAGATAACCGACCAGATCGGGCTCGTCCACGGTGATCTTGGCGCCGTTGGACGAATTACTCAGGGCAGTGGTCACTTTGCGCATCAGCTTGGCGAGGAATCGCTCGAACTGACGAACACCGGGCTCCCGGGTGTAGTCCGCCGCGATCTTGCGCAGTGCATCGTCGGTGACATCGACCTCGTCGTCGGTGATCGCTGCGCGCTCCTGCTGACGCGGCAGCAGGTAGTCGCGGGCGATGACCACCTTGTCGTCGTCGGTGTAGCCGTCGATGGTGACGAGCTCCATGCGGTCGAGCAAGGCCGACGGGATCTGTTCGATCACGTTGGCGGTCGCCAGGAAGACCACGTCTGACAGGTCGAGATCCAGATCGAGGTAGTGATCGCGGAACGTGTGGTTTTGCGCGGGATCCAGGACCTCGAGCAGCGCTGCGCTGGGGTCGCCGCGGTAGTCCGCGCCGACCTTATCGATTTCATCGAGCAGCACAACAGGATTCATCGAGCCCGCCTCGCCGATCGCCCGAACGATACGGCCCGGGAGCGCGCCGACATAGGTACGCCGGTGACCGCGGATCTCGGCCTCGTCGCGCACGCCGCCGAGTGCGACGCGGACGAACTTGCGGCCCAGGGCGCGGGCGACGCTCTCACCCAGCGACGTCTTACCGACGCCGGGAGGACCGGCCAGCACCATGACGGCGCCGGATCCACGTCCGCCGACGACCTGCAGGCCACGCTCAGCCCGACGGGCACGAACCGCGAGGTATTCGACGATGCGATCCTTCACATCGTCGAGACCGTGGTGATCGGCATCGAGGATCGCGCGGGCACCCTTGATGTCGGTGGAGTCGGTGGTGGTGACGTTCCACGGAAGATCGAGGACGGTGTCCAACCAAGTTCGGATCCAGCCGCTTTCGGGACTCTGGTCGCTTGCCCGCTCCAGCTTGCCGACCTCACGCATCGCGGCTTCGCGGACGTTGTCGGGCAGCTCGGCGGACTCGACGCGGGCGCGATAGTCGTCGCTCCCGTCGGGCTCGTCCTCGCCGAGTTCCTTACGGATGGCGGCGAGTTGCTGACGCAGCAGGAATTCCTTCTGCGTCTTCTCCATGCCGTCGCGGACATCGCCTGCGATCTTGTCGTTGACCTCGACCTCGGCGAGATGGTCACGGGTCCAGGTGATCAGGGTGCGCAGACGCTCACCCACATCGGGGGTTTCGAGCATCTCGCGCTTCTGTACGTCAGTGAGGTACGAGGCGTAGCCGGCGGTGTCGGCCAGGGCCGAGGGGTCGCTCAGTTTGTTCACCGAGTCGATGACCTGCCAGGCCTCGCGCCGCTGAAGCATTGCCAGCACCAGTTGTTTGTATTCGGCGGCGAGTTCACGGACGTCGCTGGTGACATCGGTTTCTTCGACGGGCTCGACCTCGACCCAGAGAGCAGCGCCGGGGCCGGTGGTTCCGGAGCCGATGTGCGCGCGAGATTCGCCCTTGAGCACAGCGCCCGACTGGCCACCGGCCATCCGGCCCAGCTGCACGATCGAGGCGACGACGCCGTAGGCGGGGTAGCGGTCGTCCAGGCGTGGAGCGACCAGTAGTTTGCCGGCATCGCTGGCTTTCGCAGCGTCGACGGCAGCGCGTGCGGCGTCATCCAGTTCGACCGGGACCACCATGCCGGGAAGCAGGACGGGATCGGTCAGGAACAACACCGGCAGGCGATTGAGTTCGGTCATGTTTCCTCCAAAGTTAAGTACGTCTGGCTCAACTTCGGCACCAGGAGCTTTGTTCCGCCAGGTAGCGCTGTTCATCGAGGGCGAACACGAGAGCGGAGATCTACCAGGTGAACGATGTCGTGAGCTTTTCAGAGACCTGCCAGATTCGCGTCGCCGCCTCGGTGTGGCGAAGCCGGGAGTAGAGCTTTTGCTTTCCGGGGCCGCCTCCGACGTGCCCGACCCCACGCGGTCCGTAGAGACCACCTCGCTCGGCGTCGGGAGAGGTCGCGGCGTACAGCGCCGGCAGCTGGGCTGTTTCGACCGTGCCGACCAGAATGCGCCGATCGGAGAGGGCCCGGATGACCCTCCGGCCGACTGTTTCCTTGTCGCGGCCGAGTTCTGCGCGTGCGGCGAGGAGATTTGTGGGAGCGATTCCCGGATGAGCGAGGTTGCTGGTGATGTTCCAGCCGTTCGCCTGACTCCGCCGGTCGAGTTCCAGGCCGAACAGCCCGAACGCGATCTTCGATTGGCTGTAGGCCTTCATGCCGTCGTACGAGTGTTCCCACTGCAGGTCGTCCCAGTTGATGGACCCGCTGTTCGCCGCGATGCTGACCTGCGACGTCACCCGCGCATGGCCGGCGATCAAGAGCGGCAGCAGGTGGGCGGTGAGTGCGAAGTGGCCGAGATGGTTGGTTCCGAACTGGATCTCGAACCCGTCGGCGGTGGTCTGGCGGTCAGGCGGGGTCATGACGCCGGCGTTGTTCACGAGAATGTGGATCGGCCGATCCTCCGCCCGCAGCGTCTCGCCGAGAGCGGCGACGGACGCGAGCGACGACAGGTCGAGGTCGCGCAGTGAGACCTGCGCAGTGGGGTGCTTCTGAAGAATCGTGGCGATCGCCGCCTCGCCTTTGCGTACATTGCGAACGGGCAGAAGCACTTCGGCTCCCGCCGCGGCGAGTCTGCTGGCGATGCCGAGCCCGATACCGTCGCTGGCTCCGGTCACGACGGCGCGTTGGCCGGACAGGTCGGGGATGGTGATCTCGATGGGTGTGCGTGGCATGTGTCTCTCCTGGAGGTCTGGTGGTGCTTTCACGTTCGTCCACCGCGGGCGAAGTGGGCAGGGCTCGCTTATCCACTGATCGGGAAGCCGTGGATGAGCGGCGGCGTGCACGATAGGAAGAAGACGAACCCAGGAGGCGACATGGTCATCGACCGGACCGGACTGGCGGACTTCCTGCGTCGCCGCAGGGAGGCGCTCCAGCCCGAGGACGTGGGCCTCCCGCGCGGATCACGCCGTAGGACCACTGGACTGCGGCGAGAAGAAGTGGCGTCACTCTGCCACATGTCGACCGACTACTACGCGCGTATCGAACGCCAGACCGGACCGCAGCCGTCCGAGCAGATGATCGCCGCCATCGCGCAGGGCCTGCACCTCTCGGTCGAGGAGCGTGACCACCTGTTCCGGCTCGCCGGACATCACCCCCCGACGCGGGGCCCCGCCAGTGAGCACATCAACCCCGGTCTACAACGCATCCTCGACCGCCTGCACGACACCCCCGCAGAGATAGTCACCGAACTCGGCGAGACGTTGCGGCAGACTGCACTCGGCGTTGCGCTCACCGGGGACCTGACCGCCTACAACGGCCCTGCCCGCAGTATCGGCTATCGCTGGTTCACCGATCCCGCGAGCCGTTCGCTCTATGCGCCCGAAGAGCATCCGTTCCTCACCCGTATGTGGGTGTCCGGCCTCCGCGGAGTGGTCACGCTTAGAGGTCCCGATTCCTACGCAGCGCACCTGGCCGATCTGTTGCTTACGCAGAGCGAGGAGTTCCGCAATGTCTGGGACACCCATGAGGTCGGAATCAGACCACACGAGGTGAAGAAGTTCATGCATCCCGAACTCGGTGCGCTGGAGTTGACCTGCCAGACACTTCTCGATCCCGTGCAGTCGCATGCGCTTCTGGTCTACACCGCTGTCCCCGGAACCGAGAGCTATGAAAAGCTGCAGCTGCTCTCACTGGTCGGAACCCGGTGATCCGCTCAGGTGAGCCGGTCGTGTCCGGTAGGAAGAACGGATGACATTCAAGTACTCGGCGTCCGACCGGGCACTCGCCCGCGCGGCGTACGAGACCCTCGAGCCGTTTCACGTCCTCGCGTACTTCAGCCCCGAGATCAAGGGCGCCTGCGCCGACACCGGATTGGACTTCCACGGCTGGTACGTAGGGGCCCGAGGTGCACCACTGGGCCCGTGTGACGCGGCGGTTGTCGCGGCAGCGTTCTTCAACTTCAGTCCCGCGGTCGTCACGCCGGGCTGGGACGCCGCGAAGGCGGTCGGCCTCGACGTGGTCGACTCCCGCCGCTACCAGATGCTCGACGAGACCCTCCGCCCAATACTCGGCGACCGGATCGGTGACCCGGCCCTCGATGAGCTGGCCGATCGCTACGCCGAAAAGGCTGCGACTCTGCCCATGGGTGGACGACCACTGGCCGCAGCGTGGGCGGCGTCGACACCACCGCCCCAGCCGCACGTGCGGTTGTGGCACTCCATCGCGATCATCCGAGAGTGGCGTGGGGACGCGCACATCGCGGCATTGGTGATCGCCGGTCTGGATCGGCTCGAGGCGTTGGTGTTGCACGAATCCCCGCATCCAGATCCGAACCTGCGGCGTCGCGCGCTCGGTAAGAAGCTGGTGATGATCACTCGCGGCTGGAGCGACGAGGACTGGGACGCTGCCGTCGATCGCCTCGTTGCACGAGGTCTGCTCGAACGGACGGACAGCGGGGAGGCGATGACGGCCGCGGGCGGCAAACTGTACGACCACATCGAAGAACTCACCGACGACGCCGCGGCAGGCGCGTGGGCCGGTGATCCGAAGTCGGAGGAATTGCTCTCTGCCACCAAGCCTTTCGTGAAGGCCGTCATAGACTCTGGTGTGCTTCCCGGAACCAAGAAGAAGTAGAACGAAGGACACCTCGTCATCTGAATAGATGAATCTTGGTCTGGGGTCGCGGTAGGCCTGTTTTGGTCGTTGTCGTGTCAGACCCCTGCCGTAGGTTAGCAAGTATGTTCGAACCGTGGCCGAGTCTGGACCCCTCCATCACCGGGATAACGCCGGCGATGTCGTTGCGGGCCAATGACTTGTTGGCCTCGATCGAGCGGGCGCTGACCGGGCAGGGTTATCTGGAATGGGCCCGCTACGCCTATGCCGCGGAGCTGCACCGCCAGCTCGAAGCCGAAAGCGTTGCTTCTCATGATTTCCTGCAGGACGCGTACGTCCAGGCCGCAGCCCGCCTGGCTCTGGCGAATCGGCTGTCTCAGACGGCAGCGGAAAGTCATCTCACCTGTGCGCTCGCGTTGCGGGACCGGTTGCCGAAGGTGGCACTGGCCCTCAAGCATGGTCTGGTGGCCTGGCATCACATCCCGAAGATCGTCTCTCGCACGGATTTGATCGAAGGCACCGACCATGCTGCCGACATCGACCGCGACATCGCAGAGAGTTTGCGCGGCAAGGGGTCGTGGTCGAGCAAGGCTATGCGGGACATGATCGATGCCACCATCTTCCGGCGCGATCCGGACCTGATCCGCGAAGACCGCAAGGACGCCAAAGACAAGCGTGGAGTCTGGAGCGAGGGTGAGCAGAACGGGATGGGCAGCCTGACTGCGACGTTGTCGGCTGAGCACACGGCGATCATCATGAAGCGGTTGGAGATGTTGGCGAAGTCGACCTGCCGGCGCGATCCGCGCAAGAAGGCTCAGCGGATGTCCGATGCGTTGTTCGCGATCACGATGGGCCGCGAGTTCGCGTGCTTGTGTGATGAGGACGACGAGCATCCCTGTGAAGCGGAGATCTGGCCGCTGGTCAAGACGCAGCAGATTGGTGGGGTCGACGTCAAAATTGTGCTCCATGCGATCGCGAATCAGTCCACGCTCGATGGTGAGGACGACGAGCCCGGCTACCTCGAAGGCCATGGCGTCATTTCCGCCGAACACGCTCGCGACCTCGCCAAGCAGGACTCGACCACAGTCCGGCCCACGGGCAACAAGAC
>NZ_MJEI01000053.1 GCF_002095395.1 Williamsia sp. 1135
GGCGGCTTTACTGCGCAGCACCGGAACGGTGAAGCCGAGGAGAACTCCGGCGACCGTCGCGTGCACGCCGGACTCGTGCACGAACACCCACGTCAACGTGGCCAGAGGAATCAACAGCCACCACGAGCGAATCCGGCGTTGCACGCAGAACGCGAACAACGCCAGCGGCACGGCGGCCACCGCCAGCGCGGTCAGATTGATGTCCTCGGTGTAGAACACCGCGATCACGGTGATCGCCAACAGATCATCGACCACCGCCAACGTGAGCAGGAACGTGCGCAAGGCAGCAGGCAGGTGGGTCGAGATGACAGCGAGAACAGCGACGGCGAAAGCGATATCGGTGGCCGTAGGAATTGCCCAGCCCTTCATGGCGCCGTCCCCGACATGAGCGGTGAACGCAACGAAAATCACCGCCGGCACGATCATGCCGCCGACCGCAGCAGCAATCGGTAGCGCCGCACGGGCAGGATCACGCAGATCACCGGCGACGAACTCCCGTTTGAGTTCGAGACCGACGACAAAGAAGAAGATCGCCAACAGGCCATCGGCAGCCCACGTCTCGAGCGAAAGATCCAGGTGCACACCCAAGGCGTCGGTACCGACCTTCAACTCCCCGAGACTCGTGTACGCCTCCGACCAGGGAGAGTTGGCCCACACCAGGGCAATCACGGTCGCCACCAGCAGCAACGCGCCACCGACGGTCTCTTTGCGCAGGATGCTCGATACACGGGACGTCTCAGCCCAGGAGCCACGCGCGAAGAGTGCGAGGCGCCCGGGTCGATTGCTGTTGTCACGCATGGGAATTCTCCTCGGATCGTTCCATGTTGACGAGAACCGTTACCAGGATGCTCAGTGCGATCCGCGATCGAGCGACGGTAGCGCGTTGAGGACTCGATCGTGTTGACGGCTGCGCTAAAAATAGCTCAGAGGCGCGGTCTCGATTGGACTGGCGGAAGAAGTCAGCGCTCTCGCGGCGGATAACCCGCAAGAACAGCACCCCACGTCGACAGGTAGCCATTGGTGCCCGGATGCGGCAGGACCCACAGCGTCGGCGCGAACGCCATACCTTGGGTGCACTGCGTATGCCTCACACACCGAAAATACCTCACCGGTGTCGTGACCGACCAAAGAAATACGGCCCGGACCGCACGTGAGTGCAGATCCGGACCGTACTTTTGTGCGCCCGAAGGGATTCGAACCCCTAACCTCCTGATCCGTAGTCAGGTGCTCTATCCGTTGAGCTACGGGCGCGTGCTTTTAAATTTTCGTCAGGCTGGTGCTCTGGCGGAGGCGAGAGGATTTGAACCTCCGGTCTCGTTTTAGCGAGACAACTCATTAGCAGTGAGTCCCATTCGGCCGCTCTGGCACGCCTCCTGGTGGAGTCCTTTCGAACTGCCGAAGCAAAACAGTACACAGCAGATAGCGGCCGGAGCAAACCGGCTTGTCGCGGGCCTTTTGGCGTGGCCTAGATTGGGTCAGGTGACACCGCACATCCGCCCCGACCTCGCCGACGTCCCGGCCTACGTACCCGGCAAGAACATCCCCGGCGCGCTGAAGCTGGCCAGCAACGAGACGACCTTCGGTCCGTTGCCCAGCGTCGCGACGGCGATCGCCGAGGCGGCCGCCGCGATCAATCGCTACCCCGACAACGGCGCAGTCGAGCTGACGAGTGAGCTCGCCAAGCACCTCGACGTCGCGCCGGAGAACGTGCAGACCGGGTGCGGGTCGGTCACGTTGTGTCAGAACCTGATCACCATCGCGACGCGGCCCGGCGACGAGGTCCTCTTCGCGTGGCGCTCGTTCGAGACCTACCCGCTCGCGACCCGGGTGGCGGGCGCCACCCCCGTTCAGGTGCCGCTGACCGACGGTCGCGTCCACGACCTGCCCGCGATGGCCGACGCGATCACCGATCGCACCCGGCTGATCTTCGTGTGCAACCCGAACAACCCCACGGGCACAGTGGTCGATGCCGACGCCCTGGAAGCCTTTCTCGCAAGAGTTCCCGCCGATGTGCTGGTCGCGTTGGACGAGGCCTACGTCGAGTATCTGAGGCCCTCTGAGGCGCAGCGGTTCGACGCGATCGAGCTCACCCGCCGGTACCCGAACCTGGTCGTGCTGAGGACGTTCTCCAAGGCCTACGGACTCGCCGGGCTGCGGGTGGGTTACGCGGTCGCAGATCCGGCGGTGACCAACGCGCTGCTGAAGGTCCACGTCCCGTTCAGCGTCAACTCGTTGGCCCAGGCCGCGGCAATCGCCAGCCTGCATGCCGCGCCCGAACTCCTCGCCCGCACCGACGCGATAGCGGTCGAGCGTGAGCGCGTCACCGGACGTCTGCGGCAGGCCGGGTACTCGGTCCCGCCGAGTCAGGCCAACTTCATCTGGCTCGATCTCGGCGAGGACGCGCTCGCTTTCGCGCGCGACGCCACCGAGGCCGGGGTCATCATCCGGCCGTTCGCCGGCGAGGGCGCTCGGGTGACGGTGACCGAGGCGCACGAGAACAACACGTTCCTGGATTTCGCGGAAGCTCGCGTCGCCCGCTAGACCCGTCCACCCACCCGGCGAGGATCTGGGACGCCTACAAACCTCTGGCGAGCACCGGGTACATCACCTTCAGATCCTCGGCCCAGTAAGGCCACGCGTGGGTACCTATCGAGCGGAAGTGCTCGGTGGGCCGGAGACCGTCGGCACGCATGAGCTCGGCGAACTTCTCCGAGCACTCACGCGCCCCGATTTCGAGCACCGACCCCGTCGCGATCTTCTCGAGGCGGCTGCGCCCGGGATCCAGGCGTGTCTTCTGGTCCAGCGGTCCGGGTACGCCGGATCCGGCGGCGATGAAGATGTTCATGTCGCGAAGTGCGTCGAGTCGGCGCGCCGGGTCGTGGTCCACCCATCCCTGGCCGCCCCAGCCACCCCACATGTTGGACGCGTCACCACCGTCCCTCGCGACGACTGCGCGAATCTGCGCCTCGTTGCCGGTGCCTGTCGTCGGCGGGCAGCCGCTCACCGAACCCACCCCGGTGTAGCGGTCCGGGTTGCGGGTCGCGAGGGTGTAGGCGGCCTGCCCGCCCATCGACAGCCCGGCAATCGCGTTGTTTCCGTTGCCGTCGTAGACCTCGTCGATCAGCGGTGGCAGTTCGTCGGCGAGGAAGGTCTCCCACCGCGGGCGGCCGAAGGCCGGGTCGGTGCGCTCCCAATCGGTATAGAACGCACCCTGACCGGCGGGCAGCACCACGTTGACGTTCTTGTCGGAGAAGAACTTCTCCGCGTCCGCCTCGTTGATCCAGTCGCTGACGCCGGTTTTTCTACCACCGCCGTCGAGGAGGTAGAGATTGCCGCGCGCCTGCGAGGTCCGCGGCAAGAGCACGGTGATCCGGACCGGGTGGCCCATCGCAGGTGAATTGATCAGCAGGTCGTGACGCTGCGGACCGACGACGTCGACGCGGTCGACGGATGCGGCCACCGGATGTGCCGCCGCCGGTGCGAACGAACCCGAAACCATCGCCACTGCCACAAACGCGGCGACGCCCAGCCGGCGCACGGCGCGCGGTCCTCGTCTCACCAAGAAGTCCTTGCTCTCGTCGCCGCCCCGATCTGGGAACCTACCCGAGCGCCGGGGTGCGGCGAGCGAAGTCCTACAAACCCCTGGCGAGCACCGGGTACATGGCCTTGAGGTCCTCGGCCCAGTACGGCCAGGCGTGGGTGCCGATGAGGTGGAAGTTCTCCGTCGCGTCGACCCCGTGGGCCCGCATCACCACGGCGAACTCCACCGAGCAGCGGTAGGCACCGATCTCGAGTGCGGCGCCGGCGGCGATCGTCTGCTCCCGGCTCATGCCGTCGTCGAGTTCGGTCGTCTGGTCCAGCGGTCCGGGAAGTCCCGACCCCGCCGAGATGTAGAGGTTCTTGCCCCGGAGTGCGTCGAGACGCTTCGAGGGATCGTGTGCCGCCCAGCCCGACGATCCGAAAGGACCCCACATGTTGGTCGCGTCGCCGCCGTCTTTGGCCATGGTCGTCCGCACGTAGCCTTCGTTCGCCAGCCCCGTCACCGGAGGGCACCCACTGAGCGATCCCGCCCCCGTGTAGAGGCCAGGATGCCGCGAGGCCAAGGCGTACGCGGCCTGTCCGCCCATCGACAGCCCGGCGACCGCGTTGTTGCCGTTGCCGTTGAACGCGGAGTTGATCAGGGGCGGCAGTTCCTTGGTGAGGAATGTTTCCCACTGCGGTTTGCCGACCGCCGCGTCACGCTGCTGCCAGTTGGTGTAGAACGCACCCTTGCCCGACGGCAGGACCACGGTGACGTCCTTGTCGGCGAAGTAGTCCTCGGCGCCGCCCTTGGTGAGCCAGTCGCTGACCTTGTCCTCGGCTCCGGCTCCGTCGAGCAGGTAGAGCGTGCCGCGCGAATAACTCAGATCGGCGGGGCTGAGCACACTGATCTGAACCTTGCCGCCCATGGCGGGCGAGGAGACGATCAAGTCGTGGCGCTGCGGCGACACCTCGGTGGTCTTCTCGATCTGCGCCGTCCGGGGCGTGGGTTCGGCGAGGGCGACACCCGCGCCTGATACGAGCATCGCTCCACACGCGACGAACGTGCCGAGCACTCGGAACACGCCTGGGGAACGCGGCATCAAATGGTCTCCTGGATTACTAGGTGAGTACGAGCGCGAAGGGTACCGACGGTAAGGATCGGAGGGAAAGTCTTCTTACCCAACTCACAGACGACGTCCGGTTCGCCCACAGTCCGACTACGTTGCCCGATGTCGCAAAGGCCCAGGACAGGAGGCTAATCTCGAGCGTACACACCCCGACATCCGCCAACGAACATGGAGAATCCGGCATATGCAAAACAGGACAGACGCTTCCTCCGGGGATTCTTTCGCGTTTGTCGCCCAGGTACCGGTGCGATGGTCGGACATGGACGCCTTCGGCCACATCAACCACGCCCGCATGATCACCCTGATGGAAGAAGCGCGGGTGGCCTGGCTCATCAGCGCCGGCGAGCAGTATGCGCCGTTGATCAAGAGCGCGATGATCGTGACCGTGGAGGTCAGGTATCAGGCACAACTCCGCCACACCGATAGTCCTGTGGCTATCGCCATGTGGATCAAAGGTTTTCGTTCTGTGGACTTCACGATCGGTTACGAGATCCGTGGCGCGGGCGCGGCGCCGGACTCCAGGCCCGCATGCGTGGCGAGCACCCAGATGGCGGTGGTCGACATCGAGAAGCAGAGCCTGCGGCGACTCACCGACCTGGAAAAGGGCTATCTACAGCAGTGGCGCCGAGACTGAACCCGTCAGCCTTCCGTCTCTTTGCTCAGCTGCGGCCTACCCCGAGCAGGAGCCGGCGGGACCGAGTTCTCAACGGGCTCTCCGAGAATGCCGGTGACATTGCCCTGCAAGATATTTCGGTAGTCACGGAGGTGAGATCGGCCGGCGCCCAGCTGCTCACCCAACCGGCGCGTGTTCTCGGCGGACATCTCCCGCTCCCCCGACCTCGCGATCAGCTGGTCGATCCTGAGATCGATTGTCCCGGCGTAGTTCACCTGGTCGAGTATCTGCAGTTCCTGCGCGGCCGCGGCAACGGCGTCGGCGACGTCCCACAGCGCGCCGACCCGATCGATCAGCTGCGACCACACCGGTCGCAGTTCGGCCTCCCGCGAGCGCAACTGCTCGGCCAGACGGGCATCGGAGTCCGCGACGATGCGGACCCGGTCCAGCTCGATCCGGACGGTGCGAAGGTTGATCACGTCGGCCGCGATCTCGGCCAATTCGGCGTGCACGTTGATCTGCGACCGCTGGACCGCGAAATGATCGCTGCGCCAGGCCGGCGAGCGGACGATCCGGTCATAGGCGTTGCCTGCGATGTAGAGCATGGTCTCGTAGCCGTCGACGAACTTCGCAGTCGACGTGCCCTCGACGTCAGAGCCGTCGATGACCGCCGCTTTATCCGCGACCCACTGCCCGGCGCGCGAACGTCCGTCTGACAACTGTCCGAGTACTCCTGCCGCCGTGCTCGCCGCCATCGCACCGGCGCGGCGCAGGTAGTTGCCGTCGAGACTGTTCGGCGCAGGTGTGAACAGCAAACCGTTGAACAACCGCTCGCGCTCGCTGAAGTCGAGATGCAGGCCTTCGCGACGTTCCCGCCGGATGCCCCGAACCGATCCGGCGAAGACTGGCTTGGACGCGGTCACCAGATTGCGTGCGCTGTCGCGCCGGCGCCCGAGGGCCACGACCCGCGACTTCACGATGATGGCTGCGACCTTGGGCAGCCGTGGGTTGCGCAGCTGGTCCTCGAGCTGACCGATCTCCCGCTGGAGCCTGCGGAGCTCACCGAATCCGCCGATGGCGGGCACGGGGAGTCCGGCGGTGCTGCGCCGGACCAGGACCGCGCGGGCCTGGTCCGAGAGAAAGCCGGAGGCGATCAGGATGGCCGCGGGGTCCGAGAGATCGGGGTGCTTACCCGGCATCCTCGCCCGATCGCACCACCCGCGGATCTGCGCGGCGCCGCCGCCGGTGGTGGATGCAGAGTGCTGGGCCATGGGGTCCTCCGAAAATGGGGCTTTCATCCAGTATTACCGGACAGCGGCGACCGGGGCCGTTTTGCGATGCCAGAGCGGTGCCGTGACCCGATGCAGCGCCCAGGCGACCGGCGTCGACAGCACAACCGTGACGATGAACACCCCGACCACCGAACCGGTGAAGATCGGGTAGTCGAGCAGGTCCATGACGAGTTCCATCACGATGACGTGCACCAGGAAGAACTCGTATGAGATCTCCCCGAACCACACCACGACCGGCCGCGACATCGCCTTGTCCCACCAATTACCCGCCGGACCGATGGCAAGCGGTGCGATCAGACAGAAGCCGATGACGAGGTAGAGCACAGATTTGATGATGGTCGCCGACATCGAGTTCGGCGTGATCGTCGGCTCGCCCGCCAGCGAGGTGCACGAGATCTGGAACGCGAAGATCGCCACCAGGATCGACAGCAATGGATGCCAGCTGCGTACGAGTTGCGCGAGGATCGCCAGCAACATGCCGCCTGCGAACCAGGCCAGGAATGCCGGTGCCCAGAGCCGCGCCGTGATGTCGATGCCTGCTGACTCGTGGGTGAGGACCGCCCAGGCAGGGGTGATCAACATCAGCACTGACACCGCGGCGATCATCCGGCCCGGTCGCCACCGCCCGCGGCAGATCACCCGGCAGATCAACCAGGCGAACACCGGCAGCAGCAGATAGAAGACGACCTCGGTTGCCAGCGACCACGTCTGGGTCAGCCCGGAGTGCAGGTGACCGAACCCATAGATCTGCGTGAGCGTGAGATTGCGCAGCAATCCGCCGACGCCGTGCCCGAGGGTCGAGGTGTCCTCGCGCCACAGGAAGATCAGGTACACCCCGAGAACCGTCAGCCAGTAGGCCGGCAGGATTCGCCGTGCACGATGCCAGAAGTACTGCTGCACATCCGGTTTCGGACCATCCTCGCGCAGTGCCCGCACCCAGGGCGAGAACAGCAGGTAGCCCGACAACACGAAGAAGATCGCAACCCCGACCTCGAGTCGCGCAAAAAACCAGCCCTCGAAGTCGTCGGTGTACTTGCCGGTCCAGAAACCGGCATGTGTTGCGCACACCAGCATCATCGCCAGCGCGCGTATCCCGGTCAGGGAGTCGGTGCGGCGCCCGGGAGCATTCGCGGCTGGACCGGGCGTCATCGTCGGGTCAGGCCCCTGCGAGCGCAGCGGCGACCCGCTCCAAGGCCGCGACACGGGAACCCTTGACCAGCACCGCATCTCCGGTGTGCAGATCGGACAAGGCGGCAACGGCCTCGTCGACATCCGCGACGTGCACCGCGTCCGGGCCGTAGTCATCCGTGCCGACCGCGATCACGTCGATCCCGAGCTCCCGGGCCCGGGTCGTGATGGCGAGGTGCTCGGCGGGCGCGGATGCGCCGAGTTCGGCCATCACACCCAAGACCGCGATCCGCCGACCGGCGGCAAGGGCGGCGAGTGAGTCCAGCGCCGCCGCCATGGACGTCGGGTTGGCGTTGTACGCGTCGTTGAGGACGAGCACACCCCCGGCGGTCCTGGTCAATTCCATGCGGAGTCCGGAGATGGCGGCGCCGGCCAGGCCTGCCGCTATCGCCTCGACACCGACTCCGATGCCCCCGGCCGCTGCCGCCGCGGCGAGCGCATTGGCCACCTGGTGTTCCCCGCGGGCGGCGAGGTTCACCTCTGCCGAACCCCACGGGGTACGCAACGAGAAGCTGGCTCGGAGCTCGTCGTCCATGCTGATGTTCTCGGCACGAACGTCGGCATCAGCCGACAATCCGAACCGCAGCACCCGGGCGCTCGTCCGGGATGCCATCGCGGCGACCACCGGATGGTCGGCGTTGAGCACCGCGAGACCGTCGTCCGGCACGGCCTCGATCAACTCACCTTTGGCTCGCGCGACCGACTCGAGATCGCCGAACAACTCGAGGTGCACACCTTCCACTCTGGTCACGATGCCGACCGTCGGACGGGCGATGTCGCACAGCAGCGCGATGTGCCCTACTCCTCGAGCGCCCATCTCGACGACGACCGCCTCGGTGTCGTCTGCGGCGCCCAGCAGGGTCAACGGCAGACCCAGTTCGTTGTTGAAGGACCGTTCGTTCGCCGTCGTCTTCAGGGTGGTCGCCAGGACACCGGCCAGCAGATCCTTGGTGGAGGTCTTTCCGACCGATCCGGTGACCCCCACAACAGGTCCGCCCAGGCGGTTGCGCGCGGCCCGCCCCAGGTCGGCGAGGGCGAGCGCGGTGTCGGGGACCTCGATCGCGGCCACGTCGTCGCCGCGATCGATACCGCTGCGATCGGTCAAGAAGGCCGTTGCGCCCTGTTCCAGGGCCTTGGGGATGAAGTCGTGGCCGTCGCGCTCGGCGACGATCGGCACGAACAGCTGCCCCGGCCGGACGCTGCGCGAGTCGATACTCGCACCGTCGATGTCCCGATCCGGGCCGACCAGAGAACCACCGGTTGCCGCTACCACGTCGCTCGCCTTGAATCGCACGCGTCGACGCTACCGCTCACACCGGGTGGGTATCGTGTCGCCCATGTCAGAACCCGCTCGTGATGGCCGTCTGCGGCTCCTTGTCCTCTTCGGCGGTGTGTCCGCCGAACACGATGTGTCGTGCGTCACCGCAGCTCACGTGCTCGCCGCCGCCGACCGGACCAAGTACGAGCTGATCCCGGTGGGCATCACCACCGGCGGGACGTGGATCCGCAACGACAAGGCGATCGCCGCACTCGCCGAGACGACACCCGCGTTGCCCGACTCCCTCGAACCCGAGGGCACCGAGGTGGAGCCGTTGGTGGAGATCGCCGGGGAGGGCGACCGGCCCACGGTCGTGCTACCGCTGCTGCACGGCCCGCACGGTGAGGACGGAACCGTCCAGGGAATGCTGGAGCTGGCCGGTGTGCCCTATGTGGGCAGTGGCGTGCTCTCGTCGGCGCTGTGCATGGACAAGGCAATGGCCAAAATCGTTGCCGCCCATGCCGGTATTCCCCAATGCCGATGGATCGAGTACCGCGCCGGTACCGGCGAGACCGCCCCGCTCGTCGAGCGCACCATCGCCGAACTGGGCTTGCCCGTGTTCGTCAAACCGGCCAATCTCGGTTCTTCCGTTGGTATCTCGAAGGCACACGACGCCGCCGAACTCGCCGAGGCCATCGAGTTCGCACTGCGGTACGACGAGGTGTTGGTGATCGAGGAAGCCGTGACCGCCCGCGAGGTCGAGGTCGCAGTGCTCGGCAACCTCTTCCCCGAGGCGTCTGTCGCCGGCGAGATCCGACCGGGATCAGAGTTCTACGATTACGCAGACAAGTACGTCAACGGCGCTGCGGCGCTGGTGATCCCGGCCGACCTGCCTCCCGCGGAGTCCGATCGGGCCCGGGAACTCGCGGCCAGCATCTTCAGCACGCTGCGGTGCTCGGGCATGGCCCGGGTCGACTTCTTCTACGAAGAAGGCGGCCGCGGCTGGCTCCTTAACGAGGTCAATACAATTCCCGGTTTCACCCCGGCATCGATGTACCCCAAACTCTGGGAAGCCTCCGGATTGAGCTACCCCGCACTGATCGATCGCCTCGTCGAACTCGCCTCCGAACGACACGCAATCCGGTCAGGCTTCTCCGTCGACCACTGACAGTCGACGGAGAACGACCAAACCTCAGTCGCTTCCGATCAGCGTGGCGAACGCAACGATGTTGTCGTCGTAGCTGTCCGCGCCCTCGTTGTACGAACCACCGCAGGTGATCAGACGCAGACCCGGGTAGTCGAGACTGCCGTAGATCAGTTCGGTCGGGAACTCAGCCTTGGCGAATGCGGACACCCGAATGACCTCGAACTGCGCGACGGTGCCGTCTTGTCGGGTGACGGAGATCGCGGCACCCTCGTCCACGTTGCGGAGGTCGAAGAAGACGCCCGGCTCACCGTCCCAATCCACGTGTCCGGCAATGACAGCGGGGCCGTCTTCACCGGGGGTCGGGGCACCGGTGTACCAACCGGCGGGAAATCCACCGGGCGGCACCTGCATGGCACCGGTCTGATCGAGCCCGAGTCCCATCAACGTCGAATCCACTCCGATGGAGGGGATCTCGATACGTGTGGGAGTGGACTTGATCAATGCGGCGGGCTTCGGGATGTCGATCCGCGACGAGGACGAGGTCGACGCCGCGGCTGCGGGGTTCTGTGAGGTCGGCGCCGGCGCACTACCCGTGAGCTGCTCCTGGCCGCCACAGCCGATGAGCAGCAACGACATCGCGGCGAGCGCGGCGCAGAGCGCCAATAGTTGCCGACGTCCCCGCCGCCCGGTGCGGGCGACGGGGACCTGGAGCAATGTCACTATGCCGACGTCGAGACGGCGAAGCTCAACTGCCGAGACCATGAGGCACTGAGTGCTGTACTGCCGTCACCGGTGTCGACCGATCCGCGGGGTACATCAGGAACCTGGTTGCCCGGAGACGGAGCCTGCGGCGTGGTGATCGGTCCTTCCTTGCCACCACCCTGTCCTTGGGGTCCTTCTTCGCCCGGCCCTTCAGGTGTGCCCGGCTGACCCGGAGTTCCCGGCTGACCCGGGGTGCCCGGCTGACCCGGGGTTCCCGGTGCTCCCGGTGCTCCCGGTGCTCCCGGTGCTCCCGGAGTACCCGGCTGACCCGGCGTACCTGGTCCTCCTGGCTGACCCGGTCCGCCTGGCTGACCCGGGAGCCCCGGAATACTGGGCAGTCCCGGAATACTCGGAAGCCCCGGGATCACCGGACCCGGCGGGGTGACAACGGTCGGAACCGTCGTCGACGTGGTGGGGGGAGTCGTGGTGGTCGGCACCGTCGTCGTCGGGACGGTCGTCGTTGTCGTCGGCCCCGTCACACACGCCGACCGGGTGATCGTGTTGGTGTCGAGGGTGACGCCTGCCCCGAGCGCTATCAGTCGTCCGTCGATGACCGCTCGCGACTGCGCCGCGATGGAGGCCTGGGCCAGCAGGTTGCCGACGAAGACCGAATCGGTTCCTAGGGTGGCCGAGGTGCCGACCTGCCAGAAGACGTTGCACGCCTGCGCGCCATTGATCATCGACACGGTGCTACCGGATGCGGTGATCAGAGTCGAGGTTCCGGCCTGGAAGACGAAGACCTTGTTGGGGTCGCCCTCGGCGTCGAGGGTGAGTGTCCCGGTGATCTGGAAGCTGGTGGCGTTGTTGTAGACGCCCGATTTCAGCGTCAAACCGCCCAGTTCGGTGGGCTTCGCCTGCTTCGGCTCTTGGCCGGCAAGGTTTGTGTAGGCGGTCCGCGCGTCGTTCTGCGCGAGCAAAGCCACTGGGCCTGCGGAATACCGCTCGCCGCTGTAGCCGATGCCGCCGTCGATCGCGGTACCCGGCGACGTGCCGATATCACCGGTGACCGTGGTGGCGCCGGTGTTCGTGATGGACGCCGCTGCGAGCACCCCGAAACTGCCCGCTGTGGCCAGGCCCGGGTTCAACGGCGCCGCAGACGCGGGGCCGTTCCCGATCACGGAGCCCGCCAGACACAGCGCGAGAACCGACGCGGCGGTCATAGATTGCATGCCGAGTCTTCGGCGGTTTGATTCAGAGAATCGATGAACTTGCAGGGCTCGTCGCATGCAGCAACCACGCCAATCTGTGCTCAGGAGATCAATAACTGCGCCGTCGGTCGGCCAGCCACCGTTCACGTCCATCCGAGCAAATTGAGGAGACCCCGCGAGCCTGAATTGCTTGAACTGTCATGACTTTCCCAGGGTTGGGTACTTTGCGTCACTACAGGCCGCTGATTCGAATTGAACACTTAAAAATAGTCAATGTCAACGATTAAATATCACTGTCAAATGTCGATGTATCGGCAATATTCATCAAAACATGTACATTGAGACCAGATCCGAGAATCGCCCCATCCAAACTCGCAAGGGCTACGAATGCTCCTGCGCTCGCCGCTCTTTCATGAACCTACCGTGTCTCAGGCTGCCGCCTTAGCAGACAGGAGACTCGAATGCTCGGTGAACTCCAAAAGATATGTGGCATTCTTTCGATGCGGTTTGGCGCCTGCCGATCGGGAGGACGGCACTGCCCCGGGCGAGCGGCCAGGGCTGGGTACACACCCGAGGTAGGGCTCGAAGGCGCATCCGGTGGCACCATGGGACGGTGATCGAAAAAGTGCAGGGCCGCATCTGGCGACATGGCGAATTACAGGACGATTTCAACCTGGGCATGGTCTCCGACTGCATCGACGACAACGACCTTCTCGTGTGGGCTGACCTGGTCAATCCCAGCCACGAGGCACTGACTGAGCTCGCCTCTGAACTCGACTTGAACACCTTCGCGGTAGAAGACGCCCTCGCAGCCGCCGAACGGGTGAAGGCGACGTCGTACCCGACGCACAAGTTCATCACCGTCTACGCGGTCGACGTGGATCCAGATGCCGGCGAGCCACAGCGTGGCGACGCGATCCACACGCACCGGATCTCCATGTTCATCAAGCACAATGCGCTGATCACGGTCCGCTTGTCCGACGAGTTCGACATGAACCAGGTGCTCGAGCGCTGGGATCAGATGGGTGGCCAGCAACACGGCGTCGGCGCACTGACCCACGGCCTGCTCGATGTGGTGGTCGACGGACACTTCGATGCCGTGCAAGAGCTCGACGACAGCATCGAGGATCTGGAAAGCCTGCTGTTCGACGAGAGACGCAGGGGCAGTGAACTCCAGCAGCGCACCTACCAACTCCGCAAGGATCTGGTGGCGCTGCGCCGCGTGGTGATGCCGATGCGCGAAGTGGTGTCGATGATTCAGCGCAGCCGACTCGAGAACAAGGCACCCAGTGAACTCGACCCCAACTTCACCGACCTCTACGACCACGTTCTGCGAGCCACCGAGTGGACCGAATCCCTACGCGACATGATCACCTCACTCTTCGAGACAAACCTGTCCCTCCAGGACGCCCGGCTCAACACGGTGATGAAGAAACTCACCGGATGGGCGGCGATCATCGCGGTGCCGACCGCCGTCACCGGCTTCTACGGCCAGAATGTCCCGTTCCCGGGTTTCGATCACAGCGGCGGGTTCATCACCAGTTCCATCATCATCGTGGTGACCGTGACGACGCTGTACCTCGTTTTCAAGCGTCGCGAGTGGCTCTGACCGATCAGGCGTCGGCGGCAGCGGCCCTGACCCGCTCGGCCTCTCGCTGCGCGAAAGAATTGGCCACCCCCGCACGGGATCCCGCCAATTTTCCGGCGATGTGATCGGCGACGGTCACGGGTGGGTACTTGCTGCCCGCTCCCACACACGAGGGAAGCGTCGCAATGGTCGCGTCGATGTTGCCGTCATGGAAGTAGGCTGCCGACCTACGCCGTTTGATGCTGCCATCGACGATAGGCGGCTTCACCCGATGCACGGTCGACATCCACCGCTCATTCGTCCACCGCGCCATCAGATCACCGAGATTGACCAGAAGCGCACCATCGACCGGCGATACATCGTTCCAGCTGCCGTCATGTCCGAGGACCTGTAGGCCCGCGACCTGATCGGCCCAGAGCACCGTGACGATGCCGTAGTCGGTGTGCGCACCCATCCCGGTCAACTCACCGTCGATCTCGATCTCGCCGGGCGGCAGAGCGTAGTTGTTCATCCTGAGCACATCGAGTGAGTGGTCGGTGAACTCGTCGAAGTACCGTGGGCCGAGGTCCAGTGCGTCCGCAAAGATCCGCGTCAGCGTGCGAGCCACCCTGGCGGCCTCGGTGAAGTACCCCGCGACTCCTGACCGAAAGCCTGATACCTCTGCAGGCCAGAGGTTTTCGGCGTAGTCCTCAGGCGGCAGGGCGTGGTCCGGATAGTCCTGGGCGCGCACACCGACGTTGAAAGCCTCGAAGAAGTCATTCATCCGGTTCGCTGATTCGATGCCCAGGCTCAGCGACAGCGACTCCGTCTTCGGCGGAGCGTATCCACGGTTGATCCGGGGCGGCGTGCGGTAATTCTTCTTCGTCTCCAGTGGCAGCGCGAAGAAAGCGTCCATGGCTGCGGTGAAATCGTCGAGAACGGTCTCAGGGATGCCGTGGCCCAGGATCTGGATGAATCCGACCTCGGAGCAAGCGGTGTCGATGTGAGCCGCGACCTCGGCGCGGGCCGCATCGCCACCGTCTCCGACGTAGGGCGAGATATCCACGATGGGGACAGCAAATGACGGGGTTGACATGGGTGGCTCCTCGCGAGACGCGTGTCGACATCAAGTCAGTTGTGGACGCGTTCCGCTGCAGGCCACTGTAGGTCACACAGAAGGTGGTTGCATGTCGACCACGGGGCCACCGATCACCGAACGCACCTCGTTCCCGACCGCGCGCACCGCCAGTTCTGCGCCCGGGAGCACATTGACCAGCTGGAAGAACCCGTGCATCTGGCCGTCAAAGATGGTCATTGTCACGGGAACTCCCGAGTCGGCGAGCGCCCTGGCATACGCCTCCCCCTCGTCGCGCAGGACATCGTGCTCGGCCAGGAGCACCAGCGCTCTCGGCGTTCCGGCCAGAACGCCTTGCAGCGGTGAGGCATCCGGATTCGCCCTTGTGGCCGGATCGGGTGCGTAGAGGTCCCAGAACCAGCTCATCAGGTCGCGGTCCAGCAGTAGTTGGTTCGCGGGATCGAGATAGCTGACGGTGTCGAGGTGGTGATCGGTCACGGGGTAGCACAGGATCTGTAAGACCATGGCGGGTCCACCCCGGGCCACTGCTTGCTGGGCGACCACGGCGGCGAGGTTGCCCCCCGCGCTGTCGCCCGCGACGATCAACGGCTCGGTCGGCCAACTCGCCGCGGTCCAGTTCGTCACATCCCAGGCATCCCGGGCGGCAGTCGGATACGCGTACTCCGGAGCGAGCCGGTAATCCGGCAGCACCACAATGCAATTCGTCTCGGCGGCGAGCTTTCGCGCCAAGGTGTCGTAGTGCGCCATCGAACCTATCACCCACCCGCCGCCGTGGAAGTAGACCATGACTCCACTGGAGGTCTCGGAGGGGATGAAGACCCGCACCGGAATCGGGTATCCGTCGTCCGCGGGGACGGTGTCGTCGCGGACCGCGTGCAGATCGGGACCGGCGCCGCTCAGACCGGCCAGCGCGCCACCGACGGCGCGGGCTTCTTCGATGGAGAGTTCATGGATGGGCGGGCCGGCGTCCTTGCCCAACTCGGCCAGCAGCGCCATGGTCGCGTCGTCGAGTGCCATCGTCAAACGATACCCACATCAGGTGTAGAAGGCCCCTGTCCTGGGTAAACCCGCGTTGACCGGCAGACGTACACATACCCAGGGAGCAGTATTGACCACGGCCTCTATTGTCTCGACGCGGCACGGCTGAGCGATGCGAACTGCCTATTACGCGCAGATGTCCGAGCTGAACACGCTGCTCGCGCGCCTGTGTGAACTATCGGGGATCGCGATGGAGCGGTCTACGGATGCGCTCCTCTCCGCGAATCTCGCTGTGGCGGAGCAGGTCATCAGCGATCACGAACACATCCAACGAATGTCAGCGGTGGCCGAGGAACGCGCTTTCGGTTTGCTCGCGCGCCAGGCACCGGTCGCCGGCGATCTCCGATCCATCGTCACAACGTTCCAGGTCGTCGCCGACATCGACCGCATGGGCGCCCTTGCCCTGCACGTTGCCAAAGTCGCGCGCCGCAGGCATCCGATGCACGCGTTGCCGCCGGAGGTCGAAGGTTATTTCGCAGATATGGGTGCACTGGCCGTCGCCATGGCAGGTAACGCCGCTGCGGCGCTGACCAGTCAAAACGTGGACGACGCCCGCCGCCTGCAAGTCGACGACGATGCGATGGATGCGCTCCACGAGCACCTGTTCACCGTGCTGACCGACCGGACATGGGAGCACGGAATCGGCGCGGGAGTCGACGTGACCCTGCTGGGCCGCTACTACGAACGCTTCGCGGATCATGCGGTCCTCATCGGTCACCGCGTCGTATTCCAGGCCACCGGTCACCCGCCGGACCGCACGATGGACTCGCCGGGTCACTTCTTGCCGGGTTGACCATCCCGTGGCTGGTCGCGTCGCACGAGCTGCCTCGCCAGCTCCACCACCGGGGTGTTGGTGTCCTGCGACAACCTCCGCATCAGTTCGAAGGCGGCGATGCTGTCGATGTCGAAACGTTCCATGATGATGCCTTTGGCCTGCCCGATCACATCGCGACTGGCGAGAGCGCTGTGGAAGTGCTCCTTCTCGCGTGCGCGTTGCAGGACCAGCGCGGCATGCGTCGCATAGACCCGGCCCACCTCTTCGGCCTCGGCCGAGAACGCATTCTCATGCTCGGAGAAGAGATTGAGCGCCCCGAGAGTGCTGTCGCTGCTGTGGAGCTCGAAGCTCAGGCTCGACACCACCGACGTCCGCGCAAGGGTTTCCGCGACAAACGCGGGCCACCGCGGCTCATCCCGGAAGTCGTTGAGACGCACGGTGTCGTGTTCCCACGCTGCCTCCAGGCACGGGCCCTCGCCGACGCGCGTCTGTATGTCATCGAGGAGCTCGACAATCGGATCGGTAACGGCCACCGATTCGGTCGTCTTCTTCTTTTTGTCGACCAGGATGATCCCCGCATACTGCGCGCCATCGACGAACTCGACGGCCCCGGCGGTGATCGAGGTGAGAATTGCATCCAGATCGTTGCTTTTCAACGAATCATGCATGTCTCGGACAAGATTCGCGATGGTCAGATGAATGCCTGTGTTACTGCCTTCGATCACGCCATCGCCTTTCACCGTTCCAACTGTGCACCTACGCGGTGGCACGACCTTCATGCTCGGGCCGCTCCGCGGCGGTCATGTCGGCCAGTGCCGAGTCCATCGTCGCGTACAACGCCAGAGTTCGGTCCAATCCCACCAACTTGATCGGACGCGACGTCGACGGGCCGTCGGCAACGACTGCGAACCGCCGTTCCGTTCCGATCGCTTCCTGCGCCCGCACCAGTGTGGACATTCCGACGGACGAGAGGAAGTCGGTGTAGGTGAGATCGATGATCAGGCCTGCAGGCTGCGCGGAGACCGCGTCCTCGACAGCTGTCGTCAGCTGCGGAACGGTCAACAGATCAATACTTCCCCACACCGTGAGCACTGAGATGTCGCCGTGCCCCACTGCGGCTATGGTCAGGCCATCGCCAGCGACATCGGCAGTACCTGTGACAGAACTCGGTATTTTGTTATTCGGCGCCATTGAAGACCCCTAACTTCGTCGGTGCAAAAGCACTTCAGCATCCAGATGTGCCAGCGCGCGGGCGCGGCTTCGTCTAAACCGACCCCTCCATACTGTCACACCGGCTGTGACTGCTGACACCGGCGAATGGCGACTTCGTGCCGCCCGTCCGGTTGCGCGCAGGCGGTCGACGCGTCAGGGGTGTTTCGAGCGCATTCCATTCGGGCACGCTGCGGCAATGAGTATCGAAGACGGCCCCGGCGACACCCTGAACCCGAGCGAGAGCCTCGACCCCGACGAACAGCGCACCGGCGCAGACGACGACGTCACCGATCCACCAGAGGACTGGAGCGAGGCCGATAGCTTCGGGACCACGCCCCGAGAAGAACTCGAGGGCGAATCACTCGAGGCGAAGATCGCCGAGGAAGAGCCCGACGTGCCGCTCGAAGAGCAACCCGAGTTTCCCGTGGCGGTCGCGCCCGACGAGAAGCTGTCCGAAGAACTCGTAGACCGGATCATTGACGAACCCGGCCCAGAGGTCGACTGACCTCCCTTGTCGGCGTCTTGTGTGAACAGGTATCACCCGCCTCAGGCGTAATCCCAGAACTGCAGCCACCGCACAGACGCAAAGATCGCCAGTGTTGCAACGTAGAGGGCCGCAACGACTACGGCGCCGACAAGCGACATCTTCACCGAGGAGCCGCGTTCGGGGTCGAGCCAGAACGCGAACACCCAGGTGGCCGCAGGCATCAACACATACGTCAGCAGCGACACCGACAGGATCTGACTCATCCACATCGACAGCCACGGCTCGGCGCCCCAGTCGTCGAACGACGGTCCGATGAACCGGGACAGGATCATCACGGTCGGGTAGAGCACCAGCAGCACCATCATCCCGACTTTCCATTCGGGGGTGGACGCGGACTTTCCATCGGTGACCCGCACGATCGAGCCGAAGGAGTTGGTCTCGAACGACTCCGAGAACTCCTGCTCGAGGTTGGAACGGAGTTCGCCGAGCACTTCCGCGCGCACCGGTGATTCGCGCCAGCCCGCCAGCAGACTGTCGTTGCGGAATTTGACGACCGCAGTCCACTCCTCGATGCCGGGTTCGGCAAGCCTCGGCCCGATGAGAACGGAGTACTCGAAACCCGGTGCCACCGCACTGAGAGCCATCAGCTTGCGCTGGGCCTCGGTGAACCCGGCGAGATTTGCCGGTTCCACCCGATGCACGAAGACGCCGACGCCCATCGGTGGCTCCTCGCCGTCGACGGTGACGAGGTCGCTGAACTCGCGACGGATCCCGTTTCGAGTTCCCGCCGCGAGGAGTGCGGACCAGCCGGGTGAATCCAGCCAGGTCTGCAGCGCCTCTTCATCGGTGAACGAGAGCGAGACCGCCTGCTGTAGGTGTTCGGCGGCCGCCAGGTGCAGGAAACCCGGCATAACCGCGACCGCGGTCCTGATCTCCTCGACCCACGCTACGAAGTCGGCATGGGGTGCCGGATGAAAGGCGACCAGAACTGTTGCCTCGCTCAGCTCACCGGGCATCGGTGTCACCCACCTGTCGAGCTCCGCTTCACTCCGTCTCCGGCCCCACTGGTCGAGCTCCGCTCCGCTTCGTCTCCAGCCCCACTGGTCGAGCTCCGCTCCGCTTTGTCTCCGGCGTCAGTCCTCGATCTTGCGACCCTGGACATACACCGAGGTGATCGCGGGCTCGCGGAGCTGCATGAGGAGCGCGAACAGGATCTGATCCCTGGCCATGTCGGCATCGTCGGCGCGGGCGCCATGCGTGACGGCGTTGTTCAGCGCAGGCCACTGCTCGGGGTCGATGACGATGAAATCGGCTTCCTTGCCGGTGTCGAAGTTGCCGAACCGGTTTTCCTGGTCGAGTGCCCGTGCGCCGGCGAGGGTGGACACGAACAGCATCTCCGCTGGATGCATCGACACGCCGGCGTCGCCGGGCTCGGTGATGTGCTGTTTGAACGCGTCATTGGCGACCCGCGAGATGAGCCATTCGTCGCCGCCACCGTGATCGGTACCGAGTGAGATGTTGACGCCCGACGCCACCGTGCGCAGCCATGGCATGGTGCCCGATCCGAGGAACAACTGAGAGACCGGGCAGTGCGAGATCGAGGTGCCCGTCTCGGCCATGCGGGCGAGCTCGCCGTCCTGGCAATGCACGGAATGCGCCATGATCGTGCGCGGCCCGAGCAGGGACTCGCCGCCGACCTTCGAGCCGGGCAGGAACTTGCCGTCATACGTGTCGAGGTACGAGTTGACCTGGTAATCGGCCTTGGTCGCGTCGACCTCACCGGTGCCGGGGCGGTTGTTCTCGTTGAGGTGGGTGTGGACATACACGCCCTTGGACCGCAGATCCTTGTACAGCTCCCCCAATGCCACGAACGTTGCCGGGGTGACCGAGAGGGAGAACCGCGGCACCAGCGCGACGTGCAGCAGGGCCGTGTCGACGTCACCGGTGTCGGCGGCGTGCCACTTGTCCACCTCCGCGGCGGTCAGCTCGATGGCCTTCTCTTCACTCGTGATCAGAGGGTCAGCCGAACCCGGTCCGCGGGTTTGGATCCCGCGGCCGCTCACGAGCCGCAAGCCGCGACGCTTGGTTTCTTCGAACAGCGCGTCTTGGGCGTGGGGGAACGCCGATCCGAAGACCATCGCGGCCGTCGTCCCGGCCCGCACCCGCTGGTTGGTGAACTCGACTGCCGCCATCGATCCGAAGTCCGGGTCGCCGAACTTCGACTCGGACGGGAAGATACAGCGCTCCAACCACTCCAGCAGCTGGCCACCGCCGTAGGAGTCACCTGCATAGGTCTGCGGAAAGTGGATATGGGTGTCGACGAAGCCCGGAAGGATGAACCCCGGGCGGTAGTCGACCACAGACGAGTGCTCGTGTTCGGTTGGGAGCTGGGAGAACTCACCACACCAGGCGACGACACCGTTCTCGTCGACCACGAGTGCGCCGTCCTCGACAAAGACGAGCGCCTCGTGGGCCGCGGTCACTTTCGGTGATCCGGAGATATGAAAAATTTGACCGCGATAGACGTGTTTCACGCAATAACTTAATCACTCCGCCGCTGTTCATGTGCGGTGAATCGCATGAAATACGGATGGTGCCCCGCCATATCAGCCAGGAATGCCCATCGAGGGGGCAAGTGCGGGCCTGGGCGCACAGCCCCGTCGCGAGTGAAATGTAGTCGTCCCCCGCGCCGACCGCCTGCTGGGTCTGACAACGTCACAGGCGTAACGTCCTGGGCTGATGAATTTCTGGTGATCAGATCGAAGGGTCGGCTATACAACCATGAACATTGCGACAACCACGGGACACCTCAACGTCTCCATGCTCGGCATCGGCGCCTACCGACCGCAACGGGTCGTCAGCAATGCCGAGGTGTGCGAAGTACTCGACTCCTCCGATGAATGGATCTTCGAGCGCAGCGGTATCCGCAGCCGTCGCTGGATCAGCGGTGACGAGACCGCGCGATCGATGGCAGTGGCCGCCGGCGAGCGGGCCATCAAGAACAGCGGCATCGATCGCGAGCAGATCGGCGCGATCATCTTGGCCACCGGCAGCTGGAAGACGAAGATTCCACACGGCGGACCGGTGGTCGCATTGGACCTCGGGATCAACGGCATCCCGGCGTTCGACGTGGCGTCGGGTTGCGGCGGATTCGGGTACGGGCTCGGACTGGCCACCGACATGATCCGCGCAGGCTCCGCCGAGTACGTCCTCGTCGTCGGGGTCGAGACGATGTCCGTGGTCATGGAACCGACCGACCGCAACACCGCCTTCATCTTCGGCGACGGCGCGGGGGCCGTGGTCGTCGGACCGAGCGAGGAGAACGGCATCTCACCGACCGTCTGGGGCAGCGACGGCGAGAACAGCGACGCGATCTCCCAGAACTACGACATCCCCGAATACATGGACCGCGCCGAAGCCTTCCAGTCCAAGGATCCCGAGACAGAGCCGGTGGGACGCATGGTGGTGGAGATGCAGGGTACCCGCGTATTCCGTTGGGCTGCAATCACTCTGCCAAAGGCGCTGTCGAGTGTGATCGAACGTTCCGGGGTGTCCAAAGAAGACATCGAGGTCTTCATCCCCCACCAGGCCAATGCCCGCATCAACACGTTGATGAAAGCCAACCTCGGTTTGGCCGACGATGTTCCGGTCGCCAACGACATCGAGACCACCGGTAACACCTCGGCGGCGTCGATCCCCTTGGCCATCGAGGAGATGCTGGTGTCGGGTAAGGCCAAGGGCGGCCAGACCGCGCTGCTACTCGGCTTCGGCGCGGGCCTGAGCTACGCCGGTCAGGTCGTCACCCTTCCGCCTGCACCTGTCGAAGCCAGCTTCTAGACCCGATCTTGGTGGGTTGTGGCGAGCGTTTGCCCAGGTCGGGCTCGCCACAAGCCACCACTATCGGGCGGTTATCGGCGCTTGCGCGAACGCGGCCGGTCGGCAGGAGGCGCCGACTTCTCGGCGACTGCTTCGGCGCGAACCGCGATCGCGGTGGCACGCTCGGCCTCGAGCCACTCCGGCATCTCGGACAGCAGTTCGTTGATCTGTGCGGTGGTCAGTGCCTCGGTGACGTCGTGCCGCACCAGCGCGCCCTTCGAGATACCGAGTTTCATCGCCACCAGGTTTTTCGGGTGGGGTCCGTTGACGCGCAGATCACGCAGCCAGGTCGGCGGATCCGCTTGCAGGGCTTCGAGTTCGGCACGGGTGATGACGCCCTCCTGGAACTCGGCGGGCGTCGCCGGCAGGTACACGTCCAACTTCTTGGCGGCGGTGGCCGGCTTCATCGACTGCGAACTCATATGCCGAGACTATCGGCCGGTAGCCTGTGGGCGTGACCGCGCCTGGTAATGCCTCGTCGTTTCAGCTGGCGTTTGTACCCGGCGTGACACCTGGAAAGTGGGCACGGACCTGGAGCGAACGCCTCCCGCGGGTACGGCTCGAACTCGTCCCGATCGACGTCGACGCATGCGCCGATGCCATCCGCGACGGGCGGATACAGATGGCGATCACCCGGCTGCCCGATGCCCTGGGTCACCGCGACCCGGGGCCACACCACACCATCGAGCTCTATCAGGAAACGACGGTCGTGGTCGTGCCGAAAGACCACGTCTTCACCGCGGTCGATGAAATTTCCATCGGCGATCTGGCGGACGAACAACTCCTGTGGCCACTCGACGAACCATTGGTGGTCGGGCAACGGCCGGGAACCGCCGTGGAACATCGACCGGAAACCACCGCCGACGCAATCGAACTCGTCGCAGCGGGCACCGGCCTCGTGCTGGTCCCGCAGTCCCTGGCCCGACTGCACCACCGCAAAGACCTTGCCTATCGCCCGGTGACCGACGCCCCGACCGGAGCGGTGGGCCTGCTGTGGCCGGCCCCGACATCTGAGCTCGCCGAGGAGTTCATCGGCATCGTGCGCGGACGCAAGGCGACGTCGTCGCGGGGTCAGTCCGAACCTGCACCAAAACGATCGGCCAAAGAGAAGGCCGCCGCCAAGCGCGCTTCCAGAGAAGCCGCCGGGAAGATCCCCGGCAAAGGCCCACGCAAGCCGAAACGGTGACCCCCGCCCCCGAAAATGGGTCGTTCTGGCGAGCGAAAGGTCAGGTGGGCGCCGCCACAACGACCCAAGTCCTGCGGTGCGGGCTACTTCAACAGTGTGTGCACCGAGACGATCTGGCCATCCCTGACGATCGCGATGTCGATGCCGCTCGCGACCGGAGGCTCTCCCGCGGGCCCGAACGTCCACGCGAGGTGACCGAGATCCTGCGTCTGTAGCACTGGTCCATCCGCGGAGAAGACGAATCCGGGTGCGCCGTCGAGTAGTTCTTTCGCCTTCGCGGTCAGCGCCTCGCGTCCCCTGGCCACGCCCTCGGGGTCGGCGAAAGTGACGTCCTCAGAGTAGATTTCGGCAGCTTTCGCCTCGCGTTTGCTGTCATCTCTTTCCCCGAACACCCCGAGCAGGTTGGCTTCCATCAGTTCGATGATCGTGTACGGCACGAGGTCTCCTCCGGCATTACGTGATAAGTCACCTAAATGTGCCTCCGCGGGCCGCACCTGTCAACCGCTAGAGGTCAGGGGTGATCCACGGGCCTCGGAAGGGTGCCGTTCTCGATCACGGTGTCGTAGATCTTTTCGATCGTGGTGCTGAGGGTGTCGAGTTCATCGGTGTCCACGTTCTCGAAGAACAACGATCGGACCAGTCCGATATGGCCCGGCGAGGCGTCTCGCAATGTCGACCAGCCGTGTTCGGTCAGCGACACCTCGGTGACCCGTCGGTCTTGCTCGGACCTACTCATCTCAACGAGGCCACGAGCGGCCATCCGCTTGGCATGATGAGACGTCCGGCTGCGCTCCCAGCCGATCCGTGTCGACAAGGCGGAAACGCTCATCCGGCCCCCGGTCTCGCTGGTCAGCGCGACGAGTACGTCGAAATCCGCGAGTGAGATCCCGCTGTCGGCCTGCAGTTGCCGGTTCATCTCGTAGCGCAGTCTGAGTTGGAGCTTCATGTACGCGAACCAGGCCCGCTTCTCGTCAGCGGCAAGCAGCGCAAACGGGGATTCCGGCGGGACGACGAACTCAGATGACATGTCACGCACCTTGCCAGGCGTCAACGTTGGCAGTCCTGTGTACTGCAACATTTAAAGAAGTCGAAGGGCCCCATTGCGTGTGACAGGTCGACCCAGTGCCACCCAGCCGATCTATACATGGGTAAGACCCGCCAATCAGGACGAGCCTCAATCGGCCCAAGAAGGACGTAGTTCACCCATTAAATTCCGAACGAGCCGCAATGCAAACAGTCATCGCATCCTCCGCATTCGTCAAAAACGACAGAATGCACCCCCTTCATATACCTTTGACTATTAGCCCCGAAACATTGGACCCGATAACACTAAGCCTGCGCGCTACATTGGAGGGACTATCAATTATCCGATACCGATCCGCCTTTCTCTCGACCGCTCGGACAACATGACTGGACAAGAAGTCAAGGCAGCTATCAACCGAGTCGCGCGTCGGCCGCGGGCTTAATTCCTTCCGTATCGCGAAGTGCAGATTCTCGAGACTCATGTATCCATCTGCAATCGGATCTTCGTCATTAGCTTCTTGATAGAGCATGTCTAGTATCTTTGCCACAAGCAAACTCGTTTGGCCAGCTTGATCATACGCATCTTCAACTGTCGACAGATCCGCGTCAGGGTGCATGAACAGTTGTCGTAGTTCATTAACCGTCAAAGGGGCGTGCTGCTGCCGCTCCACCAACCCGATCAGATCCTCGATAGTGAATAGATTGAACTTATTATTCGTGGCCCATTCTTTGACCCTGCCGGCGAAGTCGGGTCCAACTACTACCCCATAATCTGCTCGATGCTTTTTCAGATGATCCTTCAGCGCATCAAATTTTACAGCGTTGTCCGTAATCACTCCTGATGCAGAGGACTTAGCATCGACGATCACCCGGTAGCGCTCTGAGGACGAGAGTTCCGCCTGAAGCAGGACATCAGTCCGCCCTTTTCCTCCAAGGTGCTCCGCACGAAAACCCAGTAACTCGAATGCCTTCGCGACTGCTAACTCGAAGTCTTCGAAGGCGTCACCAACGTTCCCTGATCGTCTGAGTTCTTCGGCGATCCTCTCAACAGACAGTGAATCAGACTCCAAACCTTTACTTCTTAGTACTACAGCCGTAGATAGGTAGTTTCGGCGTGTTTGCGCTGGTAGGCGCGGTTGCCGCGGCATGATCTCGAGTTTGTGAAGACATCCAGATCAGCTGCGGCAACCGCAGCACTGAGGGTAGACCATGAGCGGTGGCATGCGGGCCTGGATGGGTTGTTGGAGTCGTTCTCGTCGCGGTTCGCGCGGGTCGAAGCACGACGCAACGCCGGTGCGCTGGTGCTGGGTTTGCTGGCCGATATAGGTTCCAAGAACTGCTGGACTATCGCCGAACTATCGGGCCATGGCACCCCTGACCGACTGCAGCACTTGCTGTCCCGCGCTAAATGGGACGCTGATCTGGTCCGCGATGACGTTCGCAGCTATGTCATCGACCACCTGGCCGACCCTGATGCGGTGCTTGTCGTTGATGAGACCGGCGACTTGAAGAAGGGCACCAACACCGTTGGGGTACAACGCCAGTACACCGGAACCGCCGGACGCACGGAGAACTGTCAGGTCGCGGTCTACCTGACCTACGCCGCCGCTCGCGGACACACCCTGATCGACCGAGCGCTGTACCTGCCGCAGCACACCTGGGCCACCGACCCGCAGCGAAGGACCAAGGCCGGGGTCCCTGACACGGTCGAGTTCGCTACCAAACCAGCCCTGGCAACCACGCTGGTCGAGGCGGCCCTCGACGCCGACGTTCCGGCCTCGTGGGTCGCTGGCGATGAAGTGTACGGCGCAGACCCGAACCTACGAAAAGCGTTGCACAACAGACAGATCGGCTACGTCCTGGCCGTCGGATGCAATCGGCAGGTCCCCACAGCCGCCGGGAAGATCCGGGTCGATGCCCTTGCTGAGAATCTACCGCCGCGGTCCTGGCACAAGATGTCTGCCGGCGCCGGTAGCAAAGGACACCGCTGGTACTCCTGGGCCTTGATCGCGACCACCGAGCGTCCCGATGTTGGCCTCTGTCACGTGTTGGTGCGGCGCAACGATAGCTCCGGCGAGCTCGCCTTCTATCGCTGCTACAGCCCGGCACCGGTGCCGCTGAACCAGTACGTCCGAGTCGCCGGGCGGCGGTGGACGGTCGAGGAATCGTTCCAGAGCGGCAAAGGCCTGACCGGTCTGGATCAGCATCAAGTGCGGACGTGGACGTCCTGGCACCGCTGGATTACCTTGGTCATGGCTGCGCACGCCTTCCTGGCCGTGCATACCGCCACTGAACGCCTGGCCCAACCCTCAGAACCTGGACTGATCCGGTTGTCGGTCAACGAGTTCCGCAAACTCTTCACGATCCTCGTCCTCACACCACTGCATGCCATCGCTGACCCCCTCCGCTGGTCACTCTGGCGACGAAAACACCAATACCGAGCCCGACAACACCACTATCAACGCAGGTCACAACAACAATGAACCC
>NZ_MJEI01000092.1 GCF_002095395.1 Williamsia sp. 1135
TCACCCCAAACGGTAACTAACCGACACCAAGGTCGGATCCACCGTTAATCGGACACTCCCGTTGTAAGACAGCAGGAGTGGTAGGGAGGGGTGCAACAGGTGGGTTCGACTGCATTGGGTGGGTTTGTTGGATCAGCCGGCAGGCGCAGGTGCCGGCGCCGGTTCGGTCGGAGCGGGAGCGGGGGTCTCGCCACCGGGCGCGGCGGGGTCCGATCCGACCCCGGTACTCGACGGTCCTGGGTCCATCTGCGAGACAAGCCATTTACCGTCATGCTTCTCCAGCGTCAACCGGAACATACCGACGTTGGTCACCGGCTGCGTGGCGACACTGCTGGTACCGCTGATCTCGGCGACAACCAAGGTGGTCGCCGAGTCGCCGTCGACCGAGACGACACCCGACGACCAGATGTCCGGCGTGATCTTCAGCTGCATCTGCGTGATGTCAGCCTGTGTCTTGTCGCGTTCCTTGGTCAGGTTGTCCCGGAACTGACCGGTCGTCAGCGGCGACATCGTGTCGACGTACTCGCTCGCCGTAGCGGTGTTCATGGAGTTCAGCAACTGCGTCACGAAGTAGTCGGACGCCTGCTTCGCGTCGGACGCCGAGGCCAGCTCATCGGCATCCGACTTCCATTTGACGCCGAAGAAGATCGCGACCGCGATCAACGCCACCACCAGCGCACCCGCGACGATCTTGCCGACAGAGGACACGTTGATCGTGATCTGCTTGCCGGGCTTCGCGGCCCCTGAACCAGTCGACGCGGGCACGGTGGCCTCGACGGTCGGCGCATACGAGGCGGATTCCGCGGGCTTCTTCCGCGACTTTCCCGTCGGCCGTTTGCTCACCGAGACACCCTCGGTGGGCTCGGTTCCGGTGTCAGGGTTTTCGGGCACACTGTTGTCGGCCATACGGCGTTTCTACCTCATAGACTCTCGGGGTTTGTCGGGCAGCGCTGGCCAGAGATCAGCCCAACGGGGCCGTGCGCGCGTTCGGATCGAAGTTCGGCGGCGGTCCTGCCGTGTCGTCGCCCGGTGGCCGCGGCGCGTTGGCCGCGCCTCTGATCTGCTGCGTCGGGTCTTCGGTGACGCAGTACATGTTGACCGGAACCGAGCTCTGCAAGAGCTCGGTCGGCGGCTGTTTCAACACCGGATAGTCGCAGTACGGTCGCGGATAGATCGACCCGTAGGCCCACCAGGCACCGTCGTGGAACATCGAGAGTGATGTGATCGCCCCATCGCGGATCGAGGGAAGCAGGTTGACGAGAGCGGGAGCGCGTAGCGCGCCCTGCTGAGCGATGTCGAGGAATTGCTTGAGCACGTCGGTCAGCGGATCGGTGAGGGTGTTCAGTGACCCACCGAGCGTCGTCAACTGGGCGGGCGCACTGCCCAGAAAGGTGCGCAACTCTTGGTCGGACGCCACGAGCGCGTCGATCAGACTGCTGATGCCGCCGGTCAACGTCCCCAGGTCGGGTTGAACGTCTGAGGTGGTCTCGAGGACCGTGCCAGTGTTCTGGATCAGCGACACGGTCTCGGGCAACACCCGATACAGATCGGCGAAGATGACTCCGCCACTGTTGAACAGGGCGCGCAGCTGATTCTTGCCACCGCTGTCGAGCGCGACGTCGAGTTCGTCGATCGTCACCTTGAGCTCGTCGGGATCGATCTGGTTGACGACGTTGACGGTGGACTCGAGGAGTTTCGGGAACGCCACGGTCGACGAGGTCTGCCGCGTGCTGATCTTGTCGCCATTGGAGAAGTACGGACCTGCGTCGGTCGACGGCTGGAAATCGACGTACTGCTCACCGACCGCGGACAGGCCGAGAGCTTCGACCGCTGCATCCTTGTTGATCTTGTACTTGCTGTCGATGGTCACCTTGACCTCGACGGCGTTCGGTGTCGTGAGGATCGTGTCGACCTCACCGACCCGGGCGCCACGCAGCGTGACGTCGGACGTCGACTGCACACCACCTGAGTTGGCGAACTCCACCGTCAACGAATACGAGTCCGCGAGCGGTCGCCACCGCAGCACGCCGAGACTCAGGTACGCGACGCCGACCAGCATCACCAGCACCAATGCGAGGTTGGAGAGCAGGATCTTGTTTCTGAGCAACCAGGCAGTCATCGTCGCATCACCCGCAACATCCCTGGGTACCGGCGAGCCGGGCCAACACTCGCACCAGGGTCTGGTGCAGTGAGTTGACACCCTGGTCGATGTCTCCGACCTCCGGTAGGCGGCTGGCAGCGTCGAATCCGAAGCCCGGTGAGAGGAACCACACCCTGGCTGCGACGGTCGCGGCGCTGCCCGGGGTCGCGTTGACCCACTTCGGCGTCAGAACCTTCAACTTGTCGGCGACCGGGCCGAGCTCTCCGATGGCACGCCCGAGCGCCTCGACGTCGACGAGCAGGTTGTTGGTCAGCTCCACCGTGTTCCCGGTCTGGGAATCGAGGAAGTCGTTGAGTGCATCGGTGACGACCTTTGTCTTGTCGAGAGTTGTCACGATCGAGGGGATCTGCGCGTCGACGACACTCAGCGCAGGCCCGACGGTGTTGATGGAGGCGACGAGTTGCTCGCGGCCGTTCGCGAGGTCGGTGGACAGCCCGTCCAGCGACGCCAGCGCGGTGTCGATCTCGGTCGTGTTCTGTGCGAGCCTGCTGATCGCCGTTGTCATCCCGGTGATCAGGCCGGTCAGCTCAGGAGCTTTGCCGCCCACCGCGTTCGACAGTTCGTTGATGATCTCGGTGAGGTTCTTGATCGCCCCGCCGTCGACAAATGCCGTGGCGGTGACAAGGAGGTCTTCGACCGTTGCGGCCTCGGAGGTCTCGCCACTCAGCGAATCTCCGGGCTTCATGATTCCGGCGGAATCCCCACCTTCGGGAGGCAACAGGGCCACGAACACGTCGCCCAGCGGCGTGCCCTGACGCAATTCGGCACCGGTCCCCACCGGCAATTCGATGTCCTTTCGAACCATCATCGTGATGTCGGCGGCGTAGTTGTTCGCCGAGATCGAGTCAACGAGGCCGACGTCGTTGCCGTTCAGCTTGACCTTCGCCCGAGACGGCAGATTCAAGGCATTGCCGAAGGAGCCCTTGATCTCGTAACCGCCGCCGACGCCGCCGGGTGCAGGCAACGGGATCTGATCGATTGTCAGGCCGGGGATCACCCCGCACCCGGACAGCAACATCATTCCGGCCAGACCGGTGACGACGGCGGCCTTCGCCCTGTGGGCGCCACCGGAGAGTGCGCTCATTTGGTCATCTCCACAAGAGCCGAGAACACGCCGAGATCGGGGCCGAAGCCGGTCAGCTTTCCTGTCCGGCAGCCGTCTTGCTGCAAGTTGATGGCCTCACAAAACGTCGAGAGCAGCTCGTTGTCGAACAACGACTTGTCGATCAACACCTGCGCTCGCCAGGCCCGCTGCTCGACAGAGACCGAGTTCGCGAGGTTGTCGAATGCCAAGGGCGCCACGTCGATCGTGTCGACGAGTTGCCGGGAGTAGTCACTGAGGTTGCTGATCACGGCAGCCAGCCGTCCCATCGAGCCACCGAGTGTGGTGGTGTTGCCTTCGAGAAAGGTCGCGGTGTTGTTCAGGGTCTGGTTGAGACCCTCCATGGTCGCCTGCAGTCCGGGCGCCTGGTCACCGAGCATTTGCGACACCTGGGTGATCGAGGAGGAGAACGCGGTCATCTTCGGGTAATTCTCGACGAGTACCGAGGTCAGCTGATCCATGTTCTTGATGACCTCGACCAGGGCGTCGCCGTTGTCGACGCCGACCTGCGCAGCTTTGCTCAGTTCGTCGATCGCGGCCTTCATACGAGCTCCGTTGCCGCCGAAGATCCCCGAGCTGATCGACAGCATGTCGCTGAGTGGACCGTTTCCGCCCGGATCGGCCTCGAACTGCTCGACCAGGTTGTCGACGGTGTCGAACAGGGTGCCGATCTCGACCGGGCTCTTCGCGTCGGTGATGACGTCGCCGTCTTGCAGTTTGGGTCCTTCGGAATACGGCGGCGAGAGCTCGATGTGGCGGGTGGTCACCAGGGAGGTGTTGATGATCGCGGCCGTGGCGTCGGCAGGGATCGGAATGTCTTTGTCGACTGTGAACTCGACCTTGACGCGGCCACCCTGCGGGGTGATCGACAGCACTCGGCCGACCGGCATCCCCAGCACGTCGATGTCGTTGTCGGCGTAGAGACCCGCCACGCTCTCGAAGTAGGCGGTCACCTTGATCGATTGCCCCACCGCGTGTTTCAGATCGGCCGGTATCAGGGTGCACCCAGCCGCGATCAGTGCGGTGCTCATCAGCACTGTGACGAGAGTGATGGTCCGGCGTAGTTGTCCGACAGATCGATTCAGCATCCGTTCACCACCCGGGCTGCGCAGAGCCAGTTGTCGGGAAAGATGCCCCACGGCAGATATCCCATCGCGTACGGTCCCGATCCGGTGGTGTTAGCGATCGACCGCACCGTCAGCGGCAGCACTTCGAGCATGTGCCGCAAATTGTCCCGGTTCTTCTCGAGTCCTTCGGAGACGGTGTTCAGGTTCCCGATCAACGGCGCGAACTGATTGTTGTTCTCTGCGCCCATCGCTTCCATCTGCTGGGCGAGATTGGCGACACCGTCGAGTAGCTGGACCACCAACTGCTGGCGGGTGACGATCTTCTGCGCGAGAAGCTGCCCCTGGCCGACGATGACGGACAGCTGGTATTGGCTGCTGTTGATCACATCGGTCACCGTCTCGGTGTCCTTGATGAGCAGATTGATCTGGTCGCTGCGGTTGCTGATCACCTTCGACATCTCGGTGAGCGCGTCCAACGTCGTCCGGGTGACCCCGGGCGCATCCTTGAGCTGACTGTTCAGGGCGCTGACGCTGTCGCTGAGTTCTTCGGCGTTGACGCCCGCGAGTATGGGCGTCCCGCGCTCGATCGTTTCCTGCAGGTCGTAGGGAACCTGGGTCAGTGGGATCCGTGATCCTTTGAGAGGCACGGTGGAGTCACCGATCTTGATGTCGACGTAGCGCTGCCCGAGCAGCGTCGACAGCTTGATCTCGGCGGACCCGTCGTCGCGCACCTCGACCTTCTTGTCGACCTCCATCGTCAGCGTGACGTGGTCACGTACCAATTCGGTCCCCGACACCTCACCGACGTCGATGCCCGCGACCCGCACCTTGTCGCCCGGCCGGATGCCACCGGCCTGTGAAAAGTCGGCGGTGTACTCCCGCTTGCCGATTCCCGAGTCCGAGACGGCGAACGTCGCGAACACGATCACGATCAGCACCACCGCTCCGATAGCGCCGAGCCA
This sequence comes from Williamsia sp. 1135, assembly GCF_002095395.1. GTDB lineage: Bacteria > Actinomycetota > Actinomycetes > Mycobacteriales > Mycobacteriaceae > Williamsia. The sequence goes on from NZ_MJEI01000092.1 coordinate 5,293, forward strand.
GAAGAATCGATGGCTGCGCCAGCTGCGGCCCAACGCCCCGGCCCGGCTCATCGACACACCACCGAGTGGTTGGTGCCACCGATCTGGCTGATCAAACCGGGCGGGAACAGAACTCCTCCGATCGACACATCCAGCTCGCACGCATAGATGTTGAGGTAGGCACCTTCCCCCATGACCATCGGGAAGTGCACCAGGAACAGTGGCAGATCGATCGCGAGTTGGTCGAGCTTGGGACCGATGTCGATCATGCGGTCGGTGGTGTTCTTCAGGTCCTGACCCAGCTCCTGGACATCAGGCCGGATCGTGCCGAGCAGGTTGCCGAGCCGATCGGTCGCACTGCCGATGCTCTGCACTGCTGACCCGAGCGCCGGCGAGTTGGCGTTGAGACCTTCGATCAGACCGGCGAGGTTGGCGACGAGCTCTTGCATCTGTTCGCCCTGCTTGCTCAGATCCCCCATGACCGCGCTCAGATTGGTGATCACGGCCCCGATCACCTGGTCGTTGTCGGCGAAGTTCGTGGCCACCTTGCCGACCTGTTCGATGGTGTAGCTCAGCGAGACCTCGTTGCCCTGGAACGTTTGAACCAGGCTCTCCGACAACGCATTCACCTGATCCGGATCAAGGGTGTCGAAGACGGGCTGAAATCCGGCGAGCAACGCAGAGACGTCGAACGAGTCCTGCGAGGGTTCCTTCAGGGTCGATCCCGGCGACAGCCGCATCTGCTCGGAGTCCTCGACCAGGTCGAGTCCGACGTACCGCTGCCCGATCAGGTTCTGGTATTTGATCGACGCCCTGGTGTTGGAGTAGATCGACTGATCCTTCTGAACCTCGAAGGTCACCTCAGCGCGATCGGTGTCGAGTTCGATCGACGCCACCCGGCCGACGCGCACACCGGCCATCCGGACGTCATCGCCTTCGTGCAGACCGGAGGCATCGTTGAAATACGTTGTGAACTGGTTGGTCTCGCCGGGAACCGATCGTTCCAGGGTCGACCAGATCGTCCAGGTCAGCACGAGCGCCAGCACTGCGAACAGGCTGAATCCGATGAGCGGCTTGCTGTAACCCATCAGCCCTCACCACCTTCGGCAACCTGGACCGACTGCACAAGTGGGCCGAGCATCAGGGTGTCCGCGGCCGAGGGTTCCCGCTCGAGCGCAGCTTTGAGTGTCTTGTTGTCACTGGCCGTGGTGACCGCGACGGGCGCGTCCGCCGGGACCACGCCGCCGTCACCCTGTGCGCTGCTCGGGGTGATGACGAGCGGCCCTGAACTCGTCGGCCCGGTCCCCGTACCCGGTCCCGAACACCCTGGTCCCCTGGTCATCCCGTACTTTCCGCCGTCGTAGACCGGGCAGTTCTGCCTGTTGTACATCACAAACGGACTGAAGCTGACCCCGATGTTGAGTTGAGGCTTGCCGTTGACGCCCGTGAACACGGTGAGCACCTTGCCTGCGAGATTGTTGAGAGCGCGAATCGCGCCGGGTAACGCTTCCGAATCGACAGCGATCGCGCCTGTCATGGTGTTGAGGTTTTCCACGATCTGGATACCGGAGTCCCCGTTGCGGGCGAACAGGGTCTGGATCCTGTCGATCATGCCCTGGGCTGCGGTCAACGTCCCTGCGAGTTCACGCTGGCGCTCGATGATGGTGATCGACGGGATCACCGCGCGCCCCATCGCGTCGAGGAGTTGCGGGGTCGACTGCTCGATCCCGCGCAAGGAGTCGTTGAAGTTGTCGAATCCTGGAGGTGCACCGTCGGGGAACTGCGCGTTGATCTGCTCCCAGTACTGATTGAGCGTTCCGACGAACGCGCTGAACACATTTCCGCCGCCACGCATGGTATCGGCAATCGTGCCCAGGACCCGCCCGATCTGCTCCGGCGGTACCGCCGTGAACAGTTCACGCAGGTCGTTCTGGACAGATTGCAGCGCGATCGTCTCTTTGGATTCGTCGGCCACCACCTTGCTGCCGTTCGACAGATGCCCCTTCGGATCGGCCGGTGGGATGAGTTCGATGGAGTTGACACCGAACAAATTGCTCGGCACCGTGCGGGCCGTCACGTTCGCCGGAATACCTTCGGCCTGATCGGGAACGATCTCGATGTTGACATCGGACAGGTTGGTCTCCGTCGCGTCGATGGAGGTCACCGAACCCACGATCAGACCGTTGTAGCGCACGTCTGCCTGGCTGACCAAGCCGTCGCCGATGTCGTCGAGGGTGGCTGTCACCTCGACCTTTGTTTCGAACGTGCCCTGATACCGCAACATCAATCCCACCAGGACCAGTGCGACGACGATGAGGAACACGACTCCGCGCAGGGCGTACTGCGCCGTGGAGGGGTTTCGCCCGGTTGTGTCTACAAACATGCGTTCACCCCGAAATCCTGATTCCCGGCGACAGACCCCAGAACACCAGGGTCAGCAGCAGATTGGCGAAGACCAGCACGATGATCGCGAGTCGAATGGCGTGGCCGGCCGCCACCCCGACGCCTTCGGGTCCACCCGAGGCGAAGAAGCCGTAGTAGCACTGGATGAAGGTGGTGAGGAGCACGAACACCACCACTTTGATGACCGAATACACCATGTCCTTCGACAAGATGAACTGGTAGAAGTACGACAGGTACGCACCCCGCCCCTGACCGCTCTGGATCTGGAACATGAACTGGCACGCCAGGTAGTTCGCGGCCAGCGAGACCGTGTACAGCGGGATGATCGAGATGACGGCGGCGATCATGCGGGTCGTGACGAGATACGGCATCGGACGAATCGCGATGGATTCGAGGGCATCGATCTCCTCACTGATGCGCATCGAACCGAGTTGTGCCGTGAAACGACATCCCGACTGGGCGGTGAACGCGACCGCGGCCAGCAGAGGGCTGAGTTCGCGGGTCGTCGCAAACGCGGAGATCGCGCCGGTCACCGGTGACATACCGAGCAGGTTCAGCGCGGTGTAGCCCTCGATACCGACTGTGGCCCCGCCCATCACCCCCAGCAGGATGATGACGCCGATGGTGCCGCCACCGACCACGATCGCCCCGTTGACCCACGTCACGTCGGACAGCAGTCGCCAGATCTCCTTGCTGTAGTGCTTGAAGGCGATCGGTACCGCGCCGACCGAACGCACCAGAAAGGTGAGCTGGTGTCCCATGAGGACCAGCAGGTCACGTGGTGTTTGGTAGAGCTTCTTACTCCACTCCAGCGGCCGCAGGGCCGGGGGTGTGTACTTGGACGCGACCATCTAGACCACCCTCGTCGGGACTACCACGGCGAAAATCTGGGTGAGGATCACATTCACGGTGAACAGCAGGATCACAGAGTTCACCACCGCGGCGTTGACCGAGTTGGCGACTCCGGAGGGCCCACCCTTTGTCGTGAGTCCACGGTCGCAGGCGACCACCGCCACGATGGCGCCGAAGATCACCGCCTTGGTGATGGCGAACGCGAGGTCGGCCGGGGACGCAAAGGACGCAAAGGTGCCGGTGTAACTTCCCGGCGTTCCGCCCTGGAAGTACACGTTGAACACATAACCGGTGACGAACCCGATGAAGCAGACGAAGCCGCACAGCAGGAAGCTGACCACCATGGTGGCGAGGAGTCGTGGGGAGATCAGCCGCTGGACCGGATTGACGCCCATCACCTTCATCGCGTCGATCTCGTCGCGGATGGTGCGGGATCCGAGATCGGCGGCGATGGCCGAGCCCACAGCCCCTGCCAGTAGCAGCGAGGTCACCAGCGGCGCGCCCTGCCGGATCACACCGAGCCCGGTGGCGGCTCCCGAGAATGACGTCGCGCCGATCTGGTTGGCGATGTTGCCGACCTGGATCGACACGACGACCCCGACCGGGATGGCCACCAGCAGCGTCGGCATCACGGACGTGTTGGCCATGAACGCGCACTGCCGGATGAACTCGCCGAACGGAAATCGCCGTTTGGCTATATCGACGAACAGCACTTTGAAGACCTCGAGGAAGAGCGTCATCTGACGCCCGAACGTCTCGAACGAGGCGAACACGTGCTCACGGAACCACCGACGTAGCGGCCCGAAACGACCACGCGTTCGCGAAGTGCCCCCTGCACCTGCCGCCACGGTTGCTGTACTCACACCCTGCCTTCGTTGTCCCCGTCACACGCACCCGGTGCGTATGAGTTCGCTCATAGTTCCACATAGCTAATCGGAGCATCCGACTAACGCGTTATTTACCCGAAGAACTCGTCACCATAACGAAAGTTATGCTCTGTGCAGCGGAGACTCTGTTCACCTGGATCTGAATCAGGCGTTGTCACATTAACTCATCAGCGCCCCAAACCGTAACAATGCCGCGATTCCCGGTTAACTTACCGGATTCGGACGACGACCCCGGCCGCCCCTCCGCTCGGCATCGACGTGGCCCACCAACTACCGTTCAGAGGTGACCTTTCTTCCGGTATGGGCCCCCGACGCCCGGCAGCTCCGCGTAGTGATCGACGACCGCACCCACGAGATGCACCCGACAGACGGAGGCTGGTGGGAATCCCCGGTCACCGCCGAAGCCGGTGCCAGGTACGGCTACCTCATCGATGACGCCGCGGATCCTCGGCCCGACCCCCGGTCCCCCCGGCAGCCGGACGGGGTGCACGGGCTGTCCCAGGTTCACGATGTCGACCCGGAGATCTGGTCCGACTTCGCGTGGACGGGACGTCCGATCGCAGGTGCGGTCGTCTACGAACTGCACATCGGCACCTTCACCACCGCCGGCACCCTCGACGGCGCGATCGATCGACTCGATCACCTGGTCGAGTTGGGAGTCGACTTCGTCGAGCTGATGCCGGTGAACGCCTTCAACGGCACCCACAACTGGGGGTACGACGGAGTCGGTTGGTATGCAGTCCAGGAAACCTACGGCGGACCCGACGCACTGGCACGGTTCGTGAACGCGTGTCACGTGCGGGGTCTCGGCGTCATCGTGGACGCCGTGTACAACCATCTCGGGCCATCCGGCAACTACCTTCCGGAGTTCGGGCCATACCTGACCACGGGCGCCACCTCATGGGGACAGTCCGTGAACCTGGACGAGGCAGACTCCGACGAGGTCCGCGAATACATCCTGGGCTCCGCACTCCGGTGGCTCGAGGTGTTCCATGTCGACGGCCTGCGGCTCGACGCAGTACATGCGCTTGTCGACCGGACCGCGCTCCATCTGCTCGAGGAACTGCAGATTCGCACCGACGCACTCTCCCGGCGCGTCGGCAGGCCGCTCGCGCTGATCGCGGAGAGCGATCTCAACGATCCGAAGCTGATCACCGCGCGTTCGGAGGGTGGATACGGCCTCGCCGCCCAATGGAGCGATGACGGCCACCATGCCATCCACACCACCATCTCCGGCGAGCGCCAGGGTTACTACGCAGACTTCGGAAGTCTGGAGTGCCTGTCAAAGGTGCTGCGCGAAGGTTTCTTTCACGGCCTGACCTACTCCTCGTTCCGGCGCAGGCGCCACGGTCGCCCGATCGATCCGCAGCATGTCGCGACCACATCTCTCGTCGTCTACACGTGCAATCACGATCAGATCGGTAACCGCGCCATCGGTGATCGCCCCAGCGCGTATCTGACACCGGGGCAGTTGGCCGCGAAGGCAGCACTGGTTCTCACCTCACCCTTCACACCGATGCTGTTCATGGGCGAGGAATGGGCAGCGAGTTCGCCGTTCCAGTTCTTCACCTCCCATCCCGAACCTGAGCTGGGTGAGGCCACCGCCAACGGGCGCAAAGCCGAGTTCGCCGAGCACGGGTGGGATGCGGACGAGGTTCCCGACCCACAGGACCCCGAGACATTCGAGCGATCGAAGCTTCTCTGGGATGAGATCGAGAAGCCCGGACACGCCCGGGTGCTGGAGTTCTATCGCTCCCTGATCGCCCTGCGTAGGGGCGAGCCAGAATTCTCGGACGACGACTTCGCCTCCGTCGCCATCGATTTCGACTCCGAAGGGGCGTGGTTCGCCATGCACCGCGGTGCGCTCACCACCGTGGTCACCCTGACCGAGACGCCGGTGGCGAACCCCTTCCCTGGCGACGTGCTCCTCGCGTGGGAACCACCCTCGGACGATGGCATTCTGAGTGGGCACAATGCCGTGATCGTCCGCCGCACCTGACCGTAAACGAGCCGGAAATCGGAAGACGCGCCAACTGTAGGCGGCGCGTCTTCTGATACGTGGAGCTTTTGTGGCCCGGTCAGGTCAGATAGCGGTACGCGGGTGATCCCGGTTCGAGCCGCTCGCAGATCAACCGCGAACTGTTCATCCGGTCCAGGAGCGGACTGAGTCCACCGGGTGCACCGAGCTCGACACCCACGAGCGCGGCACCGGTCTCGCGGTTGTTGCGTTTGACGTACTCGAACAAGGTGATGTCATCGTCTGGACCCAGGACCTCGTTGAGGAACCCCCGCAATGCGCCGGGCTCCTGAGGGAAGTCCACCAGGAAGTAGTGCTTGAGCCCCCGATGGACCAGCGACCGCTCGATGACCTCGCCGTAACGGGACACGTCGTTGTTGCCACCTGACAGCAGGCACACGACCGTCCACCCCGGTTCGATGGGCAGATCCTCGAGCGCTGTCACAGCGAGCGCTCCCGCGGGTTCGGCGATGATGCCTTCGTTCTGATACAGCTCGAGCATCGCTGAACAGATCGCACCCTCATCGACATGGGTGATGTGCACGGCACCGGGAGGCAGCTTCTCGTGGCCACGATGGACGGTGGCTGACGGCGGCAGATCCGGATGCTGAGCGACCGTGGCACCGGCCTGCGACATCACCCGGTGCCCGAGTCCGCCGATCCGTTTGACCGCGGCGCCGTCGACGAAGGGGTCGATGCCGCTCAGCGTGACCGGTCCCCCATCGACCAGAGCAGCCGACAGCGACACAGCACCGGTCGGCTCCACACCGACGATACGGACCTGATCGCCGAGCGAACGGAGATAGGTGGTCATGCCGGCGATCGCGCCGCCGCCGCCGACCGGGACGATGACCAGATCCGGCAGCTGTCCTAGCTGCTCGACGATCTCTTTGGAGATCGTTCCCTGACCAGCGGCGGTGCGGGTGTCGTCAAAGGCATGGATCCAGGTGGCCCCGGTCTCGAGGACGTCGGCCTGCGCAGCCGCGGCCGCCGCATCGTAGGTGTCGCCCACCGAGATCAACTCGACGAATTCCCCACCATGCCAACGGATCCGATCGCGCTTCTGCTTCGGCGTGCTGGTCGGCACGTAAATCCTGCTACGGATCTTCATGGTGCGGGCCGCATACGCGACACCCTGTGCGTGATTCCCAGCGCTCGCGGCCACCACCCCCGCGGCCCGTTCGGCCTCAGTGAGCATCGACATCACGTTGTAGGCGCCGCGGATCTTGTACGACCGCACCGACTGCAGATCCTCGCGCTTGAGGTACACCTGCGCACCGGTGGCTGCAGACAGCCGCTCCGAGATCTGGAGTGGAGTCGCAACCACCACACCGCCGATCCGCTCGGCCGCCGCGTCGATGGCGGCGGCGTCCAGAGCGGTGTGTACGTGCGGTGTGGTGGTCGAATCGACCGGCTGTCCTCTAGTCACGCCACCAATCGTCTCAGACGATGGTCGAGCTCCGCCTCCGGCTTCGTCTCACCTCACCCCAACAGAAATTACTCCGCGGGTTCGAGGACGAACACCGGGATCTCCCGGTCGGTCTTTTCCTGGTAGTCGGTGTACGGGGGGAAGGCTGCCACGGCGCGCTCCCACCATTCGGCCTTCTCGTCGCCGGTGATCTCGCGAGCAACCATGTCCTGGATCTTCGGGCCGTCCTGCAGTTCGACCTGCGGGTGCGCGACCACGTTGTAATACCAGACCGGGTTCTTCGGAGCGCCACCGAGCGAGGCGACCACTGCGTACTTTCCGTCGTGCTCGACGCGCATCAGCGGGGACTTGCGAAGCTTGCCCGACTTGTTGCCGACAGTGGTCAAGACCACGACCGGCATACCGTTGAGCTCCGTGCCCTCGGTGCCGCCGGACTTCTCGTACTTCTCGGCCTGCTCCCGCGCCCAGTCGCTGGTACTCGGCTCGTATTCACCCTGAAGTGGCATCGATCAACCTCCATGTTGTTCTCACACGCTCCCGAGGTCCCCCGGGAGCGTGTGAAGCGTCGTTTTTCGTCAACCACACTTGCGAGTCCAGTATTCCAGGCCGTGGGCGGAGTCAGCTGGCCATGCAGGCCGGTCCGAGCAACGCTTTCAGGTCGCCCATCAGCGCCGACGTCGGGTTCACGCGTAGTTGATCGTCGAGTTTCAGAGTGGTCTGCTTGTTGCCGCTGACCAGCCGCACGTGCACGTCGGCCGTCCCTGGATGACGCACCAGCACCTGCTTGAGTGCGCTGACCCGGTCCGCGGTGCACAGCCTGGTCGGCATGATCAGCGAGAGCGGCTTGTCCACACCCACGTGCGAAAGATCTGGCACCGCAAGATCATTGGCGGAGATCATCATGCTGTCGTCGCGTAGGTTCACCCGAGCCTTGACCAGGACGACGGCATCGGAGGCGATGTCCATGCCGTAGGCCTGATAGGCACGCGGGAAGAAGTACACCTCGACCCCACCGACCATGTCCTCGATTTGGACCACGGCATAGGACTCGCCCTTCTTGTTCACCCGTCGGGTGACCGCCGAGATGATCCCGCCGATGACGATCTGGGCCCCGTCCTTGACGTTGCCCTCGAGCAACGAGCTGATCGAGGTGTCGGTCTGCGCGGAGATGACGTGCTCGACGCCGTTCAGCGGATGCCCGGACACGTAGAGACCCAACATCTCTCGCTCCAGCGCGAGTTTGTGTTTGGTGTCCCACTCTTCTTCCGGCACCTTGACCGCGAAGGCGTCGTCGGTCACCCCTTCGCCGCCACCGGCATCACCGAAGAGGTCGAATTGACCGACTGCCTCAGCCTTCTTGGTGCCCAGAACCGCATCCACGGCATCGGCGTGCACGAGGAACAGGCCCTTTCGGGCATGGCCCAGCGAGTCGAACGCCCCCGCCTTGATGAGGGACTCGGTGACCTTCTTGTTGCAGGCCGTGACACTGATCTTGCCCAGGTAATCCGAGAAACTCGTGAAGTTCGACTTCTCTTCCCGCGCAGCCAGGATCGAGGCCACCACCCCCGTACCCACGTTGCGCACCGCGGCCAGGCCGAAGCGGATGTCGCCGCCGACCGCGGCGAAGTTCTGCTGCGACTCGTTGACGTCGGGCGGCAGCACGGTGATACCCAGGCGACGGCAGTCGGCCAGATAGATTGCGGCCTTGTCCTTGTCGTCGGCCACGGAGGTGAGTAGTCCGGCCATGTACTCGGCCGGATAGTTCGCCTTGAGGTAGGCCGTCCAGAACGAGACCAGGCCGTAGCCGGCGGCGTGCGATTTGTTGAAGGCGTAGCCGGCGAACGGGAGAATGGTGTCCCACAGCGCCTTGATGGCCGCCTCGGAGAAGCCGTTGTCCAGCATACCCTGGCGGAAACCGGCATACGCTTTCTCGAGCTCCGACAGCTTCTTCTTACCCATGGCGCGACGCAGGAGGTCGGCCTGTCCGAGCGAGTACCCGGCGACCTTCTGGGCGATCTGCATGATCTGCTCTTGGTAGACGATCAGGCCGTAGGTGTCGGCGAGGATCTCCTTGAGAGGTTCCTCGAGTTCAGGGTGGATGGGCGAGACGGGCTGCCGGTTGTTCTTGCGATCGGCATAGTCGTTGTGGGCGTTCATGCCCATCGGACCGGGGCGGTACAGCGCGAGGACGGCGACGATGTCCCCGAACCCGGTGGGCTGCATGCGCTTGAGGAGCTCGCGCATCGGGCCACCGTCGAGCTGGAAGACGCCTAACGTGTCGCCCCTCGCCAGCAGCTCATAGGTCTTCGGATCGTCCAACGGCAACGAATCCAGATCGAGATCCATGGTGCGGTTGAGTTTGAGGTTGTCGATCGCGTCGCCGATGACCGTGAGGTTGCGAAGCCCCAGGAAGTCCATCTTCAGCAGCCCGATGGCCTCGCACGACGGGTAGTCCCAGCCGGTGATGATGGCGCCGTCCTGGGCACGCTTCCAGACGGGTATCGCCTCGGTCAGCGGCTCCGACGACATGATCACCGCGCAGGCGTGTACGCCCGCGTTGCGGATCAGGCCTTCCAGCCCCAGCGCGGTGTCGTAGATCTTCTTGACGTCCGGGTCGGTCTCGATCAGCTGGCGGACTTCGCTGGCCTCTTTGTACCGCTCGTGCGAGCTGTCCGTGATGCCGGCGATCGTGATGTCCTTGGCCATGATCGGCGGCGGCAGCGCCTTCGCGATCCGGTCCGCGATCGCGTACCCGGGCTGACCGAACTGGACGCGGGCCGAGTCCTTGATGGCGGCCTTGGTCTTGATGGTGCCGAAGGTGATGACCTGGGCGACCTTGTCGCTGCCCCAGCGCTCGGTCGCATACCGCACCATGTCGCCGCGGCGGCGATCATCGAAGTCGATGTCGATATCGGGCATCGACACACGCTCGGGGTTGAGGAATCGCTCGAAGAGCAGTCCGTACGGGATGGGGTCGATGTTCGTGATGCCCAGAGCCCAGGCCACCAGTGATCCGGCAGCGGAACCGCGACCCGGACCCACCCGGATCCCGACCTCGTTCGCGTGGCGGATGAGGTCACCGACGACGAGAAAGTACGCCGGAAAACCCATCTGGATGATGACGTCGAGCTCGTAGTTGGCGCGTTCGAGGTACTCCTGGGGCACCTCGCGACCGGGGAACCGCCGGTTCTTGAGACCTTCGACGACCTCTTTGCGCAGCCAGGTCTGCTGAGTCTGTCCTTCCGGCACCGGGAACACCGGCATCCGGTCGCGGTGCTCGAAGACCTCCGCGTAGCTCTGCACCCGCTCACCGATGAGCAGGGTGTTGTCGCAACCACCCGGGACCTCGGAGTCCCAGAGCTCGCGCATCTCGGCGGCGGATTTGAGGTAGTAGCCGTCGCCGTCGAACTTGAAGCGAGTCGGGTCCGAGAGCGTCTTGCCGGTCTGCACACACAGCAACGCCTCGTGGCTCGCGGCATGCCCCTTGGTGACGTAGTGACAGTCATTGGTCACCAGCGGCGGGATCCCGAGTTTGCGGCCGATCTCCAGCAACCCGTCCCGGACCCGGCTCTCGATCTCGAGGCCGTGCTCCATCAGCTCGAGAAAAAAGTTCTCCTTGCCGAAGATGTCCTGCCACTTGGCTGCGGCCTCGAGGGCCTCCTGGTCGTGGCCGAGGCGCAAGCGGGTCTGCACCTCACCTGAAGGACACCCGGTGGTCGCGATGATGCCTTCGGCATGGGTGGCGATGATCTCCGCGTCCATCCGCGACCACTTACCGAGCTGACCCTCGATCGAGGCGAGCGAGGACAGTTTGAACAAGTTCTTCAGACCGGTCGCGTTCTCGGCGACCATCGTCATGTGGGTGTATGCGCCGCTACCGGAGACGTCATCACCCTTTTGATCCCGGTTGCCCCACAACACCCGCTTGGTGTTGAAGCGCGACTCGGGCGCGATGTACGCCTCGATACCGATGATCGGCTTGATGTCCATCTTGGTGGCGACGTTGTAGAACTCGCTGCCGCCGAACATGTTTCCGTGGTCGGTCATGCCGATCGAAGTCATCTCGAGGCGCTTGGCCTCGGCAATCATCGGGTTGACCTTGGCCGCCCCGTCGAGCATCGAGTACTCGGTGTGGTTGTGCAGATGGACAAACGAATCCGACACGCGTCGCCTCTCATTTCGAACCCACGAACGCCTGCGGCTACCCGAGATCAACTCCGACGCCGCAAGAACCCTCAGTCTAGGCGGGGCCACCGACGCGGTTCGGCAGGCGCGGCGCAGTGGTGCCGAAGTGGTGACGGTGGGTCTGATGTGACTGGGATCGAGACCTCTCACCGTCGCCCCAGAACGGCTCGGGCGACGAGTGCGGCTCAGGCGACCAGAACGGCTCAGGCGACGAGGAGAATCGCCACCAAGATGGCGACGGCTATGACCACCAACCCGATGAACAGCGCGATCATCACGGCGTTCGAGCCCGACTGGTCATCCTTGCCGCCGGCTCGATGCGGCGCGCTCTGGTGCTGCGGTGAGATCTGGGCCGCATTCTGCTGGGGCCCGGAATGACTAGAGACCCCCTGCGCGGGACGAGAAGCTTGGCCGTATTGGGGGCCCTGACCGTAGAGGGAACTCCGGCCGTACTGCGGACCTTGGCCGTACTGGGAGCTGGGAGCGGGCGTGTTCGATCTGGAACCGGCCTGCCCTGGCGGAGGTGTCGAATACCGCGTCGCGCCCTGCTGAACCGGTCTCGACGAATTCGACGACCGGTCGGGCACGCCCTGGAACGACCCCTGACCACCGCTCTGCCGGAACGCAGATTGCAAGGCATCGGTGAACTGTCTGCAATTGGCGAAACGATCATCGGCTTCCTTCGCCATCGCCTTGGCGATCACCGAGTCCACGGCCGGAGGGACCGCAGGCACCAGCTCCGACAACTTGGGAACAGGTTTGCTCAGATGCCCGGTGATGACATCGGCCGTGCTGTCACCCTTGAACGGCACCCGACCGGCGATGAGATGAAAGGTCGTCGCCGCCAACGAATATTGATCGGTCCGCGGATCGACCTGCTGACCTTTGAGTTGTTCGGGCGACGCATACGACAACGTCGCCAGCACGGTGCCGACGACCGTGAGCGACTCGGTCTCGTTCGCGGCCTTCGCCACGCCGAAGTCGGTGAGCAACACGCGCTGTTCGTCGGCCAGGCTCGGATCAAGGCTCCCATCGACCTCGGACAGCAGGATGTTGGCAGGCTTGATGTCACGGTGCAGCAGTTGCTTACGATGTGCGTAGTCCAGCCCGCGCGCGATCTCCGACGCGATCCGGACCACCCGCTCTGGTGGCAGACCCACCTGCGAACCCGCCTTCTCCTGCGTCCGGTGCAGTTCCTGCGCACAGTCGGTACCCGCGACGTACTGCATCGAGATCCACAGCATGCCGTCGCTGCGCCCGCGGTTGTAGATGGTCACGATGTTCGGGTGATCGAGCCCGGCGGCGACCTCTGCCTCACGCAAGAAACGCTTACGGAACTGCTCGTCCTCACCGACCTGCTCGCCAAGCACCTTGATCGCGTCGCTACGCGGCAGTTCCGGGTGTTTCGCGAGGTAGACAGCGCCCATCCCACCGCTGCCGAGCGCCCGCTCCACCCGGTAACCGGCGATCCAGGACCCCGGCTGCAACATGATCTCCCCTATCGGCCCGCGGGCACCGTGCTCGAGTCGCGCCCCACCTGGTCTGTGTCCATCCATCGTCGATTTCTAGGGGACACCCTATAACGACCTACGCTGCGGGAATCGCTCCATCGTCAGGGGTCGGTGCGACAACGGTCGTCATCGTCGGCAACAACGGGACCACAGAAAAGAGCCCGGAAGAGGCGTCTGCAGGCAACGCCTGCACTGCCCGCACCTGCGACATCTCGGCCAACGTCCGCAGCCGATCGAGCGACGCCCGCACCACGACGCCGATCACGCACACACAGCCCGCGCGCAGGCGCGCGGCTGCGACGTCGCCGACGGCGCGGGCGCGTTCGGTACCGGTGGACCGCTGGAGCACAGATACCGCAGCGACCTGAGACGAGGCGATGAAGGACGATTCGGTGTTGCCGCTGGGTACCGCCACGGTCGGCGTCTGCACGCGATCGATCGGCACGTTGAAGATGCTCTGCGACAACGACGTCGAGGCGTTCCGGGGCATCGAGGTGTTCTGGGTCAACGACCAGACGTCCACGGTCTCCATGGGGTCCACCAGCGAGATCAGCGCCCACCGCTCGTCATCGGCCCCGCTCAGCGAGGCCTCGGCACGGACGAGATACGCCGATACCTCCTCGCCGTTGTCCGGGCCGAGCACATCGCCCGTGATCACCGGAGCGGGTACCGGATTGAGCCGGCCGACAACGTAGAGCCCTGCCACGAGCACACCCACGACGAGTACCACGGTACATGCGGTACGGGCGGCTGAGTTCACCGAAGCTAACCGGCCCGCAATTCGTCCAGCGCATGCTGGAGATCGGCGGGGTATGGACTGGTGAACTCCACCAGTCGACCGTCGGACGGATGAGCGAACGACAGTGCTCGGGCGTGCAGCCATTGCCGCTCGAGCCCCAACCGCTTGGAGAGCACCGGGTCGGCGCCGTAGGTCAGGTCGCCGCAGCACGGGTGGTGCAGGGCGGAGAAGTGCACCCGGATCTGATGGGTCCGGCCGGTCTCGAGATGGACGTCGAGCAGGCTCGCAGAACGGAACATCTCGACCGTGTCGTAATGGGTGATGCTCGGTTTTCCCGTGGCGGAGACGGTGAACTTCCAGTCGTTGCCGCGGCTGCGGCCGATGGGTGCGTCGATGGTGCCACTCGGAGGGTCGGGATGTCCCTGCACGATGGCGTGGTACCGCTTGTCGACGGTCCGCTGCTTGAAGGCCCGCTTGAGCAACGTGTAGGCCCGCTCGGAGACCGCCACGACCATGACCCCGGAAGTCCCCACGTCGAGGCGATGCACAATGCCCTGTCGCTCATGCGAACCCGACGTGGAGATCCGGAAACCTGCGGCCGCGAGGCCACCGATCACGGTCGGTCCGGTCCAGCCGACCGATGCGTGGGCGGCCACCCCGACCGGCTTGTCCACGACTACGATGTCGTCATCGGAGTAGATGATCTCCATGCCCTCAACCGGCTGGGCCTCGATGGTCAGAACCCGGGCGGGTGCGGGCAACAGGACATCGAGCCATTGACCGCCGACCAGCTTGTGCGACTTGCCCACCGCGACACCGTCGACACTGATGTCCCCGTCATCGGCCAGCGTGGCCGCCACCGTGCGGGAGAGACCGAGCAGGCGTGCCACCCCGGCGTCGAGCCGCATGCCCTCGAGCCCTTCGGGGATCGGCATGGATCGTGCTTCGCGCATCAGTGTTCCTGTCGCTTGCCATTGTCCGAGGCCTCGGACCGCTCGTTCGCCGATGGAGTCGACGAAGTCTTCGACTCCCGCACTGCGGGCACATCGGTCTCCGACTCCGGTGGTGCATTCTTTCCGGTGCGGGTGCCGTCGAACTCGAACCCGAACAACGTCAGACCGACCAGCAGGACCGCACCGCACACGACCGCCGAGTCGGCGATGTTGAACACCGGCCACCAGCCGACGGACATGAAGTCCACCACGTGTCCGCGCAGCGGACCGGGCGCGCGAAAGATTCGGTCGATCAGGTTGCCCAGCGCACCGCCGAGCACCAGTCCGAGGCCCAGCGCCCACCAGATCGACCCGAGTCGCTTGCTGTACCGGATGATGCCCGCGACCACCGCGAGGGCGACGATCGTCAGGATCCAGGTATAGCCGGTGGCCATCGAGAAGGCAGCGCCACTGTTGCGGACGAGTTTGAAGGTGACGGTGTCGCCGATGATCTCGACGGGGTCGCCGGGTTCGATGAGGGCGACGGCGAGGATCTTGGTGATCAGGTCGGCGGTCAACACGACCGCGGCGACGATGAGCAATACCAGCCACATTCTTGGCCGGGGTCGGACACCGGTCGGGTCGACGGAATCGTCCGCGGCGGGTGGGGTGGGGTCGGTCGTCACCTGACCATCATCCACGATCGGCTCGATACGCTGGCTGCCGTGTCCTCTCCAGCTCCTGCGCGCATTCCCCATCGACTCCAGATCTCCCGCCTGCTCACCCCACCCGTGGTGGTCGCCGCGGTGACCCTGCTGACCCTCGGACTGGCGGGTTGCGGCTCGGACGACGATCAACCGCCGCCACCGGCACCGACCGGTTGCGCCACGGACTCCACAGCCGGGCAGAGCGCAGCGGCGCTGCTACCGGTCCCTCCGGCGAAGGTCACCATCCTCGATCCTGGCGTCGAGCCGCGGTCTGTCCCGTTGAGCGGATTCGACCGCGCAAACGCGCAGTCCGCGCAGCTGGTCACCACATCCACGTCATCGTCACCCCCCACCGACCAAGGTCCGGCGACGACGGCGACCACAGTGGATCTGCCCTTGACCGCGCGGGTGAACTGCTCTGATGCCACCGACATAGATCTGCGGATCGGGGCTGCGGGGTCACCCGACACCGCCCTCAACCAAGCGCTCAAGGCCCAGGACGGGTCGCGGGCCGGCATGAGCATCGGCCCCGGCGTCGTCCCGATCTCCTTGCGGATCCTCCCGGGTGAAGGCGCCGACGACACCGCGCGGCAGGCGGTCGAGGAATCCCTGTTCGCCACGTTCCAGCGGTCGGTGACACTTCCCACAGAACCCGTGGGTGTGGGCGCGCGCTGGGAGGCGGTCCGCACGGTCAACGCCGGCGCCACCGTCCGTCAGACGATCACCGCAACCCTCACCAAACGGGAGGGTGACGTGCTGACCGTCGATTACAGCGTGGATGAATCGCCCGTCGGTTCCACGTTCCGTCTGCCCGACGGGGGTGTGCTCACCATCGAGAGCTACTCGATGACCGGCACGGGAACCGTGGTCGTCGACCTGGCCCGCGGCGTCCCGGTGTCCGGGCAGTCGAAGATATCGGGCGGGCGCACGCTGATCGGCGCGGACGCGAGCCAGCCGTTCAGTCAGCTCCTCGGGTTCGAGTCGACCTGGTCGCCAGGACAGTGACGGGTCGCCCGGGACACAGACAAGCGGCGGCCCCGCGATCAGATCGCGGGGCCGCCGTTGATACTGCTCGGGCGAGAACCTAGCTACTCGCCGGGCACATCGGGCTCTTGACGTTGGCACCGCTCAGGAGCAGGCACACGGTTGTCGACGAGAGCTTCCACGTGCCGTTGTCGAAGACGATGAGGGCTTCTACCTGCTGCTGCGGAGCGTCCGGCAACTGGACCTTGACGTTGGCCTTGGCCTGGTTCGTCCCGGCCGGACGCACCGGTGCGACGATCTCGTAGGTCAGGTCAGGGTTCGCTTCGCGACCTGCGACGAGCTTGTCGAAGAGCGCCGGGTCCTTCTCCGAACCCTCGACGAGTTCGGTCTTCTCCGTCGCCGGGACGTTCGGATCGAGAGCCTTCTCCAGCATCTGGTTGAGAGCAGCAGCCGTCGGCGGCTTCTTGGCGTCGGTCAGGCCACCACCGCCGGTGCTCGTCTCCGAGGACGCGGTCGTGCTGGTCGTTGTGGTCGGGTCGTCGCTACCGCCGTCGTCGGAACAGGCAGCGATGGACAGAAAGGCGCACACGGCAACGCCGGCGGTCACGAACTTGCGAAACTTCAAAATCCGTCCTTCTCATTGACACCTCAACACCTCGAAAAGTGTGCAGGTGAGATCTGGTCGTCAGGCCGCTGGGGCCATTGGTCCTGCACCACTATGCCAAAAACATATGGATTTGACGCGTGCCCACCGTCGGCAGAAGCTATCGAGCATGGTCAAGACGGGTGCGGTGGTGTCGGTTCTCACCACCGGCGGAACGATTGCCAGCCGTGGATTCGCCGATGGCGCCCGGCCCGACGTCAGTGGCGGCGATCTCGTCCTAGGCATCGCGCCAACTGACATCGCGCTCCACGTCCGCGAGATCTTGCACGTCGACTCGTCGGCCATCCTCCCGGCGGATCAGGACGCCATCCGAATCGCAGTCGAGGCGGAGCTAGCCGATCCCGCCGTCCGCGGTGTCGTCGTGACCCATGGCACCGACACCATGGAAGAAACGGCGATGTTGCTCGACCTCATGCATTCCGATCCCCGGCCGGTCATCATGACCGGGGCGCAGCGTCCGGCCGACTCCCCCGATGCCGATGGCCCCGCGAATCTGTCGGCGGCCATCACAGCGGCCGCTGACGAGCACCTTCGGGACCGGGGCGTGCTGATCGCGATGGGTGACACGCTGACGCCCGCTCGCGGTGCGACCAAACTCGACAGCGGGGCTCCCGCTCCGTTCGCCGCTGTCCGCCCCGATCTGCCCCGACCGGTACTCCCGCCGACTTCCATCGCCGGAACGAGGGTGGATCTGCTCGCCCTGCACCCCGGCGTCGACCCGGCCCTGCTCGACTGGAGCGCAGACCGCGGGGCAGCCGGGATCGTTTTGGCAGCAACGGGTTCCGGCAACACCCACGCCGACGTTGTCGACGCGGTGGCGCGGGTCATCGACCGTGGAGTGGTCGTGGTGGTGTGCTCGCGGGTCCCGAAGGGCCACGTGATCGCGCACTACGGAGGTGGCGGCGGGGCCGTCGACCTGACCAACCGCGGCGCCGTCATCTCTCCGTGGCTCCGCGCCTCCCAGTCTCGAATAGCGTTGCAGGCCATACTCGCCGGCGGCGGTGGACGCTCCGAGGTCGCCGAGTTCTTCGCCACCGCATGACGCGAGCGCGTCCCGCATCACTCCTCTTCCGCCGCCGCCGCTTTCAGGAACTCATCCGGCCAATCCAGGGTGTGCAGCGAGTCCGCTTCTTCCAGCGCCGGGTCGTCGAGAGCGAAGGTCTTCGCGAATCCGGGTCCACTGCTGCGGGTCTCGAAACGGACGGTTACCCGGCCATGGCCGCTGCCCTGCACCCAGCCGAGTCCGTGTTCGGGATGTCGCACATCGTTACCGGTTGACCACCGCAGTCGGTCTGCCTCCGGGTTGCGGCCACCGGGATGGAACGCCTCTTCGGTCGACGACTCGTCGGCGCTGCATTGCGCCCCCTCGAACTCGTCCAACTCCGGGAACATCGAGAACTGTTGCACCGCAGTCAAACCCGAGTACCCTACCCCGACGAGCCTGATGGGTCCGATCTGTTGTGGATCGATCGCCAGGCGCTGCGCCGCGGCGGCGAGGACCGGCAATTCGGTCGTCGCCGCCGGCAACGTGCTCGATCGGGTCAGTACCGACATGTCCGACTTCTTCAGCTTGACGACCACCGTCCGCGACCCCCGCCCGTCGCTCAGCAACCGCCGGTGAGCCGAGGCCGCGGCGCGCTCGACGGCTGCGCGCAGCCGGACCAGATCGGTGATGTCCTCGGCGAAGGTCGATTCCGCGCTGATCTGTTTGGCCGACGCCCGTTCGGCGACAGGCCGGTCATCCACGCCTTGCGCAAGCAGGTGCAACCCCGGGCCCACCGTGGCACCCAAGACCGACGACACTTCCACCGGCGACATCCGGGCGAGATCACCGATGGTGTCGATCCCCAACCGCTGCAGCCGCTCTCCCGCAACCGGGCCGATGCCCCACAGCTTGCGCACCGGCAAGCGCGCGAGGAACTCCCGCTGCTCGGCGGGAGTGACGACGACAACCCCATCCGGCTTGGCCATCCCGGAGGCGATCTTGGCAATCTGCTTGCCGCTCCCGAAGCCCACCGACGCGGCCAGACCTACTTCGTCGCTGATCTGTTTACGCACCCGCTCCGCGAACGCCCGGGCATCGTCGGCGTCCGCACCGGCCAACTCCGCGGGTTCACCGAACGCCTCGTCGAACGAGAGCATCTCGATCACGGGCACCAATTCACGGATGAGGCCGAACACGCGGACACTCACCGCCCGGTAGACCGATCCGCGCGGTGGCAGCACCACGGCGCCGGACCCGACGAGTCGTCGCGCCTGGTGCATCGGCATCGCAGAATGGGCTCCGAAGACGCGTGCCTCGTAGCTGCAGCCGGCCACGACCCCCCGGCCGCCCAGTCCCCCGACCAGCACTGGGCGGCCGCGCAGTGTCGGCCGCGTGAGCTGCTCGACGGACGCGAAGAACGCATCCATGTCGATGTGCATCACCCATCGGGAACTACTGTTCCCGTCTTCCTGCCGCACAAGATCGATGGTAAGCCTCCTCGGCTCTCTCAGGTGCGCGGCTGCGCGATCAGTTCGAAGACCGGTATCGATCCAGCTGCGGACAGCAACTCAGCGTCGGTTGACTTGGCCGTGATCTTGACCGGCATCAACGCCCCGACCTCCCAGCCCCACCGCTTGAGGTAGGGCCGCAGTACAACCGGCTTGTCCTCGAGGGCGACCTCGAGCGCACGGTAGGTGACTGCGTTCCTGCCACCACGCAAGGCGCAGCTTCCCGCCGCACGGACGTTGCGCGACCACTGGGTGTCGCCGCGTGCGCCGATCAGGTAGGTACGACCACCGAGCCGGAGCGGATTGACCGGAATACGTTGCAGATTACCGGACTTGCGTCCCCGGACCTCGAGCGTCCTGGCGCCGGCGAACCTGATGCCGCGATTGGCCAACCAGGCGACCATGCCGTTGAAGAAGTGGACGCTCTTGCCGGGGCGGTTGTAGTGGGTCGTTGCGGTCATGGTGGGCTCCTTGATCGGAAATCGGATCAGAGAGCACTGCTCTCTGTTCTTCGAGTGTGCACCCCCCGCCCCCGAAAAGCAAGAGCACCGCTCTCCGTTATGGCACGATCGATAGATGACCGACTCCCCGATCCCCGATCAACTGACGCCACGAGCACAGGCCAGGGCACGCACGCAGGAACGGATCCTCGAACTCGGTCGCGAACACCTCGCCACCTACGGCGCGGCCGCGCTGTCCTTGCGCGCCATCGCCCGTGACCTCGACCTGGTGTCGTCAGCGGTGTACCGGTACGTGGCCTCGCGGGACGACCTACTGACCCTGCTGGTCGTCGACGCCTACACAGAACTCGCCGATCGGGTCCTCGAGGCGCACGCCGCCGCGCCCGCCGACGATGCCCGCGAGCAGTTGAAACTGAGCTGCCGTGCCTTCCGGGACTGGGCGGTGGCCGAACCGGCCCGTTACGCGCTGCTGTACGGCAGCCCGGTTCCCGGATATCAAGCGCCTGCAGAACAGACGACCGAACCCGGCACCCGCGTGGTCGGACTCCTCGTGCGGACGTTCGCCGCGGCCGACGAGCACATCGTGTTCGCCTCGCCGGAGGCCGCCGCCCTGCCGACGCTGGACTTCGACTCGGTCACCAGCGAGTTCGATGTGCAGATGAGCGACGACGCCATGCACGCCGCACTCGCGCTGTGGGCCATCACCGTCGGGCTCACCAGTCTCGAGGTGTTCGGCCAGTTCGGCGCCGAGCCTCCCATCGATCTGTCGGTACTGTTCACCGTGCAGATCGACGGGCTGCTCGACCGGGTCGGCCTCCCCGCCTCCCGATAATGGGGCCTTGTGGCGAACAAAAGACCAGGTAGGGTCCGCCAAAAGGGCACACTATCGGGTCAGGCCTTGGAGATGGTGGCCTGAACTCCGTCGCCGAGGGCGATCCAGGGACCCGTGGGATCCTCGGAACGACCGTCGACAAGCTCCAGATCGACCGCGAGGATCTCCCCGGCGATCAGGTCGCGATGGCGCTGCGCCCATTCCAGGTGATCGGCCGGGACGGCCAGGACCACCCTGATGCGGTCGGACACGTCGAGACCGGCCGACCGCCGCGCCTCCTGCAGTTCGCGGACCCGGTCCTTCGCCCAGCCCTCGGCCTCGAGTTCCTCGGTGACCGCGGTGTCGAGCACGACCAGGCCGGCGGCGGCCGGGAGCTCGGCCGTCGACTCCGGCTTCACCGCAACGAGTTTGCGGGTGAACTCGCCGTCCAACAGTTCGATGCCGTCGGCGCTCACCACCTCGACACCGTCACGCTCGGTGATGCTGACGTTCCCCGACTTGACCGCCTTGATGACTCGCTGCACGTCCTTACCCAGCCGTGGTCCGGCGACTCTCGCGTTCACCGCCAGCTCCACTCGCCCGTACTGATCGGCGTCCTCGGTCAGTTGCACCGACTTCACGTTCATCTCGTCGGCGATGAGGTCGGTGTACGGCGCCAGCCGCGCGGCGTCGGCCGATGCGATTGTCAACGACGGCAACGGAAGTCGCACACGCAGCTTGTTCGCCTTGCGCAGACTGGACGCGACCGAGCACACCGCCTGTACGTCGTCCATCGCCGCGACCAGCTCTGTGTCCGCGGGGAGTTCATCGTCGGTCGGCCAGTCGGTCAGATGTACCGACCGCTCCCCCGTCAGCCCACGCCAGATCGCCTCGGTGGCCAGCGGCAGCAGCGGAGCCGCAAGGCGGCACGCCACCTCGAGCACGGTGTAGAGCGTGTCGAATGCTTCCGGGGCCTCGTCCTGGCCCGCCCAGAACCGCGAACGTGAGCGCCGCACATACCAATTGGTGAGTGCGTCGCAGAAGTGCCGGAACTCCTCGCATGCACCGGCGACGTCGTAGGTCTCCAGCTGCCCGGTCATCGCGTCGCGGGTCGCGGCGGCCTTGGCGAGGATGTACCGGTCCAGGACGTTGGTCGACGCGGTGCTCCACTGTGCGGGCCGCTCGGCATACAACTGCAAGAAGCTGTAGGCGTTCCACAGCGGCAGCAGCGCCTGCCGGACACCCTCACGGATACCGCGCTCTGTGACAACGAGATTGCCGCCCCGCAGGATCGGCGACGCCATCAAGAACCACCGCATGGCGTCGCTGCCGTCGCGGTCGAACACCTCGTTCACGTCGGGGTAGTTCCGCTTCGACTTCGACATCTTCTGTCCGTCATCGCCCAGGACGATGCCGTGGGCGGCGACCGTTCGGAACGCCGGCTTGTCGAACAGCGCCGTGGACAGCACGTGCAGGTTGTAGAACCATCCGCGCGTCTGCCCGTTGTACTCGACGATGAAATCACCGGGACTGTGTCCGGGTTCGGTATCGGTGCCCTCGAACCAATCAGTGTTCTCGAACGGATAGTGCACCTGGGCAAACGGCATCGATCCCGATTCGAACCAGCAGTCGAGGACCTCGGGTACCCGGCGCATGGCCGACTTGCCGCTGAGATCATCGGGATTGGCGCGCGTCAGCTCGTCGATGTGTGGCCGGTGCAGGTTGTCCGGGCGCACCCCGAAGTCGCGCTCGAGTTCATCGAGGCTGCCGTACACGTCCACGCGCGGGTACTCGGGATCGTCGGACACCCACACCGGGATGGGTGCACCCCAGTAACGGTTGCGGCTGATGTTCCAGTCGCGAGCACCTTCGAGCCATTTGCCGAATTGGCCGTCACGGATGTGTTCCGGTGACCATTCGATCTGCTTGTTCAGCTCCACCATGCGATCACGGAACGTCGTGACGGCAACGAACCACGACGGAACAGCCATGTATATCAACGGTTTTCCGGACCGCCACGAGTGCGGGTAGGAGTGCTCGATCGTCTCGTGGCGCAGGACCTTTGCGGCCGCCTTGAGGTCTTTGATGATCACCGGGTTGGCGTCGAAGACCATCAGGCCCTCATACGGCGGCACGAGCGCGGTGAACTTGCCGCCGGGATCGAGTGGTTGGACCACCTCGATGCCGTAGGCCGTCGCGAGCTCCATGTCCTCTTCACCGAAGGCCGGCGCCAGGTGCACTATTCCGGTACCGCTCTCGGTGGTGACGTAGTCGCCGAGCAGTACTCGATGAGCACCCTCGTGGCCGAGGAAGAAATCGAACGGGGGCCGGTACTTCAGGTTTTCGAGCTGCGCACCGGTGTAGGTTCCGAGAACCTCGGGGGCGTCACCCAGTTCGCGTGCGTAGGAGCCGAGCAGAGCAGCCGCGAGTAGATACTGCTTCCCGTCCTCGGCGCGTACATGGCTGTACTCGGTGGCGGGATTGACGGCGATTGCGAGGTTCGATGGAAGCGTCCACGGCGTGGTCGTCCAGATCAGTGCGTCGACACCGTTCAGTTCGGCGGGACCGGAGTCACCCGTGTCCAACGTCATCCGCACCGTGAGAGCCGGATCCTGCCGCATCTTGTACGCGTCGTCGAGCTTGCTCTCCTGGTTCGACAGGGGTGTCTGCTCGTACCAGGAGTACGGCAGGACCCGGTAGCCCTGATAGACCAGCCCCTTGTCATGGAGGGCCTTGAAAGCCCACATCACCGATTCCATGAAATCGATGTCGAGGGTCTTGTAGTCGTTGTCGAAGTCCACCCAGCGGGCCTGACGGGTGACGTACTCGCGCCACTCGTCGGCGTACCGCATCACCGACGCGCGGCAGTAGTCGTTGAACTTGGCCACACCCATCGTCTCGATCTGCGACTTGTCGGTGATACCCAGCTGCCGCTCGGCCTCGAGCTCGGCGGGCAGACCGTGGGTGTCCCACCCGAAACGTCGGTCCACTTTCTTGCCGCGCATGGTCTGGAAGCGGGGCACCAGGTCTTTGACGTACCCGGTCAGTAGATGACCGTAGTGCGGCAGACCGTTGGCGAACGGCGGGCCGTCGTAGAAGACGAACTCGGGGGCATCGCTGCGATTGTCGATGGACGCGCGGAAGGTGTCGTCGGACTGCCAGTAGGCGAGGACCCGTTCCTCCACCTCGGGGAACGATGGCGCGCCCGACTTCGATCCGTCGGTCAGATCGACGACCGGGTAGACCCGGCCGGTCTGCGATGCGGTGTCCGGCTTCGGTCCGTTGTCGGACGTAGCCGTCGGGTTCTGTGGATTCATTGCCGTCTCCTCGTGCGCTGGCGTTGCTGCCTGGGCACGGGGACGAACCGACTGCTACGTCGGCCGCGGTACCACCCCGCTTGCGCCGGAAAAGGCGCCACTCACTCGATCAACCGGCGGACCGGCAAAATCGTCCGAGGCGTTGACGGGCCTCACCCGCCTGGTTCTACTGAGGGCCTTACAGCCCCGTTCTTCCAGGTGCTCCCCGGTGATGGCCGGATCAACGCGAATACAAGTCTAACTCGGCCTGTCGAACCGTATTTCTTCGGTCGGCGGATCGTCGTTGCCGTGGCGCGAGATCCGAGGCATCCGTCCGGTCACCTCATTGTCGGATTCGGGCTGCCGCGATTCGGGACCTTCCTCAAGGTCCGATTCTGTGGACCGATCCCGAACCTCGTCAGCGTCTTCGTCAGCGCGACCGTCATCACTCGTGTCCTCGCGCGCCGGCTCACTGTCAGGGCGGCCGATCCCGAGCAGGTCGGCGATCAAGAACCCCACGCCGATCACGCAGACGACGATGCAGGCGATCGCAAGCCACAACAGACCGCTGAAGAGGGCCCCCACCAGCAGGACGAATCCCACCAGGGTGGCCCCCAGCGCCAGCACCAGCACAGCAGTGTCCTAGTAGTCGAAAACGTCGGCGAAGTTCAGCCGGCGGTCAGTTGCCAGGCTTGCTGAACCCGCCCGAGTTGGTGAATCCACCATTACCCGGATCGGAAGAGAAGGCGTCGCCGCCACGCGCGTTGTCGACCGGTGCCGCGCTGCCCCGTTGCTGCAACTCCTCGAGCTGCGACTCCAGGTACGTCTTGAGGCGGGTCCGGTACTCGCGTTCGAAGGTCTTGAGCTGTTCGATTCGACCTTCGAGCACCGACCGCTGCTGGTTGATGGTGCCCATGATCTCGGTGTGCTTGCGCTCGGCGTCGGCCTGCAGGGCATCGGCCTTTTCCTGAGCCTGTCGCGTCTGCGTCTCGGCGCGGGTCTGCGAGTCGGCCAAGATCGCCTCGGAACGCTGCCGGGCATCGCTCAGCATCGCCTCCGACTTGGAGCGGGCATCGCCCACAAGCGCATCAGCGCGAGCGCGGGCATCGGTGACCATTGCCTCGGACTCGCTACGAGCGTTGTTCGTGAGGCGATCGGCGGTCTCCTGAGCCAGGCCGAGCACGCGGGCAGCCCGAACGCTGTGGTCCTCACCCTGGGGCGCGGCCTGCGCAACGGGTTCCGGAGCCGGTGCTGCGGGTTGCGCGAATGTCTGCGTTGCAGGCTCTGCCGCCGGTGCGGGTGATTTCTTGGCCTGATCGACCTCACCCTCGAGCTCTTCGACCCGCTGTTTCAGGTCGGAGTTCTCTTCGATCAAACGCGCCAGCTCGGCCTCGACAAAGTCGAGGAACTGGTCTACCTCGTCCTCGTTGTAGCCGCGTTTGCCGATCGGCGGTTTGCTGAACGCGACGTTGTGCACATCAGCTGGTGTCAGCCGCATTGGTCGGTCCCCTTATACCTTGTGTCGAGCATTGGTCTTCTACTTGTGTAGGTGCTGGCTCAGCTGCGCGCCGATCCATGAATCACTGTTCCGATCGACCCGGAATGTGGGTCGGTCAGCCATATTATTCACGATCAACATCCAGGCTGTAACTGGCGTCCATCCTGTCACACTAGAACCGTTCGTCGCACCCTGTGGTTGCTATGTCGAAATCAAACGGTCTCCAAAACGAACCATTTACTGCGGCGCGCCGGACATCTGTGACCCGTTTGTTATCAACCTACTCGATACTAGTGCGCCGATCTCGGAGCCGGCGACTGGGACGGCGTCTCGGCGAGTCGCATCCGTCCATCGGCGACGACGGGGTGGCCGATGCCTCAGCGCGTCAGGGCGCGACCAGCGACATCGCGATCAGGACCACGATCATGGTGATCATCAGAGACAGGTCGAGCCGGACCGGGCCGAGAGGGATCGGCGGCAAAATCTTCCGCAGGGCCTTGATGGGCGGATCAGTCGTCGTGAACACGCTCTCGATCACCACCACCGAGGCTCCGGTGGGTCGCCATTCCCTGGCAAAGGTTCGGACCAACTCGATCACCAGGCGCCCCAGGAGCAGCAGCCAATAGATGAAGAGGATGTAGTAAAGAATTTCGCGGGCGATCGTCACGACACAACTCTGCCTGAAATCGGACGCAAATGGGAAAACGGCAGGACGCGCCGACCCCCGAGCGACCTACTGATGGTTGTAGAAACCGGTTTCAGCGATCTTGCGGCGATCCTCGGGCGAGACGTCGATGTCGGACGGAGCGAGCAGGAACACCTTGGTGGCGACCTTGTCGAACGAGCCGTGCAGCGCGAACGCCAGGCCGGCAGCGAAATCGACGAGTCGCTTGGCGTCCGCATTCGTCATTTCCACGAGATCCATGATCACCGGACTGCCGTCACGGAACCGCTCCCCGATCGTGCGTGCCTCGGCGTAGCTGCTGGGTCGCAGGGTGGTGATCTTGCCCAGCGGGCTGCCTTCCTCGAAGACCCGGTCGATCTCGGCGCGCGAATCGAGCGCGAGCGCACCGCGGGTACTCGCTCCGACGGACGGGCCCGGCCGGGAAGCGGTGGGCCGTGCCGACGACAGCGGCTCGAGGCGCCCGGAGACGCGGGCCGGAGCCGCCGCGTAGCGGTCGATGGCCTCGAACTGGGGCCGACGCGCGCCGGCGTAGGCGTACTCGGGAACGCGCTCGTACTCACCTTCGCGGAAGTCGGCCTCCCGGAAGTCCCGATCCTCGACCTCGTCGCGGTAGAAGGGCCTCGCGGCGGCGGGCTCGTCGGCGTACTCCCGGTATTCGGGATCCCGGTAGTCCGCCTCGTCGCGGTAGTCGCGGTCGTAGCGACGCGCCCGGGCGGGGGCAGGATCGGCGAGGTAGTCGTCTTCGTAGTCACCGGGCGGGACCATGCCGAAGTACGCCTTGAACTTGTGGATGGTGCTCATCGCATTTCCTCTTTCAGCCGCGGCCGGTACTCGACAATCCCTGTTAGTCATGGTGCTCGTGTTACTCATGTGACTAACCGTTAGGGCGAGATTACTGGTCGCTCGCCCATGATCGCGGTACCGACACGCACGCATGTCGATCCGTACTCGACAGCAATTTCCAAGTCGCCCGACATCCCCGCCGACAATTCGACGGCACCGGGGTGGTCGGCGACAAACCGCTGATGTATACCGGCGGCCTTGGCCATCCAGGCCTCGGCCGATCCGTGTAGCGGGGTGATGACCATCAGTCCGCACAGCCGCAGGTTGGCACTCTGCTCGATGTCGTCGGCCAATGCGGGCAGTTCTCCCTCGACGACCCCACCACGCCCCTTGGCCTCGTCGTCGTCCAGGCCGATCTGGATCAACACCTCCAGCGTCCCGTCGCGGTCCCCACCCTCACGGGCGCCCCCGACGGCACGATCGAGGGCAGTCGCCAGTTTCGTGCTGTCCACCGAATGCACGCGATCAGCCCACCGCGCAACTGTTTTCGCCTTGTTCCGTTGGAGTTGACCGATCATGTGGAACCGCAGATCGCCGCGGCCGGTGGTGGCCCGGACCTCCTCGGCCTTGCGGCCGGCCTCCGGTTCACGTGATTCACCGAACTCGGCCGCGCCGGACTCCACGAGCGCAATCACATCCGATGCCGGGAAGAACTTGGTGACCGGGAGCAGTTGCACGTCGGACGGCTCGCGCCCCGCGGCGGCGCAAGCCGCGTCGACCCGGCCGCGTACAGCGCTGAGTCTCGACGCGAGCTCGGTGCGGCGACCGGCAGGATCACTTCCGCCAAGATCAGGCACTGCCCGTATCCATCCAGATGACGGACGCGATGCGGCCGGTCGGCGCATCGCGTCGGTGACTGAAGAGTGCGACGTCGGTGATCGTGCACCGTGGGTCCTGCGCCACCGCCGAAACGCCCGCGGCCAGGAGTTGACGTCTGATACCCGCCCGGAGGTCGAGTCCCGGGGTGCCCTTGGCAGTGCGGGTGGCGCTACCGGGCAGATGCCGCTCGACGTCCGCCTGCATGTCAGCAGGCACCTCGTACTGGGCTCCGCTCGCGGCAGGACCCAGGAAACCGCCGATCCTGCTGACCTTGGCGCCCGCCCGTTCCATCTCCTCGAGTACGCGGGGCACGATGCCGATACGGGCTCCGACACGTCCCGCATGCACGGCGGCGATCACGCCCGCCTCCTCGTCGCTAAGCAGCAGCGGCACGCAGTCTGCGCTCAAGACGGCCAGCGCCAGATCCTTTCTCGTCGTCACCAGTGCGTCGGTGGCAGGCACAGGTTCGGACACGGGACCGTCGACCGTGGTGACGTTGCGGCTGTGGATCTGTTCCATCCACACCACGCGGGCGGGATCGACACCTATCTTCTCGGCGAGTCGAACCCGGTTCTGGCGCACCGCCTCCGGGTCGTCACCGACGTGGTCACCGAGATTGAACGATGCGAACGGTCCGGACGAGAAGCCACCCGCCCGCGCGGTGACGACCCGCCTGACCCGAAACCCCTCGGAGGCACTGGACCCCACCGAAGCACTCAGCGTTTCATGAACGGCGGAACGTCCACCTCGTCATCGGCCTCGTCCATCCCGTGCGCGGGACGCGACGACGTTCGCGGCGACCTGTCGTCGGCGAACGGATCGCCGGCAGGAACCTGGGCGAACAGCGGATCGCGGCGATCGGCATCGCTCTTGCCGTTCGCACTGCCGTTGGCGACGCGTCCCGAGCCGGCGGCGGCACTGGTGCGGGCCGCAGCAGTGGCTGCGGACTCGACCGGTTTGCGGGCCGGGGCACCACTGTCGAAGCCGGCGGCGATGACGGTCACCCGTACCTCGTCGCCGAGGTTGTCGTCGATGACCGTTCCGAAGATGATGTTGGCATCGACATGTGCGGCTTCCTGCACCAGCGTCGCGGCCTCGTTGATCTCGAACAATCCGAGATCGCTGCCACCGGCGATGGAGATCAGGACCCCGTGGGCGCCTTCCATCGATGCTTCGAGCAGCGGTGAGTTTATTGCCGATTCCGCAGCCTTGGTCGCGCGGTTCTCGCCGCGCGACGAGCCGATACCCATCAGCGCACTGCCGGCGTTGCTCATCACGCCCTTGACGTCCGCGAAGTCGACGTTGATCAGGCCGGGCGTGGTGATCAGGTCTGTGATGCCCTGGACGCCATTGAGCAGGACCTCATCCGCACTGCGGAAGGCATCCATGAGGCTGACGGCCGCGTCCCCCATCTGCAGGAGACGGTCGTTGGGGATCACGATCAATGTGTCGCAGGACTCGCGCAGCGACGTGATTCCGACCTCGGCCTGTCCGCCGCGCCGTTTGCCCTCGAAAGAGAACGGCCTGGTGACCACACCAACGGTCAGCGCGCCGAGTTTGCGGGCGATACTCGCGACCACGGGGGCGCCACCGGTGCCGGTCCCGCCGCCCTCGCCTGCGGTGACGAAGACCATGTCGGCGCCCTTGATGAGCTCCTCGATCTCGTCTTTCGCGTCTTCGGCGGCGCGGCGGCCGACCTCGGGATCGGCTCCGGCGCCGAGCCCACGGGTGGAGTCACGACCGACGTCGAGCTTGACGTCGGCATCACTCATCAGCAGGGCTTGTGCATCGGTGTTGATGGCGATGAACTCGACACCTTTGAGTCCTTGTTCGATCATGCGGTTGACGGCATTGACTCCGCCGCCGCCAATACCGACGACCTTGATCACGGCAAGGTAGTTGTGCGGGGGCGTCATAGCGCTCGCCTTCCTTTTGGTCTAGTTCCGAACCAGCTGGCTCTGCAGCGCACGGCTTCGGAGAACAAAACCCTCAACCTAAACCACAGGCTTAGAGTTATGTCAAGTAGTCGCGTGCTGATGGAAACGCTAAGCATCTTTGGTGGGTGGAGCCAGCAAGCGCCGCGGCGTGTCGCCACAAACTCTGCGAATTGCGCCCGAAACGGCTATTTGAAGGTCGGATTCTGCGGACTGGACACGTTGTACTCGGTGCCCTCCTGCGTCAGCACGTGCCGCAGGGTTTCCGCCTTCTCCGCGTTTCGCTCGTCGTCGCCCCAGACAACGGTGCGTTTGTCCTTGAGCCGCAAGACGATATCGACCGGGGAATCGACCTCGATGGCGGCGATCTGATCTCGCACGTAGGGAGGAACTTCACCCATCACCGTCAACGCGGCCCGTGTGGACGGATCGCCCGATCCGGGATTCGCGGTTCTGAGTTCGGCGAGCCCGGGCGGCGGATCCTGTTGGGCGAACTCGAATCCCAATTTGTCCATCAGGTACTTCTGACCGTCACGCTGGGTGAAGACCACAGCGACCCTTTCGACAACCGAGATCGTGATCGTCGAGGGGTATTCGCGCTTGACCCTGACCGTGGCGATACGCGGGATCATCGACACCCGCTGAGCAGCTGCGGCGGTGTCGACCTGCATGAGTGGCTGGCCCTCGGAAAGGGCTGCCGCAGAAAGGATTTCTTCCGCCGGCACCACCGAGTTGCCCGCCACGTCGATGGTCCGGACCGACATCAGCGGTGTGAAGTACGCGACGACGAATGCAGCGATCACCACCAGTATCGTGACGATCGTCGTCACCAGCAAGCGCATCCCACTCACGGCTGGCCTGCGGACGCCACGGGTCCGGTCCCGGCGACGCGTCCGGGAACCCGCCCCCGAGTCGTTGTCCTCGTCTTCGTCGATGTCGTCGCTGCCGTCGTCGAGGTCGTCTGGCTCGGCGCCCTCGACGTACGGATGGGCACCGCGGGCGGGGATCGTCAGATCCGCCAGCACTGTGAGGTCGTCATCCTCGAGGTCGGCCCGCTCGAGATCTGGGGGCTCAGGGTCGCGCCCGGCCCGATCACCGCGACGGGCGTCGTCACCACCACGAGGGCGGCGACGATCGCTCATCTGTGTCCCCCGGAGGACGGATCGGTGTCACCCCGAGGTGCCCGGGACGCCGCGCGCAGCGCATCGACGATCTCGGGTGCCTGGATCGTGACATCACCCGCACCGATGGTCAGCACGACGTCGTCGGGTTGCGCGAGCTGCGCGACCTGATCCGGTAGCGCAGAGACATCCGGTTGAAAGGCAACCGGTCGTGTCACTTTCTCGGCGATGGTGAACCCGCTGATCCCGGGGACCGGCTGCTCCCTGGCGCCGTAGACATCGAGGACGATCACCTGGTCGGCCAGATCCAGCGCAGCGGCGAACTCGGTCGCGAAGGCCCCGGTGCGCGAATAGAGGTGGGGCTGGAACACCGCGACCACACGTCCGCCGTCGGCGTCGACCATGTCGCGCGCGGCCGTCAGGACCGCTCGCACCTCCGTCGGGTGATGGGCGTAGTCGTCGTAGACCCGAATCCTGCCGATCCGGCCACGCAACTGAAATCTGCGGTGCACGCCGGCGAAACCTTCGAGGCCTTCGATGACCTCGGCCACGGGTGCGCCTACGCAGACACCTGCGACCAACGCCGCAACAGCGTTGAGCGCCATATGTTTTCCGGGCACCGTCAAGGCAATGGTGTGCTCGGTGACGTCGATGCCATCACCGGCCGGATCGGCGAACCGGATGCGGGCGACACCGCCGCCGTCCTTGCTCTGCCAGCTCAGCAATCGCGCGATCGGCTCGAGTCCACCGGCGAGGTCGCTGTGCACACCTTCGCCGTAACCGAGCACCGCGACACCGCGTTCGGCCAGTCGGGGCGACACCCTGGCCGCCAACGCGGCCGAACCCGGGTCGTCGAGACACACGATCAGGCTGCCACCGGGCCGGATACAGTCGGCGAAGTCGTCGAAGACCTGGACGTAGGCTTCGGTGCTCCCGAAGTAATCAAGATGGTCGGACTCGACGTTGGTCACCACGGCGACGGTCGGCGAGTACTGCAGCAGCGAACCGTCGCTCTCGTCGGCCTCGGCGACGAACACACCGCCGGACCCGTGATGGGCGTTCGTGCCGGATTCGTTGAGCTCGCCGCCCACCGCGAACGACGGGTTGAAGCCGCAATGCTGTAGTGCGACCACCGTCATCGACGTCGTCGACGTCTTCCCGTGTGTGCCCGCGATCAAGAGGTTGGTATACCCCTCCATCAACGTCGCGAGGACCGCAGGCCGGAGCAGAACGGGGATGCCGCGTTCGCGGGCCGCCACCAGTTCGGGGTTCGTCTTCGGAATCGCCGCCAGTGTCGTCACCACCACGGTCGGGCCGCCGTCGAGCAACTCGAGTGCCGCCGGGTCGTGCCCGATGTGGATCTTCGCGCCCCTGGTCCGCAGATCGATGACGCCACGTGATTCCTTGGCGTCACTTCCCGACACCTGGCCGCCGCGGGCCAGCAGGATCCTGGCCAGCCCGGACATCCCGGCGCCGCCGATTCCTACCATGTGCACACGGGAAAGAGCTTGTGGCAGAGACTGATCCGCCTGAGGAGTTGCCGAGTTGTTCATCGCTGTCCCCTACTGCGGCGCGAGCGTGCCAACTCGATGCCTGCCGCGGCAACGGCGTGGGCCGCACCGCGCGCACCGGCACCTGCCGCCGCGAGCGACATCGCCGACAGCTTGGCGGGGTCGGTCAGCAGTGGCGGGATCGTCTGCGCCACATACTCGGGCGTGAGGTCGGCATCGTCGACGAGGAGTCCACCACCTGCTGCCACCAGTGGTGCGGCGTTGAGCCGCTGCTCGCCGTTTCCGTGCGGCAAGGGCACGTAGACCGCAGGTAGCCCGGTCGCCGACACTTCGGCCACCGTCATGGCGCCCGCGCGGCAGATCGCGAGGTCCGCGGCGGCGTACGCAAGATCCATCCTGGAGACGTAAGGCACCCCCACATATGGCGGCGACCCGTCGAAGTGCTCGATGGTGTTCTTCTTGCCGTATGCGTGCAGGACACCGATCTTGTTGTCCGCCAACACTTGCGCCGCGCCGCGTACGGCATCGTTCAGACTTCGCGCACCCTGCGAACCGCCGAAGACCAGCACGGTCGGCGCATCCGGATCGAGACCGAAATACGCCCGGGCCTCCGCCCGCAGAGCGCCTCGGTCAAGATCGGAGATCGCGGCACGAACCGGGATGCCCACCACATCGGCCGACTCCAACCCGGACCCGGGAACCGCGACGAGAATCCGCTGCGCGAGTCGGGCGCCCACCTTGTTGGCGATTCCCGCACGTGCGTTCGCCTCGTGGATCACCACCGGCAGCCGGTTCCCTGCTCGCACATGCATACGGGCGGCCAGGTACGCGGGTAGCGCCACGTAGCCACCGAATCCGATCACCACGTCGGCATCGACCTCGGCGAGCACCCTCCGGGTGGCCGCGACCGATGCACGAAGGCGTAGCGGCAGCTTTGCCAGATCGGCATTGGGCTTGCGGGGCAACGGAACCGGCGGAATCAGTTCGAGGCGGTACCCACGCTCCGGCACCAGGGTGGTCTCGAGTCCGCGAGCGGTGCCCAGAGCGGTCACCCGGATCGTCGGGTCGATGTCCATCAGGGCGTCGGCCACCGCCATCGCGGGCTCGATATGGCCCGCCGTACCCCCACCGGCCACCACGATCGACAGCGGTGCGGTCGGCTCACTCATATCCTCGAACTCCGATTCCGGCCGGACGGGACAGATCCGTCACCGGCGCCTGTCCGGATCGCGATATCTTCCTCGCGGCTCTTCTCGCTGAACTCCTCGAGCATAGGGATCATGGCCTCGTCGGGTCTCACGTGGCTGACGGTCTCGGGCATAGGGGTCATTGTTGCGCAACGGCACCTGCCGCGTCCTGGGTGGGCTGGCAGTACCCCGCGTCGAGCTCCGCTGCGCTGCGTCTGGGCCGCCATATCCCCAGTCCTTGGTCCGCACCGGTCGCACTCGACCGCCCTGATCGCGATCTCGGGGCGGGTAACTCCTCGCCGGTTGTGCGCTGCGCGCGGCGCGACGGGTCGGTTCGGTGGCCACTGCGCGGCGGGCGCGCACAGCCGGGCCGGGACGCTGTCCGCGGCGCCGATCGAGCCGATCACGAAGCGCCTCGGCGCGGGTCTGCGAGTACGGAACAGGGTTCGGTAGACGCAGGATCCGGCCGAACCTACCGTCTCCACCCGAGGCGAGCGCTGCGACCGCTTCCGGTTCGTGGCGCGCAGCGTTGGCCAGTAGACCGAACATCACGAGCGTCGTGAAGGTCGAGGTACCGCCGGCCGACAGCAGCGGGAGCTGAATACCGGTCACCGGCAGCAGGCCGACCACGTAGCCGATGTTGATCAGTGCCTGCGCGGTCACCAACACCGTGATCGTTGCCGTCAGCAGTCGCAGGAACGGGTCGACCGACCGCATCGCGATGCGCAGGCCGACGAAGGCCAGCAACCCGAAAAGCAACAGCACGATGAGCCCGCCGATGAGACCCAGTTCTTCACCGATGATCGCGAAGATGAAGTCGTTGTGGGCGTTGGGCAGGTAATTCCATTTGGCGCGACTCTGGCCGAGACCCTCGCCGAACGGCCCCCCGTTCGCCAGCGCGTAGCGCGCCTGACGGGCTTGATACCCGGCGCCCTGGGGATCGTCGATGTGCCCGAAGAAGCTCCGCACCCGCTCGCTCCGGTAACCGGCGGTCATCGCGAGCACGCCCGCCAACAGCACGCCGGACACGGCGAAGAATCCGAAGACCTTCATCGGCAGACCCGCGAACCACAGCAGTGCCCCGACGATGATCGCGATCGTGACCGTGGTGCTCAGGTTCGGCTCGAGGACGATCAGCACACAGATCAGGAAGGTGACGGGGATGAGAGGGATCAGCAGCTCGCGGAGCGAGGCGTTGTCGCGGCGACGGGAGGCCAGCAGGTGCGCACCCCAGACGCAGAGCGCGACCTTGACCAACTCCGACGGCTGGACCGAGAGACCGCCGACGACAAACCAGCGGCGCGCGCCCTGGCTGAGGGTTCCGATGCCGGGGATCAGCACCAGGATCAACATGATCGTCGTGATGATGATCGCGGGCGCAGCGAGTCTGCGCATCAACCGGACGGGCATCCTCACCGCGAAGTAGAACAGCACCACCCCGAGGGCGGCGAACACCAACTGGGTGGTGAACAGTCCGTAGGACGATCCGGTCTTCGAATAACCCTCCACCGACGACGCCGACAACACCATGACCAGACCGAACGTGGTGAGCAGCACGGTGAGTGTGACGATGAGATGGAACGAGGCCAGCGGACGACTGAGCACTCCGGCGACCGCCGAGATCACCGATCCGATTCCCTCGCCCAGCGAGACGACCTTACGGTCACGGGTGGGAGATGTTCGGCGCGTGGATGATTCGGCTTCTTCGGACTCCTCGACGGTGCCCTGACCCGACGCGACGTCCGGTTCGGAGGAGGCATCGGTGTCCTCGTCCGGTGCCTCGATGAGATCCAGCTCGTCCGGGTTGCCGACGTCCGGACCCTTCGGCATCAGGAAACCCCCGCGGTCGAAGCTCCCGGCAGCGCCCGGGCCGCAGCGGCGAAGCTGTCGCCGCGAGCGCCGTAACCGGCGAACATGTCCAGCGAGGCGGCCGCAGGCGCGAGAAGAACCGCGTCCGGCGTGTCGGGATCGGCGGCGCACAGGTCCCAGGCGGCCCGCACCGCGCCGGCCATGATCGCAGTGGGGGCAGCTGTCTTCACCCCGTCATCTTCCCCTGTTACTACTGTGACTGTTGGGACCAAAGGGGCGTGTCGTGCCAATGCGTCGGCAATGACATCACGATCGACTCCGATGATCACCACCCCGGCGAGCCGATCGCGAACCGCGACGACGAGATCGTCGACCGCCGCACCCTTGAGTTGTCCCCCGGCGACCCAGACCACCCGGCGATGTCCGAGGATCGACGCCTGAGCAGCGTGGGGGTTGGTGGCCTTGGAGTCGTCGATGAACATGGTCGCGCCGATGACAGCGACCGGCTGGCTACGATGACCGCCGACCGTGAAGGTCTCGAGGCCCCGCTCGACGGCTTGCGGAGAGATCCCGATCGCCCGGCACAGGGCCGCAGCCCCCAGCGCATCGAGCTGGCCGGAGGGGCCTGTGGGACGAACCTTCTCGACCCTGATCAGGGGTACGACCGACTGATCACCACTGCCATCCCAATCGACATGGTCGACCAGTTGGCCGTTCGAGATACCGAGTTCCCCGTCGTGCGGGGACCCCAGCCGGAAACCGATCGTGCGTGCGCCCGGTGTGCCGGCCGTGAGTTCCCCCGCCACCGGATCGTCGAGTCCAACCACGGCGATCGGCCCGGACAACGCAACCGCTTTCGCCGCGACGTAGGCGGCCATCGACCCGTGCCAATCGAGGTGGTCTTCGGCGATGTTGAGGACGACCCCCGCGGTCGGGCGGACCGATGGCGCCCAGTAGAGCTGGAACGACGACAATTCGACTGCGAGCACCTCGACCCGGGGTTCGGCGACGAGGACGTCGAGGACCGGGAGACCGATGTTGCCGCACGCCGCCACCGGCACGCCGGCAGCGGTCACGATCGACTCGATCATCCCGGTCGTGGTGGTCTTACCGTTGGTGCCGGTGACCACCAGCCACCGTCGCGATGGGCCGAGTACTCCGGACTTGTCGATATGCCAGGCCAATTCGACCTCGCCCCAAACCGGTAGTCCGGCAGCGAGCGCGCCCGTCGGCAGCGGACCATCCGGCCGGAAACCCGGTGAAACGACCAGCAGGTCGTAGCCGGCGGTCCAGTCGGGGCGCTCGAGGAGCTCATCTGTCGAGACCGCGGTCGCCCCGGCGCTCACGAGCGGGGCGGCGATCTCGGTGTTGTTGTCGCAGACGGTCACCACGGCGCCGAGGTCGAGCAGGAATCGCGCTGCCGACGCACCCGCGACCCGGGCCCCGGCGACCAGAACTTGACCCGACCACAGTTCCGGAGCTACCGAGCCGGGTACGGAGTTCCCGGGTTCTGCACTCATGCCTATCCCCCGCTGGCGGTGAGGAACTCGCTGTAGAACAGCGACAGTCCCAGCGCGCAGGCGATGGCCGTGAGCAGCCAGAACCTGATGATCACCGTGGTCTCTGCCCACCCGGACAGTTCGAAGTGGTGATGGAAAGGCGCCATTCGGAAGACTCTCCGGCCTGTGGTCCGGAACACCGCGATCTGGATGACCACCGAGATGATCTCTGCGACGAACAGTGCACCCACGACCACCATCAGCAGTTCGGTGCTGGTAGTGATGGACAGGCCGGCCAGCATGCCGCCGAGTGCGAGTGAGCCGGTATCGCCCATGAAAATCTTCGCAGGCGCGGCATTCCACCAGAGGAATCCCAGACACGCGCCGCCGCCGGCCACAGCGATGAGCGCGAGGTCGAGTGGATCGCGCACGGTGTAACAGCCGGGTTCGGCAGTCTTCGGTCCACCGACGCAGGCATTCCGGTACTGCCAGAACGTGATCAGGACGTAGGAGCCCAGCACCATCGCCATCGATCCGGCGGCGAGACCATCGAGTCCATCGGTGAAGTTGACGGCGTTCGACCAGGCCGAAACCACCAGCCAGACGAACACGACGAACGCGACCGAGCCCATCGTGATGGCGTCGATCTCGCGTACGTACGACAGGTTCGTGCTTGCCGGTGTGTACCCGGCATCGTTCCGGAACTGCAGTGCCAGGACACCGAACAGGAGGGCGGCGATCAGCTGGCCCACCGACTTCGCTGTCTTGTTCAGACCGAGGTTGCGCTGCTTGCGGATTTTGATGAAGTCGTCGAGGAACCCGACCACTGCCAGCGTCGTGGCCAGCGAGAGCACCAGGATGCCGGACGCGGTGGGACCGCCTCCGTCGGTCGCGAGTCCGACCAGATGGGCGCCCCAGTACCCGGCCCACAGAGCCGCGACGATGGCGACGCCACCCATCGACGGGGTGCCGCGTTTGGTCTGATGACTCTTGGGCCCTTCGACCCGGATCTCTTGGCCGAAGCCCTGTCGTGAAAAGACCTTGATCAGCACCGGGGTCAGCAGGATCGCGACAGCCAGCGAGATCACCCCCGCAATCAGGATCTGTCTCACCTAGAAGTCCTCACCTTTCGATACCCCGTCGGCCACAAATGATTCGGCCAGTCTCAGCTCACGTCCACCCATGACCAGGACCACGTCGTCTTGGCCGAGTTGCGCATCCAGTATGTCCAGCGCCTCCTTCGGGCCCGACACCAGCACCGCCTCCGAACCCCACGACCCTTCCATGACCGCCCCCTGGTGGAGGCCGTGCATCGCCCGCGACGTCCCGACACAGATCACCTGAGCGATGTCGAGTCGTACCGCGAGCCGCCCGAGTTCGTCGTGTGCGACCACCCATCGCGTCATCTCGAGCGCGTCGCCAGCGTCGAGTTCGTCGGGCGGATCGAGCTCACCGAGTATGGCCCAGCTGCGCCGTTCCGGCTGGGCATGCACGGCATCGGCGAGTTCACGCAGCGCCGACCGCACCGATCGCGCAGTCACGGGCCCGGCCGGATGGGGCAGCAGATGACCCGCCGTGCGTCCGTCCGACAACGTCAATCGTGTCTGCGGGGTCAATCGTGCCTCCGGGATCGCGCCGGCCCATCCGCAGCGGGAGAGCTGCGCTCGGTCAGCACCTCGTCGATCGCCTCGGCGAGGACGACGCGGTCGTCGAACCGGTGTTTGACGCCATGGATCTCCTGCCCGGCTTCGTGTCCCTTACCTGCGATGAGGACCACGTCGCCGGGCCGCGCCCACGCCACCGCGGCGCGGATGGCCTCGGCGCGGTCCCCGATCTCGCGCACGGCTTCTGCGCCGTCGGGCCGCGCCGAGGCCGCCACAGCGTGCGCGCCGGACAGTACCCGTGCCCGGATCTCCGAGGGCGTTTCGGTTCGAGGGTTGTCGTCGGTGATCACCACCAGCTCCGCTCCCCGCGCCGCAGCCTCTCCCATGAGCGGCCGCTTGCCCGTGTCCCGGTTGCCACCGGCTCCCACCACAACCGCGATCCGCCCGTTCGCCTGACCGCGTAGCGTCTCGATGACTGCGTCGAGCGCCGCAGGCTTGTGCGCGTAGTCGACCACGGCGAGGAAGTCCTGCCCTCGGCTCACCCGTTCGACCCGGCCTGGCACTGCAACATCGCTGATCGACGCGATCGCGACGGTGGTCGCCACGCCCGCCACCGAGGCGATCGCGACGGCGGTCAAGGCGTTGGCGACGTTGAATCGCCCAGGCATGGGGACGGTCATCGTGAACGTGTCCCCGGCGGGATCAGTCAGCGTCACCGTCTGACTTCCGTCGGCAGCGACGTCCGATGGGCCGGCGTGCCAGTGGGCCGCGGTGTCGCCGGTCGAGAGGGTGATCGCGTTCTCCCCGGCGATACGGGCCATCTCCCGGCCCCATTCGTCGTCGACGCAGATGACGGTGCGCAACGCGTGCACCGCCGAATCAGGGTGGAAGAGCAACGATTTCGCGTTGAAGTAGTCGCGCATCGTGGGATGGAAGTCGAGATGGTCCTGCGAGAGATTGGTGAACGCTCCTATCCCGAACACGCTGCCGTCCACCCGGCCGAGCTCGAGGGCATGGCTCGAGACCTCCATGACGGCGGCGTCCACGCCCTGCTCGAGCATCGCAGCGAGGAGACCCTGCAGTTCCGGGGCCTCCGGGGTGGTCAGGGCGCTCGGCTGACGGATACCCGCGATACGGGTCTCGACCGTACCGATCAGGCCGACCGAGTGACCATCCGCCATCAGGGCCGCCTCGGTGAGGTAGCTGGTGGTGGTCTTGCCCGAGGTACCGGTGATGCCGACCAGCGTCATCCGGCGCGAGGGCTGGCCGTAGATTCGCGAACTCAGCTCCCCGAGCACCTGACGCGGCCGGGGATGCACCAGGACGGCGCAATCGATCGGCCCCGCGATAGCCTCGACGATGTCGCGGCCCGCCCGGTCGGTGAGCACGGCGGTGGCCCCGGCGGCCAGGGCATCGGCGGCGAACTGAGCACCGTGCACCTTGCTTCCGGGCAGGGCCGCGAAGAGATCGCCGGCACGTACGTGCTGCGCGCGCAGGGTGACGCCGGTGACCTCGGTCTTCTCGGTGACTTCGCCGATCAGATCGATCCGCGCACCACTCGCCGCCGACAGCACCGCGACTTCGGTCGGTGTCACCGCGGCTGGGCGCAGCACCGAGTTCTCGGGAGCAGACATTTCCACAACATACCGCCGACGGATCAGTTCGCCTGCAACACCAGTGGTGGGGTGGGCTCAGCCGAGAGTGGTACCTGCTCGCGCTGCAGCATCCACGACGCGATGGTCTGGAACAGCGGTGCCGCGCTTTGTCCACCGCTGCCGTCGCTGCTCCGCGAGGGATTGTCGAGCATGATGCCGATCACGTAGCGCGGGTTGTCGGCGGGCGCGATGCCGGCGAAGGTGATGTTGTAACTCGATTGCGAGTAGCAGCCACAGTCAGGGTCGACCTGCTGGGCGGTTCCGGTCTTGCCGCTGATCTGGTAACCGGGTACCCCGGCCTTCGACCCCGTGCCCATCTGCACACCCATCGGGTCGTTCTGGATCACCGCGCGGAACA
This sequence comes from Williamsia sp. 1135, assembly GCF_002095395.1. Taxonomy (GTDB): domain Bacteria; phylum Actinomycetota; class Actinomycetes; order Mycobacteriales; family Mycobacteriaceae; genus Williamsia. The sequence goes on from NZ_MJEI01000092.1 coordinate 46,166, forward strand.
TGTCGCGCACCGTCTTGGCGGTCTGTGGGCTGACCACGCGCACCCCGTCGGGCGGTGCGAGTTCACCTTCTTGACCATCGCCGTTGATGGACTTGATGATTCGCGGTTCGACGCGAACACCGTCGTTGGCGATCGCCTGATACATCGCGGTCATCTGCAGCAACGTCATCGTCAGGCCCTGCCCGATCGGCAGGTTGGCGAACGTACCGCCGGACCACTGACTGCGGGCCGGTACGACTCCGGCGCTCTCCGCCGGTAGCCCGACATTGGCACGCTGGCCGAGTCCGAATCGTTTGACCATGTCGGCGAATCGGTCTTCACCGACTTTGTCTGCCAGCATCAGGGTCCCGACGTTCGAGGACTTACCGAAGATGCCGGTGGTGGTGTACGGCTCGACCCCATGCGCCCAGGCGTCTTTCACGGTGACGTCAGACATGTCGATGCTGCCCGGCACCTGATGAACCTGATCGGCGGTGGTGACCCCGTACTCGATCGCGGCTGCCGCGGTGATGATCTTGTTCACCGAACCGGGCTCGAAAGGCGATGTGACGGGCAGGTCACCGAGTTGTGCATCACCCTGCTCGTCAAGGGGTTTGGCGGGATTGAAGGTGCCGTCGTTGGCCATGGCGAGAACTTCGCCGGTCTTCACGTCGAGAACCACCGCAGAGGCGTTCTCGGCCTTGGACAATTCCTTGGCACGCTGCACCTGGTTCTGCACGTACCACTGGACATCGGAATCGATGGTGAGTTCCACGGTGCCACCGTCGACCGATGGATGCAGGTTGCGTGAACTGCCGGGAATCACCGCGCCGTCGGAACCGCGGTCGTAGGTCCGCGAGCCATCGGTACCCGAAAGCACGGAATCCATGGATGATTCGAGTCCGATCAGGCCATTGCCGTCGAAGTCGACGTCGCCGACGATGTTGGCGGCCAACGGACCACCGGGGTAGAGGCGGATGTCCTGCCGTTCGGACCCGACCTCCGGGAACTCGTCGATGATCTTGTTCGCGGCCTCCGGGCTGACGGCACGGGCGAGGTACACGAAGCTCTCGTTGCTCTGTAGCAGTTCCCGCAGGGACGACTCCTCGAACTCACCCCCGAGCTCGGCACTGATCCCCGCTGCGATCTGACTGATCCTGGTCGACACGTCCGGCAGGGCAGAGTTCTTTGTGTGGGCATCCTCGATCTCCTTGCGCACCTTCACCGGCTGGAAGGTCAGCGCGCGGGCATCGTCGGTATACGCGATCGCCTTGCCGTTGCGATCTTCGATCGCGCCGCGTTTGGCGGGTAGGACCTCGGTCACCGCGCGTTGGCTCGCGGCCTCTGCCGACAGTCCCGGCGCATCCACGATCTGGAGCATCACCATCTTGATGGCGACCACCGCCACGACGAGCAGGATCAGCGCGGTGGCAAAGCGATGCCGCACGAGGAACTGCCGCCCCGCCTTGACCGCTTCTCCCCGACCATGCACCGAACCGCCCACCGGAAAACCGCTACGAACACCGTTCGATCGCGGTGCACCACTGGGATTTTCGGTGGCGCGGGCCGAGGCGCCGCCATTTCCCTGCCTGCCTCGAGGCCTCCGCGATGGTCCCATACGTTCGCGTCCGGCGGCGGGACGGACGGTGCGTCGTTCGCCACGGGTCGGCCGGGTCATCGGCCACACCCTTTGCGCTCAGCGCACCGGATACCTGCGCTCCTCGCACATACGGACTTCATGGTTACCAATTCTCCGGTGCGCTAACGTGTTTGACCCGAATTTGAGCCCGGCGCGCCGCCAGTTGATGGCAGAACATTCGAAAAGGTCGGTGGCGCTGCCGGATTTGCCGGAGTCTGTCCATCAGGAGCCGACTGCACTGGGGCCGCGGGATTCGGCGTCGCGGCCTCCGGCGTGGTGCCGGCTCCGATCGGCGTGCCCTGAGCACCCGGCGTCGGCGTGGTGCTCGGGCGCCCCGAGGTGGTCGGAGTTCGCGGCGTCGCAGCGGGTGCATCATTCATCGACGGCGCCTTGGGTCCATCAGCCGGCTTGACCTCGCCGACCACGAACGATTTCCCATCGGGACCCACCACGAGCCGGGCCTTGTCATTTCCCGGGATCATCCCCAGTGCCCCCGCCTTGTCGGAGAGTTCTGGGGCCGAATCCCCGGATTCGTAGGCCTTTTTCAGTGCGTCACGACGATCGGACAACTGCTCGTTCTGCTCACGCACGACACCGAGTTGATAGGAGTCCTGGGCGGACTTGGTCGACAGCCACAGGGTGAGCGCCAGACCGGCGAGGAGCAACGCCACCACCACGACCACGAACGGTACCCGTTTCGCGGCGCGCAACGGCGCAAACGTGACACCCACGACGGAGCGCGGATTCGCCTTTTCCTTCTCGACCGGAACCGAACGGACCCGCGCGCCGCGTGCCGAGCGCTCGGAAACCGTTTCGCCCCCAAGACGTTTGCGGCGCTTGTCGAGCGCACGCTGGGCCGCCGCCGAGCGCACCCTGGTGCCGTCCGCCTTCCGTGCCGCCGGGGCCCTGCGCTCGCGAGTACTCGCCTGATTGTCGGTGATGGTCACTGATTCCTCCTGGCGATCCGTTCGACAGCCCGCACCCGGACGGACGCCGATCGTGGGTTGAGCTCGATTTCTGTGTCAGGTGCGCGCTCGGCGCCACGGGTCAGAAGCGTGAATTCCGGTGCGGTACCAGGCAAGTCGACGGGCAGGCCAGGCGGCGTGGTCGACGTCGTACGCGCGGTGAACTCCCGTTTGACGATGCGGTCCTCTAGCGACTGATACGACATGATCGCGAGCCGACCACCCACGGCCAGTGAATCGAGCGCGGCGGGCAGAGCCGCACGCAATGACGTCAGCTCGCCGTTGACCTCGATTCGCAACGCTTGAAAGGTGCGTTTGGCCGGGTGTCCACCCGTTCGCCGCGTCGCGGCCGGTATCGACCGGTACAGCAACTCGACCAGGCGGGCGCTTGTCGTGAACGGTTCGACCTCACGCTCGCGCAGTACGGCAGACGCAATCTTCCCGGCGAATCGTTCATCGCCGTATTCCGATAGAACACGGGCAAGTTCACCGTGCGAGTAAGTGTTGAGCACGTCTGCCGCGGTCAGCGGATCGTCGGCGTTCATCCGCATGTCGAGCGGGGCGTCGACAGAATATGCGAATCCGCGGTCGGCCTGATCGAGTTGCATTGACGATACGCCGAGGTCGAAGAGCCCTGCGTCATAGGCGGCCACGTCGGCCCGCCGAAGCGCTTCGACGATGTCGTCGTATCGCAGGTGCACGAACGTGATCCGCTTACCGAAAGATGCAAGACGTTCCTGGGCGAGCGCAAGTGCGTTCTCGTCACGATCGATCCCGATGATCGATACTTCGGGAAAAGTTCGAGCGACCAATTCAGTGTGCCCACCGGCTCCGAGCGTTCCGTCGACATACACCGCACCACGACCGTGCTCGTCGTATCGGGTGATCGCGGGGGCCAGCAGCTCTGTCATTCGCTCTGCCATCACCGGGACGTGTCCGAATACGTTCTCGGCGTGATCCACGATGCTGGGCCCCTTCGCGTGTGTCTGGTTACAAAAAGAGGTCGGCAACATCATTCACACCGCCGGTGCGGCGACCCGCGGATGAGTCCTGGTCCCTGCCCGACCGAACCTGGCGCTGGGGAAGTGCGTCAGGGTCGGATCGGGCAGAGGCCTCGATTCACCCACGTGAGTCCGCTTGGCGTTACGGCCCTTCGACCGCATCCAGCGCGTCGAAGCCCACGCTCGAGAAGTTCTCCTCGTGCTCGTCCTGGTAGTCGCGCCACGTCTGCGCGTCCCAGATCTCCAGGTGGCTCATGTTTCCAATCACCACACACTCTTTGGCCAGACCCGCATAGCGACGATGGTCCAGTGCCAGACTTATCCGGCCTTGCCCATCGGGCCTCTGCTCGTCTGTGCCCGAACTCAACTGACGCTGGAATGCGCGGGCCGCCGGATCGTTCTTCGGCGAACTGAGCACCTTTCGCGCCAACTCGTAGAAGTCATCCCGCAGATACACCGCGAGGCTGCGATCTTGACCTTTTGTGATCATCACGCCTCCCGCTAACGCATCTCGGAACTTGGCGGGCAACGTCAGCCGCCCCTTGTCATCGAGCTTGGGCGTGTAGGTGCCGAAAAACATAGCGTCAGCCATGTCGACACCTCCAACCCAGTTGACTGGAAGATTCCGGGCTCTCCCACCAACAAGCACCACCATACCCCACAACTCTCCACTTTCCACCCCCTTCTTGGCTGATTTTCAATGAGCCGCCCCATCTATGCAGGCAGAGGGAGTAATGACTGGTGGGGCAGCATTCCTGCGGAAGCGCGTTTCGGGCCGCTCTGGACCGTGCACGGGTGCACCATGGGTCACTGCAACCACAGAAGCGGCACGTCGGCCAAAAAGTGGGCGAGAGTGGGGAACGCGGGGGTGAACGGGACCTCAGAGGGTCAAGACACAAAAAAACCGCGTATCGCACATGCGATACGCGGTTTTGAAGATCTCGAGCCCTGGACTACTCCTCTTCGAACCTGCGGTTGAACCGCTCTTCCATTCGCTCGGAGAACTTACGGCCCTGGCGCGGCTCACGACCAGACCTACGGGAGGTCGACCCCGCCGCGGCAGCACCGTTCGCCGGACCGCTTCGTGAACCCCACAAAGCCATCAGACCGGCGCCGAACATCACCAGGAATCCGACGAGACTGATGATGGGGAAACCACCGATCATCACGTCTACGACCAACCCTCCGATGAGAAGGACCAGACCAACTATGAACAAGACCGCCGCTTGCAGGCGACGACGAGCAGTGGAGCCGCCGAAGCGACGCGATCGGACGTTGGACGCAAACTTGGGGTCTTCTGCGTACAGAGCGTTCTCGATCTGTTCGAGCATGCGCTGCTCGTGCTCTGAGAGTGGCACCCGCCCCCTCCTTCAGCACGTGGTTTCCGTAGAGCTCGCGGGGGACGATTCCGGTTGCCCGGGCCCACTGCGGTGGGCCCACTTGAAATGATACGAGGTGTTGGAAGTCCCGACCACCATTCCCCGCCACAAGTTCGTCAAGATTGGTCCATCTGAGCGAAATTCCCGCGTTCAGGCCGCTCCGGCGGGCATTTTCGACGACTTACCCTGCTCGCGTCGCACGATTTCGGTTTCGACGGCGTGCAGGAACTCGTCGACGCGGGGTCGCAATGATGCGATCTGGTCCTCCGAGACCGCGCGGAGCCCGACCTCGGCGTCCGCACGAAGGCGCGACAGACCTGCGAAGTAGGTGGCCCAGTCCGTCATTTCCGGAACCGCCTGCGGCAACCGGGACCAGGCGCTGCGGGAGCCGCGCCGGCGCGTCGGCCGCTCGGTCACGGCGAGCACCGCACCGGCCGCCCTGAGCGCCGACTGATAAAGCGCACTGAACTCTTCGGTGGGATCGGTCACAACATCGGATTCACGAAGCCGGGACTCGGCCCGGACCAGCAGGTCCCGTGCCGAGATGATCTGGGCCGGATCTGGAGGCGGGTTCGATTTCAGGCTGCGCGCAGCAGCGGCCCCTCGTGACGGATGCGAGATTGTCGTCGACATCTGTTGTGATCCTTCCGTCGGCATCTTGTCCGTGTGGGTCCGGTCCGGTGGCCCACGCTTCCCTCGTCGACCACCGGACCGCCCTCACGTCGTGCGGGCAACGATGTGGCTCGGCCTTTGCGGAGGTTGAAGCCTCGAACACCCGTTCGACATATTCAATATACCTACGACGGCGACAACCCTCAAGCGAAGAAGGCGGAAACTTCTGTGCCCATCCGGCTCGTGGACCTTTCGGCCCAAGACGCTCGGACGTGGTTACCCGATGCCTTGACGGTTTACGTGACCGCGATGAACTATCCGGAGGGCACCGAGGTGCAGCGCGCTCCCCTGTGGCAGGAGCACGTCCACCGTCCCGGCTGGCAGGCGGTCGCAGCCGTGGAGTCACCCGGCGCCGCCTCCTCGCAGGAAACCATCGTGGGGATCGCGTACGGATACCGTGGCGCAGGCGACCAGTGGTGGAACCAGCAGGTTCGCTCCGGGCTGACCCGCGCCGGTGCCGATCCGGAGCGGATCCGGTCGATCACCGACGACTATTTCGAACTGACCGAACTGCACGTGCACCCCGCCGCGCAGGGTCGGCAGATCGGTGAGGCGCTGCTGGTGCGACTGCTCGCAGACAGAACCGAACCGCAAGTCTTGCTCTCGACCCCTGAGATCAGCGAGGAGAACAACCGCGCGTGGAGGCTCTATCGTCGACTGGGGTTCGCCGATGTGTTGCGTCGCTTCACTTTCTCGGGGGACCCGCGGCCATTTGCTGTACTTGGTCGAACTCTGCCACTGAAGTAGGAGCATCAATGATCGACACCGTCGTCATCGGAGCGGGCCACAACGGTCTTGTTGCCGCCGCATATCTGGCCGCCGCGGGACAACGGGTCGTGGTGGTCGAACGCGACAGCATCCCCGGTGGCGCCGTGTCGACCGTCGAGAGGTTCCCCGGATACCGGGTGGATCGTGGATCATCGGCGCACCTGATGATCCGGCACACGCCGATCCTCGAGGAACTGGCACTGGCCGATCACGGTCTCCGCTACATCGATTGCGACCCATGGGCATTCAGCCCGGGCAGTGACACCCACGAGCCGATCATCTTCTACAAAGACCTCGATCGCACTTGCGCGTCCATCGAGAATGCCTGCGGCGCACCCGACGCCGAGGCCTACCGCGCGTTCGTGGCCGTCTGGTCCGAGCGGTCGGCCGCGATGATGTCGGCATTCACCTCCTCGCCCTCCCCCATCGCGCTCGGAAGAGCATTCTGGGGCCTGCAGGGCCGCATACCCGGCAAAGGGGCCTCGTCCGGCCTCGGACTGTCCCAGGAGTTCCTGATGTCGGGCGACTCCTTGCTGGACTATTGGTTCGAGTCCGAGCAGCTCAAGGCGGCCCTCGCCTGGTTCGGCGCCCAGTCGGGACCGCCGATGAACGAGCCCGGGACCGCCCCCATGGTCGGTTTCGCGGCCGCGATGCACACCATCCCACCCGGCCGCGCGATCGGTGGCAGCGGCGCTCTGACCGAAGCCCTGGTCCGCAAGCTCGAGTCGGACGGAGGCGAGGTACGCCTCTCCGCCGCCGCGACGGCTCTGGAAAAGCGCGGCGACGACTGGCTGGTGCGGTGTGAGGACGGCAGCGAACAGCGAGCCCGCTCGGTCGTGAGTGCCTGCCACATCCTCACCACCCTGAAGCTCCTGCGGGCCGGCGGTTTTGATTCCGCAACCGCCGATCGCTGGGCGGCACAGATCCGGGTCGGAAACGGGATCGGGATGGCGGTACGCCTCGGCGGCACCGCTCTGCCCAGCTATCGCGGTATCGGCGATGACGCCGGAGTCCACTCCGCACTCGGGCTCCTGGTGACGGACCGGGGGCAACTCGCCCGGGCGTACGCCGACGCCTCTGCGGGCGACCTCCCGAATCGGCCCGCCCTGGTGGCGATGAGCTACTCCGCGATCGACCCGACCCTGACGCCTGCCGGGCACCACTCGACGAGCCTGTGGGCGCAGTGGCACCCGTACCGCCTGTCCGGGGGTCGCAGCTGGAGCGACCTCGCCGCCGAGGCCGCGGCCGGCATCGTCGCGGAACTCGACCGGCACGCTCCGGGGTTCTCCGATTCCATCGAGCACACCCGGATCCAGACCCCGGCCGATCTCGAGACCGAACTCGGTCTCACCGGAGGCAACATCATGCACGTGGAGATGTCGCTGGATCAGATGATGATCTGGCGCCCCCATCCGGAAATGGCCCAGCACCGCATCCCCGGTGCCCCCGGCCTCGTGCTCGCGGGCGCCTCCACCCATCCCGGCGGCGGGGTCTGCGGAGCGAACGGCCGGATTGCCGCCACCGCAGTACTGTCCGACCGGCGATCGACACTGGCCAAGATCACCCGCGGCAGATGGAAATGACCTCGACCGACACCCGATTCGGAATATCTGCTGCGCTCTTGGCGGTCTCGATAACGGCGCAGATCGTGTACCCCCTCGTGGAGGGTTCATCCCGGGACCGGGTGACGATCGTCGTCGTCGTCGCGTCCGCGGCGGCGATGGTGTTCCATGCCTTGGCCCGCCTCGGCACGCTACGAACCGTGGCGGTGGTGGCCGCAACTGCGGGCGTCGGCTGGAGCGCTGAGATCATCGGTACCGCAACGTCTTTCCCCTTCGGCGCGTACGAGTACGCCACGGGCCGAATCGGCCCGTCGATCGCCGACGTACCCATCGTCATCGGCCTGGCCTGGACGGCCGGCGGTTATTGCATCTGGTGGATCAGCTCATTCATCACGACGGCACCGTGGCTCCGGATCCCGCTCGCGGCCGCGGGAATGGTCGGCTGGGACCTGTATCTAGATCCGCAGATGGTCAGCGCGGGCTTGTGGACCTGGGAGATCAGGGAGGCCGGCCTGCCGGGGATCGAGCAGATCCCCATCACGAACTTCCTCGGTTGGGCCGGCGTCGCCGCAGTGATGTTCACGCTCCTGTCGTTCATCGACCGGCAGCCGATCGTCGTCACCTGGCGCTCGGCGATCACCCCCATCGGCTGGTTCACCTGGACCTGGCTCGGATCGGCATTGGCCTTTCTCGTCTTCCTCGACGATCCGGAGTTGCCCGCCGCGGTCCCCTACGGGCTGATCGGAATGGGCATCGTCGGTGTACCCGCCGCGATCTGCCTGTTCGGCACGGTCGGCAGGAGGCGGCCGACCTCGGCTTGACCGCACGAGGGCGCGCCCTTGCCACGGCGGCCCAGCACTAATGGCACGATAGCTGCGTGCCTCAGATCACCCGACAGCCCCGCGGCCGACAGCGCCGCGGCACCGTGAGCCTGGTTCTTGCCCTGCTGGTCCTGGTGTGCGGTCCCGCGCTCGCGGCCTGCTCGAACTCGCCGACCGAATTCGGCGACCGTCTCTGGGGAGCCATGGTGCTGGCCGAGAAGGACGTCGGCCAGGAGAAGGGGCCGCAAATCGTCGTCCCGCAGTCGTTGGAGTCGGTGGTCAGCGCGACCGAGTTCAAACGAGACGGGTTGATCGGGACGCGCGCGACCTTCACCGAGGCGACCCTCGGGCAGTTCACCCAACTCGGAGAACTGGTCGACGACGCCTATCCGGACACGTCGGTGACGATGGACCTCAACGCACAGCGTCGCGGCGATGTCGTCGCCTTCCGTGGTACCGCCGATCTGCAGGGCCTCGCGCCCGGCAGGGACTACGTCGAGTTCTCCGTCCAGTTCGCCGGCCCGGTCAGCGCCACCAACGGGCAGCAGGACGGCGAGGACGCGGTCTCGTGGAAGCCGGAGATCGGCAAGGCCTCACCCATGACCGCCGAGGCGAACTACGAAGAACCCGGAACCGCTGCGTTCACCGGATGGACCGGACTGATGGCGGGAATCGCGCTGGCCGTCACGGTGATCGTCGTTGCGCTGGCGTGGGTCAATCGCGACCAGTCACCTCGACCCGGCGCTCCGGCCCGACGACCTGTGGACACTCGGCAGAACGCCACGACGCCGGGCGGCCCTCGCGACGACGACCGGTCGACCCGCTGATCGGCTGGTTACCGCTGGGATTGTCGGCAGTCAATGTGGCTGTGGCACTTGCCAATGTCCGGCGGGTCGGATCGTTGGCCGAACCGAGCGGGCCGATCGACGAACCCGTCTGGGTGTGCATCCCGGCTCGCGACGAGGCCTCTCGGATCACGTCGCTGATCTCTGACCTCAAGGCCCAGACCGGGATCCCGGATCTGCGGGTGCTGATCTGCGACGACGATTCGTCCGACGGCACCGGCGACATCGCAACCGCAGCGATTGCCGACGATCCCCGCTTCGAGTTGTACCGCAACGACATTCCCCCACCACCGGGCTGGACCGGGAAGATCCACGCCATGACCCTGCTCGCCGATCGCGTCGGCGAGGGGATGATCGCGTTCGTCGACGCCGACGTCCGCTTGGCGCCGACCGCCCTCGCCCGGGGTGTGCGCACCTGCGGCAATGCAGGCGGCCTGCTGTCTGTATGGCCCGCGCAGCGCGCCGGATCCGTCTTCGAGCACCTGGTCCAGCCCTTGCTGTGCTGGTCATGGTTGGGCTCGGTGCCCCTGGGCGTCTCCGAACGACTGCAATGGCGATCGATGGCGGTGGCGAACGGTCAATTCCTGATCACCTCGAGTGCTGATTACCGGCGGTCCGGTGGCCATGCGTCGGTGCGCGGAAAGATCACGGACGACCTCGCGCTTGCTCGGGAGTACCGCGACATCGGACTCGGCTCGACCGTCCGCAGTGGCAAAGACGTGGCGTCATGCCGGATGTACGACGGTCCCGCCGAGACCTGGCAGGGCTATCGACGCTGGCTGGGAACAGAATTCGGGGGTCCGGCCGGAGCCGTGGCCGTAGCCGTGGTGTTCGGCTGGGCGAACCTGATCCCACTTGTCGACGTAGCCGCCGGAAGACGGCGCCGTCGGGCCGCGGCAGCACTCGCCTGCAGCATCGCCTCGCGCCTGATCGCCCGTCGTGTGGAGACCGGAGCCCTGGGTCGCCCCGACGTGCTCTCCGCGATCGCGCACCCGCTGTCGATGATCATCAGCGCGGTGGCCGTCGCAGACTCACTGCGGGCCCGCGTCACCGGGAAGCTGATCTGGAAGGGCCGTACGCTGGCGCCCTGACCCCGGCGGCTCAGGCAGCCATCACGTTCATGCCGAGGCGCTCGAGCACCTCGCTGGTCGCCTTGGCGAAGTTCAGACTGCAAAAGTGCAGGCAAGGAACACCTTCGGCGATCAGTCGCTGCGCCATCTGCGTGGCGAGGTCGATACCAACGGCTCGGACGGCCTCCCGGTCTTCTTCCGGTCCGCCACCAGCCGCCGCCGCCAGGCGCCGATCGATGTCGGCGGGCAGCACCGAACCCGACAGTTCCACCATGCGACGGACCGATGCCAGCGACGTGATGGGCATGATCCCCGGAATGAGGGGCTTTGCGCCCTGCTCGGGATCGGCCGCGACCACCCGGTCACGCAAACGCAGGAAGTCATCGACGTCGAAGAACATCTGGGTGATCGAATACTGAGCTCCGGCACGGAGTTTCGACACCAGATACTTCGTGTCGTGGTCGAGGTCGGGAGCTCTGTGGTGGCCTTCGGGGAACGATGCGACGCCGACGTTGAAGTCGCCGAGCTCTTGCACCAGTCGGACGAGCTGCTCAGCGTACTCGAGCCCCTCGGGATGCTTGACCCACTCGCCCAGCGGGTCACCGGGCGGATCCCCGCGCAGCGCGAGGATGTTGGTGATCCCCTGATCGGCAAAGCCGCCGACCATCGCCCGCAACTCCTCCACGCTGTGCCCGACCGCGGTCAGATGAGCAACCGGCAGCAACGTGGTCTCGCGGGCCAGCTGCCCGACGATCCGCAGGGTGCGGTCGCGGGTTGACCCGCCGGCGCCGTAGGTCATCGAGACGAATGCAGGACCCATGCGCTCGAAGATGCGCACCGCACGCCACAGCCGCGCCTCGGCCTGCTCATCGCGGGGCGGGTAGAACTCGACGGAAAATGGAACCGGCCCCGGATGTGGCTCGGCCAGCCGCTGCACGATCGATGTCTGGGGTAGCTGCGAACTCACCCGGCAATCATACGATTGCCCAGGCGAGCCCGGCCACGTCGCCCGGTCGGCCGAGCCGATCATCACCCCGCAGTTAAGGTGACCAGGTGCCCATCGAGTCCCTGCGCGACGTCCCAGCGGCGACCTCCGAGCTACTACAACAGATCTTTGCAGAGCGCCGACCTGCAGCTTCTGACATCGCCCCCGGGTTCGCCGAGGCGGTGGAGTCGATGGGCGGATTCGTGCTGCGGGGTGGCAAGCGGGTGCGCCCGACCTTTGCCTGGGCCGGATACCAGGCCGCGGGCCCCGCCCGGCCTCTCCCCGACCAGATGCTGACCGTGTGCGCGGCCCTCGAGTTCGTGCAGGCCTGCGCATTGATCCACGACGACATCATCGATCGATCCGACACCCGTCGCGGGCATCCGACGTTGCACCGTGAGTTCGAGCGACTTCATCGCGACGCGGGGTGGCACGGCTCCCCGGCGTCGTACGGCGAGGGTGTCGCGATCCTGCTCGGCGATCTGGCTCTGGCCTGGGCCGACGACCTCTTCTTCGGGGCGGGTTTGACCCCGGATGTGATCGCCGCGGTCGCCAGCATCTGGGCTGGGATGCGTACCGAGGTCCTCGCCGGTCAGTACCTCGACATCACGGCCGAGGCCGCCGGCGACGAGTCGCCCGTGGCGGCCCATCGGGTGATGCGCTTCAAGACTGCCGCCTACACGGTGGAGCGGCCACTGCAGCTCGGCGCCGCGATCGGCGGCGCCGACGCAGACCTGATCGGGGCCCTTCGCTCGTTCGGAACCGACGTGGGCGTCGCTTTTCAGCTCCGCGACGATGTGCTGGGCGTCTTCGGCGATCCAGAGGTGACCGGCAAACCAGCGGGCGACGACATCATCGCGGGCAAACGGACGGCGCTGCTCGCTGCCGCGCTGAATCTGAGTGACATCGACAACCCCGCAGCAGCGCAGGTGTTGCGTCGGCGCATCGGCAAGAACCTCGACCCGGCGGAGCTGGCCGAGACGACCCAGATCATCCACGACAGCGGCGCGGTTGCCAGGGTCGAATCGCAGATCGGCGAGCTCGTCGAATCAGCACTGATCACCCTGTTCGCGAGCAGTGCCCCTGCCACCGCGAAGGCGGACCTCGCAGAGTTGGCGACCTCCATGACGCAGCGGCGGGCGTGATGGTCGTTTCGGTCTCCGGCTCCACCGATCGGATAGTGGTGGTCGGCGCGGGACTCTCCGGTCTGACCGCGGCGCTCCATCTGCGCGGCGCCGGGCGAGAGGTCACAGTCCTCGAAGCCGCCGCACACCCGGGCGGCCGGGTCGCCACAGAAACCATCGGCGACAACCACTTCGACACCGGCGCAACCATTCTCACCATGCCCGAGCTGGTGCACGCCCCCCTCGCCGCGGTAGGCGTCGAGCGGGAGGACGCAGTACGCCGCCTCGATCTCATCGACGTCGATCCCACGTACAACATGCGCTACGCAGACGGCGCCGAGCTCGCCGTCCACCGCGACCACGATCGGTTCGCTGCGGCCATCACCGACGTGTTCGGGCCGCAACAGGCCCGCGGCTACCGCGAACTGACCGAGTGGATGAGGCAGCTGTACGCCGTAGAGATGGACACCTTCATCAACCGGAACTTCGACTCGGCGCTCTCCCTCGCCCGGGATCCGGCCACGCGCACCGGCGCAGCCGAGTTGCTGCGGCTCGGTGCCCTGGGCCGGTTGTCCGCGCGCGTGGGAAAGTTCGTCACCGACGAACGCTTGTTGCGCGCCTTCACCTTTCAGGCCCTCTACGCAGGGGTACCACCTGAGCGCGCGCGGGCCGTGTACGCGGTGATCGCCCACATGGACATCAGTATGGGCGTGTACTACCCGCGGGGCGGGATGGGCCGCGTCGCCGACGTGATGGCCGGAGCGCTGCAGGACGCAGGCGGGCGCGTCGAACTCGGCACCGCCGCGTCGAGCGTGCAGTGGACCGGCGACCGCGTCACCTCGGTGACGAGCACCGACGGACGCGTCTGGAATTGTGACGCAGCTGTTTTCACCACCGACGCACCCGTCACCGAGCGTCTCTTGGGGCGCCGACGCACCAGGCGCTCGCGGCGGATCGTCTACTCACCAAGCGCCGTCGTGGCCCACGGCGTGGTTCCCACCGAGGTCACCGCCGGGTGGCCGGGCGGTCACCACACCCTCGACTTCGGCGCCGCCTGGTCCCAGACCTTTCGGGAGCTGACCGCCCGGAACGGTCGGGGCCGACTGATGAGCGATCCGTCGCTGCTGATCAACAGGCCCGGCCTCTCCGACCGCGAGCACGGCATCAGCACCGCCGGCGAATCGGTCACGGTGCTCGCACCCTGCCCGAACCTCGATTCGGCGCCCCTGCCGTGGCAGCAGCTCGCCGGACCCTACATACAGGAAGTGCTGGCGGTCCTCGAGGCCCGCGGCTACTCAGGCATCAGTGAGACCTTCAGGATCGCGCGCGTCGACGATCCGGCCACCTGGGCGGCGGCGGGTATGGCGGCGGGGACACCGTTCGCCGCAGCCCACACCGTCGCGCAGACCGGCCCGCTGCGCACGCGCAATCTCGTACCGGGCGCCGACAACGTCGTGTTGGCGGGTAGTTCCACGGTGCCCGGTGTGGGGATTCCGCCCGTGCTGGTCTCCGGACGACTCGCGGCCCAGCGCATCACAGGTGAATAGGAACTCAACGGCGATGTCCACGTCCACGTCGATGCCGGCCGGCGGTGTCCGAGCCCGACTGACCCGCACCCGGCTCTCGGTGGGTGATTTCTGCCGCACCGACCTCGGTCGCCAGGTGCTGATGGGGTGTGCCGGATCTCTGCTCGTCACCGCAGGCAGCTTCGGTGTCGGGGACGTCCCCCGCAACGAGACGACGCTGCAGACGATGCACCTGACGTGGCTGTACTTCGGGCACGGGAAGACTTTGAGCAGCCTCGTCTTCTGGCTGGGGGTGGCGCTGATGGTCATCTCGTGGGTCCAGGTGGGACGCACCCTGCGCGCCGACCCATCCGCCGATCGTCCCACTCGCGCTCTCGGCTGGGCCTCCCTGGCCCAGTCCGCCCCGCTGATGATCGCGGTGCCGCTCTACAGCCGCGATGTCTACGCCTACCTCGCGCAGGGCGCCTTGCTCCGAGACGGTTTCAATCCGTATTCCGATGGCCCGGTGGTCCGGCCCGGACCGCTGCTGGACTCGATGGCACAGGTGTGGGCCACCACCACCGCGCCCTACGGACCGGCGTTCATGTCGCTGACCCGGTTGGTCACCACCGTGACCGGTGACCAGGCGATCGTCGGTGTGCTGGTGATGAGAGTCGTCCTGATACCCGGGTTGTTGCTGACCCTCTGGGCGCTGCCGCGGCTCGCCCGGCACTTCGGGACCGACCCCGCGATGGCGATCTGGGTGATCGCCCTCAATCCACTGCTGCTGATCCACCTCGTCGGCGGCCCGCACGTCGAGTTGCTGATGATGGGCGTGCTCATCGCGGGGATCACGTTGGTCGTCCAGCGCCGACACGTTGCGGGGGTGAGCGTGCTGGCACTGGCCGCCTCGATCAAGATCACCGCCGGTGTCGCGATCCCTTTCGTCCTGTGGATCTGGCTGGCGCACATTCGGGAAGACCGGCACACGCGAGCCCGGTCCGAGGGTGACCCCCCGGGTATCCGACCTGCCGACGTCGCCGGCGTGCTGGCGTGGATCGTCGGACTCAGTGCCCTCATCTTCGGTGTGCTGACCCTGCTCGTCGGCCACGGATTCGGATGGCTGCTCGGACTGACCTGGGCCGCCAAGATCATCAACTGGCTCACGATTCCCACCGCGATGGCACATCTGACCACTCTCGTCTCGTCACCGTTCGTGAGCCTGCCGCTGCTTCCTGTTCTCGAGGTCGCCCGGTCCATCGGTTCGATCGTGTTGTCCCTGACGCTGATCGGACTCTGGGTGTGGTTCCGGCGCAGTGAGCGCGATGCGGTCAAGGGTATGGCGTGGGCGATGCTCGCGGTCCTGCTGCTCGAGCCGTCCACGCTCCCCTGGTACTACACCTGGGCGCTGGTGATCGCAGCAGTCTTCACCATCGATCGCCGGGGTCTGGTCGCCATCGTGGCGTTCACTGTGTTCCTGCTCCAGGTATTCGGACCGAGCGATGACATCTTCATGTACGAGATCACCGATGTGATTGTCGCGATTGCTCTCTCGGCTCTCGCCGGCTGGTCCCTGGTGCGGCGTGATCCTTTGCGTATCCGGCGATTGACCCGCGGTCGGGCCACCGACAGCGCGGATCAAGCCTCATGACGGACGGCACACGCCTCGAGACGGCCTACGTGCACTGTGAACAGCTCACCGCGACCCACGGGCGCACCTACTATCGCGGAATCCAATTGCTCTCTCCCGCACGGCGCAGCGGCGTCTACGCACTCTATGGGTTCGCGCGGATGGTCGACGACATCGTCGACACGACGACCGGGCCGGATCGGCTGGGACAACTCGACGACATCGAGGCAGACCTGCACACCGCGCTGGCGCGTCCCGATCACAGAGCCCGACATCTCGAGGTGCTCGCCGTCGCCGACACCGCGGCCGCGTTCAGGATCCCCCACGAGTATTTCGACGCCTTCCTGCGATCGATGCGGATGGACCTCCCCGACAGCGACCTGCACGTGGCCACCTACCGCTCGATGGCACAGCTGCGCGAATACATGTACGGGTCGGCGAGCGTCATCGGATTACAGATGCTCCCCATCCTGGGAACAGTCGGGGACGTCGAGAGTGCGATGTCGGCAGCGCGAGCGCTGGGCGACGCCTTTCAGCTCACCAACTTCATCCGCGACGCCGGGGAAGACCTCGACCGCGGCCGTATTTATCTGCCGACCGATGAACTCGCCGCGTTCGGGGTGGACGAAGCCATGCTCCGACGGTGCCGCCGCAACGGCCAGGTACCGCCGCAGCTACGTCGGGCGTTGGCGCATCTGATCGCCATCACCCGCGCCGAATATCGGCTCGCAGAGCCCGGAATCGCGCTCTTGGCGCCTGCCAGCAGACCCGGGATCAGGGCAGCGCTGACGATGTACCGAGCCATCCTCGATCAGGTCGAACAGAACGGTTACCGCGTCCTGACGCAGCGGGCCCGCCTGTCGAAACCGGCCCGGGTGGGGCACATCGCCGCGGCTCTGGTGCGCCGCGGACGCGTCTAGAAGGCTTCGGCCTGGGCGCGGCGCACCATCTCGCGTGCCTGGTGCCCGTGCAGCGCCTCCGCCGGGCAGATGCCCAGGTCATCCTGGATCTCGAACAGCCATCTCATCGCCTCGTCGCGGCTGAAACCGCCGTCGAACAACACCTTGATCAAGCCGACGAGGTGCTTGGTGATCTCCGGGCCGTCGAAGAACAATGCCGGGATGGCGACCTGTCCGTCACGGCGCACCGCGAGCAGACGCTCGTCGGTGATCAGATTGAGGACCTTGCTGTTGGAAAAGCCCATTCGGGAAGAAACCTGGGACACGGACAAAACCTCTGTGTCAGCAGGCAGCGTGTCTTCTGAAAGCGGTACGGAACCCACGTAGGTGACACTACCGAGCGGGTCGGCGCGCAGTCGAGTCGCTCTCCCTCTCCGACCGGGAAACGGTCGAACTCCGCTGCGCTTCGTCCGCACACACCCGCGCTCGTGATCGTTTCTAGACCGGGCGTCGCTACTGTGGACTCGTAAATCTGCCCACCTGTCCGGCCGCGAAAGGATCTGACGCCTGTGAACGCTCCCTCCGACATGCTGATCGGCATGCTGCTGGAGCGCCGCTACCGGATCGATGCGCTCATCGCCCGCGGCGGCATGTCCAGCGTCTACCTCGGAATGGACCTGCGGCTCGATCGGCCTGTCGCCGTCAAGGTGATGGACCCGAGATTCTCGGCAGACCCGCAGTTCCTGGCGCGCCTCGAGTTCGAGGCCCGGTCGGTCGCCAGGCTCAAAGATCCCGGACTCGTGGCCGTCTACGACCAGGGCGCAGACGGCGACTATGCGTTTCTCGTCATGGAATTGGTGCAGGGCGGCACCCTGCGCGAGCTGTTGCGCGAACGCGGCCCGATGCCACCCCATGCCGTGACCGCCGTGACGGCACCGGTCCTCGGAGCACTCGGGTCAGCCCACCGCGCCGGGCTCGTACACCGCGACGTCAAACCCGAGAACGTCCTGATCTCGGACGAAGGCGAAGTCAAGGTGGTCGACTTCGGCTTGGTGCGCGCCATCGCCGCAGCGGGCATCACGTCGAACAGCGTGATCCTGGGTACCGCAGCGTACCTGTCCCCCGAGCAGGTCGAGTCCGCGTCCGCCGACGCCCGCTCCGACGTCTACTCCACCGGCATACTCGTATTCGAGATGCTCACCGGCAGAACTCCGTTCACCGGTGACACCGCTTTGGGTCTGGCCTATCAGCGGCTCAACAACGACGTGCCCGCACCGAGTTCGCTCATACCGGGCGTACCGCCGGAGTTCGACGAGTTCGTCCTGACCTCGACTGCCCGCAACCCCGAGAACCGTTATCGCGACGGGTATCACATGCGCGAAGTGCTCACCGAGATCGCAGCCGACCTCGAATTGCCCGCGTTCACGGTGCCCGCCCCGACCCGCTCGGCGGAACGAGAGACCATGGTCGCCTTCCGCGACCGCCAGCAACGGCCCCCGGCGGGCCCACCTGGCGACCCGGATGGCACTGATCCGATCGCCGCCCCGTCGGCGCCACCGCAGCAGGGCGGCCGGAATCCGACGCGGATCCAGACCCTCCCACCCGACACCCGCCATCAACAGCCGCCACCACCCGGGCCCCCACGCCCGCAGGGTCCACCTCCCCCGTCGACGGCGATGATGTCGCAGGCCTCGGCCTACGCAGAACAACGCCGCAAGTCCCGTCGCACAGCGCTCATCTGGGTGCTGGTCGTGATGCTCGTGGCGACACTGCTCGGGGTCGGCGGCTGGTGGCTGGGGTCGGGCCGCTTCACCACTGTCCCGGAATTGACCGGGATGGACCGCGTCACCGCGACGGAGGCCATCGAAGACGCCGGACTCGACGTCGTTGACGACCCGACCTTCGACAACGATCTCCCCGTCGACCAGGTGATGTCGGCGCAACCGGCCCCGGGAACCCGCGTCAGCCGATTCTCCGACGTCACCCTGGCGTACTCGGTCGGGCAGCCGAAGGTTCCCGACCTCAGCGCCGGCGACCCCCTGCCCGAAGTCGAGCAGCGCTTGCGCGACCGCACTCTCGTACCGACGGTGGCCCGGCAGCAGTACAGCAACACCGCACCGAAGGGCTCCGTGGTCTCGCTGACGCCCAACTCCGGGACCACGGTGCCCGTCGGCAGTGAGATCCAGATCACCACCAGCCGCGGCCCCGAACCCATCTCCGTCCCCGATGTGTCAGGTCGTGACCAGGACGACGCCACAAAGCTGCTGGGGACCGCGAAACTCAAGACCGGGAACGTCCGCAAAGAGTTCAGCCCGGACATCGACGGCGGCAAAGTGATCGGCACCAGTCCCGGCGCCGGAGCCATGGCCGAACCCGGAAGCACCGTCGACCTCATTGTCTCGGACGCCATTTCGGTTCCCGACCTGTCAGGCATGACACCCGATGAGGCACGGCGGACCTTGCAGGACGCCGGACTGATCGCCCAGGATGGCGGAACGTCGACAGATGGCACCGCCAGGGCCGGCGAGATCACGTCCGCGAGCCCGGCTTTCGGCGCTCGCGTGGACCCGCGGAATCCCGTGGTACGTATCTTCGTCTCCGATGCCGTCAGCGTCCCCGACGTCACCGGGGACACCGTCGGCACCGCCAAACGCAAACTCGGCGACGCCGGGCTGAAGGTCAACAGCCGGGGCCTGACAGGGTCCGTCATCTCGATCGTCGTCAGTCAGAGCCCATCTGGCGGCACCCGCATCAAACAGGGCACCACGGTCGACATCACCTCGATCCCCTAGCCTCGGGGAGTTCGGGCGGCGAATTGCCGGACAACTGGCGCCCCGCGTCCGCGGATGCCCGCTGTTGTGATCTGATTGTGGGCGACACGGGGTGCCGAATCCTCTCGGCTGAGATCAGACCCGCTGAACCTGACCAGTTAGTACTGGCGGAGGGATGTCCATCATGCCGTCGAACAACGCGCAATCCATCGAGCAGCAGATCGTGCTGATCACCGGCGGGGCCCGTGGGCTCGGCCAGTCGATCACGAGGGCGTTTGCCAACCAGGGCGCGAAGGTGGTCATCAACTACCTGCGAAGCAAGGACGCCGCGGACGCCCTCGTCGCCGAGCTCGGCCCCGATCACGCACTTGCCGTCGGGGCAGACGTCACCGACCCCGAGGCCGTGGCCGCCCTGTTCGACACCGCGCGAGCGCATTTCGACTCACCGATCACCACCGTCGTCAACAACGCCCTCGTCGACTTCTCGTTCAACGGTGACGGCCGACCGAAAGCCGACACGATCACGTGGCCGGACTTCGATGCGCAACTGAAAGGCAGCGTCGCTGCCGCGCTGCACACCACCCAGGCGGCTTTGCCGGGCATGCGCGAAGCGGGTTTCGGCCGCATCATCACCATCGGCACCAACCTCGTCCAGAACCCGGTCGTCCCGTACCACGACTACACCGCAGCCAAGGCTGCGCTCTTGGCGTTGACGCGCACCCTGTCCGCGGATCTCGGACCGGAGGGCATCACTGTCAACATGGTCTCCGGAGGATTGCTCCGCACCACCGATGCCAGTTCCGCGACTCCGGAGGCGGTGTTCGATCTGATCGCCGAGAGCACCCCGCTACGACGCGTCACCACGCCGCAGGAATTCGCAGATGCTGTCCTGTTCTTCGCTTCACCGTGGTCTCGCGCCGTCACGGGCCAGAACTTGGTAGTAGACGGTGGCCTAGTCAAGGACTGACGACCCGACCATCCAGCGTGCCCTACCGACCGCCGACCGTGCCGATCTGACCGCCGAGCGTGCTGTTTCGGCACGCTCAACGGCTGTTTCGGCACGCTCGACGGAAGGCCACCTAGGGCGGTGAGCAAGGCGAACTCGCCCCGCCCGCGTGCGGCCCGCGTGCTCTGGACGGAGGAGCGAGGGAGCGCAGCGACTGAGTCGACGGAGGAAGAGCACGCGATAAAGGGCCGCACGCCCCGCGTAGCGAAGCGGAGCGAAAAAACACAGCTGGTGACACAAGAACCAAACCCGACCCAACCAAAACCCGACCGACCAAAACCAGGCCCGAGCGCACTCAACTAACCCGCGATCAACCCCGCAGCATCTCCGCAACCAAGAACGACAGCTCCAACGATTGCTGGGTGTTCAACCGTGGGTCGCAGGCGGTCTCGTAGCGACCTGCGAGATCGAGGTCCGAGATGTCTTGTGCGCCACCGAGGCATTCGGTCACGTCTTCACCGGTCAATTCGATGTGGACGCCACCTGGGTGACTGCCGAGAGCGTGATGCACCTCGAAGAAGCCCTGCACCTCGTCGACGATGCGGTCGAAGTGGCGGGTCTTGAATCCGGTGCTGGCCTCGTGGGTGTTGCCGTGCATCGGGTCGCATTGCCAGATGACCTTGTGGCCGGTGGCCTCGACGGCCGCGACGATCGGGGGCAGCAACTCCCGGACCTTGCCGTTGCCCATCCGCGCGACGAGTGTGAGCCGGCCGGGTTCGTTGTTCGGGTCGAGCCGTTCGACGTATTCGACGGCGAGTTCGGGGGTGGTGCTCGGACCGATCTTGAGTCCGATGGGGTTGGCGATCAGTTCCGCGAACGCGATGTGGGCGCCGTCGAGCTGGCGGGTGCGGTCCCCGATCCAGAGGAAGTGCGCCGACAGATCGTAGAGGACCTTCTTGTCGCTGTCCGGGACTGCCGGATCGTCTGCCAGTCGCAACATCGCGCGCTCGTAGTCGAGGACCAGGGCCTCGTGTGAGGCGTAGATGTCGGCCGATTCGAGGTTGGAGTCCCGAACACCGCAGGCGTCCATGAACTTGAGGCCACGGTCGATCTCAGAGGCCAAGGCTTCGTATCGGGCGCCCGCGGGCGAGGTACGAACGAACTCCCGGTTCCAGTCATGCACCCGGTGCAGGTCGGCGTGGCCGGCCCCGGTGAGCGCGCGGACCAGGTTCATCGCGGCGCTGGCGTTGGCGTAGGCGCGGACCAGCCGGGACGGATCGTGTTCGCGGACGGTCGACTCGGGCAGGAAGCCGTTGACCATGTCGCCGCGGTACGACGGCAGGCCTAGTGCGTCGGTGTCCGACGACCTCGGCTTGGCGTACTGACCTGCGATGCGCGCGACTTTCACCACGGGCAGGCTGGCGCCGTAGGTGAGCGTCACCGCCATTTGCAGCAGCGTCCGGATGTTGCCTTTGATGTGGGGTTCGGTGTTGTCTGCGAACGTCTCTGCGCAGTCACCTCCCTGCAGCAGGAAAGCCCGACCGAGCGCGACCTCGGCGAGCTGGGCCTTGAGCTGTTCCACCTCGTTGGGCAAGCAGATCGGCGGCACACTCTCGAGCACGGTGCGCATCGCCCGTGCCTTGTCTTCCGGCCAGCTCGGCTGCTGCAATGCGGGCTTCGTCAGCGCCGCCGCAAATCGGGCTGCGAGGTCGCCGGGCAGGGGCGGCAGCTCAGGGAGTTCGTCAAGCGGAACGTCTACGGTCCAGTTCACCACCAGACCAGCCTAGTGCCCCGCCGACATCCGAAACCAATTCATCGCCGGATCACTGCGGCCGGTTCACCGAACTCTCGATGGCGAGCCACTTGTTCAGGTTGTGCCGTGCGTCCGCCAGCGCGTCGTGCGCATCCTTGGGCGCGGCGGGCAACTCGGGGCGTCCGCTGAGTTCCCAGTGCTGCCGCAACTCGCGGGTGTAGCGCGGGAGTTCTCGGGGTAACGCCGTCATCGGACCCCACAGCTGGCACAGGACCACGTGGTCGTACGCACCGACCCAGGCCCACAACTCGATGGTCCCGGGTCCGGAGTTCACGAAATCGAGCAGATCTTCTTTGATCCGGGCGCGGGAGCGCCATGCCTTCGACGCCGGCGA
Organism: Williamsia sp. 1135; assembly: GCF_002095395.1. Taxonomy (GTDB): domain Bacteria; phylum Actinomycetota; class Actinomycetes; order Mycobacteriales; family Mycobacteriaceae; genus Williamsia. The sequence continues at coordinate 68,874 of NZ_MJEI01000092.1, forward strand.
CGGCAGCTTGGGAAGGACGTTCGCCCGGACCCATTGGCCGGCCCGGTCAGGGTCGAATTCGGTTGACACGGCGTAGAACTCGCGGCCGTCCTCGGCGACCATCCCGATCGAGACCAACTCGATCGTGCGGCCGTCCTCGATGAACTCGCAGTCGTAGAAGTAGCGCACCGGCGGATCAGGCCGCCGGGGGCGTCTCGGTGACCGGCTCGGCGGCCGGTTGATCTTTGAGGGTCGCGGCGTAGACGTCGACGTACTGCTGCCCGCTCAAGTGCATGAGCTCGTACATGATCTCGTCGGTGACCGCGCGTTCGATGAACCTGTTGCCCTCCATGCCCTCATAGCGGCTGAAGTCCAGCGGCTTCCCGATCTTGACGGTGATGCGGCCGAGGCGCGGGATCGTGGTGCCGGGCGGGTTCAATTCGCTGGTCCCGATCATCGCCACGGGGATCACCGGAACACCGCACTCCATCGCGATTCGGGCCAGACCGGTCTTGCCCTTGTACAGCCGACCGTCAGGAGACCGGGTGCCCTCGGGATACATGGCCATCAGGTCACCGACGTCGAGTTTGCGACGAGCCGACACGAGCGCACCGGCCGCGGCGTCGGCGCCGGTGCGGTCGATCGGGATCTGACTCGAGGCATTGAAGAACCATCGCTGGAACGCGCCCTTGGCCCCGGTGCCGGTGAAGTACTCGCTCTTGGCGAGGAAGTACATCCGGCGCGGCACCATCAGCGGAAGGTAGAAACTGTCGACGACCGCGAGGTGGTTACTGGCGAGAATTGCCGGACCCTTGGCCGGGATATTCTCCAGCCCTTCGACTTTCGGCCGACCCAGGGCCCGCAGCGCAGGTCCCATCAGGATGTATTTGAAGACCCAGTACCACATGTCTTCTCACTCTCTGACGAGCCACAAACGCCCCGCCGCTGTTGCCGACACCACATACGCCGAGAACTTTACCCACCCGGGCGCTGGTCCGTCACAGCCCTGGCCCCCATCCTGGCTATCTGAGCGGCGCCGATCATCCCCGCCGCCTCTCCGAGCTGGGTTCCGCGGATGCGTGCCATCCGCCGGTGTCCTGCTCCGGTCAGCAACGCCGAGTAGTGCTCCCGGGCCTCATCGAGATAGAGCCCCGAGGACGAACCCACGCCCCCGGCCAAGACCACGAGATCGGGATCGAAGACGTCGCACACCATCGCGAGCCCCAACCCGAGCCAGCGGGCGAACTCGGCGAACGCCGCCAACGCGAGCGCGTCACCGTCGTGAGCGGCCGCCGCGATCCGACGACCGGTCAGCGAACCGGGATCGTCGGTGATCTCCCGGGCGAGCTGGCTGTTCCACATGCCGCCGTCCGCGATCAGCTCGACGACGGTGTCCACCAATGCCGTACCACTGCAATATCTTTCCCAGCACCCGAACTTTCCGCACGAGCACGGCCTGCCGTCGGGCATCACGCGCAGGTGTCCGAGTTCGGGGGCGACGCCGAAGCTCCCGCGGTAGATCTCACCGTCGAGGAGCAATCCGGCGCCGATACCGGTGCCGATCGCGATGACCAGGGTGTTGTGACCGCGGGCGGCCGCACCGAAGTGATATTCGGCCACCGCCGCGGCGTTCGCGTCATGCTCGCAGAACACGGGAAGGCCGATCCGGGCCGTCATCTCCTCGGCGACCCGCGCCTCGCGCCACGGCAGGTGGGGAGAGAACCGGATGACCTGCCGGTCGGTGGTGAGAAATCCGGCCACTGCAAGCCCGACCGCGGTCACCGTCCAGCGTTCTGCCAGTTCGGCGACGGTCCAGTCGAGACAGCTCTCGAGTGCGGTCGCCGTCGTGGGGGTCTGAGACCGTACGGTGTCGAGCACCTGGCCGTTCTCGTCCACGACAGCGGCCCGGATGCTCGTCCCGCCGATGTCGATACCGACGGCCATGTCCCCTCTACCCGCGCCGTGCCGGGGCTCGGCGCTCACGTCCTGTCCACGCCGTCGTCACCTACGGGTTCGAAGCGAACGGTGATGGGTTGATACGCCGCATCGCGACCGGTCTCACCCGGCGTGCGAGGCGCGGGCGCCGCCGCGCCGGCACCGATCACCTGCTCCAGCGCAGCCTGGATCGCCTCCAAGATCGCGATCAGCTGTCCCAGTATCTGCCACAGCAGTTCACCTGCCTCTTCGATGATCCCGTCCAAGGCGATCCGCGCCTGTCCGGCGAAGTCGGTCGGCGGCCTGGGTCCACCCCGTGCGCCGGCCTGGCCACCTGATTCGCCGGTTCGCGTGCCGCCCTCGCCGAGGAGGCCTGCCGCCAGCGTGTCGAAACGCTCCAGGACGCCCAGGATGAGGGCGCGCCAGGCCTCGGCGTCCGAGCCTGACCGAGCACCGTCTGCGTCACCGCCATGCTGATGGGTCAAGCCGGCCTTCTCTCGTTCACGCTGCCTTCACGGTCGGGTGGCTCATGCGATGTCCGTCATTGTTACCTATCTGCTACGGCTGGGGCCAGAGACCGGGGTCAGGGCGGAATCGGACCGTCAGCACCCCGCCGTCCCACTGGGCTCCCAAGACCAGACATCGCCGCAGCACCGACGGTAGTCGTACCCGCCTGCGCACTCCACTCACGGTGATCATCAGATCGTCACCGCTACGACCCAGTTGCAGCCCCGAGGGGTCCGGAAGCGCCTGTGTCCAGCTCATCCGGTAGATCGAATCGACTCCTGAACCCGATTCGCGCTCGACCTTGGCCGCTTGGGGCCCCACTGTGTCCATCGGCCGCGACTCGATACGCACTCCGAGCCGCCGCAATGTCAACACCGAATCGATCGGCTCCGAAAGCCATGGCAGGCTTATGAATTCGGCGCCGGAGGTGATCTCGCGCAGCCGTTCGACAGCAGCGGCCTGGACCCTGAGCTGCTCATCCCACCACGTCGCCGGCCCCGCCGCACCGGCGCCCGTCGGCGGAGGTGAAATATTGTCCGGAAGAACACGATTGGCCAGCACGGTACTGAGCGGGAGCCCCATCACCTGCAACACCGAGAGTGCTCGCTCCGCTGTCGCCACTCCGTGACTATCGGCGCCGACGACGAGATGAACGTCGACACCTGTGGTGTCGAACAGCAATTCATCGACGTCCACGCAGTCACGGACGAGCGCGTCGAGCACCGCGACGACCCTGGCGATACGGACATTGTCTGTCGACGCCGCAAGGCGCCGGTGCCTCGGCCACAGCCTCTCGATGGTGTCGGAGACCATCTGCGGAACGCGCAAAAACTCGAACGGGTCCGTACCGCCCGATAGGTCCACCACGACCTGCGACCAGGATCCCGACGCCGCCTCGTCTCGGATCCGGCGCAACGCCAGCAGCGATTCGACGCCGGGCATCCCCAGCACCTCTTCGGGATCGAGTCCCGCGAGCACGGCACCTACCCCGGGGACACCTGTACCCGTCAACTCGCCGGCAGCCAGTGCCGAGCGCACCGTCCCCCAGGTCTGCTCGAGCATCGCCATCGTGTCGAGTTCGAGCAGATCGACTTGCTGCGAGGCCGGGATCGGTTCTCCCGGAACAGAAAAGACACCGAAGACAGTCGCCGCCGAATGAAACCTGTCCAGCGTGACGAGCAAGGTCTTTCCCCGACGGCCGGTGCGACGAGCCTCCCGGTCGCCGGCGGCGGCGGCCGCCGCGACCGTGGTGGTTCCCGCCCCGCCCGCACCGAGTACGAGGTGGATGGGCGCTAGATCGATCAGCCTTCGACCCTCTTCTTGAGTTCTTTGAGCGCTGCGTCCGTGATCGCTTTCTCAGCCCGACGCTTGAGCTGGCCGATCATCGGGATGGAAAGGCCGACGCTGAGCTCATAGGTGACCTTCGTCGATCCGGGGGCCTGCTGCACCAGCAGGTAGCGCCCGTGCTGGGCTGTCTGCAGATCGCTGCTGACCAGATCCCAGGTCACCGAATTGCCGTCGGGTGACCAGTCATAGCTCAATTCGTAGTTGTCCTTGAGGACACCGGCATCGAGGACGAACCGGACCTGCCGGGCCCGCCCTGACGCACCGGGAACCGTCACCTGGACGTCGCGGGCGGCCGAGACCCACTTCGGGTACTGCTCGAAATCGGCGATGACCGACATGATGGCCTGCGCATCGGCGTTGATGACGATGGACTGCTCAGTACGATCCGTCATCTGGCACCCCCGGACGCCGCGACCCCGCCCTCTCCTGCCGCCGGGCCGCCGACGTGGCGACTGGCCTCCAGTCGGTCTTTCACCTCGAACGACATCGCACGACCGGCAACACGCCGACGATGATTGATCTTGCCGACCTCGGTCATCAGCGCGCGGGGCTCGGTGGGCAACTGCGACGTCGGTTCCGCGTGCAAGAAGTAATGGAGCACGAACCCATCGAGCACCGGTTCCAGCCAGAGTTCGGTGGTTCCGTTCAGCGGGCCACTCACCTTCCAGCGCACCCCCTGCTCGGCTCGATCCTCGACTACGGTCAACTGCAGGTCCGGCCACCAGCGACGCCAGTTCGCGCGGTCGGAGATCAGCTCCGTCGCCGATTCTGCGGGCGCCGCGATGAACGTCTGGTCGGCAACCTGAATTCTGGTCACCGCATTAGCTTCACATATCGACCCGGCACGCCCATCACAAACCCTTACTTGTTCCGGTATCCCGAGATCACAGCAGCTGTGCGAGACGTGACGACATGTGTTCCCATCGCCACCGCGACTGCACCCACTCGCGGCCTGCCCGCCCCATCGATTCGGCAAGCTCGCGATTGCAGAGAATGGTCGTGAGCGCCTCGACCAGTCCAGGAAGCGACCGGCCGTCGACCACCAGTCCGGTCTCACCCGGTCGAACGGTCTCCGGTGCCCCGCCCGAGTCACCGGCGATCACCGGTATCCCCGTCGAGGACGCCTCCAGGTAGACGATGCCGAGCCCCTCGACGTCGAGCCCACGACCGCGGGTCCTGGCCGGCATCGCGAACACGTCGGCGATGTTGTGGTACCCGGCGAGTTCGTCGGCAGGTACAGATCCGGTGAAGACGACGTGATCGGCCACCCCGGCCGCGGCCGCGAGCTCGCGCAACCGACGCTGATCGGGCCCGCCCCCGACGATCACCAGGACTGCGCCGTCGATCTGCGCACGCACCTCGGGCAATGCCCGGATCAGCATGTCCTGGCCCTTGCGCGGAACCAATCGCGACAAACAGAGGATCGTCGGAGCCTCGCCCAGTCCGTGACGCTCCCGAAAGTGCTGTCGCGCAACTGGATCAGGCTTGAACCGGTCCACGTCGACGCCGGGCGGCAGGTGTTCCAGTGCCGCCCGCGGGCCGAAAGCAGTAGCGAACCGGCCACGGGTGTAGGTGCTGACATAGGTGATGACGTCGGTGCCACGCCCGATCGTGCCCAGCGTCTGGCGGGCAAGCGGGAGCATCGACCAGCCCACCTCGTGTCCGTGCGTACTCGCGACGACCCGGCTCGCACCCGCCCGGCGCACGGTTCCCGCCAGGGTCGCGAGCGGAGCCGCCGCACCGAACCAGACGGTGTCCACCTGGTGTGCGCGAACGAGTTCGGCTGCCCGGTGGGCGACGATCGGTGTCGGCAGCATCAGCGTGGTGGGGTGCCGGACGACCTCATAGGGCTGTTCCTTGTCGAAACGCACGTGGCTGTCACCACGCCACCTCGGCGCGTAGACGATGATCTCGTCGGCAGGCAGACGGTCGACCAAGTTCTGCAGGTACGACTGGATGCCGCCCTGCCGGGGCGGAAAGTCGTTGGTGACCAACAGCGTCCGATGCATTGGCCCACCGTAGCTGCGTCAGACCTGCTGACCGAGCCAGGCGCGCCACCGGTTGACCAGTTCATCGCGCGAGACGTCGAGCACGATCTGGGCCGCGGTGTTCTGCGCGGTGACCACGAGAGCCGGATCGCTCGGCTGGTCGGCACCGGCCAGTGCCACATAGAAACGCTTGAGTTTGTCGTCACCGTAGGTCTCGGCGATGAACGCCGCGACCGACCAGGCGGACTGGTACGCGAGCGCGGCATCGGGATTGCTCGGTGCGAAGTTCGCATCGGCCGGGAGATCGGCGGGCGGACCGTTCGCGGCGATCTCCGCGGCCAGCGCGGGGGCGGCCTGCTCGAGCCGCGCGTAGGTCCCACGCCTGCCCACGTACTCGGCAACGCCCTCGGTGACCCACACCGGAGCTGCCACTGCGGTGACGGTCCGTGCGGCGACGTGGAACAGCTCGTGCCGCAACACGACGGCAAGAGTGTTCGGATCAAGCTCGGCCGCTTGCGGAGCGAACACGACACGTTGACCCAGCGCGGTCGGTCCCGCGGGATCGATGGAGCTGAAGATGGTCACGGCGGCGGCAGCATCGGCATCCGCCTGGCTCGAGCCGGTGATGGACGCGAACTCCTCGTCGGAGCCCGCGACGATGACGCCGGCGCCCTGGGCCCACCTCGTACCCCAGAAGCCTGTCACCGACTCGGTGGCCGCGGGCAGCTGTTTCGCCAGCGCGTCGGTCAACGGTGAGGTGCCGTTGGTCAGCACCAGCGAGTCCCCCGGCGGAGTGCTCACCGGCCTGGCAGCAGGCTCCTCGTATTGCCAGACCTGGCCCGCCGGAGCTGCCTCACCGAACTCCGGCCCGGAGTCGGCAACGATCTTCCAACCGTCGGGATACCTGGCCATCACCATCGGTACCTCGAGCACCACAGGAGCGCTGTCGATGCCCTCGTAGGCGTATCGCAACTGCACCGGCGCCACCCACGAGTCGCTACTGCCCTGGGCGTCGAGTCGAGCCTGCAACTCGGCGGGCACCAGTCGTTCGGGGCCACGCGTGCTGGACAAGCGATATTCGAAGGTGGAAATCGGCAGACTACCGATTCCCTCTGCGGATCGTCGGGTGCGATCCCGCACGATCTCCGTTGCCGATTGGTCCAGCGCTGTGGCCGCTGTCGCCGCATCACCGTCGCGCAGAGCGGCACTGTAGTCCGCGAGAACTTGCGAAACCCCCAGGGTGCGGGCCTCTTCAAATGGATTCTGTGGACGCTGCGCGCTCTCTCGCGTCTGTGTACCGCTGTCTGCGCCGGAGTCCGTCAGTGTGACCGTGAGAGTGACTGCGAACGCCACGATGACGGCGATCGCCACGGCGACCCACGCCACCCGGCGACCGCGGCGGGCACCGCCCTGCTCATTCTCTGGCGTAGAAGGTTCTCGCACCGTGGGTTTCAGTACCGGCGGGCCGAGTTGAACGGGCCGGCACCGTCGACTGATTCGACCTTGACCGGAACACCGAAGGTGGAGGCATGGATGACGTATCCGTTGCCGACGTACATACCGACGTGCGTGGCGTCGGGGTAGTAGATGATCAGGTCGCCGGGGCGCATGTCGTTCCGGTCGACGGCGGTACCGCCCGCAAGCTGGGCCTGGCTCGACCGCGGCAGGGTCTTGCCCGCCTGCTTGTACGCCCAGACCATCAGACCTGAGCAGTCGAACTGGTCCGGTCCGGTGGCACCCCACACGTACGGATCACCGATCCGGGTGAGAGCGGCCCGCACTGCGATGACCTCGGGCGCAGTGCCCTTGGGAAGCATCGCGGCGTTGAACTCGATCTTGGGGCCCGCGAGCTCGGCGAGTTGTTTGCCGGTGAGGGCCTCGTACATCGCCCTGATCTCGGTGGCCTTGAAGACCCGCTCACTCTGTTTGGCCTGCAGATCGGCGCTGGTCTTTTCTGCGGTTGCGACAGCCGCTTCCGCCTTCGCCTTGGTGTCGTCGGCCAGTTTCTTGGCCGACTCGGCCTTCTCGTTCGCGAGTGTGAATTTGCGGACGTCGTCAACGGTCTGACGGGACACCATCTCCAGCCCGGACATCTGATCGAGCAGGGATTGTGGTGAGTCACTGACGAGTACGGCGTACAACCGGTTGACCCGGGCGCCTTTGTAACTGGCACTGACCAGGGCGTCGACCGCGCCCTGCAGCCCTTCTGCCTGCTTCTTCAAATCCGCGAGGGTCTGGTCTGCGGCGGTGGCCTCTGTCGTGGCCGCGGCGACCGCTTCACGCTGCTTGGTCAGCTCGATCGTCGTGCTGTGAATGGCTTCGGTGGCCTGCTCGGCCTCGCGACCGAGCGACTTGTACTCGGTCAGCATGTCGTCCGGGCTCCGCGGACCGGGTTCGGCACCCGCCGGGACGCCTGCCCCCAGGGCAACCGCCAGCGCCAGCACAACTGCGGCGATCACTGTCCGCATCACGGCGACATATCGCTCATGCACCACGACGATGTAACTCCTTAATACCTGCAGCGGGCCCGCTCGCGCGGCCCGTGACACTTCAGCACCCACCCCAACCCGGCCAGGCTACACAGCGTTCCACGGCGGCGACGCCGCTATCGGCGCACCCCCTCCCGAGGGTCCGGCCCGGAAGCCACTTGGGCGGGTCCGCTGTGATCAGCGATCCCGCCCAAGTGGCCGTATTCAATTGTTGTCGCTCAGTAGCGACGAATGTCGAGGACCGACTGGTCGTTCAGACCCATCTTCGCCACGGGCACACCCTCGGTCGAGGAATGCACGACCTGGCCGCCGCCGATGTAGATGCCTGCGTGTCCGCCGCCGTTGTAGATGACGACGTCGCCGGGCTGGGCGTCGGCAGCGCTCACGCTGGTGCCGCCACCGAGCTGGCCGTAGCTGTCACGCGGGATGTTCTGTCCGGCCTGCTGATGCGACCAGTAGACGAGGCCAGAGCAGTCGAAGGCGTCCGGGCCTGCTGCGCCGTAGACGTACGGCGAACCGATCTTGCTCACGGCGGCGTCGGCAGCGATCTGGCCGACGGGCTTCGCCTGCGGAGCGGCGGCCTGCGGCAGGAAGCTCTGGGGCTTGAGTTCATTCGGGATCTGACCCTCGGTCACGCCCGGGATGTCGAATGTTCCGACGCCTGGGACGGTGATCGGTGCGGCCATGGCCGGTGCAGCTGCCATACCCATTGCGCCGAGTGTGATGGAACCGGCGATCAATGCGCCACGGGCACTCTTCATGCCGCGGTTCGGCTGTTGCAAACGATGTTTCGCCACGAAGCGAGGTCTCCTTGTTTCTTCCCTGTCCGCCGACCGGGTTAGCTGTCGGATTCGGGCCGGAAGATGGCCCTACCCGTTGAACCCTGAAAACCTTTCGGCCTCAGGGTCCGGTGGGATTCACCCCGGATGCGACTTGTGGTCGACATCAGTGGTTCCCCGGCTCACCTTGCTAGGTGATTGAGCGGCGACCTCACGATCCTCTCCGGTTGGAGGGGACGCTTTCGTAAGGTCTCAGGAAGGTTACGAAACGCCGGTGGCCCGTGTCCACTAGGAGGACGACACAGGTGCCTGCGGCGTGTCGCCTCACATGGCCCACAAATGGGCCCCTTCTTCGGGAACTAATGGGGCCTTACCTGCGTTGATCCGACGAACGTGATCGTGTGTGTCAGACTTCGACAACATGCCGGCCGCACTGAACAGTGCGGTGGCCGCCTCGATGTTGGCCTCGTCGTCAATAACGAATTCATCACAGCGAACTTCGGAGTTCTTGCTGCTCGGGACCCCGACAGGCCCCAGAAAAACGGTCATCATGCAGTCGTCGCAGGCGATGTGTCGCCCCGGGCAGGTGCTGCAGTCCAGAAGCATTGTGATCTCCGTCTCATTCGGTCGCCGACCCCTCTTAGGGGGCCCTCAGGGTTTTCCCCGAGGCCGGATCGCCGACTTTTGATCCATTGCCCCGGACGCTAGCGGCACCGTCCGACAACCCTTTTCGGTCGCGTTCACCACGGTGTACGCAGTGGCCCAGATCACCGCCCCGAGCGCGCCGCGTGCGAATGTGTCAGAGCTTCGAACTAGTGTTCGTGGGGTGAGTGTTACCGATGAGGCCAATGGGACTCAGCTCTCGTTCGAAGACCCCGCTCTGGGCCACCCGGATGACGAGCCGCTGTGCTCCATCACGTTCGTGGTGGTTGATCTGGAGACCACCGGCGGGAGCTCGGCACACGATCGCATCACGGAGATAGGTGCGGTGAAGGTCCGCGGCGGCGAGGTGATCGGAGAGTTCGCCACCCTGGTGGACCCGCAGCGCGGGATTCCGCCCCATATCGTTCGGCTGACCGGGATCACCCAGGCCATGGTCTATCAGGCGCCCACGATCGAAGAGGTCCTGCCGGCTTTCCTCGAGTTCGCCAAAGATGCGGTGATAGTCGCCCACAACGCCGGTTTCGACACCGGCTTCCTGCGAGCCGCAGCCGCCGCCATGGGCCACCCCTGGCCGTTCCGCAGGGTGCTGTGCACCGTGAAGCTGGCTCGCCGCGTGCTGACCAAGGACGAAGCACCCACTGTGAAGTTGTCTGCGCTGGCCTATCTCTTCCGGGTCCAGACCCGACCGACCCATCGAGCCCTCGACGACGCCCGCGCCACCGTCGAAGTGATGCACCGCCTGTTCGAACGCGTGGGGAATCTGGGCGTCGAAACCTTTCGCGATCTCCTCGACTATCTGCCCGGGGTACCCAGGGAGACCCGAAACAAACGAGTACTGGCGGATCATCTGCCCTCCGGCCCCGGCATCTACATGTTCCGAGGCCCCTCGGACGAGGTCCTGTATGTGGGTACGGCCGTGGATCTGCGACGCCGGGTGCGCAGCTACTTCACCGGCTCGGAGAGCCGTACACGCATCAAGGAGATGGTGGCGCTGGCCACCCGGGTCGATCACGTCGAGTGCGCACACCGACTCGAGGCGGGCGTTCGCGAACTGCGATTGCTCGGCGCTCACGCGCCGCCCTACAACCGACGCTCCAAGTTCCCCCACCTCGGGTGGTGGATCTGCCTCACCGACGAGGCCTTCCCCAGGCTCAAGATCAGCCGCAGCGCGTCCACCGTCGCCCTGGGCCCCTTCCGTTCAAGGGCCGTCGCCTACGACGTCGCCGACCTCATCGCCGAGTCCTGTGGCCTCCGGACCTGCCGCGCAGCCCTGAAGGCCACCGGCCGTCACACGTGCGAGGTGGGCCCGGACGGACGCAGACTGGTCGGCGGATGTCACGGTGCGACACCGACGCCGTTGTCGGCGCTGCAGTACTCCTCCCGCGCCGAGATCACGGCCGGCTTGCTCACCGGACGGACCGACACCCCCGTTCGCGCGGCCATCGATCGCCTCATGGCCCTGTCGGACGCGGAACTCTTCGAGAACGCAGCTCGGTTGCGTGACCGACTCGACCAGTTGGTGGGGCAACTCGAACGGTGTCAACGACTGGCTGCCCTCGCGCGGATCTCCGAACTGGTGGCGGCGGGTCCGGACGGCAGCGGCGGCTGGGAGCTCGCCGTGATCCGACACGGCCGCCTGGCCAGTGCGGGTGTCGCAGCTCGCGGGGTCCCGCCGATGCCCGTCGTCGCCGCACTCGCGGCGGCTGCCGAGACCGTGCTCCCCGACCCCGGCCCGCTCCACGGCGCGCCGCACGAGGAGGTCGCTCTGATCTATCGCTGGCTGACCACACCCGGAGTCAGGATAGTTTGCGCCACAAGCGGTTTGAGCCTTCCGCTACATGGCGGCGCCCGCTGGACCCAGTGGCGGGACATGGCCGGCTCGGCCCATCGAACCCTGCGGGAGACCGCCGAACACGATTCCCCCGGTCGAAGGAGCTCTACAGCACCCGCGCCCGTGCCCGTCCTCTCGCACCGCGGCGGGGCCGCCGGCCCCCGCACACCGGCATCTCGCGGCACTAGTCTGGACGCATGATTACCGCGATCGTCCTGATCCAGACCGATGTTCACCAGATCCCGGAGACCGCGCAGGCGGTTGCCGACATCGCCGGGGTCACCGAGGTGTTCTCGTGCGCGGGTGACGTCGACCTCATCGCCAAGATCCGGGTCCGCGAACACAGCGACATCGCCGACGTCGTCACCGCGGGCATCAACCGGTTGCCCGGTGTCAAGCACACCGCGACGCACATCGCCTTCAAGAGCTATTCGAGCGCCGACATCGACGCGGGTTTCTCGATCGGCGAATAGACCTCTACAGAGAGTTGCTCAGCCGCACCCAGTCGGCCAGCAGTGCCGTTGCGGCACCCGAATCGATGGCTGCGGCCGCCACGGCCAGCTGCTCCCGCAGTTGTTTGTGGAGATCGATGTCGGGGCGAGGCCGGTAAGCAGTCAATGCCCCAGCCGCGTTGAGCAATACAGCGTCGCGAACCGGACCGGTCATCCCGAAGAACAGCTCGTGGGCGACCCGGGCGTTGTATTCGGCATCGGCACCCTGCAGGGCCGACAGTTCGACGCGGGCCAGCCCGATCGTGGTCGGGTCGACCACCTGCCTGCGTACGGTGCCTCCCGCGACCTGCCACACCGTCGACGTCGCAGTCGTGGTCAGTTCATCGAGACCGTCGTCACCGCGCACCACGAGCACCGAGTGCCCGCGCTCGGCGAAGATCTGCGCGAGGACCGGCGCGAGGTCCGCAAATGCGCATCCGACCAACCCGCTACTGGGCTGAGCCGGGTTCGTCAGCGGCCCGAGCATGTTGAAGACGGTAGGGATACCGATCTCCTTGCGGGCTGCAGCGGTGAAGCGCAGAGCGGGGTGAAAGACCGGCGCGAAGCAGAACCCGATACCGAGCTGCTCGACGCACCGGGCGACACCGTCGGCGGTGAGGGAGATCTTGACGCCCAGGGCCTCGAGGACGTCGGCGCCGCCACTCTTGGAGGACGCCGCGCGGTTCCCGTGTTTGACGACGGGCACCCCGGCCGCTGCCACCACGACAGCAGTCATGGTGGAGATGTTCACGGTGTTGGATCGGTCCCCGCCCGTCCCGACGATGTCGATGCAAGGAACCGAGGTCGGTACGACGGTGGAGTGACTGAGCATTCCCGCCGCCAGACCACGCAGTTCCGCGGATACCGGGCCCTTGATCTTCAGTGCCACCCCGAATGCCGCGATCTGGGCCGAGGTGGCGCTGTCGGACATGATCTCGTTCATCGCCCACTCCGCATCGGCAACGTCGAGATCACTGCCGGCGCAGAGGGCACCGAGTATCAATGGCCACGTGCGGGCCTGCGCATCGGAATGGGTCACGGCCCAGAGCCTATCGAGGTGGCTGCAACACCTGCCAGGCCAGCACCGTGCCACCGTGCCGCTGCGCCAATCCGGCCATTCGCGATCGTTCCTGCGACACGTGCAGGGCGTCGATCAACTGCACCCTGGCAAGGGCGAACAATTCACCCTCGACATCGATCCCCTTGGACGCCTCCGCAGGCACCGGAACACGTCGATAATGGTCCTGCGCCGCCAGCTCGACGGCCGCGCGAACCGCGCTGGAAGGTACAACCAGAACGTGGCGCAGGACCGACTGCTCGTCCTCGCGCCATGCCGAATCGGACAACGTCGTCGATGCGGCGACACTGTCGTCGAAACTCTCCGCGGTGACGACCAGCTCCGGATCGTCGACGGACAACTCCGCGTTGGGCTTTCGGTTGCCACCCAGCCGCGAGGTCCATTGCTTCCACCGCGATGCCTCGATCGGGTTCCCGTTCACGTCTCGTGCCACCCCACCACCCTCCCAGGTGCCGATTTCGTAAGGCCGGGACACGCCGAATCCTGGGGTTTTGCTGCCCCCTACCAGGGTCTGCGTATCCGCCCGAAAAAAAACCTGGACCCAAGTAGTCAGGGGTTACTACGAACCGTCATACTTCTGGGGTGACTAGCGCTGCAGCACCCACAGGATCAGCTATCACCCAGCGCGTGCACTCGCTGAACCGGCCGAACATGGTCAGCGTCGGCACGATTGTGTGGCTTTCGAGCGAGCTGATGTTCTTTGCCGGACTATTCGCGATGTACTTCGTCGCGCGGGCCGGAAACTACGGCAATTGGCCGATGGAGCCCACCGAGCTCAATCTGACCTTGGCGATCCCCGTGACAACGGTGTTGATCCTGTCCTCGGTCACCTGCCAGCTCGGTGTGTTCGCCGCGGAGCGCGGCGACGTGTTCGGCCTTCGTCGGTGGTACACGATCACCCTGATCATGGGCGCGATCTTCGTCGCCGGACAGGCTTACGAGTACTACCACCTGGTCCACGAGGGCACGACGCTCTCGTCGAGCGCCTATGGGTCGGTCTTCTACATCACCACCGGCTTCCACGGCCTCCACGTCATCGGTGGACTCGTCGCCTTCGTGTTCCTACTGATCCGTACGAGGCTCAGCAAGTTCACGCCGGCGCAGGCAACCGCTGCGATCGTCGTGTCGTACTACTGGCACTTCGTCGACATCGTGTGGATCGCACTATTCGCGACCATCTACTTCATCCGGTAACGCGCCCAAACCGATCTTCAGCCCAGGCAAAGTCAGTCCGCTAAGCAGAGAGATACAGATGAGTTCATCTCCCCCACCCACCTCACCCGGGGATTCGGCCCCGGGCACCCTGAGCGAGGGTGCAGGCCGGATAGACGCGAAGAAAGCCAAGTCGCGTCGTAAACTGCGTCGTCGCGCATCGGGAATCCTGCTGCTGTTGGCCGGACTCGTCGTCGCAGGCGGCCTGGCCAGCGCAATCACGCCGGACCCGCAGGTCGCCAAGGCGGACAGCGAGTCCAGCGCGGCGCTCATCCAGGACGGCAAGAAGCTCTACGAAACGTCGTGCATCACGTGCCACGGCGCGAACCTCGAGGGTGTCGCCGAACGCGGTCCGTCCCTCGTCGGCGTCGGCGACGCAGCCGTGTACTTCCAGGTCTCGTCGGGCCGCATGCCCGCCGTTCGCGGTGAGGCGCAGATCGTGCGCAAGCCCGCGAAGTTCACCGAGGCTCAGATCGACCAGCTCGGTGCGTACATCCAGTCGGTCGGTGGCGGACCCCAGGTCGTCTACGCCAAGGACGCCGAAGGCAATGTGATCTTCAAGGACGGGTACCCCGTCATCGAGCAGGGTGAACTGCGCGGCGACAACATCGGCCGCGGTAGCGAACTGTTCCGGCTCAACTGCGCCTCGTGCCACAACTTCACCGGTCGTGGTGGCGCCCTCTCGTCGGGCAAGTTCGCCCCCGCGCTGGACGCCCCGAACGAGCAAGAGATTTACACCGCCATGCTGACCGGCCCGCAGAACATGCCCAAGTTCTCCGACCGGCAACTGACGGATCAGGAAAAACGCGACATAATCGGTTATGTCAAGTACGCAACCACCTCGGGTAACCCCGGTGGATACGGGCTCGGCGGGTTCGGCCCGGTATCCGAGGGCATGGCGATGTGGGTCATCGGCGTAGTGGCTGTGGTCGCCGCCGCGATGTGGATGGGATCTCGAACATGAGTGATCAGCAAAAATCAGCTCCCACCCAGGACGAGCTCGATGCCATGACCAACGATGAGCTGGTCAAACTCGGTACCAATCTCGACGGCGTAGAGGTCATCCACCGCCGTGAGCGGTTCCCCGAGCCGGGTACCAAGGCCGAGAAGCGCGCTGAACGCAGCGTCGCCTTCTGGTTCGCCCTCTCGGGCATCTCAGCCATCGCCTGCTTCGTGATCTTCCTGTTCAACCAATGGGAGTTCGTGATGCCCGGAGGCGACAACTACCGGGCGTACCTTCTGAACACCCCGCTGCTCGGCATCACCTTCGGTCTGTCGATCCTTGCGATCGGCATCGGCGCCGTGCAGTTCACGAAGAAGTTCATCCCCGAGGAGATCTCGGTCCAGGATCGTCACGACGGCGGCTCCAACGAGACCGACAAGAAGACGATCGTCGCCGAACTGGGCGATTCGTTGAACACCTCGACCCTGCCGCGTCGCAAGATGATCATCGGCGCCGGACTCTTCGGTCTCGGTACCTTCGCGGTCACCGGCGTGGTCGCGCTCCTCGGCGGCATCATCAAGAACCCCTGGGCCGAGGGTAAGAACTCGCCCCTGTGGCACACGGGCTGGTCACCGATCTACAACCCACCGGAGAACCCGAACGAGACCATCTTCCTACGCCGCGACACCGGTAATCCGATGTCCGTCGTGCTGGTGCGTCCCGAGGATATCGACGCCGGTGGTATGGAGACTGTGTTCCCGTGGCGGGTCTCGGACGGCACCGGCGAGACAGAAGAATCACGGCACAAGTTGATCGAAGGCCTGCGTTACATCAGCAACCCCGTCATGCTGATCCGCCTTCGCCCCAACGACGCTGCCAAAGCGATCAAGCGTCAGGGCCAGGAGAGCTTCAACTACGGCGATTACTACGCGTACACGAAGGTCTGCTCGCACCTCGGTTGCCCGACTTCACTGTTCGAGCAGCAAACGAACCGTATTTTGTGCCCGTGCCACCAGTCACAGTTCGACGCCCTTGAATACGGACGGCCCATCTTCGGCCCCGCTGCGCGCTCGCTCGCGCAGCTGCCGATCACGGTCAACGAGCAGGGCTTCATGGTGGCCGCCGGCGACTTCATCGAACCCGTAGGCCCCGCGTTCTGGGAACGCGGGAAGGGGAAGGATCGACCATGAGCAAGATCGGACAGCAGGCCGAGGAAGTAGATTCTCGGTATCACCTCGCGGCAGGTATGCGCCGTCAGATCAACAAGGTCTTCCCGACCCATTGGTCATTCCTCCTCGGTGAGATCGCCCTCTACAGCTTCGTCATCCTGCTGATCTCGGGCGTCTATCTCACGTTCTTCTTCGATCCGTCGATGTCCGAGGTCACCTACAACGGTGCCTACGAACCACTCAACGGCGTCATGATGACCAAGGCCTACGAGACGACGCTGAACATCTCCTTCGAGGTGCGCGGTGGACTCTTCGTCCGTCAGATCCACCACTGGGCGGCCCTGCTGTTCGCGGCGTCAATCATCATCCACATGGCCCGCATCTTCTTCACCGGTGCCTTCCGGCGTCCGCGTGAGGCCAACTGGATCATCGGCTGCTTCCTCCTGGTGCTGGCAATGTTCGAGGGCTTCTTCGGATACTCGCTCCCCGACGACCTGCTCTCGGGTACCGGCGTCCGTGCCGCCATGTCGGGCATCGTCCTCGGTATCCCCGTCGTGGGCACCTGGATCCACTGGGCACTCTTCGGAGGCCAGTTCCCAGGCGACATCATCATCCCGAGGCTCTACATCCTGCACGTGCTCCTGTTCCCGGGAATCATCCTGGCGTTGATCGGTGCCCACCTGGCGCTGGTCTGGTACCAGAAGCACACGCAGTTCCCCGGCCCCGGCCGTACCGAGAAGAACGTGGTCGGTGTTCGCATCCTCCCGGTCTTCGCGGTCAAGTCGGGTGCGTTCTTCGCGGTCACCTTCGGCATCCTGGCGATCATGGCGGGAGTGCTGCAGATCAACCCGGTCTGGGTGCTCGGGCCTTACAACCCGGCGCACGTGTCCGCAGGTTCGCAGCCGGACATCTACATGATGTGGACAGACGGTTTGGCCCGACTGATGCCGGCCTGGGAGATCTACTTCGGCAACGCGTACACGATCCCAGCCATCTTCTGGGTGGTCGTGATCCTGAGCATCGTCTTCGGGATCTTGTTCGCCTACCCGTTCATCGAGAAGCGCCTCACCGGCGACACTGCTCATCACAACCTGTTGCAGCGTCCGCGCGACGTGCCGGTGCGTACCGGCATCGGTGCTATGGCTTTGATGTTCTACATCGTTCTGACGATCTCGTGTATGAACGACATCATCGCGTTGAAGTTCCATGTGTCCCTCAACGCGACGACGTGGATGGGCCGTATCGGACTGATCATCCTGCCGCCACTGGCGTACTACATCGCCTACCGGTGGGCACTGGCCCTGCAGCGCAGCGACCGGTTCGTGCTGGAGCACGGCATCGAGACCGGCATCATCATGCGCCTGCCGCACGGTGAGTTCATCGAGCTGCATCAGCCGCTCGGACCGGTCGACGACCATGGCCACCCGATCCCGTTGCCGTACGAGGGTGCGGCTCTGCCCAAGCGGATGAACAAGCTCGGATCCGCGGGTGCTCCGGGCACCGGTTCGCTGATGCTGGCCGACCCACCCGAGGAGCAGCAGAAGAACGTGGAGCTCGAAGCCAAGGCTCATCACAAGGAGCACGAGGCTTTGCGCGAACTCCAGAAGCGCGGCGGAGACCCGTTCATCGACTGAAACAATGCATGAGAAAAGACCGGCCTGCATCTGCAGGCCGGTCTTTTTTGTTTAGGCCAACGGTAGACGGACACTCCCCTCCCCCACTGCGGTGCGTTCATCGTGCCGTCGTGGACGTCGAGCGTGCCGTTGTGGACGCCGAACGTGCCGTTGTTACTCTCTTACGTTCGTGAGCAACATCGAAATCGTCAGCTGTCACGACCCGGCAGAGTTTCCCGCGCTTGCCAGGATCTGGAGACGTTCAGTTGAATCCACCCATGTGTTCCTGACGCACGAAGACATCGCTTTCTACGCGCCGAAGGTGGCCGACAGTTACCTCCCGGCGGTCAAATTACGTATCGCCAGAATCGGTGGTCGGACCGTCGGGTTCTCAGGTACCGACGGCAACAAGCTCGAGATGCTCTTCATCGACGACAACTACCGCGGACTTGGCGTAGGTGGTGCGCTTCTCGGCGAGGCGCTCGACCGAATCCCACGACTCGAGCTCGATGTCAACGAACAGAACCCCGACGCAGTCGCTTTTTATCGGCGCCACGGTTTCGTGATCGTCGGACGGTCTGAGATCGACGCCGATGGGCGTCCGTTTCCACTGCTGCACATGGTCTCCTGCGCAGCGTCGACCTGACAACGGCACGGTCGACGGCAACAACGGCACGGTCGGCGACGGTAACGGCACGATTGACGCCGCACAGGGGCCCGCTCGGGGGTTAGGTCACCAGAGGTCGCCTGAGCGCCAATCACACGTCAGTTCCCCGACAGCGGGCTGCGGATCCCCGAAGACCAATATTCTGTCCGCGTCGTCGGGTGTCGGTAATACCCCTGTCGGCGTCATCGCAGAGACCGTCCCCTCCCAGGGGCGCCAACCGTGAGAGCGGTACAACCGCAACCCGGCTTGGCTGGCACTGAGGGCACCGAAGTCGTAGGCCCCGACGATGACTCGCTCGATCGCGGTCATCAGTTGATCGCCGATCCCCTGATGTTGCCGGCCCGGATCCACCGCGACGGCTTCCACATAGCCGACGGCGTGGAGTGCGGTCGATCATCATCGACCGGGCGACAACCGCGGCGTGTCCCACCATCGCGCCGGCGGCGTCGGTGACGAACACGTGCACCCCACCGAGGGCGTGGTCATAGTCTGTGTCGGCGAAGTCGCCTGCGAACGCCAAGTCCAGAAGCGCTCTGAGTTCGGTGGCCCGGATAGCACTCAGCTCCCAGGTGTGCTGCACGTCGAGGTGCAGACCTGGGAGCTGAGAGGGTGTGTGTATCAGTGCTTCTCAGGCCCGACGTGGTACTCGAAGACGAGCCCGGCCACTGCACCGATGATGCAGACGGCAGCAAATGCCACGAGCCAGAAGTTCGCCATGGCCAGCGCGACCGCGAAGGTCGCAGCGCCGAGTGCGATCAGCACCGGCCACCAGCTGCCAGCGCTGAAGAAGCCCAGTTCGCCTGAGCCGTCGGCCACCTCAGCGTCTTCGTAGTCTTCTGGGCGGATGTCCACCCGGCGGGCCACGAAGCGGAAGTAGGTTCCGATGATCAACGTCAGGCCACCGGTCATGACCAGACCTGTGACACCGACCCACTCGACATTCTTGCTCGTCAATCCGGTGGCCAGTCCGTAGGCGACCGCCACCAGGAAGAAGAACCCGGTAAGGATCTCGAAGAGCCGCGCTTCAATTCTCATCTCGTAGCTCCTGGCTGACTAGTTCGACGCTGTCTGGGTGCCGCGTTTGGTATCAAAGGGCTTGGTCGTGATCGCCGTCGGCGTCTGACCAATCGATTCGAGCGCCTGAGCATTCGTCGCGTTCGGGTTGGCCTCACGGAAGTCGATGTAGTCCTCGAACTGATCCGGGCTCACCGCGCGGACCTCGAAGTTCATCATCGAGTGGTAGGTGCCGCACATCTCAGCACACCGGCCGACAAAGGCGCCTTCACGATCGATGGAGCTGACCTGGAAACGGTTGTCCGTGTGGTTCTGCTTCGGGAAAGGCAGCACGTCGCGCTTGAACAGGAACTCAGGCACCCAGAACGAGTGGATGACATCAGCCGCAGCGATCTCGAACTCGATCCGCTTACCGGTCGGCAACACCAGGACCGGGATCTCATCAGAGGTACCGACCGTCTCGATCTTGTCGAACTTCAGGTAGTTACGAACGTTGTTCTTCTGGTCGTCGGGAGCGCTGTGCGCTTCCTCTTCTTCGGTCGGATCGGGCTCGGCGACCTGTGCGTCGTACGGGCTGCCGTCCTTCTCGAAACCGTTGTAGACCTGGCCGTCGGCCATGGTCACGGTGCGATAGCCGAACTTCCAGTTCCACTGGAAGGCGGTCACGTCCACGACGACATCGGGATTGGGCTGCTTACCCTCGACATCGTTCTGGACGATGATCGTGAAGTAGAACAGGACCGCGATGATCACGAAGGGGATGGCCGTATAGGTCAACTCCAACGGGACGTTGTATGCCGTCTGCCGGGGGAACTCGTCACCACCGGGCTTCTTGCGGTGAAAGGTGACGGTCCAGAACGTAAGACCCCACACCAGTACACCCATCACGAGGGCGGCGATGACCGACCACGTCCAGAGGTGCCGCATGTCTTCTGCCTCAGGCGTGATGCCCTTGGGCCAGCCGAACCGCAATGCTTCTTCAGCGCTGCAGCTCGACAACACAAGAGCGCCGACGCCTAGAAAGAAGGCTGCGCTGACTTGCTTGATTCGACGTCCGCGGTGCTGACGCGTAGCCGATGCCGGAGGTCGCCCACCGTGTGCCAATTTCACGCCTTCCTACCCTGCCCTCTGACTGGAAACAGCCACACAGCCACCCACGATTGGTAGCTCGTGTACTACGCAGCGTAGACCAACCGACAGCAACATTCGTAGTTGGGTTGCGAACGCGTCATCGCCCGGGTTTTTGGTCCACCCCTTGGCAGGCCGGACGGGCGGGACAACCCCTGATTGCGGCATACTCGGGCGTGTTCCGCGTGTTCTCCCAGGACGAATCGAGGCATTTTTCGTGTGTGGTCTGCTAGGTCTGTTGTCCAGCGACGCGTCAGCGGGAGAATCAGCCGAACTCGTGGCCGCGGCGTCGCACTGCATGCGCCACCGCGGTCCGGATGAGCCCGGAACCTGGAACGACGACGACGTCGTCTTCGGTTTCAACAGGCTCTCCATCATCGACATCGAGCACTCACACCAGCCGCTGCGCTGGGGCCCTCCGGAGAGCCCAGAGCGGTACGCACTGGTCTTCAACGGCGAGATCTACAACTACCTCGAGATCCGGGCCCAGCTGGCCCGCGACGAGGGCGCCGAGTTCCGCACCGAAGGTGACGGCGAAGCGATTGTCGCCGCCTTCCATCATTGGGGTCCCGACGCGGTGTCGCGACTGCGCGGGATGTTCGCTTTCGCCATCTGGGACACCGTCGAGCGTTCCCTGTTCCTCGCCCGCGATCCGTTCGGGATCAAGCCCCTCTTCATCGCGTCGGGGTCGGGCGGCACGGTCTTCGGTAGCGAGAAGAAGAGCCTGCTGGAATTGATCGACAGGGTCGGCGTCACCGACGTGCTCGACAACCGCGCGATCGAGCACTACACCGTCCTGCAGTACGTTCCGGAGCCGGAAACGCTGCACGCAGGCATCAGGCGGCTCGAATCCGGCAGCTACGCGACACTGCGCCCCGGCCAGCTCCCGAAGGTCTACCGCTACTTCACGCCACAATTCGCGGTCCGCCCTTTCACCAAGGGCGGCGAGCAGGCGCGCTATGACGAGATCGCCGAGGCTCTGCAGGATTCGGTGGCCAAGCACATGCGCGCCGACGTCACGGTCGGGTCGTTCTTGTCCGGAGGCATCGACTCCACCGCCATCGCCGCCATGGCGATCAAGCACAACCCGGACCTGATCACCTTCACCACCGGATTCGAGCGCGAGGGGTACTCCGAGGTCGACGTCGCTGCGGAGTCGGCCGCCGCAATCGGCGCCAAGCACGTGGTGAAGGTTGTCGGTCCCGCAGAGTTCGCCGCAGCGATCCCCGAGATCGTCTGGTACCTGGATGATCCCGTCGCGGATCCCGCGCTGGTGCCCCTGTATTTCGTTGCCCGCGAAGCGCGCAAGCACGTCAAGGTCGTGCTGTCCGGCGAAGGCGCCGACGAGCTCTTCGGTGGCTACACGATCTACAAGGAACCGTTGTCGCTCAAGCCTTTCGAACGGCTCCCCCGCGGCGTGCGGGCTGCTGCCGGCCGCCTGTCGGACCGACTCCCCGAGGGCAGGCGCGGCAAGAGCTTGCTGCACCGGGGGTCGATGACCCTCGAAGAGCGCTACTACGGCAACGCCCGGAGCTTCGACGACGCCCGACTCCGCGCAGTACTCAAGGACTTTCGACCCGAGTGGACCCACACCGACGTCACCGCACCCATCTACGCCATCTCCGCGGGCTGGGATCCGGTCGCCCGGATGCAGCATCTGGACCTGTTCACCTGGCTGCGCGGGGACATCCTCGTCAAGGCGGACAAGATCACGATGGCCAACTCGCTCGAACTACGTGTGCCGTTCCTTGATCCGGAGGTGATGCGGGTCGCCGAAGCGTTGCCATTCGAGGAGAAGATCTCGCACGGCACCACGAAGTACGCACTGCGGAAGGCGCTCGAGCAGATCGTCCCGGCCCATGTCTTACATCGGAAGAAGCTGGGTTTCCCTGTGCCACTGAGGCATTGGCTGGCCGGGACCGAGCTCTATGACTGGGCGCATCAGACCATCGATCACTCGCAGACCGACCACATCTTCGACAAGGACGCGGTGCGCATGATGCTGGCCGAACACCGCGAGGGCACCGTCGACAACAGTCGGCGACTGTGGACCGTCCTCGTGTTCATGATCTGGCACGGCATCTTCGTCGAGGGCTCGATCGTCCCGGCGATCGAAGACCACCGGTACCCCGTCAAGCTCTGACACCCACCGCACACGCGCCACGAAAAACGAAGACGCGCCACATGTATTTGTGGCGCGTCTTC
The DNA here is from genome assembly GCF_002095395.1 of Williamsia sp. 1135. GTDB lineage: Bacteria > Actinomycetota > Actinomycetes > Mycobacteriales > Mycobacteriaceae > Williamsia. The sequence continues at coordinate 91,912 of NZ_MJEI01000092.1, forward strand.
GTATCGGTGGCGCGTGTGGCGTCTAAGCCGGCAGGATGGCCGAGATCTCAGCAGCCGCGTCGTCTCCATAGGCGCCGGCGAGGCGGGTCACTGCCGACGCGCGGTCCCATACCCATTCCTGGGTGCCGACGGTCTCGAGAACGAGGACGGCGACCATGGATCCGAGCTGGGCACTACGTTCGTGGCTGAGTCCGGCTGCGTTGCCCACCAGGAACCCGGCCCTGAACCCGTCGCCGACGCCGGTCGGGTCCACCTTTGCCGTCTCCGGCACCACCGGTACGTGGGTGCGTGAACCGTCGGCCTCGACGATCTCTGCGCCCCCGCCGCCGAGTGTGGTGATGCGCAAGCCGACCGTCTTGGCGACCTGCTCCTCGCTGAGCGCGGCCTTCTGCCGGAGCAGGCCCCACTCGTATTCGTTGGTGAACAGGAACGTCGCACCCTCGATGAGGTCTCGCACCTGCTCGCCGTCGAGGCGCGCCAGCTGCTGCGACGGGTCAGCCGCGAAAGGGATACCCAGCTCGCGGGCCTCGCGACTGTGCGCGATCATCCCGTCGGGATCGTCTGCACCGACCAGCACCAGATCCGGCGTGCCGAATTCCTTGGCCAGGGCAGAGATCGATATCTCCCGCGACTCGCTCATCGCGCCCGCGTAGAAGCTGGCCAGCTGGGCCATCTCGTCGTCGGTGGTGCACATGAACCGGGCGGTGTGCGCGGTGTCCGACACCCGCACCCCGCGGGTGTCGACGCCGTTGCCCTCGAGCCAGCGACGGTAGTCGTCGAAATCGCTGCCGACCGAACCCACGAGCAGCGGGGATCCACCCAGGACACCCATGGCGTAGGAGATGTTGCCGGCGACGCCGCCCCGGCGGATCACCAATTCCTCGACGAGGAAGCTCAGTGAGATGTGACTCAGGTGTTCGGCGAGCAACTGCTCGGAGAACTTCCCCTGAAAGCGCATCAAATGATCGGTCGCGATGGATCCACAAATGGCGATGGCCACGGAGAAGAACCTTTCTTGTCACCTGACAGATGGCTCAACGCTACCTTCGGGGCCAGGTGTCCCCCGGTGGGCCCCACCGGATGTGCGCGCGTACAGAATACCGAAACCAAAAGGACCGCATCCGGAAATCTTGGATGCGGTCCTTTGTGGTGCGGGGGTCGAGCTGCCCGGTGAGAGGTTCGGGCGTCAGTTGAACGAATCGCCGCAGGCGCAGCTGCCGGTGGCGTTCGGGTTGTCGATCGTGAAACCCTGCTTCTCGATGGTGTCTACGAAGTCGATGCTGGCTCCCATGACGTACGGGGCGCTCATACGGTCGACCGCGAGGCCGACTCCGTCGAACTCCACGACCAGGTCGCCATCGAGATTGCGATCGTCGAAGTAGAGCTGGTAGCGCAGACCCGCGCAGCCGCCGGGCTGGACGGCGATACGGAGCATGAGTTCTTCCCGGCCCTCCTGCTCGCGCAGGGCCTTGGCCTTGGAAGCAGCGGCATCGGTGAGAATCACGCCGTGCGCAGGCGCTTCGGTCTCGGTCTGCACAGCGGTGTCGTTCGATGCGGTCATGGATTCTCCTCAGTGTGCGGGGCGTAGGCGTGCGATTCCTGGTTGCCAGGTATCGGATACGAACTTCCGTCGCCTATAACCGTACTCCTGCTCCACCTATTCCCGCGTGCCACGTCGCCCCGCGCCGCGGGATCGATCACCAGGCCTCTGCGACCTGACGGGCGAGCTCCTTGAGCTGGTTCTCCGCGTCGTCCATGGCCACCTGGACCGATCCTGCGACCTCCACGATCGACCGCGCCTGCGTGATCCCGGCTTCGGCGAGCTGCGCCGGCGTCAGCGCGACCTGGCCGGCGAGCACGATGGTCGGGATGCCCCGCCCGCGCGCCGCCGTCGTCAGCGCCGCCACGACCTTGCCCTTGAGGGTTTGTTCGTCGCACTTGCCCTCCCCCGTGATGAGCAGGTCGACGCCGGCGATGAGTTCGGCCTGCCCGGTCGCCTCGGCGATCACCGTGGCCCCCGGCACGCGTTCTGCACCCAACGCCAGCAGAGCTGCACCGAGTCCACCGGCAGCGCCCGCACCTTGTTCGCCCGAGATGTCGCGGCCCGCCAGCCCGGAGAGCACCTGCGCCCAATCCGAGAGTCCCTCTTCCAGCATCGCGACGGTCGCGGGGTCGGCTCCCTTCTGCGGGCCGAACACCGCAGCCGCCCCCTCCGGCCCGAGCAGCGGGTTCTCGACGTCGGATGCCGCCACCAGCTGCACCGGGCCGAGCAATCGCGCGGCCTCCGCCAGCCCTCCGAGCCCCTCGATCAACCCGCGGCCACCGTCCGTGCTGCCACTGCCCCCCAGACCCACGACGATCTGGTCGGCGCCCGCCGCCACTGCCGCGGCGACCAGTTCGCCGACCCCGAACGTGTCTGCGGCGAGCGCGGTCCGCGGTGTCGGCAACCCGCCGAGTTGATGCAGCCCGCAGGCCTGCGCGCACTCGATGTAGGCGACAGTGCGGCCTTCGCGCCGGTCCAGGAGCCAGTGGGCGCTGACCAACGCACCGAGTGGACCGCTGACGCGGGTGGTCTGCACGTCTCCGAAACGGCTGGCGAGCACCGCCACGAAACCCGGCCCACCGTCGGATTGCGGAACGAGCGAGAGCTCGTCGGCGGGGCGTCCGAGGGTCCATCCCGCGGCGATCGCCTCCGCCGCCGCGACGGCCGTCAAGGTATCTCCGAACGAATCGGGGGCGATCAAAGCCTTCATCGCCCGAGTATATGAAGGGTGGCCCGCTCCAGCAGCGCACGCTCGCGATAATCTGGACGGGTGAAGTTGCCCTGGAAGAAAGACGACGTCGACGCCGACGACGCTGCCGACACCACCGTCGCGTTGACCGTGGAAGAAGCTGCGGCCAAGCGCCGGTACACCGAGGCCAAGGGCCGACCGACGCCGAAACGGCGCGACGCGGAAGGCAGGCGCCGCGGCCCGGTCGCCCCGGCCCCGACGACGCGGGCCGAGGCGCGCGCACGCAAGAGGGAACTCAAGGGCAGCTCGGCCAATCTGAGCAAGGAAGAAAAGAAGGCGCAGTCGGATACGCGCCGCCAGCAACGGGCCGATCAGCGCGAGAAGATGATGGAGGGCGAAGAGCGGTATCTGATGCCGCGCGACAAGGGTGAGGCCCGACGTTTCGCCCGTGACATCGTCGACTCGAGGCGCAACTTCGCCGGTCTGTTCATGCCTTTCGCGATCATGCTGATCATCGTGATGTTCGTCCCGGCCATCGCGGTGTACGCCACCCTGCTGATGTTGATCTTCGTGATCTTCCTGGTGATCGACGGCGTGCTACTCGGCCGGATCCTCAACAACCGTGTCCGCGAACGTTTCCCGAGCACCACCGACGGTGGCTTCAAACTCGGCTGGTACGGCTTCAGCCGCGCCATGCAGATGCGGTTCATGCGGGCGCCACGGCCCAAGGTCAAACCTGGTGACGCGGTCTGACCGGGATGCGAACTCTGGTTCTGGGTGGAATTCGTTCGGGTAAATCAGCGTTCGGGGAAGGGCTTCTTCCGCACACCGGGGTTCGGTATCTGGCCACGGCGGCAAACCCTGCCACCGGCGACCCCGAGTGGTCGGATCGGATAGCGCAACACCGGGTCCGTCGTCCTGCGGAATGGATGACCATCGAAACGGGCGACGTCGCTGCCGAATTGCGTTCGGACTCCCGCACCGCCACGCTCGTCGACGATCTCGGCAGCTGGATCAGCCGCCACATCGACTCGGTCGGCGGGTGGAGCGACGACAACTTCGACATGTCCGGCGTGATCGACGAGATCTCCTCAGCTGTGTCCGAGTTCACGGGTGATCTGGTCATCATCAGTCCCGAGGTGGGCCTGTCCCTGGTGGCACCGACACCGGCAGGCCGCCTCTTCCAGGATCAGCTGGGCCTGCTCAACAGTGCCATCGCCGCTGCGTGCGACCGGGTGGTCCTGGTCGTTGCCGGACAGGTTCTCGAATTGGGCACCGGCACCGACCTCTCCGTGTCAGCTCCTCCCCTCCCCGTTCCGACCGGCCCTTCCGTCGATGCGACGGCGGACTCGGCCTCGTCCGAGAAGTCGGCGACACCTGACTTCGCGCCCGAGGCCGGGACTGCGACGCCCGAAAACACACGCACAGCAACCGAGTTCGAACTTCCTGAGCAGTTCGAGTTCGTCGCGGCGCCCGACCGGGGCGCGGCGATCGAAGCTCGCCGCCGGCAAGGCGAGCTCACCAAACCGCCGGGCTCGCTCGGCCGCCTCGAAGAGGTCGCGATCTGGGTGGCCTCCTGCCAGGGCGTGTGCCCACCAGCCATGTTCGAGGCGCCGACCGTGGTCGTGTTCGCCGGGGATCACGGCGTTGCGAAAGCAGGCGTGTCGGCGTTCCCGCCCGAGGTCACGGCACAGATGGTCGCAAACTTCGCCGCCGGCGGCGCCGCCGTGAACGTCCTCGGACGCGTCCACGGGGCCCGGGTCCGAGTCGAAGACCTCGCGGTAGATGCCCAGACCCCCGAAGCGATCAGCCGTTTCAAGGTTCGTAGGAGCTCGGGAGATCTCACCCGCGAGGATGCACTGACCACCGAGGAGACCCGGGCCGCGCTGGCCGCCGGACGTACCATCGCCGACCAGGAGATCGATTCCGGTGCCGATCTGCTGATGGCCGGCGAGATGGGGATCGGCAACACCACTCCGGCAACGATCCTCGTCGGTCTGCTCACCGATACCGAACCGGTGGTCGTGGTCGGACGCGGCACCGGCATCGACGACAACGGCTGGATCCGCAAGACCGGCGCGGTCCGTGACGGTATGCGACGGGGCCGCCCGCATGCGCGGGTGCCGCTGGAACTGCTTCGCACGGTTGCCGGAGCCGAGATAGCAGCCATGGCAGGCTTTCTCGCGCAGGCTGCCCTTCGCCGAACGCCTGTCATCCTCGACGGTCTCGTGGTGACCGCCGCCGCTCTGGTCGCCAACGACATGGCACCCGGTGCCCGGGAATGGTGGCTGGCCGGTCACCGGTCCGCAGAACCCGCGCACAGCATCGCCCTGAGGCAACTCGACCTCGAACCGCTGCTGGATCTGTCGATGCGGCTCGGCGAAGGCAGCGGTGCGTTGACCGCGTTGCCCGTCGTTCAGTCCGCGGTCGCCACGCTCGCCTCGATGGCCACCTTCTCCGAGGCCGCGGTCAGCGGCGCGGCGGATCCGACGTCGGTGAACCCGGAGAAATGAGTCTGCGCGGTGCGATCCGTGGCCCGCAGACCGCGTTCTCGTGGCTGACGATTATTCCCGTACCCGAACCCGCCGGACCGTTCGACCGTTCTCTCGGCGGTGCCGCCATCGGGTCCACCCCCCTGGTGGGTTGTGTGCTCGGTGCCATCGCCGCGGCCGCCGCCTTCGGATTGGGCCACACCGAACTCCCGGAACTGCTGTGCGGGTTGCTGATCGTCGGGTTGCTCGCCGTCCTGACCCGCGGCATGCACCTGGACGGACTGTCCGACACCGCTGACGGGCTCGGTTGCTACGGCCCGCCGGTCCGAGTCCACCAAGTGATGCACAGCGGCTCCACGGGACCGTTCGGCGCCGCGACCTTGGTGATCGTGATCGTCGCCCAGGCCGTCGGCTACGGCGCACTGATGCAGGAGAGCAACTGGGCGGCATTCATCTTCGTCGGCTTCGTCTCGCGGGTGGCCACGGTGATCGGCTGCCGGATCACCCTGCCTCCTGCGGCAGGTTCCAAGTTCGGTGGCCTCACCGCAGGCACGCAGCGGCTGACCATACCGTTCTGGATACTCGGTGCGCTCGCCGTAGGGTTCGCGGTCAGCCCTGAACTACCTGTGCCGGGTGTGATCGCCGTCGTGGTCGTGACACTGTTCGCCTGGCTGTTCAGCGCCCACTGCGCGCAGCGCTTCGGTGGGATGAACGGCGATGTGCTCGGCGCCCTCATCGAACTGAGCACCTTGATCGCACTGTGCGTCGTGCTGGCCGGTTGACGTCGCCGGTCACTTCACCCGGGCGGAGCGTCGTCCAGCAATTCTCGGCGCAGTCGGTTGCGATTGCGTTCTTGTTGTCGACGTTGATGTTTGGCTTCGGTTCTGGACCGGGTGCGGGTTGGTTGATCCGGTTTTCGTCTGCGCGGTGGCGCCGGTGCCGGGTCTTCCCACTCTATGTTTCGCAACGCGGGAAACAGGTCGTCTCCGGTCCAGGCAGGACCGTCGTAGGTGCGGCCTTCGGGTGTGATGACCACCGTTTTCGTGCGACCGTGGCGGTCTATGTATTGGTCGTCAACCCAATCGGAATGTGTTTTGAGCAAGTGGTGAAAACGACACAACGCTTTCATTCCGGTCGGATGTGTACGGCCCCCGCAGGCGGGATTGTTGTGGTCGTATTCGGTGGTGTGGTCGAGGTCAGCGGTCCAGGCGGATTGGTTGCAGCCAGGCCACATGCAGTACAGGTCACGCATTCGAAGGAAGGCATCGAGTACCGCGGAGGGTCGGTAGTGGTCGCGTGGCTTGACCGGAGGTAACGGGATCATTTGGAAGACGGGTGGTTTGACGTCATCCCAGTCGACGTTGTCGAGATCTCCGAACCGCGGATCCCGTGGCGGTGCGGGCATGTTCATCGTCGTGGTGGCGGCCTTCTTCGCCGCGCGTCGGGCTGCGCGGTTCGGTTGCGATGGCGAGCAAGCACCGTGTGCACCCGCACCGGGGTGTCCCCCGGACGCATGCTGGTGAGGAGCCGCAGCGTCATTCGGTGCGGTGCCGCCCGGCTCTACACCGCGTTCGGCCACAGCCTCGGGTTCGGCCACGGTCTCGTGTTCGGTTTCTGCTTCGGTGTCGCTCGAGGTGTGCCTGGCCTCGGATTCGGTGGTGACATCCTCGCCCGGGTCGGCCGTCGCGTGCGTGTCTGAAACATCAGCGTTAGCAGGTGTTTCGGAGCCTGACGCTGTCTCTGTTGGTTCCGGCGCTGTCTCCGCCGGTTCTGGCGTGGGCTCCGCTGGTTCCGACGTTGTCTCTGCTGGTTCTGGCGTGGGCTCCGGCGCAGCTTCGGGTGCCGGTCGTGTCTTGTTGCCCGTGGGCCGGACTGTGGTCGAGTCCTGCTTGGCGAGGTCGCGAGCGTGTTCGGCGGAAATGACGCCATGGCCTTCGAGGTAGCCGGGCTCGTCGTCCTCACCATCGAGCGTGGACTGATTCGCGATCGCATGGAGCACAATTTTGACGTCGACCCCACCAATCTGCTGCGTCTTGACCAGCGGCCAGATCTCCGCTTCACAGGGATGCTCGTCGTCCTCATCACACAAGCACGCGAACTCGCGGCCCATCGTGATCGCGAACAACGCATCGGACATCCGCTGAGCCTTCTTGCGCGGATCGCGCCGGCAGGTCGACTTCGCCAACATCTCCAACCGCTTCATGATGATCGCCGTGTGCTCAGCCGACAACGTCGCAGTCAGGCTGCCCATCCCGTTCTGCTCACCCTCGCTCCAGACTCCACGCTTGTCTTTGGCGTCCTTGCGGTCTTCGCGGATCAGGTCCGGATCGCGCCGGAAGATGGTGGCATCGATCATGTCCCGCATAGCCTTGCTCGACCACGACCCCTTGCCGCGCAAACTCTCTGCGATGTCGCGGTCGATGTCGGCAGCATGGTCGGTGCCTTCGATCAAATCCGTGCGAGAGACGATCTTCGGGATGTGATGCCAGGCCACCAGACCATGCTTGAGGGCCAGTGCCACCTTCGGCAACCGGTCCCGCAACGCGAGCGCACAGGTGAGATGACTTTCCGCTGCCGTCTGAGACAGCCGATTCGCCAGAGCCAGGCGGGCTGCGGCCTGGACGTACGCGTCCTGCAGGAAATCATGAGAAGCAACGCTTTCGGCTTCGAGCTGGCGGTGCAGCTCCGCGGCATAGGCGTAGCGGGCCCATTCCAGATAACCCTGCCCGGTCAGCGCCCGCTCGATCGAGGCCAACAAGTCATTGGCCCGCAACGACATCGCCGGCGTTATCCCGGTGATGGA
>NZ_MJEI01000020.1 GCF_002095395.1 Williamsia sp. 1135
CATCACCCCAAACGGTAACTAACCGACACCAAGGTCGGATCCACCGTTAATCGGACACTCCCTTATAAGCCAGTTTAAGTATCAATTGGAGACCTCCCCGATCCACGATGACTTGGCTCGTAAACATACTGATGAGCCATCGGTGCGTCGGTTCCGGTGCGTGCAGCGGCTCGTGATCCGAACCGCTGGTGCCTTGGAGTGCGGAACCGACAGTGAGGCTAGACCGCTGAACTCCACGTTCGTTCGGGTGCGAGTTCCGACATGTGAGCGGCTATGCGGGTAGCCGCGTGGTCCTGTCAAGCGTTCGTATCGCCTGGTGAAAGGGTGGATAGCGCGCTATCCAGTATGTATTTACAGTATTGTATGTATTGCCAGTCTGCACTGTCTGTACAGTATGCAGGGTATGCACGGTATGCGATAGCCTGTCAGTAAATACAAGCATGACAAGCATGACAACACAGCCTGCATTGACAAGTCAGTCCATACCGCATGGCTTGTGAGTCGAGATGAGGAGAGTTCTAGCGATGGCAGTCATTGCCTTTTGCAACCAGAAGGGTGGATCGACCAAGACGGCAACGACGATCGGGCTCGCAGCAGCGCTGTCGGCCGCAGGCAAGTCGGTGTTGTTGGTGGATCTTGACCCTCAGGCGAACCTGACGACTGGCCTAGGCATCGAGCCGGCCGAAGCCGAATACACGGCCAACGATGTCTTCACCGAACAAACGACCCTCGATGAGGCGGTCGTTGCGACCACCTGGCCGCACATCGACATCCTGGCCGGAACACCGGCGCTGGCCAATAGGGAAGCTGACGCCGCCCTCGACATCCACTACAGGCTCAGGAACGCACTCAGCGATGCGTCCAGGTCTTGGGATCACATCCTGATCGACACCTCGCCGTTCGTCGGCAAGCTGATGGCTAACGGGCTGGCCGCGGCCGACAGTGTCGTCATACCTACTGACGCGAGCCCAGACGGTGCTCGAGGCGTGGATGCGATCAGCGAGTCGGTCATTCTTGCCCGCCGAAGCTTTAACGAGCGACTTGAAGTGGCGGCAATTGTCATCGGGCGGCGTGAGCGCAATGGAGAACAAGACTTCCGGGAGCAAGAGCTGCGCAGCAAGTACGAAGCATTGGTCGCGAAGACCGTGATCCCGAAACGAGCAGCCGTCGTCGACGCCCACGGTCTCGCAGTACCGATCACCACACTCAAGGGGTCCGGAGCATTTGCAGTGACCAGTGCCTATCGCGATCTGGCACTCGAACTTGACCTCATCTGACAAGAAGGCGGAACAGTCCCATGGCCATAGAACGAAAAACCGTGACAAAGGCGCCTGAACAGCACCCGTTTGAACGCATGGGAACCGAAAAGGTGCCCGCGGCCCCCGAAACAGCGTCAACCCCAGCCGCTGCCCCAGCGCAACTCGCAGAACCCTCAACCCGAACAGCTACGCCACAAAAGCGGGAGACGCCAGCGAAGCGGTCGGCGCAGGGTAGGGCAGTAGCACCCGCAGCAAGAGACGAGACAGCCCCCAAGGATCCGCTGATCACTCGGACCTACCGGATCCCCCAAAGCCTCGACGAGAGAATGCAAGCCGCAAGCTTGCGGCTCGGCGTGGAACGGGGTCGGGTCGTCAACAAAACCGACATCGTCCGAGAGGGTGTTGAGAAGTTGCTCGACGAGCTCGGTCTCTGACGCGCCGCTTGTAAATACGCGCAATACGCGCAATACGAGACATACAGACAATACGTGCAGGGCAGAGTGCCCGCGCCCACGGCCCTGGCTGGTGATTGCACCCACCAACCAGGACCTCGACCACAGATAGGACCTGTGACCGTGGTCTCCAACTCTAAGCGTCCCCCGATTGAACGTGTTGCTGTTGCGACGGCCATCGCTGTCACCGTCGTTCTCGCACTGGGCAGCTTCGCGCTGAGCTTCTCCGCCTTGTGGGACATCGCTACCGAGATTTGGCCTCAGCGTGAACTCTCATGGATCGCGCCGGTTCTGATTGACGGAACGATCCTGCAAGCCACGATCTCGCTGGTCGCTGCCGCCGGAGATCCGACGCCGGCACGTCGCCGCTTCTTCTGGCTTCTCCTGGCCGTCGCGGCCGCGATCAGCATCAGCGGCAACGCGCTGCACGCTTACGTCACCGGGACCGGATCACTCTCACCTGTCGCCGCCGTGATTGGCGGAACGATCCCGCCGGCCTTCCTGCTGCTCTCGACCCACGGCCTTGTGCTCCTCATCAGGCCCAACGACCGACGAACCGCGGCGGAACCGTCTGAGGGTGATCTTGCAGGTGTTGCTCTGCCATCCGTTGAGGTGGGGGCCCCGACTGTTCTTGCTGACGCCGAGGTGGACCAGGTCGAGGAGCGTGCGGTCAACGAGTATCTCGAACCGGCCCGGCATCTGAGAGAACAGACGAACTCTGTCACCGAGACCCCGACGATTGCCCGCATCCTGTGGCTGGCGGACAACAAGCCGTCGCTGTCCAGGCGCGCTATTGCCACGGACGTGAACGTGCACCACAACACCGTGACCCGGATCCTCGAGGCGTGGGCCGAGTATGCCCCGGTCTATTGGGAAGCAGAGCGGGTCGGCGACCTGGCCCCGGCGTAACCGCCGCCCAGGTTCCTGGCGCCGGTTACAGCGCCCGAATGCGGTCCGGAGATAGCCAAAAATGGCTTTGCACAGAGCATTTGCGGTTCGAACTTTCCACCTCGCAGATCACCAGGCCGATCCAGGCCCCAGAATTCGCTCGAATCCACGCCAGCTGACGGCCTGGTTGAGACCGCTCGACTCGAAGACCGAATGCCCGGGTCTCTAAGGAGACCGGACTGCGACCGGCGGTCATGAATGCCCAGCTCAAAGTAGGTAGCAGGTTGACCTCCACCGGTCGTGGAGGGTCGAAGACGTGCAGAGTGGGGGAGTGCTGCCACGACTCGAACATAGTTTCGATATTGTAGTACGGTGCGGGTCGGTGGGGCAGAGATGTCCGGGTGCCTCTGTGTATGTCAACCGGTGAGTGTGGTTCCCCCCAAATCGTGGAGGACTCCTCTATGCGGCTTCGGGCTCCGCGACTGCAGCGTTCTCGTAGTCGATGGGGCTGACCATCCCAATCGTGGAGTGCCGGCGGACGTGGTTGTAGAAGCCGTAACACCAGTCAAGCACACCGGCCTTGGCTCCGGCAAGAGTCTCGAAATCGTTGCGTGACAGTACCTCCCACTCCAGGGAAGAGAAGAACGCTTCGGCAGCGGCATTGTCGAAGCATGACCCGACGCGGCCCATCGACTGACGGAGTCCCATCCGACGGCACAGCTTGGTGAACTTGTTGGAGGTGTACGTCGACCCGCGGTCACTGTGGAAGATGACCCGTTCGGACTCCTCGTCACGCCTTATGGCCTGCTTACCGCCTCGGGTGGCCACCGCCATCTCGATTGCTGCACACGCGAGCGGTGCGTCTGGATGCACGCTGGTGGCCGCACCCAGCAATCGGCGGCTGTAGAGGTCGATCACGGTCGCCAGATACAACTTCCCGGCCGCAGTCGGGATCTCGGTGATATCGCCGACCCACTTCTCGTTCGGACGCGTCGCGGTGAAGTTCCGGCGCACCAGATCCGGGAACTTCGGTGCCGTCTTGTCCTGCCGGGTCAGCCCGTTTCGGCGACGGATCCGGCGTGCCACCAAACCCTGCCGGCGCATCGAATCCGCGACCGTCTTCTCGCTCACTGTCCACCCGTCCTCACGCAGGTCCACGTGCAGCCGCGGGGAACCATGCAAGCCCCGCAATGTCATGAACTTGACCTTGACTGCGCGGTCTACCGTGTCGCGCCGATAGTCACGCGCGGTATGCAATCCTGTTGCTGCACCCGGCTTTTGAGAACGCTTGAACCACTTGTAGAACCACGCCATACTCACGCCAAGCAGCGCGCACGTGACCGTATGTGGCACTCGATAGGTGGTCCTCTGCTCTGCGATGAAGCGGGCCAGCATCACTTCGTCGCCTCCTTCACCCACAGGACCACCGATCGTTTTAAAACATCGCGCTCCATCCGCAACTCGGCCACCTCGGCACGCAACCGCTTGAGCTCGGCAGCACTATCGCCGCTCGCCTCATCCTCGCCGCCGCGCTCGGCGCGCGCACGGTTGACCCAGTTGCCCAGGGTGCCCTCGTTGACCCCCAGATCGCGCGCGACCTGGGCGATCGGTTTACCCGTCTCCTCGACGATCCGGACCGCCCCATCACGG
>NZ_MJEI01000022.1 GCF_002095395.1 Williamsia sp. 1135
CCGCCAAGCTCAGCTCGGCGTGTTGAACCAATGACCGGATCAACCGTTATTCAGACAGTCCCGCTTATAACGTCGTGCTCGCGCTGGCGTTCCTAGTGTCCTACCGGTTGGGCGGAATCTATGTTGCTACTTCCGTCCTGATGGCAGGGGTATCACTTGAAGTCGCTTACATCTTCGTATCGGGTCGCCGACCGACGAAGCTTGAGTGGGTTGGGCTGGCTCTTGTCATTGCGCTGGGAGCCGCAACGCTGCTCCTGGGCGACGCCTTGTTCATCGAGTGGAGGCCAACCGGCTTTTACTGGCTGTGTGCGATCGCGCTGGCCGGCACACGGCTCTGGATGCGGAAGAATCCGGTCGCAGCAGTACTGAACAGTCATGTGCCGATGGCCAGCCGCCCATGGGAGCAGGTTCTCTGGCTGTGGATAGCATTCCTCACACTCCTTGGAGCGCTAAACCTAGTGATCGCCTACAACTTCTCACTCGACACATGGGTCAACTACCGGGTTTTCGGTGCGCCGGGGCTGATCGCAATTTTCGCGCTAATGATGATTGTGTGGAGGCGAGATGACATCAAACGGGCATGGCGTACGCAGCGCGCAGCTACAACACTCGCGCAGAAAGACAGCTCGTCAGCAGACCGGTAGAAGTCAAAGCTAGCGGGCTCGCGTAGCCGCCTCTGGGAGTCGAAGATCAGTTTGACCGGTGCGCCGGCCGCCAACTCCAAACCGGCGTTCGACCAGCTCAACAGGACCTGCTCTGGCGATTCGTAGCAACGAGCTTGAGCGAGTCCCGTAGACGCCCAGCTTGACGAATCGGCTGGAAAGACGGCGCTCCAGGACCGCGCCCACGCCCGTGTCAGGCAAGCGCGCGCGGTCAGCGACCTGTGAGTCTGACAAGCCATCAAAGTAGGGGAGTGCAGACTCAGGACTTCCTGGATCCGCGGCCACCGCGGTGGTGAACTGATTCACTCCGTCGGCTACTTTCGGCCACGGCTCGTCCAGACCTCCGTTCGATAGACCGTGAATGCCTTTGGTGATCTCGACCAACCTCGGCGCAGGCCGGTTAGTCAGGTAGAAGCAGTCGTGGGCATCCCCAAAAATAAGATTGAACGGGCGGTACCTGGTGTCGTCTGCCAGGACATCGAGAGACCACTGGCGCGCCGTCTGGTGGGTCGTCAGGAAGTCGGTAAGCAAGAGGCCGCGCGATCGGTAGTGGAGGTCGGACTTTGATCGTCGTGGGAGCCCTTCTCTCACGTTGGTCACCAGGGCGAAGCGACCAGTTTCGTCTGCCCCAAGCCAGGTGCCGCCAGCAATGTCTTTGCCGCCGACAATCTTCGGGGTTGTGGGCCAAACGTGGATTGGTTCGGACTTCCTCCAGAAAAACTCATCTCGGTTGGACGCCAGAACTACCACGTAGTCGGGGTGCGCCTTCCAGGCCAGGAATGCAACACACATAATCGGGTCTCGCTTCCGGATGCTCGAATCGATGGGTTGCTCCAACGTGTTCACTGATGGGTACAACGTACGGCGACGTCGCCGTAGGGGAGTCGCCACCCGTGGTCGTCGCAGGTCCGGCAACCGGCGATGTCCTGCTGCTTGTCTTCGTATTCGAGCTGGCGTGCGTCGTCGAGGGCTCCGGGCCGGTTTGCCAGGTCTCCATGGTGGTTGAGGATGCCGGCGAGCAGTGCGATGGGTTTGTGGGGTTTGTGTGCGATCCAGTTGCCGTTGCCGGGCAGGGTGTAGTCGTGCAGGAGTTGGTTGAGGTCGCGGAAGGTCCAACCATGTCTAGCTGGTTGTGCCAGAACGTGTGACCAGGCTGCGGGTGTAAACCGTCGAGCCCAAGTTGGTGTTCGTGGGTCCTGGCGCCATCTGGAGGCCAGCAGTAGCCCTTTCTGGTCGGGTTCGGGCCCGGTCCACCTTCGTCTGTCGGTAGCTCGGTCGCGCGCAGCGCGGCCTTTGAGCTTTCCGGCTGTGCCGGTGGGGGTTAGTGAGTAGTTACCAAGGTGGGATAGGCACCCTAAAGGGTGCCCTTCGGGGTGGGGTGCCGCGGCGGTATGACGTGCGGTTTTATCCACAAGCTGCGGGCTGTGCAGGGCGTAGACCGAGGCCCATCCTCGAGCGCGGCTGCCGACGCGGTGGGAGGCAAGACGTTCGCCCAGGGTGCGTTGGCGGCCGCGAACGATCTCGGTGGCCACGCCGAGGAGTCGGAGGACGTGGCGTGCTCGTTGGATGGTGCGTTCGCCGTAACCGGTGATTTCGATGAGTCGGTCGAGGGTGGGTCGGCAGTTACGGCCGGTGCGGAAGTCTGCGTGGACTGCATGGGCGGCAGCGATTTTGATCAGGGTTTTGAGGGAGATGTCGTCTTTGCGGTGTTTGGTGCTGTGGGCACCAATGAGGTGCCGGATCTGGTTGTAGTGCTGGGCGTAAGCGATAGGGACCGCCCAGGTGATCCAGTGATCATCTTTGTTCCAGCAGGGGACCCCAGCGTAGGCGTCTTTGCCCAGGTCAAGGGCGATGCTGTCGCGCACGCGCAACTTCTGAACGATCTTCTGGGCGTCAGCTGCCGGGGCAGCTTGCGCGACGATCGCGAACAGTCGACCGTGCGCAGTCGTGGCACGGCCCCGCCGTCGGCGCAGGGGCGAAGACCCGCAGTAGCGACGGGTAATAGAAGTGTGGTCGGATTCTGTATCCGACACGTGATGTGCAGGGATTGCACACCCTTTAGGGTGCGCGCTACCCTGAGACCTGTCCGGCAAAGACAGTCCCTTCGGGGAGTGGGCGATCTCAAGTCGTCCTGGAGCTCCGAGTTAGCGCTCAGAGTTCGAAACTTAAGAGAAGCCCTCTGGCCCGGCAGCCAGGGGGTTTCTCGCATTTCAGGGCGAGTTGAAACCGCTCTATATGAAAATGTGCGGTTGAGTTCTTCAGGCGCTCTTAGGGAACAGGACCTCCTGGTCTCGCGGATCGACACGGTCGCGGACGGCGGCGTTGATGACTGCTTCGAGCCAGTCCTGCGTCGTCATTCCGCACTCGCCGGCCACCGCTGCGGTGTCACTCTTGAGTCCCGCGTGAACACGACACTTCAGTTCCTCGCGCGGCCCCTTAGAGGGGCGTCCTCGTTTCCGCGGTGTGGTGGCCATGGCCTTGATTTTGGGGGCACAGAAAATTATTCCTCGTATGACACGCCGGGGAGGCCACATTTTGGTGGCCTAAAATTCGCGGAGGGTCGATAGCACTACGGATTGGCAGCCCAGCCCTGAGGTTCCCCCCAGGTAGTGGACACCGAGCTAGCGGGATCAGCGGTTCCGCTGGGAGGATGTTCACATGTCGCGGAAGCGTCGGTCGTTCACGACCGAGTACAAGGTCGATGCTGCGCATCGAGTGATCGATTCTGGTCGATCCATCGCCGAGGTCGCACGAGACCTCGGCCTCAACGAAGGCCTGCTGGGGCGGTGGGTCGCTGATGAGCGCCGGCGCCTGGACGCAGCGCGGCGAGAGGGCGATGAGCCACTGACCGCAGTCGAGCGCGACGAGCTTGCCCGGCTACGCCGGCAGGTCGCCGATCAGGAGAAGGACATCGCATTCTTGAAAAAAGCGTCGGCGTACTTCGCGGCGAACCATCAACGGTAGAGAAGTACGCGTTGATGGCCACGGAGTGCGCCACCACAGCAATCAGTCGAATGGCCACCCTGCTGGGTGTGTCAGCCTCGGGTTACTATCGGCATCTAAAGTCAACCAGGGCAACAGAATTAGGGATACAGAGGCAGCGTCGGGAAGAGTTGGCTGTGCGAATCGCTTCGATCCACGAAGACTCCCACGGTGTCTACGGATCGCCGCGGATCACCGCTGAGCTACGCGCGCGGGGCGAGTTCGTCACCGAGAAGACCGTCGCCAAAATCATGGCCGAGCGGGGCCTAGCTGGTATCAGTCCGCGCACCTTCTCGCCGCCGACGACGATCGTCGATCCGTTCGCGACGTTCCCGCCGGATCTGGTCGACCGCGTCTTCGATCAGGGCCGCACCGACGCCGTGTGGACGTCGGACATCACATATCTGACTTGCGGTGGCGAAGACATGTATCTGTGCGTGATCAAGGATGAGCATTCGAAGCGGGCGTTGGGGTGGGCTGTGGCCGATCACATGCGCGCTGACTTGGTGACCGATGCGGTCGATATGGCTGCTCGTACCCGTCGCGGTCGAACCAAGGGCATCATCATGCACTCGGACAGGGGATCTCAGTACACATCGTCCTTGATGACGAATGCCTGCGGGAAGTACGGTCTGCTTCGGTCGATGGGTCGGACCGGGGTGTGCTGGGACAACGCCGGTGCCGAGAGCCTGTGGTCGACGTTCAAGCACGAGCACTACTACCGCCACAGCTACGTCTACAAGAGCGAACTGGTTGCTGCGGTTGACAATTGGTTCGACTACTACAACACTCGACGGAGGCACTCAACGATCGGGATGCTCAGTCCCATCGACTACGAGATGTCA
>NZ_MJEI01000039.1 GCF_002095395.1 Williamsia sp. 1135
CACCACCAACGGCAGCCCATCGCCACAGACCCACACCCAGAACTTCATTTCGAAACAACCCGATAACGCCCTCGGCGACCCCGTACGGGGATGAATGTGGTGGTCAGAGGGTCAGCAGGATTTTCCCGGTCACCTTGCCGGAGTCCAGCAGCGTGTGGGCCTTGGCGGCGTCCTCGAGCGGGAAACGTGCTCCGACAACAGGTTTCACCGTGCCCGCGGCGATCATCGGCCATGTGGTTGCCACGGTGTCTGCGACGATCGCGGCCTTGTCTTCCGAGTCGCGCCCCCGCAGCGCGGTCGCATGGATCGTGCCCCGCTTCGCAAGGAGTGCGCCGAGGTTCACCTCGGCCTTCACCCCGCCCTGCATGCCGATGACGACGAGCCGCCCGTCCTTCGCCAACGCAGAGACGTTGCTGCTCAGGTACTTTGCGCCGATGATGTCGAGGATGACGTCGGCGCCCCCGTGGGACTTGATCACCTCGAGGAAGTCGTCGTCGTGGTAGTTGATGGTGATGTCGGCACCGAGATCGCTGCATAGTTCGAGCTTGTCGGCCGAACCTGCGGTGACGGCCACGGTCGCGCCCAGTTCTTTCGCCCACTGGATCGCATGGGTACCGATGCCGCTGGCGCCGCCGTGCAACAGCACCAACTCACCCGGCTGCAGATGAGCGGTTCGCTTGAGGTTCGAGAGCACCGTGCACGCCACTTCGGGGAGCGCCGCGGCGTCCACCACGTCGACACCCTCCGGAACCGGCAGCACATGTCCCGCCGGCACCGTGACGTATTCGGCATAGCCGCCGCCGGCGAGCAAGGCGCACACCTGCTGCCCGGCAGACCAGGAGTCGACGTCGGGCCCGAGCTCGTCGATGGTTCCCGAGGCCTCCATGCCGATGATGTCGCTGGCGCCCGGCGGCGGCGGATAGTTGCCCTGCCGTTGGAGCAGGTCGGCGCGGTTCACGCCGGCGGCCGCAACCTTGATCAGAACTTCGCCCGGTCCGGGACGCGGCTTCTCCACTTCGGTGACCACCAGGTTCTCGGGTGGACCGAACTCTGTCACCGTGGTCGCTCGCATTGTGCCCATGCTCCACTGATACCCCAGTTGTGACACTCTGTGTCGAATAGTGGCTTCAACCGGCTAGGTTGCGAGGAGTAACGTCAGAGTTTGTAAAACTTGATCGCCGACTGATGTGGACTATGACAGAGGATTCTGCTGTGCCGTGGCTCGACGACGCCGAACAGATCGCGTGGCGGTCTTTCATGAACGGCACCCAGCGCCTGTTCGACGCCATCAATGACTCGCTCGTCGAAACGTCCGGCCTCACGTTCGCCGACTACCGGATCCTGGTGCTGCTGTCCGAGAACGATCAGATGCGTATGAGTGCCCTCGCCGACGGTGCGTTGAGTACAAAGAGCACCATCTCGCGTCGGATCGCCCGGCTCGCCGAGGCCGGGTTCGTCGAACGCCTGGCCAAGGACCACGACAAAGACGCCCGGAACAGGGTCTGTCGCATCACCCCCGCCGGCCGCGACAAGCTGCACGAAGCGGCAAAAGGGCATGTGGTCGCAGTACGGACCTACCTGCTCGATCACCTCGACGACCACGAGCGCCAGGCCATGGGCACCACCTTCTCGAAGGTCGACAAGTGGCTGCGTGACAACCCGCAGACCCGCGTCAAGTAGTCTGCCTTTCGAAGGAAGCGTGGCAGAGCGGCCGAATGCACTCGCCTTGAAAGCGAGCGTGGGTGAAACCACCGGGGGTTCAAATCCCTCCGCTTCCGCTGAATCGCCCCGCCTGTTTACGCAGGTGGGGCGTTCTTTTTGCCCTGAGCGTCAGCGGCCTTGGTGCTCTCTGCCCACAATCTGCCCACACCCGTCACTGAAGCGGCCTGATGCAGGGCGATCCCAACGGCATCAAGATCGTCGTCAAACAGGTCCGCGTAGGTGTCCAGAGTCATCGCCGCGGAGGCGTGCCCGAGCATCCTCTGCAACGCCAGAACATTGACGTTGGCAGAGACAGCCAGACTCGCCGCGGTATGCCGCAGATCATGGATGGTGACCCGAGGTACCCCGGCGCGTGTGACCGCTCCCTCGAACCATCCCGACCACGAGACCGGCAGCCGCTGGTATCCGCCGTCACGACCGGGAAACACGAGATCGTCGAGGGCCTTCCCTTCGCACTGGCCGGCGAGCTCGAACGTCAAGAACTCCGGTACTGGGACCACGCGTGACTCGCTTGACTTCGGTGTGCCCACATTGATCCTCTGATCGATCTGGACCGCGTTCTGCACAACAGTGAGTCGACGGCGCAGGAGGTCGAGATCTTTGACCCGCAACGCGATCGCCTCACCCCATCGAAGTCCGCAGTAGGCGAGGAGCAGCACCAGCACGCGATGGTCTTTTGCCTCGTCTGCCAGTAGCGCAACCTGGTCGTGGGTGAGGTAGGTCCGTGGCTTCGGACGTTTGCGCGGTAGATTCTCGACGCCTCGCGCTGGGTTGCGGGGGAGGCGTCGTGCTTTGACCGCGGAGTCGAGGATCGCCGCCAGGATTCCGTAGGCGCGGATCACTACGGAAGCGCCGGAACCCTTCTTGCTGACCTTGCCATCGGCGTCGATGATCGTCCGGCCCATGTCTGCGATCCATCGCTCGACCGCATCGAGATCGATGTCGACGACCTTTGTCTTGCCCCACTTCGGTTGTACGTGTTTGTGCCACGCGACTTCGGTCGTTCGATATGTCGACGGCTTCTGGTCAGATTCCTTGCGGGCCAGCCAGTCTACGGCGAGTTCTGCAACTGTGATCTGACCGAGCTGTGGCGCGACATATTCGCCACGCAGCTTCTCGACTTCCACTGTGGCTGCAAATGCGTCGGCATCGCGCTTGGTGCGAAACCCTCGCTTGTCCGTCTGGCGGCGATCGGGTGTCCGATAGCGCACTCGGTACCGTTTGCCGGTCTTGGTCTGGTAGATCTCAATCGTCGCCATCGAGTACTGCCTTCAGTTCAGATTTGAGCGCTCGGCTCACTCGTCCGCGCTGCTGAGCGTTCGCGTCTAAGCCAGCGCGCCTGTCTCGCTCCACTGAAAAGCTCTCGCCCCAGAGCAATGCTGATTCAGCAGTCAGTCGTGTGACGCTTATGCCGAGCGATTTTGCCACGCGGTATTCAGCCTCACTGGTCTGAGACTCGACCTTCTGCATTAACTCGACGGGTAGGTCCCCAAGCCTCTTGGGTAATCGTGCCAACTCTTCGGCGCCGTCGAGTAGGCCGCGTCTTGCACGTTGTGATCGTTCGTCGGCATCGATGAAATCGCGCAGCTTCAGTTCGACCGCCGTGCCGCTGAGCGCGTCAGCGATTCGTTCCGCTCTGATTGCCGTATCGCCGACCTCGACAAAATCATTCGAGCGGACCAGGTCGGCGACCAGGACTTGATCCCGTGTCAGCTCGCTCAGGGCTTGGGAGACAATGAAAAGCGTTGTCACAGTAGGGGATGCCCGCCCATTTTCAAGACCCGCAATCCGACCGGTATCCCACTTCAAACCGAACATCTGACGAATCGTCCGGGCCAGCGAATCTGCTGTGAACTCGCCCCGGATTCGGCGCACGTTTTGGCCGACAACGACCGCGAGGGCATGTGGTCCGCTCATGCCGATTGACAATACGCGAAAATCTACGGCTTGACACAGACCACGGGTGAACTGTATTGATTGAGTCAGACCGTAGAAACCTACGGCTTGAGAGAGGATTGAACTATGGCCGATGAGCTGGCAACCCCGGATGAGGTCGCGAAGCATCTGCACAGGACTCCAGCGAGCCTCGCGCAGGATCGATACAAGGGGATCGGCGTCCCTTACGTGAAGGTTGGTCGTCGAGTTCTATACCGCTGGAACGATATTCAGGATTACCTCGAGGCCAACACGATTACGCCGGGTGCTGCCTGATGGACCGCTATCGCGGTATCCAGTTCGCCGAAGACCTTGGCGGCATCGAGATGTTCCCCGACAGGACACCCGATCTGAGAAAAGACAAAACCCCCGACACCGCGAATCTTGGCGGATCTGGTGTCGAGGGCTTCAACCCCTTCGAAAAGGAGCAGTGATGACAATCGTACAACCGTTCACAGGCAAGGCCACACAGCAGTGGTTCGCCGATCTACTCCGCGTGATTCGTGACGTTCGGGCCGAGGGCCTGGCCGCCGAAGAATACGACTGCGCTGCAATCGCGGAGCACCTGCGCGGGCTCGCCGGTGACCGGCACCTCGACACCGTGGCCGACGACCAGTGGACAGACGCGCTCGCCTGGCACCGTCGCGCACCCTTCCCGGTGGGGGCATCCCGATGAGCGAGTATCAGTGCCCTGAGTTCGACTGGTGCGAGAACGGCGACCACGAGTACCCGTGCCGTGGCGAGCACTTTGCGCAACTGTCTTTTCAGGCCACGATGAGCGCGTTCAAGAAACACCGGCTAATCCCTGGCACCGGCGTGATTGTCGGAACGTCATTCACCCCTACCGATGATGTCGTGCCCCTCATCTCAATCACCGTAGGCGACAGCACGCAGGCGGATATGTCGCTCGTCGAGGCAGAGATTGCGCTCGAGGGATTGAAGCGAGCCATCTCGATCGCCCGCCCATTCTGGGCCGCTCGCCAGGACGTTACTGCCGTTTACGCCGAACCTGTTTGAGCCCAGCTACTTCTCGGTGCGCTGCACCGCTCCGAGACGCAAGAGCCCCGCGGCCTGACCGGGCCGCGGGGCACCTACCAAAAGAAAGAACGCCATGTTCAGTTCAGATGATACTCGGCCGGCCGCCCCGCCGGTGGTGCAGCAAATCCCGGCCGTCAGTTGGAGTGCGACGCATCAGTTCGTCGCAGCACTTCAGTTGGCACCGTCACTGCCCATTGCCGGTAGCGAACAGTGGTGCGCCGCTGACGATGCCGTGAAGTTCCTGGCGCTGGTGCTCGCCGGTGACCGGTGGGCTCTGGAACAGGAGATGTTGCAGATCCAGCAACGCCGCTATCTTGCGAAGCTGTCCGCGATTGAGATCGCTCAGGCGAAAGACTGGACCGCCGTCGCGCGCCAACTTCGCGACCGTGACGCGTTCCTGCGCGACCACGCCGACTGGGCTGTACGGAAGGTGGCCTCATGAACAACGACGAGCAGCACGTCCGCAAGGTGGAACTGCAGTCTGCAGTTTCGGTAGAAGACGATGTTCCCTCCTGGGCGTGGGAGCGCGACGGCAAAGGTCGGATCGCGTTGGCGACGCTCGCGATCTTCGCTGGCCGTCCCGGTGCCGGCAAGTCCACTGGTGCCCGTTGGATAGTCGCTGACGCCAGCAACGGGACACTTCCGGGGTGCTGGGAGGGCACCCCGGTCAATACCGCCTACCTCGGTGCCGAGGAATCAGCGAAGTACATCGTGAAGCCCGGATGTCGTGGTGCTGGCGCTGACCTGAGTCGGGTGTTCTTTCCCAAGGTCACCTTTGGTGGGGAGGAGGTGAAGTTCCTGTCGGGCCGCGACATGGAAGACCTGACCGACGCGCTGCTCGCCAAACAGGTGAAGGTGGTGGTGGTCGATCCGCTGATGTCGACGATTGGTTCGAAGACCGACGTGAACCGGAATAACGAGGTTCGCTCGTTGATCGAGCCCTGGGCAAAGCTGGCCGAGACCATCGACGGCATCGTGATTGGTATCGCGCATCTGAATAAGTCGGGCAACGGCGATGTGGTGGCCGGGATCAACGGGTCCAGCGCGTTCGGTGAAGTCGCGCGATCAGTCTTCGGGTTCGCCAAAGATCCCGATTCTGACGGTGACCGGATTATGTCGCAGGAGAAAAACTCACTCGGCGACGAAGACCTGGCGCTGACCTATCGAATTGAATCGGCACTGATCACGACCGATTCCGGGCGCAGTGCCGAGGTCGGAAAGTTCGTCATCACGGGTGCGGCCGATCGTTCAGTGGGAGACGTTCTCCGTGATGCCGGCGGCGCACCATCGTCTGGCAATTCCGAGGTTCGAGACTGGCTGTTCGACTACCTCACTGAGAACAGTCGTGCGCGGTCGAAGGACACCAAGAGCGATGGAGCAAAGGAAGGATTCAGCCGCGCCAGCATCGAGCGGGCCGCATCCAAGCTCAAGGTGGTCTCTGAATCGGAGGGCTTTCCTCGCATCACTTACTGGTCATTGCCGCTGCCGAAGGAAACGATCGTGCTCGCCCCGGAGGACTACACCGTGCATCCGGTGCAGTCACCTCAACCCGCCGACAAGGCCCCCACACATGAGGTGACTGAGGTGACTGAGGTGACTGGGCTTGACCTGCATGAATGCGGTGAGGTGACTGGGGCGAAATCGCAGTCACCTCACCCTCAGGTCTCTGAGGGGACTGGTGATGTGACTGCGTCGCGGCTCTTTTCCGAGCTCTGTCGATACTGCGGACACCGGATGTCGATGGACTCAGACCGCAATCAGGGTGCCCACGAGTCGTGCCAGATGACCGCCGATGCCAAAGCCGCTGACCGCCCGAGGTGTCCAGTGCACAACGAGTCGATCGGCCGTACCGGCAAATGCGTCGGATGCATCGCCGACGTCGCACAGACAAGGGCGGCGTCATGAAGGAACGCGAACCGGATCTGATCACGCTTCTGGGCAAGATCTTGGCCGACACCCCACGACTCGAGAACGCCGTCTGTCTCGGCCGCTCTGATCTTTTCGACCCGGCACGGGACTACGAACCCATGCCGGCGGTGTCGCATCGTCACCAGCTCGCAGCGGCTCTCTGTGCCGGGTGCCCTGCGCTGGTCCAGTGCGGAACGTGGGCCGCCACCGAACGGCCAAGCGCCAGCGTGATCGCCGGCCGAGTCCCGACATCGCAGCGCCGCCGCCGGCCGTCGGTCCACAAGGAGGCATCGTGACCGAGGACCGTCGAGAGAAAGACGTCTGGTGGTGGTCCCAGACTGCGGAGTTGCGCGACGACCTCGACAACTTCGCGCGCGAATCAGTGCTGGAGGGTCTCGCCGGATACCCGTACTGGGACATCGAACTGTGTGCCGAGTTGGTCGCTTGGTCCAGGCTTGAGAGCGAAATCGCTGGCGCTCACAGCGAGTGGCTCGAACGACTCAAGCACCGTGCCGAATCGCGCGGCCGGGAGTGGACGCGCGCCGAGTTCCTGCGGATGTGCCGCATTGCGGAGGCCGGCGAGTGAAGCGCAGTTCCGCCTCCGTACTCCCTGGCGTCACCCGAGCCGACGGCACCCGCCCCATTCGGCTACGCCTGGGACCGGACGTGTTCTCGATGACCGAAGACGAGGCAATTCGACTCGCCAACAAACTGATTGACGCCGTAGAAAAGGACGCCCCATGAACCGCCGCACAGATTCAATCGAGACAAAGCTCAAGGAGCTGATCGGTTCGAACCCGGCGAGAACGGGCGACCGCTGGCCGACCCACCGGGCCAAGGCTCGCGACTCACGACCCAACAAAAGCGCAGCGGCAAAGGATGTTTCACAATGACCGACCGGTATGACAACGACGACCTATTCAGTGCCACCCCTGACCCGGACGCGGCCGTCCATGCGCTGCGGTTGCGGTCGGGTACCGCGGTCCTGCTGCTGCACTACCTCAACGCCGACGACGACGGGATCGACGTGGCAATCGGCATGCTGCGCGAGGCCGGCGCCACCTGGGCCACCATCACCCGCACCTTGCTCGACCTGACGACAACGTACGCGCCGGAACTCTACGAGCGCGGCGAACGGATCGAACGGGAGATCGTGAGTCTGGCAGACTCTCTGGGGGACCACGATGGATGGACTTGATATCCGCGTGCACCGGCCCGGCGAGGTCACCCTCGGGCCTGCAGAGGTTCGGTACCTTGCAGCTGCGTTGGCCGAGGTCGAGCGATCTATGCGCGCTCGAGGAATGCAACTCATCGCTCCGGTGCAATCGCTGAAGCTGACGCTCGAATCCGCTGGCCGGTACGCGGACAATCCCGCCAACGGTACGGCGGATCACGAAACCGATACTGGCGCATCACTGTTGAGGAATGACCTACTCACGAGCCAGGACGCGGCACGCATTCTCAAGTGCGGTCGCGACAACCTCCGGGCGCTCGCACGCCGCGGGACGATCATCGCTCACAAGAACGGCGGTCGCTGGTTCTACGACGCCGAATCAGTCCACCAGCGGGCAGCACAACGCCGATAGCGTTCGGGCCGGTCATGGTTGCTGACCTGACAACGGTTCCCGGTGTGGAGCTGATGAAGGTAGGCACCTGGCCGGCCTCAACCGGCCCGGTCACGTTCACCAAGAAGGACATCTCTGCCGCGGTCGGTGCTGCCACCGCCCCCGGCTTCCGGCGCCCGATCATCAAGCTCGGTCACGTCGACCCACGGTTCGACGGCGAGCCTGCCCTCGGCTACGTCGACAACATCCGCGCGTCCGCCGACGGCTCCACCCTGCTCGGCGACTACCGCGGCGTACCGAGCTGGCTCGCCGGGATCCTCGGATCCGCCTACCCCGACCGCTCGATCGAGGGCCAGTTCTCAGCCAAGGATGCCACCGGCGCACAGCATAAATTCGCGCTCACCGCAGTGGCACTGCTCGGGGTCACCCCGCCGGCAGTGTCCGGACTCAAAACCATCGAAGACGTCGCCCGCCTCTACGACGTCGCCGCCTCCACACAGAAGGGAGTGACCATCACGATGTCTAACCATGTGGCGGCCTCTGACAAGTCGGTCACCAACGAGCACATCATCACATCGTTCTACGACGGGCCCGGCGCTGACGACTGGCTGTGGATTGAAATGCTCCGCATCCAGCCGCCCGAAGTCATCGCGTTCAACGACAAAGAAGGCCAGCGGTATCGGATCGGTTACACGATCAACGGAACTCAAATCGCTTGGGCTGAGCCAGAACTCGTTCGAACTGAATTCGTCGCAGCATCCAGCTTCGACCGCGCTGCACACAACGCACATACCGAAGCACTCGTCCGCATCATCCAGCAAGGAGACAACGAATCATGAACTCGCCCATCGCCTACCCGCTCGGCGCACCCAAGCTCACCGGCTCCACACTCACCGTCGACGCCGCACTGAACCAGCCGCAGCTCATCACCCAGCGCATTGCCGATCTGACCAAGCAGAAGTTCATCGTCGACAAGGTGTTCGCCTCGAGCGGCTTCTCCGTCGCCGGTGGCGCTGTGCTGTACGAGGTCGCCGCACCCGGCAACGAATACCTGTCTCGCGACATCGAGGCAGTCGCACCGGGCAACGAGTACCCCATCGTGTCGAGTGGTCGGCCGGAGACTGCGATCGCCAACGCCGAGGATTACGGTGGCAAGTTCTTCGTCAGTGATGCTGCCAAGATCCGCAACGACAAGCGCGTCATGGACCGCGACGTCACCGCTCTGGCCAACACGATCGTGCGCAAGGTCAACACTCGCACCGTGGCCACCATCGAGGCGGCGCTGACCAAGTACCACGAGACCGGCGAGAACAACCTCATCGTCACCGGGCATAGCTGGACAGATGCAATTACAGTCGGGCCAGCTGCCGAGCTCACTCCGTCGGGGTCACTGCCGGCCGCTGACTTCGCTACCGCGCAGTGGCTCGCCGACATCGACGAGATGGGATTGACCTTCGATTTGTGGATCGTTCATCCCAATGAACTCAAGGCATTGAAGATTGCCTACGGGTCCGAACTCGAGAAGGTACTGGCGTCGAATGGCATCGAGTTGTTCTCCACCAATCGCATGGCTCCGGGTACCGCGTACGCCGTCGACACCGGTGAGGTCGGCTTCATCTCCTACGAGCAGGGACTGACGACCGAGACCTGGCGCGAGCAGAAGACCAAGAGGACTTGGGTGCAGTCGTGGGCGATTCCCTTAATGGGAGTTAGCAACCCGCAAGCGATCCGCAAGTTCACCGGTTTGGCTGCCTGAGCAACCGACCACCACTGAGGAGACACCACCATGGAACTGACACCCGAACAATTGGCAGAGATCCTGGCCGCCCTCGGCCTCGAGCTGCCGGCCACCGACCCCATCGACCCGGCCGAGATCGTGGCACTGATCGTGGCCAAGGCAGGCGAGCTCACCGCAGCAGTCGACACCGGCGAGTCCGGCGACTCGGTGGCCGCGGCGCAGATGCCAGGCATGGTCGCCTTGCACCTGTCGACAGTGCAAGAGCTACGCGCCGACGCCGAGCGCGGTCGCACGCTCGTCGCAGCAGCAGTGCAACGTGATCAAAAGGTGCTTATTGAAAGTGCTGTTCGTCGTGGTGCGATCCACCAGCGGGAAGCCGCCTCGTGGGTAGCCATGGCCGGCCGGGACTTCGACGGCACCCGCCGAGTCCTCGCAACCATCCCCGACTCTGCAGCAGTCCCGATGACCGAGATCGGCACCGGCCAGGCGAGTGGAGACACCAGCGACAAGCCCGGCACCTGGTTCTGACACCTTTGTGGGATCCCACGGCACACCGGCTCCTGCCGAGGGACCGCACGAGAGCGCGAGACCCCATCCCTGCGCGGGTGGGGTCTTCGTGTGCCACCCGGTCGTAATCATTCGACCCCCCAACACCTGACCCTTACGGTTTCCAGTCAGGTCTTTTTTACGCCCGGCTCAAACTCACGTGCGAAAAGAGGGTTTGAGATGCAACTATGGCCGTCGCAAGTGGGTGCGGCGGCCCGATATCTTGACGGCACCGGGACTGGCGTGCATTATTGCGGGTGTCGGGAGGACTGCCAACGCGGTGCCGATCGCGGGAGGGACTGCCAACGCGGTGCCCAACCCCTCGACTCGACCTTCTGAGACGGAGTCCGGTAATGCACCGGGCTCCGTTTCTCTGTCAACAGGAGTCGTGGTTGTACCTGCTGTTTGCTGACGAGTCTGGCACCCATGGAGGTAGCCATGCTTTTGTGCTTGGCGGTATCGCGATACACGAGGACGACACCGCCAAGCTTCAGACCGCGCTCGACCAGCTGGTTATTGAGCATCTCGGAAAAGTGCCCATCAATCTGGAAGAGTACGAGCTGCACGCATCCGAACTGCGAAATGCCAAGAAGCCGAAGATGGCCGGCCGGACAAACCAGCCGTCGAGCGTCTGGGCTTTCGAGGATCGGAAGATGCGACTTAGCCTTCTGGACGCCGCGTATCAAGCCGTCGTTGACTTCGTTCCTAACAACGTGGAGTGCCCCCCGGTGTACTTCGGTGTGGTGGTCGACAATGACTTCCACTCTGACTGGACCGCGCAAGAGCGTGAGCAGTTCGCCTATGAGGTCCTACTTAACAAGTTCGACGTCATGCTCAAGCGACTCAGAGTAGACAAGGGGCTGCCCAACAAGGGCCTTGTCATTCATGACCGTCGCGTGCTTGCGGAACGCGACATACAATCCTGGACGGCCGGGTGGCGGTTAGCTGCCGGGCGCGTTGGCCAGGTCCGCAACTTGGCTGATGTGCCACTATTCGCCGACTCCCGGGCATCTCGGCTCCTGCAGGTTGCCGATCTTGTCGCGTATTCGCTCTATCGACGCTACGATCCCCAGCGACTGGAAACCAAGCACTTCGCCGCCCTGTGGAGCAGCTTTGCGGAGGGTAGTCGTGAGCTGCACGGATGTGTTCACTACACCCCGAACTACGGGAGCGGCTCCTGCCTGTGCGAGCCGTGCTCGGCGCGCATGGAGATCGAGCAATCCTCGGACTCAGTCAAGCGAAAGAGGAGAAAGACGCCGCGTTAGTCGTCCGTGTCTTCTGCGCTCGTGCCCACAATCTGCCCACACTTGCCCACGAAACCCAATGAACCCCGGTGAACTGCAGTGAGGTGTTTGTGCAGGTGCGGTCAGTTTTCGAGCTCTGACCAGAGGCTCGAATAGGGTTCAAATCCCTCCGCTTCCGCTAGTTCCGCTAGTGGACCCAGGTTGGGCGCACCACCTGGCCTGGATTGCCTGAAGGCCTACAGGACGATCTTTCGTTGAATAAGCGCCGGGTCTCCGCCTTAGCGACATCGTCGTGAAAACCGCGAGTCTCGCTGGCGTTACGCCGCACTTTGGCCAAAGATGGAAAAGCCTCGGATGATTTAAACAGTGGACATGGGAGAACATCGTGACCGATGGTAAGGGAACGTTGCCGGACATCCACGTCAGGGCTTGGCGTGATCGCTCGAACACTCTCGGACTTCTCCCGGGAAAGGGCAGTGAGCAGACTGCGGCACTGCGATTTGTGCTAAGTCAACTCCCGTGGCTTCTGGTGGCACCGTCGAAGTCGTCTCCGCTCAGGGCCAGTCGCGGACGGTTGCTAGCGAAGTGATCTTCGCCCGACAGATGACCCGAGGCTCCTTTGTCTCCAGAGATGGCGACAACAATTGGGCGGTGACTGCACAAGCGCAAGGGTGGCTCGACAGTGGGGATGACGTCTACCTCGCACGGCACATACAGGCGAACGTCAAGTTCTTCGCAGAGTTGCTGGCGGGCATCACAGAGGAGACGCGAGTTGCTGACTTGTTGGATCTTGCCAAGTCCTATGGACTGGCGTGGACGAGTTCGGATCAAGTAAATAGGAGGCTCTCGTGGTTGCAAAGTTTAGGTCTTCTGGAGCGCTGGGGCTTTAGCCGGCTAGTGGTAACAGCGCTAGGCCATGAATTTCTAGCGCAAGCTGAACTCGCATCCCCCGACGAAGCCATGGGCGAGGCCGCGAATCAAGGTGAGATGGGGGAAGTCCTCGAAATTCCTGAAGTGGATCCAATTGTTGAGAGCGTACTGAATGACTTGACGCCAACAGATCTCGCCCAGCGACGGACAATTATCGGGTATATTCCACGCGGCCGAAAGGCGGCTGGCGCCCCTACGTTGCCAGAACGGCAAGGCGGAATTGTAGAATCTGCGCGGATATTTCTGGAATTTCTTGAAGATGGCGCTTCCGTCGATGAGATTTTCGACCGGGCGACAGAGGCTCTAAGTCAGAAAAAGAGTTCCTTCACCCAAAGCATGCATACGTTTCGAAACATGGGCTTGATTGATCTCGTCTCATTTAATCGGTATGCACCGACGGAGGTCTCAACCGTAGTTCTGCATCCCGGCAACGAAATCGATCTAGTACGATACCTCCATTCGAAGTATCGATTCATCGGCGAACTAATTAGCCTACTTCAAGAGACAGTGTCGGTAACAGAGATGGTTAAGGTGGCAGCAAGTGATTTCGGCTGTAGCCAGATCGATAATAGTGAAATACGAACCCGACTCAGTTTCCTTGTAGATGCAGGGTTGGTTGAGCGTATTGATTGGAGTCGGTATCGGGCGACTAGATTGGGGCTGGCTATTGCCAGCACCTTACCCGCCGAGGCAGTAGTACCGGTGGGCGTAGTTAATGAGGAGTTAGGCGAACACCTAATACTACAGCCGTAGATAGGGTTCATTGTTGTTGTGACCTGCGTTGATAGTGGTGTTGTCGGGCTCGGTATTGGTGTTTTCGTCGCCAGAGTGACCAGCGGAGGGGGTCAGCGATGGCATGCAGTGGTGTGAGGACGAGGATCGTGAAGAGTTTGCGGAACTCGTTGACCGACAACCGGATCAGTCCAGGTTCTGAGGGTTGGGCCAGGCGTTCAGTGGCGGTATGCACGGCCAGGAAGGCGTGCGCAGCCATGACCAAGGTAATCCAGCGGTGCCAGGACGTCCACGTCCGCACTTGATGCTGATCCAGACCGGTCAGGCCTTTGCCGCTCTGGAACGATTCCTCGACCGTCCACCGCCGCCCGGCGACTCGGACGTACTGGTTCAGCGGCACCGGTGCCGGGCTGTAGCAGCGATAGAAGGCGAGCTCGCCGGAGCTATCGTTGCGCCGCACCAACACGTGACAGAGGCCAACATCGGGACGCTCGGTGGTCGCGATCAAGGCCCAGGAGTACCAGCGGTGTCCTTTGCTACCGGCGCCGGCAGACATCTTGTGCCAGGACCGCGGCGGTAGATTCTCAGCAAGGGCATCGACCCGGATCTTCCCGGCGGCTGTGGGGACCTGCCGATTGCATCCGACGGCCAGGACGTAGCCGATCTGTCTGTTGTGCAACGCTTTTCGTAGGTTCGGGTCTGCGCCGTACACTTCATCGCCAGCGACCCACGAGGCCGGAACGTCGGCGTCGAGGGCCGCCTCGACCAGCGTGGTTGCCAGGGCTGGTTTGGTAGCGAACTCGACCGTGTCAGGGACCCCGGCCTTGGTCCTTCGCTGCGGGTCGGTGGCCCAGGTGTGCTGCGGCAGGTACAGCGCTCGGTCGATCAGGGTGTGTCCGCGAGCGGCGGCGTAGGTCAGGTAGACCGCGACCTGACAGTTCTCCGTGCGTCCGGCGGTTCCGGTGTACTGGCGTTGTACCCCAACGGTGTTGGTGCCCTTCTTCAAGTCGCCGGTCTCATCAACGACAAGCACCGCATCAGGGTCGGCCAGGTGGTCGATGACATAGCTGCGAACGTCATCGCGGACCAGATCAGCGTCCCATTTAGCGCGGGACAGCAAGTGCTGCAGTCGGTCAGGGGTGCCATGGCCCGATAGTTCGGCGATAGTCCAGCAGTTCTTGGAACCTATATCGGCCAGCAAACCCAGCACCAGCGCACCGGCGTTGCGTCGTGCTTCGACCCGCGCGAACCGCGACGAGAACGACTCCAACAACCCATCCAGGCCCGCATGCCACCGCTCATGGTCTACCCTCAGTGCTGCGGTTGCCGCAGCTGATCTGGATGTCTTCACAAACTCGAGATCATGCCGCGGCAACCGCGCCTACCAGCGCAAACACGCCGAAACTACCTATCTACGGCTGTAGTA
>NZ_MJEI01000080.1 GCF_002095395.1 Williamsia sp. 1135
CCGCCAAGCTCAGCTCGGCGTGTTGAACCAATGACCGGATCAACCGTTATTCAGACAGTCCCTGCCGATCGAGAATCGGACTCAGTAGGCGCCGTCGTAGTAGGACTCTCCGGTGCTGTACGTGTTGGTTCCGGTGGCATCGGCGCCGCCGACGTACATGTCGACGCCGGTGTCCCAGGCGCTGTTGGACTCAGCCGACCAGTAGTTGTAGCTGTCGTAATCGCCCGACTGCCATGCGGTATCCGCGTAGCTGTTGGCCTCGATAGATGCCCAGGTGTAGTCGCTGTATCCGTATCCGGAGTCGAGTTCCATGATGGTGCCCTTCGTGATGTGGTTGTTTGCGTGCGGTGGTGTTCTTAGGAGTCATTCTCTGGGGCGAATGTTCCCAGGAACCCGGTATCAAGAGCACGGTCAACGCACGGAAGGGCACGGTCGGCGGTCGGATTGGCACTGTCGGCGGTTGTTTCGGCCCGCTCGGCCGTTGTTCGGGCCCGGTCAGTGGACGGTGCGGGCCAGAGACAGACCTCGGTCGAGGCGGCGGATGTTGTCGGCGATGTCGCGGACACGGCCGACGAAGGTGTCTTTGGTAACCCCGGACGAGTGGGGGGTCATCAACAGATTCGGCAGCTCGGCGAACGGCAGGTTGCCGGGATCGCCCTTACCGTCGGGACCGGGGTAGGAGTACCAGACGTCGATGGCGGCGGCGCGGATGAGGTTGCGCTGCAATGCATCGTAGAGCGCCTGCTGTTGCACGAGCGGCCCGCGGCCGACGTTGATCAGGACCCCGTCACTGCCGAGGGCCGCAAACTCGGTTGTGCCGATCATCCCGCGGGTGTGGTCATTGAGGGGTGCGGACACAACGACGATGTCGGACTCGGTCATCAGGCGGTTCAGGCCGGCGGCGTCAGCTGCCCACGACAGCCCGACGGCCGCAGCATCGACGGTGCCGCGGCCGGTCACAGCGGACCCGGTGCATCCCAGACCGCGGAGCAGCTTCCAGCTCTTCGAACCGATGTGCCCGAATCCGACGAACCCGATGTGAGCGCCGTTCATCGACAGAGGCTGGGGAAGCGCGTCGTCGTACACGGAGGTCGACCAGGTGCCACAGCGAAGGGCCCTGTCCTGGGCAATGAATCCGCGCCGCAGCATGATCGCAGTGGACAGAACGTACTCCGCGATCGAGTCCTCATGGTGAAAGGTGTTGGCGACCTTGGTGCGTGGATCGAGCGAAGCGAAGGCGATGTTGTCGGTACCTGCTCCGGCAACATGGACCAGCTGCAGCCGGGGTGAGGCGGCGGCCATCGCCGTGGTGAACTTGCCGCCGACGTAGACGTCGGCCGTACCCAGGTCGGCGATGATCGCAGCTTCGTCGAAGACTTCGTGCCAGATCAGGTCGGTGTGAGCGGGAACCAAGCCCTCCAGGAGCTCCCGGTGTGGCAGCAGGTTTCGATCGCCGATGACCACGCGCATGCTTGTCCCGATCTGTTCAGGCCCGCACGAGAGCGGGTCGTTTGCTGTCGAAGGTCCAATTGGGCACGAGGAATTGCATGCCGACCGAGTCGTCGCGGGAACCGAGGCCTTCACGCAGGTACAACTCGTGTGCGGCCTCCACCTGGTCCATGTCCAGGTCGACGCCGAGGCCGGGCCGATCGGGAACGGTCAGGTACCCGTCGACGATCTCGTAGGGCGCCTGGGTGATCCGCTGGCCGTCCTGCCAGATCCAGTGGGTGTCGATGGCGGTCACGTTCCCGGGGGCGGCAGCGGCCACATGGGTGAACATCGCCAGTGAGACGTCGAAGTGGTTGTTGGAGTGAGACCCCCAGGTCAAACCCCACGCGTCACATATCTGGGCAACGCGGACCGAGCCGGCCATCGTCCAGAAGTGCGGATCTGCGAGCGGGATATCGACCGCTCCGGAGCGGATGGTGTGGCCCATCTCGCGCCAGTCGGTGGCGATCATGTTGGTGGCGGTGAGCATCCCGGTGGCGCGTTTGAACTCGCTCATCACCTCGCGACCGGAGAAGCCGCCCTCCGGGCCGACGGGGTCCTCCGCGTACGCCAGCACGTCGCGCAGACCGCGGCAGGTCTCGATTGCCTCGGACAACAACCACCCGCCATTGGGATCCAGGGTGATCCGGGCGTCGGGGAATCGCTCGGCGAGAGCGGTGACCGCGTCCGCCTCGTCACGGGGCGCGAGCACACCGCCCTTGAGCTTGAAATCGGCGAAACCGTATCGGGCTTGCGCGGCTTCGGCGAGGGCGACCACCGACTCCGGCGTCAGCGCCTCCTGATGCCGGAGCCGGAACCAGTCGTCGGTCTCACCGGCACCGTCGGCGTAGTCGAGCCCGGTCTTGTTTCGGTCACCGATGAAGAACAGGTACCCTAGCGCCTGCACACGTTCGCGCTGTTGTCCGTCGCCGAGCAGGGCTGCGACCGGCACGCCGAGGTGCTGACCGAGGAGGTCGAGCAAGGCGGATTCCACCGCCGTGACGGCGTGGATCGCGACCCGGAGGTCGAACGTCTGGTTGCCGCGACCCCCGGCATCGCGATCGGCGAAGGTGCGTCGCATGTCGGCGAGAACCGCGTTGTGGCCGCCGATTCCGCGGCCGACGACCAGCTGCCGGGCATCGTCGAGCGTCTGCCGGATCGGTTCACCGCCGGGTACCTCGCCGACACCGATGTTGCCGTCGGAGTCGGTGATGATCACCAGGTTTCGGGTGAAGAATGGCGCGTGCGCACCGGACAGGTTGAGCAGCATGCTGTCGCGGCCGGCGATGGGGATCACGCGCATGTCGGTGACGACGGGCGCGCCGGGGCTCGTCGAGTTCGGGTGTGTGGTCATTCCTGCGGCCTTTCGGGTGGTGGTGATCATAGAATTTGTTGTCCGATGAGCAGGACGGCCCCGACGGATGAAATCCCGATCGAGAGCCACCGCAGACGAGCCGGGTCGAGGATCCGGTTCACGAAACGTGATGCGACGTAACCCAGAACGGTGGCCGGGATGAGCAACACGAACATCTCGGTGTTCTCCCGCTCGATCGCCCCGGCGACTGCGAGGACCGCGATCGACATGATCGAGCCGACCAGAAAGAAGGCGCTCATGTTGCTGCGGAGCCGGGCACCGGTCGAGCCCTGTAGCACCAGCGCCATGGGTGGGCCGCCGATGGAGGTGGCCGTGCCGAGAAGTCCTGACGCTGCGCCCGCAGTGGCGAGGTTGCGGCGCAGCGGCTCCGGTGCCCATCCCATCGTCGCCATCACGACCCCGGCCAGTACCACCCCGGCGAGTAACAACGAGAGGCCCTGTTCGGGGAGGAGTAGCAACAGGGCGGCACCTGCGAGGGTGCCGGGCACCCTGCCGGCCAACGCCCAGCCGGTGCCACGCAGATCGAGGCTCTGCCGCTCTCGCAGCACGACCAGCAACGTGACGACGACCGCCGACATGATGAGGGTGCCCGGGATCAGACTCGGCTCGATGAGCGCCACGATCGGGGCCGCGAGCATGCCCATCCCGAACCCGATCGACGCCTGCATGCAGGCGGCGGCGAAGACGGCCAGTGCCACCAGAGAAAAGGCGGCGACGCTCACCCGACCGCAGTGGGTATGCCCAGGGACACGGAGCTCCGGGGATGGAAGCATTCCGCGATGTGGGACGGCTCGCTCAGCTCGGCCCGGATCGACTTGCCCGGTGCCACATCGGTCGCAACGGGTGGCGCCGACTCCGCGCATTCGGCCGTGGCATGCATGCAGCGCGTGCGGAATCGGCAGCCCGACGGCGGATTCAGCGGCGACGGGACCTCGCCTTCGAGGATGATGCGCGTCCGGCGGGTGCTCGGGTCGAGAGTAGGGGCGGCCGACATCAGCGCTTCGGTGTACGGATGCAGGGGTTTGTCGAAAACTGTCTCGGTCGGTCCTGTTTCGACGATCCTTCCGAGGTACATCACCGCGACGCGGTCGGCGACGTGCCGGACGACCGACAGGTCGTGCGAGATGAAGATGTAGGAGATCCCCAGTTCCTTCTGCAGGTCGTTGAGGAGGTTGAGCACCTGCGCCTGGACGGAGAGGTCGAGTGCGGAGACGGGCTCATCGCAGATGACCACCGACGGGTTGAGCGCGAGCGCGCGGGCGATGCCGAGCCGCTGCCGCTGACCGCCTGAGAACTCCTGCGGCGAGCGGTGCTCATCGCTCGGCCGCAGTCCTACCAGGTGCAGGAGTTCGCGGACCCGGGCGGCCCGGTCGCGCTTCGACTTGTAGAGCGTCTTGTGTGTCCGCCATGGCTCGGAGACGATTTCTGCTGCTGTCATCCGGGCGTTCAGTGAGGCGTACGGGTCCTGGAAGACCATCTGGACGCGGCGCCGCAGGGCGAGCATGTCCTTGCTGCCGAGGGTGTAGGGATCAACACCGTCCCAGCTGACTGTGCCGTCGTCTGGGCGCTCCAGCATCATCAGGGTCCGAGCGAGGGTCGATTTGCCGCAACCGGATTCGCCGACGAGGCCGAGGGTCTCACCGCGGGCGAGATCGAGACTGATCCCGTCGAGCGCACGAAGCTGCGTCTTCCCGTCCTTACCGGCGGGCACCTTGAAGGTCTTGGTGAGATCCCGGACCTCGAGGACTTTCGATTTCTTGGCGACTGGGGTTGATTCAGACATTGCCGACCTCCTCGGTGAAATGGCACGCTGCCGAGCGTCCGGTGTCGAGCGACTGCAGTGCGGGGCGTGTAGTGCAGCAGATCTCCTGTGCCAGTGGGCATCGCGCTTGATATACGCACCCGGTGGGGATCGAGTGCAGATCCGGCGGGGTGCCGCCGATGGACTTGAGATCCTCGCCCCGCTTGGTGTGCACCGGCACCGAATCGAGCAGGCCCTTGGTGTACGGGTGCCGCGGGTTGGCGAAGACCTCCGAGACCGGCCCCGTCTCGACGACGTTGCCCGCATACATGATCGCGACACGATCGGCCTGCTCGGCGACGAGCGCGAGGTCGTGGGTGATCAGGATGACCGCCATGTCGAACTCGGTCCGCAGATTCTGCAGCAGCGACATGATCTGCGCCTGCACGGTGACATCGAGTGCAGTGGTCGGTTCGTCGGCGAGTAGCACCTTCGGGCTCAGGGCCACGGCCATGGCGATCAGCAGCCGTTGCCGCATACCGCCGGAGAACTGGTGCGGGTAGGAGTCGATCCGCGATTCCGGTTCGGGGATCCCGACGTGTTCCATCAGCCGGATTGCCTCGCGTCGGGCGGCTTTGGCCGACATCTTGCGATGGATTCGGAACGGTTCGGCCAGTTGTGTGCCGACCGTGTACACGGGATTGAGTGCGGTGAGAGCGTCCTGGAACACGATCGCCAGTTCGGTGCCCGCGACTTGACGGAGCGTGCGTTTGCTCGCTGTCGTCAGATTGGTCTCGCCCAGCAGCACCGTGCCGTCGGTGATGTCAGCGATGGGGTCGAGCAGCCCCACCAGCGCCTGCGCGGTCATGGACTTGCCGCACCCGGATTCGCCCAGCAGGGCCAGGGTCTCACCACGGCGGGCGACGAACGACACGTGGTCGACGGCGCGCACCACACCTGTCGGGGTACGCAGATCGACGGTCAGATCCGAGACGTCCAGCGCGATGCGGTCGTCGGCGGCCGTGGCGGTCGGGTTGTCGATGGCGGGAGCACTCATGCGACTGCCTTTCGTGAGGAGAACAGACGGCGGCGGGCACGCGGCACCGTCAGGCGCCAGCGCTGACCGGGATCGGTGGCGATCCGGGCCCAGGCCGCGAGGATGGTGGCCGACACGGTGGTCACCACGATGGCCAGTCCCGGGAAGAACGAGAGCCACCATGCGGTCTGCAGATAGGTACGGCCCTGCGAGACCATCAGGCCCCAGCTGATGTCCGGGGGCTGGATGCCGATGCCGAGGAAGCTGAGCGATGATTCGGCCAGCATCACGAAGCAGAAGTCGAGCGTGGCGACGGTCAGCAGGGTCGGGAGCAGGATGGGGAAGACGTGGGAGCGAATGATCGATCCGCTGCTCGCCCCGAATGTCCTTGCGGCGTCGACGAAGATCCGGCTCTGCAGCTCGGCCGACTCGGCACGGGCGGTGCGCAGGTAGATGGGGATCCGGGTGAAGGCCAGCACCAGCACGATGTTTGCGGCGCTCGGTGAGAACACGTAGAGCACGACGACGGCCAGGAGCAACGAGGGGAAACTCATGATGACGTCGGCGACCCGCATCGCGGTGGTCTCACGCCAGCCGCGGTGGTAGCCGGCCCACATGCCGATCACCGATCCGATGACGCCCGAGATGACCACTGCGGGTAGCGCAACCATCATCGTCGTCTGGCAGGCCACGATCAGCCGGGCCAGCATGCTGCGGCCGAGCGGGTCGGTACCCAGGACGTTCATCCAGCCGGTGTCGAGGTTGAACGGGGCCAGGTTCGACTCGTCCAGATTCTGGTCGGTCGCGGCATTGCCGACCAGCCACGGCCCGAAGACCGCGACCAGCAGGACGAAGGTGAGGATTCCCGCGGCGACGGTGGCCATCGGGTCCCGCAACAGCAGACGCCAGAGCGGCATCTTGCCGGACGGGACCTTGCCGGTGGCGACGGAATCGCCGGCGAGGTCGGTGGGTGCGACCAGAGACCCGGTGGGGTCGGTGACGGTGGACTCGGTGGGTCCGGTGGCAATCGACATGTCGTTCTCCTAGACCTTGACCTTTTCGCGGACCCGCGCATCGAGCAGCGCGTATCCGGCGTCGATGACGACGTTGAGAATGAAGATGCTGACGGCGGTCAGCAGGACCGCGGCCTGCAACACCGCGAAGTCGCGTTGCAGGATCGAATCGATCATCAGCTTGCCGATGCCGGGCCACCCGAAGATGGCCTCGACCACCACCGCGCCGTTGACGAGGGCGACGGCGAGATCGCCGGCGACGGTCAATGCCGGTGCGGCGGCGTTGCGCAGGGCGTGGTGGGTGACGACCCGGAAGTCGCCTGCGCCCTTGCTGCGGGCGAGTCGAACGTAGGGTGCCGACAGGGCCTGCACCATCGCTCCGCGGACGACCTGGGTC
Organism: Williamsia sp. 1135; assembly: GCF_002095395.1. Lineage (GTDB taxonomy): Bacteria > Actinomycetota > Actinomycetes > Mycobacteriales > Mycobacteriaceae > Williamsia. The sequence goes on from NZ_MJEI01000080.1 coordinate 7,051, forward strand.
AACACACCCAGCGGCCGGATCAGCAGGGTCGCGATCGGCAGGATCCACGACAGGGTGCTGCCGGTGCCCGAGGTGGGCAACCACCCGAACACCACGGCGAAGATCCAGATGCCGGTGATGGCGAACCAGAAGTCGGGGACGCTGGCCGCGGTCATCGACAGCAGTGACGAGAGGCGGTCGGCGAGGGAGTTCGGCCGCAGGGCCGCCCAGCATCCGAGGATCACTGCGCCGACGATGGCCAGCAGCATGGTGAAGAACGCGAGCTGCAGGGTGGCCGGGAACGCGCGCAGGGCCATTCCGGCGGCGGACTCCCCGGTGCGCAATGACTCGCCGAAGTCCAGGTGTATGACGCCACCGAGATAGTCGAGCATCTGGTTCCAGACGGGCTTGTCGAGGCCGTTCTCGGCGGCGAACTCGGCGCGCTGGTCGGGGGTGGCGGAGACCGGTAGGTAGAGGTTGGTGGGGTCACCGGTCAGTCGGGCGAGCAGGAAGACACCGAAGAGGACGACCAGTAGTGGGATGAGGCTGGTGTACATGCGGCGTCGCAGGAAGGCGAACATCTCTCACCGCTTTCTCGGTTGAGTGGGACTGGTCATGGTGGATCCTTCGAGTGGGCTGAAGAGCGCGAGTGGGCTCACGGCGGATGTCAGTCGTTGCCGGACGCGGTGGCGTGGGTCATCTCGGCCAGGCGCATCTCGTCGCCGGTCGCGGAATTGGGTTGGTAGGCAACGGTCGATGCCTTGGCAAGGACGGCGTTCATGTGCGCGATGTAGGCGTACTGCCGGATCAGGCGTGGCTCGTCGGCGAGCACCGCCGCGAAGGCATCCTGGCGGGCGTCGCCGATCTGTTCCTGTGCGGTCTCGATCTCGCGGTCGAAGGCGGCGGTGCCGTAGGTGCTCTGGTAGCCGTCGCTGAGCAGGTATTGCTCGGCGGTGAACTGGGCGTCGCCGGCCTGGTTGCCATGCTGGATCATCAGGATGACCGGGCCTTCGTCGGGGAAAGGGCGGATCTGGTAGAGCATCTGGCCCGAGGTGTCCATCATCTCGATCTTCACGTTGAGGCCGGCCTGGTCGAGGGAGTTCTGGATGACCTCGATGGTCTCGTTGATCTTGGGGAACATTCCGGTCCGCCCGATCAGTTTGATCTGCTTGTCGACCGGGACACCGTCTGCCTTGGCCTCGGCCACAAGCTCTTTCGCCCGGTTCAGATCGTAGGGGGTGGGCGTGATCTCGTCGTTGAACCCGACGATGCTCGGACCGACGAGTTGCGATGCCGAGTCTCCGAGGCCGCGGAACAGGGCCTTGATGATGCCGTCACGATTGACCGACAGGTCGATGGCCTCGCGGACCCGGTAGTCGTCGAGCGGTGGTTCGTCCGCCTGCATCCGCAGCGCGGTGGTCTCGTTGTTCGGGTAGGAGACCCCGAGGTCGCCGGCGCCGTCCTCGGGGCCGAGGTAGGTGGCGATCTCCGCCTCGTCGTTGGTCACCATCGCGGCCCGAACACTGCCCTCGGTGCGCCACTGGTACACCGCGCGAGTGTATTCCGGTGTCGGACCTGAGTATTCGGGATTCAGTGCGAGTGCCAGCTTCTGGCCCGCGTCCCAGTAGTCGACGAGGTAGGGCCCGGTCCCGATCGGGATGCGTACCTTGTCCCCTGCGTCGGTGGTGGTGGGGACCATCTCGATGAACGAGATACGCAGCGGCAGAATGGGATCAGGTGTCGGCGTGGTGACGGTGACCGTGGCGGGATCGGTGGCCTCGACGACGAGTTCGTCGTCGCCGAAGACGTATCCGTCGACCTCGCATCCGATCGAGGAGTTGATGGTGCGGTTGATGGAGAAGGCGGCATCTTCGGCGTCGAAGGTGGTGCCGTCGCTGAACTTCACCCCTTCGTGGATGCGGAAGGTCCATGTGTTCGGCGAGGTCTGCTCCCAGGAGTCGGCGAGCTTGGGTTCGAGGTCGCCGCTGTCAGGATTGCGCTCGATGAGTGGCTCGGTGATGTTGGAACGGACCACCGGGCCGGTGGCGGTCAGCGAGGCGTCGCACGGTTCGAGTGTGGGCGGCTCCTGGGGGAGCACGATGCGAAGAGTGTTGGGGTCGGCGGCGTCGGTCTGTGTCGTGTTGGCGACAGAACATCCGGTGGCGAGTGCGGCGACTGCGGCGGCAGCCACGACAGCGCGCAGGGTGCGTCGGGAAGCCGGCTGCATCGGGGCTGCGGCGTGCATGGTTCCTCCGTTGTGAAGATGAATCGCGTCGGTCGTCGGACGCTGCCGTTTGTGACGGTAGCCACAACGTAGGAGTGCTCCGAGAACGCGTCAACAGGCCAAAACGCCTGCAAACGGCCCTTTTGACCGATGATGACCATCACCGGGGCGCCGAACTGGTGACTTGAATCACTGTAAATATACTGCGTGACCAGCCAGTTCCCCGAATGGCCTGGAACGTCCGACGAGCGGTGCCGAGCGAATCATGCCGTTTGGGTATCAGTTGATGTTATTTACGAGTTGGACAGGTATTCCTGGGGCGGCATAACGTACATGTAGCCCAGTGGTGGACCACGATGGTTCTGCCCTGCCGTCAGGAGGCGCGATGGTGAACGCAGCAACAGCCGCGACAAGAGATGCGAAATCGGTTGTGAAACAGGCTGATCGGGTGCTCCAAGTCGGCCCACTGAAGCCTTCACTCGCCAAGTCGCTGGCCGTCGACCACGACGCGATCCTGCTGCCCACCGATGAGACCAGGGCCGCGTTCCTCGCCGAGCACGGAGACGCTGTTCGTGCCGTGGTCACCTCGGGACGCACCGGAGTCGACGCCGCTCTCATGGCGGACCTGCCGAACCTCGGCGCGATCGTGCATTTCGGTGTCGGCTACGACACCACCGACGTCGAGCTCGCGGAACAGCGCGGAGTCGGGGTCAGCAACACACCCGACGTCCTCACCGACTGTGTGGCCGACACCGCCCTGGGGCTGCTCATCGACACCCTCCGCGGCTTCTCCGCCGCGGACCGCTTCGTGCGGGCAGGCCGCTGGCCGCGCGAAGGCAACGTCCCGCTGTCCCGCAAGGTGAGCGGGGCTCGCGTCGGCATCATCGGCCTCGGCCGGATCGGCGCAGCCATCGCCGACCGGCTCGTCGGATTCGGCTGCGACATCGCGTACCACAACCGCAACGAGATCCCGGATTCGCGGTTTCGATACGCAGCGTCCCCGGTGGAACTCGCGGCGTCGGTCGATGTCCTGGTGGTCGCCGCGGCAGGCGGCAAGGGCACGCGAAAGTTGGTCGATCGCGTGGTGCTCGAAGCACTCGGTCCCGACGGCTACCTGATCAACGTGGCCCGCGGCAGTGTCATCGACCAGGAGGTGCTGGTGGAGCTGCTGACCTCCGGTGGCCTCGCGGGTGCGGGTCTCGACGTCTTCGCCGATGAGCCGAACGTGCCCGCCGAACTGTTCGACCTCGACAACGTCGTGCTCCTGCCCCATGTGGGCAGCGGGACCACGCAGACCCGTGCGGCGATGGAGGCGCTGACGTTGGCGAACCTGAATGAGTATCTCGAGCACGGGACACTCACAACCCCTGTGCTGCAACCGAAGTTCACGTCAGGAGTGCACTCATGAGCGTCGTCTTGAGCTATGTCTCGTCCATCGAGGGCCGCGGTGCGCTGAGCTTCGGCTTCGCGGAGGCTCGAATGCGTGGCACCGATCTCCTGGTCATCGCCGAGGACGACAGCGCCGCGACGCCCGAGTTCGATCTAGACCTGACCGCCGCTCGCCACGCCGCCGACGCGGCGGACGTCGTGGTCAAGCTCGAGCCGAACGACCCGGATCTGTCCCATGCCGACAACCTGATCGATGCGTCGTACCGCGACGACGTCGAGCTGATCGTCATCGGCATCCGCCGCCGCTCACCGGTCGGCAAATTGCTGACCGGCAGTGCCATGCAGCGGGTCCTGCTCGACGCCCAGTGCCCCGTCACGGCCGTCAAACCCCCGGTGCGCTCAGCTGTCTGACCCGGAATTGGTGGGTTCTGCCGAGCGTTTCCCCAGGCAAAGTCAAGTGGTCAACGCAACGAGCTGGTCTTAGCGGTGACTTCTTGACGGGCTTGGAAGACTCCGGGCTGGCGGCGTGGGTGATCGACCCGCGTCGCCTGTGGAGTGGCTTGGGGTAGTTGCTCTTGCTTCCGGTTCGAGGGCAGGGACGGGGTATGGATTTACTTAGGCGGCGGCGTGTACGGCAAGTAGTTCCGTCAAGGCTTGGGCCGGAGTTTTCCACTCCAGGGTTTCCCTCGGCCGTCTGTTGAGGGTCGCAGCGACGCGGGCGACGTCGGCTGCGGTGTGCACGCTCAGGTCGCTGCCTTTGGCGAACCAGTGGCGCAGAAGCCGGTTGGTGTTCTCGTTGCTACCGCGCTGCCACGGTGAGTGTGGATCGCAAAAGTACACAGGCGCTTGGAGTTCAAGCTGAATCCGGTCGTAGGCGGCGAGCTCGGTGCCGCGATCCCAGGTAATGGATCGCCGTATGTGGGCGGGCAAGTCTCCCATCGCTGTGATCATCGCGCCAGCAACGGTATCGGCTTGGTGATTGCCCGGCAGGTGCAGCAAGATCACGAACCGGGAGGTTCGTTCGACCAACGTCCCGATCGCTGTGCCACCGGACCCCATGATCGGGTCACCTTCCCAATGCCCCGGAACCTTACGAGCTTTCACGTCTTGGCGGTCAACGATCTTGAGGGCTTTGTCGTAGATTTTGCCCTGTCGACTCGCGCTGATTCGCGACTTACGCGCCGGCCTACTGGTGGACAGAGTCTTGTACAGGTCCGCCCGTAACGACCCACGCGACTGGACGTACAACGTGTTGTACAGCGTCTCGTAACTAATTTGATGCGCCTTGTCGTTGGGGAACTGAACCTTGAGCGAATGCGACACAACCTTGGGACTCCACCCGTCGTCAAATGAGTCTTCCATCATCTGCTGTTCGGGGTGGCCATCGAGCTTGAATGCTTTAGGCCGCAACGCATTGACCTTGGATCGCTGGTGCGCCATCAGCGCGTGATACGTGCCGTCGGCGTTCGAGTTGCGGCCGATCTCACGCCACACCGTCGTCCGCGGCCGACCTATGAGCATCGCGATCTCAGTGACGCCCAGATCGCGCTGCAGCGCGGACTGGATCTCGATCCGCTCGCCCAACCCCAGTCGATGCCCACGCGCCTCAGTGCCATCGTCGTCGACCACAACCGCCAGGCCGCCTACTCCGCCCTTCATCAGTGTCATGCCGCCAGCATTCGCCCACCAGCGGTCGGCAGTGCTGTTCGACACGCCCATCACCCGAGCCGCAAAATCCTTCGTCGACCCCGTGCAAAGCAGATCGAAGAACCCAAACCGAATAGCAATATCAAACGGACGTCTACCCATCGCAACCTCCAAGCAGTCAGTGTTGCGTTGACCGTATGAATTTGCCCCAGGTCGGCCTCACCAAAACCCACCAACTCCGGGGAGCCGGGGGTCAGATCCACTCTCGTTGCGGCAGCACGTCTTCCATGAGTCTGGCCAGGGCCGGATTCTGATTGTCCGGGCGCCAGGCGGCATTCATCTGCACCGGCCGGTCCCGCACCGACGTCACCTCTTTGAAGACCACGCCCTCAGGGTGCATGGTGGCCGCTGATTCGGGAACCAGCGCCATCCCAAGGCCGGACCGGACGAGGACCAGCATCGTGTGTACCTGCGTCACGTACTGGACGTATCTCGGTGTGGCGCCGACGATCGTGAAGGTGCTGATCAGCAGTTCATGGAAGTATCTGGCGTCGACGGGGGAGTACATCACCACCGGACGGTTGTCGAAGTCCTCGATCGTCAGATGCTCGGCGTCGACCAGTTCGTGGTCGGTGGGCAGCGCTGCGATCAGCCGCTCGTGATGAATGGGCCTGCTACTGATCCCGGGGCGGGTCATGATGGGCCGGACGAGCCCCAGGTCGAGTTCGCCTCCGGACAGCGACTCGATCTGGGCGGATGAGACCATCTCGCGGAGAACCAGTTTGACGTCGGGAAGTTTCTCGCGCGCAGTTGACAGCAGCCTGGGTAGGACGGCGTGCGCCGACGCCCCGGTGAATCCGATGATCACGGTGCCGAGGTCGCCGGCGGGCACCCGTCTGACGGTCAGCACCGCGCTCTCGGACAGGCGGACGATGCGACGGGCGTCGGGCAGAAAGGCCGTGCCTGCAGCCGTCAGCGTCACCGAACGGCTCGTCCGGTCGACGAGCTGAACGCCGAGTTCGTTCTCGAGCTGCTGGATCTGTCTGCTCAGGGGCGGTTGCGTCATGTGCAGGCGCTCGGCTGCCCTACCGAAGTGGAGTTCCTCGGCGACAGCGATGAAGCACGTGAGGCGGGCCAGCGAGAACATTGATCCACTCCTGGTATCGGAAGGAGACGCGTGCGCGTCCCAGTGGATCAATGTACGCGCTTCGTCGGGCCGCGGAGCGCCAAGCTACCAGCGTGGGCAGGTGTTTTCGAACGACGGGTCGATCGATTTCATGTACCCGGTGTCATCACGATCGCGGATGCCGCAGTCGAGATACTGCTGGTGGAGGACAGAAAGTGCGTCCTCGTCGATCTCGACTCCGAGCCCCGGAGCAGTCGGGACCGGCACGGCGCCGTCGACGATGGACAACGCGCCGGGTTTGACGACGTCCTCGCTCTTCCATGGCCAATGGGTGTCGCACGCATACGAGAGGTTGGGCGTCGCCGCAGCCAGGTGGACCATGGCTGCGAGGCTGATCCCCAGGTGCGAGTTGGAATGCATGGACAGCCCGAGGCCGAAGGTGTCGCAGATGCCGGCGAGCAGTCGCGATCGCTGCAGGCCACCCCAATAGTGGTGGTCGGAGAGCACCACAGACACCGAGTTCTGCCGTACGGATGGTTCGAGGTGATTGAAGGCGACGACGCACATGTTGGTGGCGAGCGGCATCTTTGCCTCCGCGGCGACCTCGGCCATTCCTTCGAGTCCCGGAGTCGGATCCTCGAGGTACTCCAGCACGCCGGCCAACTCGGACGCCACGTGAATCGACGTGTCGACCGTCCACGCGGCATTGGGGTCGAGCCGCAGGGGCAGGTCGGGGAAGGCCGCGCGCAGCGCCTTGATCGCCGCGATCTCCTGCTCGGGAGGGAAGACCCCGCCCTTGAGTTTGATCGCCTTGAAGCCGTACTCGTCGATCATCCGGTGTGCCTGGCGGACCAAACCCTCAGGATCGAGGGCGCTGCCCCAACTGTCGGGTTCGGCACCGGGATGCGCGGCCCACTTGTAGAACAGGTACGCGCTGAACGGCACCTCGGTGCGCACCGCGCCGCCGAGCAGATCGGACACCGGTCGACCCAGCGCCTTGCCCTGCACGTCGAGACACGCGACCTCGAAAGGCGAGAGGACCCGGTCGGTCGTACTCGCGGTCGTGATCATCCCCGCGACGCCGTCGCCGCCGGTGATCGAGAGGGTGTCGAGCTCGGCGTCGATGGCCTGCCGGACGGCGCCCAGGGCGAACACATCCTGACCGACGATGGCGTCGGCGGCCGCTTCGAGCCGCGCCAGGTGGGCGGTGTCGGCATAGGTTTCACCCAGTCCGACCAGTCCGGCATCGGTGTCGAGCTGGATGATCGCCCGGAGCGCGTAGGGCTGGTGGACGCCGACCGTGTTCAACAGCGGCGGGTCCACGAAGGCGACCGGGGTGATACGGGCCCCGGTGATGCGGATCGGTGCGGCGCTCATCAGACCGCGACGGCCGAGGCCAGTGCACTGTCGAGGACTGCACGTCCCGCCGCGGTGATCTCGATCAACTCCTGCTGGTGTTCGGCGGTCAACGCCACGAGGGGCGCGCGTACGGGCCCGGCGTCGATGCCTTCCATCGTGACACCGAACTTCACCAGCGAGACCGCATATCCCGGGACGAGATTGCGCAGGCGGACCAGCGGATGGAAGAAGTTGCGCAGCAACGCCTCCGCGAGCTCGTCGTCGCCGGACTCGAGGGCGTTGTAGAACGCCAGCGCGATCTCGGGTGCGAACGCGAATGTCGCCGACGAGTACAGGGTCACGCCGATGGCGCGGTAGGCCTGCTGGGTGATCTCGGCGGTCGGCAACCCGTTGAAGAAGAGGAACTCCTTGCCGGACGGCGCCAGCGCATCCTTGACCGCGATGACGATGCGGGCGACGTTGTCGAGATCGCCCGTGCCGTCCTTGAATCCGATGACCGTCGGTAGCTGCGCAACCTCCACCGCCGCGGCCTCGTTGTAGACGGCGGTGCCGCGGTTGTAGACGATGAGCGGCAGGTCGGTGGCAGCGGCGATGGCGCGGGTGTACTCGACCAGGCCGGCAGGCGGCATCGTGACGAGGTATGGCGGTAGCAGCAGGATGCCGTCCGCACCTGCGGCCTTGGCGCTGACCGCGAACTCCTTCGCCTGCACCAGCGAGCCGCCAGCGCCGGCGAACACCGGCACGCGACCGGCGACGACGTCGACGGCAGTGGCGACGATCCGGCCGAACTCCTCGAGTCCGAGGGCGTGGAATTCCCCGGTCCCGCAAGCGATGAACACTCCGCCGGGACCGGCCGCGACGCCCTTCTCGAGGTGCTGCGCGAGCAGCGAATAGTCGACGTCGCCGGCAGGCGTGAACGGGGTGACGGGGAAGAACAGGACTCCGTCGAGCATGGGGTATCTCCTTGGTGTGTGTGGTCTGATCGAGCGGGGGGTGAGGTCAGTCCTGGACGAGGCGGCCGTCGATGCGGCGCCACAGGTGATCGGGGTTGCCGTCGGCGATCGCAGACGGCAGCAGAGCGGGTGGGACGTCCTGATAGGCGACTGGGCGCAGGAAGCGTTCGATGGCCAGTGAACCGACCGAGGTACTGCGAGAATCCGAGGTCGCCGGATACGGGCCGCCGTGAACCATCGCGTGCCCGACCTCGACCCCGGTGGGCCATCCGTCGAACAGGATTCGCCCGACCTTGAGTTCGAGGACGTTGAGCAGGGCCGAGGCGTCGTCGGTGTCGGCGTCGTCGGCGTGCACCGTGGCGGTGAGTTGTCCCTCGAGTGCTCCGGCCACGGCGCGGACCTGCGCTGCGTCGGTGCACTTGACCACCAGACTCGCCGAGCCGAACACCTCTTGCTGCAGCACTTCCGATGACAGAAATGTGTCGGCGTCGGTGCTGAAGACCGCAGCGCCACAGCTGTTCGGCGCGCCGGAGCCGGGGGCCTGGGCCTCGATCGTCGATGCGGCCGAGAGAGCCTCGACGCCGGCCGAATACGAGCTCGCGATGGTCGGGGTGAGCATCGGGGTGGGAACGGTGTCGGCGATCGCGGCCCCGGCAGCCTCCACGAAGGTGGACAATCCGGGGCTGTCCACGGCGATGACCAGCCCGGGGTTGGTGCAGAACTGCCCTGAGCCCAGCGTCAACGATCCGATGAAGGCCTTGCCGAGCTCTGCTCCGCGAGTCTGCAGTGCGTTGTCGAGTAGGAATACCGGGTTGATGGAACTCATCTCGGCGTAGACGGGGATCGGCTCCCGCCGGGCAGCTGCTGCGGCCACGAGAGCTGTTCCACCTGAACGAGATCCGGTGAATCCGACTGCCTTGATCCTTGGGTCGGTGACGAGTCGTGTGCCGAGGGTCGGGCCGAAGCCGTACAGGAGGGAGAAGGTGCCTGCCGGCATCCCGGTGCGGGCGATGGCGTCGGTGATGGCGCGGCCCACCAGTTCGGAGGTGCCGGGATGGGCGTCATGGGCTTTGGCGACCACGGGGCATCCCGCGGCGAGCGCCGATGCGGTATCGCCGCCGGCCACCGAGAAGGCCAGTGGAAAGTTGCTGGCGCCGAAGACGGCGACCGGCCCGAGTGGGATCTTGCGCTGGCGGATGTCGGCGTGTGGCAGGGGAGAACGATCGGGCTGCGCCGGATCGATACGTGCTCCGTTCCAGCCGCCATCGCGCAGAACTCCTGCGAACAAACGCAGCTGGCCGGACGTGCGGCCGACCTCGCCGGTGATGCGTCCGATCGGTAGCCCGGACTCGGCGGCCGCCCGGTTGATCAGGGTGTCCCCGAGGGCTTCCAGGTTGTCCGCGATCGCTTCGAGAAAGCCCGCGCGGGCCTCGGACGTCGTTGCACGGTAGTGGTCGAAGGCCGTTTCTGCGGCTGAGCAGGCATTATCGACATCAGAATCGTTGCCATACGCGTAAGCGGGCTCGAGAACGTCATTGGTCGACGGGTCGAGTCCACGGATCGTTTCGCCGCTGCCGGTCACGAAAGTGCCTGCGATGATCATCTGCCCGGTCAGGGCGTCGGTCCGATTTACCGTTGCTGTCATGGTCGATTCCTTGCGTTGTCGATGCGCGTGCTCTCGTTGCCGACTCTGATCACGCCCGGGAAACCCAGAAGCGTGACCTGAGTCATAACTCTGACCGTAGGAGGCGGATTCATTCCTGTCCAAGTCAAATGTGCCGATCTTCAATAGCTCTATTGAATCGACGCACGTCAACGCCCCAGCGGTACGCCTGGGAGAATCGGGTTTGCGATCGTGTGCCCTGCGGTAGGTTTCCCTCATGGAGCGAATGTCGCCGGCCGACGCCCAGATGTACTGGATGTCGGAGAAGATCCCCAACGACCAGTTTCTGGTCTACGCGTTCGACCGCGCTCCGCAATCTCTGGAATCGGCAATCGATTTCGTGATCGAGCGAGCCGGATCGATCCCTGATCTCCGGCTTCGGATCGCCGACGTCGACTGCGCGCTGGACTACCCGTATTGGGTCCGGTGCGATGCCGACTGGGACCAGGTCATCGTTCACGACCTCGAGGATCCGACCTGGGGCAACTGCCTCGACGAGATCGCCGGGCTCGCGGATGCGCAGCTCGACCCGCGCCAGAAGGCGTGGCGGCTGCACGTGTTCACCCATATCGCCGACACCCCGCACTGCGATCACTCGGCGACTGTCGTCGTGCTGCAGATCTGCCACGCCCTTGCCGACGGTAGGAGATCCTCGGGCCTGGCCCGCCTACTGTTCGGCCCCATCGGGCCAGAAGGTCCAGGGCCGGGGGGCACCGAGCACGCCTACTCGGCGGTGCAGGCCGCTGCCGTGGCGGCTCTGCGGTTTCCGGTTCAGATCGGCTCGCTGGGCTGGCGTGGCCTCAACGCGGCGCGTACGCACCGGCGACTCGTCGATGACATGGTCAAAGGTATTGTGCCGCAACAGGCTAGAGGTCGGCCGCTGCTGCTGACCAATACCCGGCCCGAGGGTGTGCGGACCGTACGCACCCTCGTGCGCCGACGCGACGACTTTCCCGGGCCGACCGTGACGGTCAGTGCGCTCACGGCGATCTCACTCGGACTCTCGGACTATCTCCGTGAATGTGGCGAGGACCCGACCACTCTCGGTGCCGAGGTGACGATGGCCAAGTCCGGCGCCCCACTGTCTCGCAATCACTTTCGGAACGTCGGCATCGGCCTCTATGCCGACACCGCCGACCTGGGAGTACGGTCCAGGCACATCGCGGATGCCTTGGGGCAGCGGCAGTTGCGTAACAACCACCCGGCGCTGCGGGCGGGTGACGAGGCGTTCGCGGCAGTGCCCGCACCCCTGCTGCGATGGGGTGTGGCGCAGTTCGATCCGACGCACGTGCCCGAATCGGTGACCGGCAACACCGTCGTCTCCAGCGTCAACCGTGGCACGGCCGACCTGACCTTCGGAGACGCTCCGGTCGTGTTCACCACCGGTTTTCCCGCGCTCTCGCCGGTGATGGGGTTGACTCACGCCGTGCACGGCATCGGTGACACGGTCGCGATCAGCGTTCATGCCGCCGAGTCCGCTGTCGGCGACATCGACAACTACATGGAGATTCTCGGTGCCTCGATCGCCTGGAACCAGATCGTCTCGAGTAGTAGGTAGACGCCGCGCTGTTCTCGCGCGGCGGTAGAGCCGTCGGCGTTTCCGTTGCGGCCAAGCCGTCAGTGTTCGCCTGTGCCGTTCTTACTCCGGACGAGGCGTTTCGGCAGCTTCCCGACGAGTTCACCGAGCGGGGTGACGGCCACGCTGAGCGTCTCGGCGGCGTCGTTGAGTTCGTCCACCGTCGATTGGAGCTTTTCGATGCTCGGCGCCAGTTGGCCGATCATCTCGACCAGGTCCGAGAGCCGGTCGATGGGGCCGCCGGGCGCAATGGTGCGCTCGATTGCGCCGTTGTCGCCCACGAGTTGCTCGAGCAGACCTTCATCTGCGGTGAGGCGGTCCAGGAAACCCTCGTCCTCGGACAGCCGGTCCAGCAGGCCGCCCGACTTCGTGAGCTTGGCCAGGACCCCGTCTTCGGCCAGCATCCGGTCCACGGGTCCGTTGCGGGAGAGCAGACGATCGAGCGGTCCACCCGCTTCCGTCATCTGATCGAGTACCCCGTCGTCGGCCAGTACGCGTTCGACCAGCCCGTCTTCGGCAAGTAGCCGATCGAGTGGACCGCCGCGGGCCAGGATCCGGCCCAGCGAGCGGTCTTCTTCCAGCAGCTCGCCGAGTTGGTTGAGCAACTGCAGGGGACTGCGGAAGGCCGGACTGTCCCGCAGACCCATCGCCGCGGAGATCTCGTAGTGCACATTCTCGACGGCGACACGGCTCAGGGCCACACTCGCCTCGACAGCCGACAGTGCTGCCCCCGCTGCCGCGAACCCCAGCCGAGTTGGGATCTCGATCACCAATTTGGCATCCATGGCCTCAGCCTAGGGCGTTGCCGTAACCCCCGGGCACATTCACCCGGCTTTGGCCTTGGCGGCGGCTTTTTGTTTCTTCTTGAATTCGCGGACTTCTTGCAAGGTGGCGTTGTCCACAACGTCGGCGACCGACCTGCGCGAGTCGGCCTTGCCATAGTCGCCCGCGGCTGTGCGCCAGCCCTTGGGGTCTACGCCCAGTTGCTTGCCGAGCAGTGCCAGGAAGATCCGTGCCTTCATATCGCCCCACCCAGGCAGCGCCTTGAGCCGCTTGAGCACGGTCTTACCGTCCGGGTCGCCTTCGGTCCAGATGGCCGAAGGCTTGCCGCCATAATCGTCGACGATCACCGTCGCGAGGTCGTGTACGCGCTTGGCCATCGACCCCGGAAATCGGTGAATCGCAGGCGTCACCGAACACAACGCCACGAACTCGTCCGGGTCCGACTCGGCGATGCGGTGGATGTCGAAACCTTCCATTCGCTCAGCGATTTTCTGCGGTCCCTTGAACGCCGCTTCCATCGGATATTGCTGATCGAGGGTCATGCCCACGACGAGCGCAAAGTCGTCTTTCGACAACAACTCGTCGGCCGCAGGGTCTTGTGCGATGCAGATCTCGCGGGTCATGTCGCCCTCCAAACGCCGCTCGGATACGTCGCGCTCCAGCGTATAGGGCAGTTCCCCGGCACAATCGCGCCCTCGGCTGGTTCAATGCTGGCAGGAAACACACTCGGCTCGGGGATGAGGGAGTTCGTGGTGGGAATCGGAGCAGTCAGAAGTAAGGCACGGAAGACGCTGGTGGGGGCAGCAGTCGCGGTGGCGGCGGCCGCGATGACGGTGGTCGGGGTCGCACCGGCCGCTGCCGAACCCAACCTGGTCGACACCATCAGTTGCAACAGTGCCGATCCGTGGGGGCCTCCCATCAGCAACGGCAGTCCGCTGCGCATCAACATCGACCTCTACAACAACGTGCAGTTCCCGAAAGACGGTGCCAGGGGGCCGGTGCTCTACCTGAGTGCCAACAACCCGCGAGCCGGTTTCCTCTTCGAATACAACGTGGAGACGACCGTTCTGTGGGTGAACACGACCACGGGCGCTCGAGGCAAGGTGATCATCCCGGCCCGGGGACGTTCGGCGAGCTGGGAGGGTTCTTTGCGAACGGGCCACGGCGCCGTCCAGTTCACCGTCCACCAGAAGATCGGCGCGCTCGCATTCTTCCCGATGGTGAACCCGCAGTACTCCACGTGTGGGGGAGCGGCCACCGTATGACCCACTGGGACCGCAGGACCCGCGAGCGGGTGTTCGAATTGTGACCGACTTTCTATACAGGACGTACGAACTGGCCAGGCGCCGAGGAGTAACGTCACGCGAAGGTGTCCGACGCCGGCAATGACGCCGGCCGCCGATCGGAAGGTGGGTTACCCCCGATGTCCACAAATGCGAGCAAGAGTTCGCCCTCACCACAGGTGGGAGAGGCTCACGTAGCCAAGGTGATCGGGGTGACGGTCGCGGCCGCCGTCGGCGGTTTCCTCTTCGGTTTCGACAGTTCGGTGGTCAACGGCGCCGTCGACTCGATCGGCACCCATTTCGAGCTCAACGACTTCATGAAGGGCTTCTCGGTCGCGATCGCGTTGCTCGGTTGCGCGCTCGGTGCGTGGTTCGCGGGCCGTCTCGCCGACATCTGGGGCCGCAAGAAGGTGATGCTGCTCGGTTCGGCGCTGTTCATCGCCTCGTCGATCGGTACCGGCCTTGCCTGGGCGGTGCCAGATCTGTTGATCTGGCGCGTCATTGGCGGTCTCGGCATCGGTATCGCGTCGGTGATCGCGCCCGCCTACATCGCGGAGATCGCACCGGCCCGCTATCGCGGGGCGCTGGGATCGTTGCAGCAGCTCGCCATCACGATGGGTATCTTCGTCGCCCTGCTCTCGGACGCCCTGCTCGCCGACAGTGCCGGCGGTGCCGCCAACGACCTGTGGTTCGGTATCGAGGCGTGGCGCTGGATGTTCATGGTCGGTGTGATCCCGGCACTCATCTACGGCATCCTGGCGTTCCTCATCCCGGAGTCGCCGCGCTACCTCGTCGGCAGCAACATGGACGAAGAGGCTGCCCGGATTCTGACCGAGGTCACCGGTGAGGCCGATCCGCTGGAGCGGGTGAAAGAAATCCGGTTGACCCTCAAGCGCGAATCGAACGTGTCCATCAAGGACATTCGCGGACCGTCGTTCGGTCTGCACCCGCTGGTGTGGGTCGGTATCTGGATTGCCATCTTCCAGCAGTTCGTGGGCATCAACGCGATCTTCTACTACTCCACGACCCTGTGGCAGTCGGTCGGTTTCAGCGAGAGTCAATCGTTCAAGACCTCGGTGATCACCGCCGTGGTGAACGTCGTCATGACCTTCGGCGCCATCCTGTTCGTGGACAGGATCGGCAGGCGGAAGCTCCTGCTGATCGGTTCGGTGGGAATGTTCATCGGATTGGTGCTCGCCTGCGTGGCGTTCACGCAGCAGCAGGGCGCCGGCGACGACATCTCGCTACCGAAGACCTGGGGCCTGGTGGCCCTGATCGGCGCCAACTTGTTCGTTGTCGCGTTTGCGGCAACCTGGGGCCCGGTCATGTGGGTCATGCTGGGGGAGATGTTCCCGAACCGCATTCGCGGTGTGGCGCTGGGCGTTTGCACCGGCGTCAACTGGATTGCCAACTTCACGATCTCGCTGCTGTTCCCGCAGCTGAACGAGACGCTCGGACTGGCATGGATCTATGGCTTCTTCGCCTTCTGCGCGTTCGCCTCGTACTTCTACGTCCGCCTCAAGGTGCCCGAGACCAAGGGCATGGAACTCGAGGACATGGACACCCTGGGCGACGTCGAAGCGGCTCTGAAAGCAGACAAGGCCGCCGACAAGGCAGCGGCCAAGGATCTGAAGTAACCCGCTACCTCGAATCGGAGAAGTTCGGCGGCCGTCCCTCTGCACGGGCGGCCGTCGCTTCTTGGAAGTTGTCGGTCAGGAGCCGGACGTACAACTGGCCCATACCCTCGGCCTGGATGTGGGCGTCGAGGTTGGATGCCTGGATGCCGGACCACAGGGTGCGTTTGGTGAGTTCGATACCCGGCCGCGACAACTCCGCGATCCTCATCCCGATGCGGTATGCCTCCGTCAGCAGATCGTCGTCGGGTACCGAGCGGGAGACGAGTCCGATCCTGGCCGCCTCCTCGGCGGACACGTCCCACCCGGTGAGCATCATCTCGGCCGCGTGCGAGGTGCCGACCGCGCGCGGGAGCAGAAAGCTCAGTCCGAGTTCGCTGGCGGTGAGGCCGTTGTTGATTCCGGCGGCCCGGAAGTAGGCACTCGACCCGGCGATCCGGATGTCGCAGGCCAGCGCGAGACACAGCCCGCCCCCGATCGCGGCGCCGTTGACCGCTGCGATGACCGGTTGATGCATTGCCCGCAGCGCGCCGAGGGCATCGTCGAGCATCTCCATCGACCGCAGGGCAATCGTCGGCGCGGTCAGTCCGTCGATGTGTGGGATCTTTCCCGCTGACTTCTGATCGGCGCCGGAACAGAACCCGGGCCCGGCGCCGGTGAGCACCACGGCGCGGATGTCGTTGTCGCGGCTGATCTGCTCGAGCGTCTCCTTGAACGGGATCATGACGTCAAACGCCATGGCATTCATGCGTTCTGGACGATTGAGAGTTACCAGGGCGACGTGCGGACGGGGATGTTCGACCTCTACGAAAGACATTGGGCCATCGTGGCATGTGCCTGATTCCCTGAGACGCGGATCAGGGAAAACCGGCCTCGAGGTCAGGGAAGGGGACGCCGAAGATCAGGGTCGTTCCCCGATGCCACCGAGGCCATCAGATCCCTACCGTGAATGAGGTGAGGCGGGAGACCATTTCCGCCCGGTCGACGAGAGGTTGATGTGATGGACAAGTTGGTGCGGGTTTCCCAGGGCCGGATGCTCGGTGGCGTGTGCACGGGTATCGCGCGGCGCTACGGATGGGATGTGAATCTGGTGCGCGTGGCGTTCATCGCCTCGTGTTTGCTCCCGGGTCCGCAGTTCGTGCTGTATCTCGCACTGTGGCTCGTGATCCCGATGGACAAGGGGCACGTGAACACGGTCGCCGCCTGATCAGTGGGAGCCGGCGCGGCGACTCAGCGCGTCCATGCCGTCGAGCAACAGCATCTGCGCCACAAAGTAGGTGGAGAGCACAGTGGCCTCGGCGAGGGCGCGGGGGAGCGGGCCGCGCAGTAGGTACCGTCGATTCATCAGGGTCGCATCCGATGCCATGAAGACGATGCCGCCTGCCGCCAGCAGGCGGGTCGGGTCGGTGCCCGAACCACGCAGGAGAACCGGGTCGGCGGCGGTGGCCGCCATCGTGGCCAAGGTGCCACCATAGATTCCCAGGATCGGCAGCATGCGCGGCTGATTCAGGATCAGCAGCGCGGCAACCTCGTTCATGACGGCGAAACGGGGGAGAAGGCGACGATTCGTCGGGCGGCCTCCGTGCCGGGTCAGCACACCCAGATAGGCGAGGTGTGCGAGGCCGAACATCGTCGCGCCGGTCTGCAGTGATCGGTCTTTTTCCGGTCCGGTCGCGAACTCCTCGCGGTACATGACGTAGTCGCCGGCCGCCGATGCGCCGACGGCCAGTGCGAGCAAGGCGTTGTCGGGTGCGCTGCGACCGCGGGTGCCGCGTGCCAGCGTGACGGCCAGCGCCGCGAGGGCCGCGGGCTTGGCCGCTGCGACGCCCGGTCGCCAGCGCACTGCGCCGGCGACCGAGACCGCGACAGTGGCCGCCACGAATATCTTCCGTTCCGGCAGTTTCCAACCGGGAAAATCCATCTCGGCGTCAGCCGCCCAGGATCTTCGAGATGAAGGCCGTGGCGTCGGGCAGGGCCGTGGCCGAGGTGCCCGGACCGTCGACCGGGTAGGTCCGGATCGTTGCGGTGCGGTCGGTGGCCTGCACCCGATTCAGGAAGTCGAGCGTGTACGGCAGCACGACAGTCGTGTCGAGTAGGCCCTGGCCGATGAACACCGGCTTGGCGAATCCGCTGTCGGGCACACCCAGGTACGCCTCGACGATCGGCCCGAGGTTGGGGATCGACGCCACCGGCTTCGTGAACAGCTCGTTCAAACTGGTTCCGGCAACTGCGCGCTGGAGTTCGGCCGAGCAGACCTTGACGGCCTTGTCGGTGAGTGCGCGACCTTCGGTGCTGAGGTAGGAGTCGAGGTTGAGCTCCGGGTGTGAGGCCCGGATCCCGGCAACGGCGTACAGCACCTCGGCGGTGAGATCGGTGGGCAAGGGCACCGGGATGAAGCCGGGGCCTGCGTTCAAGACGAGGGCACCGAGGTCGGCCGGAACGCTGGTGACCGTCGCACCGCGGAAATCGAGATCCGGACCCTGTAGCTTCACGGCGTTGCGGGCGGTCGCGAGTGCGGCCGTGGCACCACTGCCGTTGCCGTTGACGGCCCATTTGGCGGACAGGTCCGGAGCGATGTCGTGCGCTGCCTTGACGGCGTCGATGATGTTGTCGGACTTGATCGTCGTCTGCAGGTCGGGCAACTTGCCCTCTGTGCCGAGCCCGGCGTAGTCCGAGGCGACGACCGCGTAGCCCTTCTTCAACCACGGCGTGATGTCGTTCCACCGCGCTGCCGACTCCGTCTTCCCCGACCACGACGGAGCGCACTTGTCGGCGAGGCCGACCGTGTCGTGGGCCCACGCAACCACGGGCCAACCACCCTCGGGGGCAGTGCCGTTCGGCAAGTAGATCGCAGCGCTGCTGAGTTCGGTGCGGTCTGCTGCGGCGTTGGTCCAATAGGTGAACCGGTTGGCCGATCCCGCTCCGGTGACCCACCGATCATCCGGCAGGCCGATGTTCGCGTACACCTTGCCCGCGGTGCCGCCGGTCGGCACGGGTGCGGCTGCAGCCGTGCCGGCGCCCAGCCCGCTCGCCACCACGGCGGCAAGTGCCGTCGCGGTCAGCCCACACGTTCCGATACGTCGCAGTGCTTGTTTGTGAACACTTTTCATGATGTCTCCTACGAAGGTCCGCGCTGAGCGGACTAAGCCTGCGTGATCCCGATCATCGGGAGGAAGAAGCAACTGCGGTTGCCGTTCTCGACGGTGCCGAAGACTGCCGACAGCACGGTGCCGTTACCGGTTTTGACCGGTGCCAGCCGTGATCCGGGCACGCTGAGGCGATTGGCGAACGTCGTGAGCGCTGCTTTGATCTGCCCCTTGAAGGGGTTGTCGGGAACCTTCTTCATCCAGATGTCGACCAGGGTGGTACCGACCGGTGCCATGTCCGCGAAGCCGCCCTGCAGCGTGTTGACGTTGAACCACGCGACCTGCATTCCGCTGGCGGTGCCGTCCTTGGTGATTCCGGACGGGACGAAACCGAAGAGGGTCTCACCGTCTTTGACCAGGTTGGCATCGATGGCCGCGGGCAGTTTCAATCCGGGAAGGAAGAACGGGCCGGGTACCGCTCCACCGACCGCAGGTAGCAGGCCGAAGGGGTTGTCCGGCGTCGGTGCGGTGCAATTGAATGCCACCGACGGGTTGATGAAGCTCTGGATGCCCATCTGACGCAGCGCGGAGTTCGCCTCCGCGAGCAGGGTGAGGACGTCGGTGGGGGACGCCGCGGGTGTTGCGGTGGGCGCAGCCACCTCGGTCTTGGGCAGCGTGGTGGTCGACAGCTGCGACCCGATGCCGAGTATCGCCTTGGCGGCCGCGAGCGCCTCCGGATCGACACTGGTCTTCTGAAGCTGCGCGATGGCGGCGGACAAGGCCTTGTCCGCGGGGATGCTCGTGGGTGCGGTCAGCGTCAGGTCGGCCGGCGGAACCGGATTGGCCACGGCGAGTGTCGGCGCCATCAGGGCTGCTGAGGCCGCGATCGCGAGTGCTACGACACCACGACGGATCAGCGGTTGGTTCGGCATGGTTCTCCTTGAACAGACGAAACCGGCCCAAATGTTACGGATGTGACAGATGTGGCCAATGTTGCGGTTGTTAAAGCCAACCATGTGATTCGCGCAGTTGGCAAGCTGCGAGGCCTACCTGTGACAGAACTGCGACCCAACCGCACTTCTGCTGTGGTTCAACGAATCTCGAGGGTGTGACCGCTTTCACCCCAGACAGCAGAACAGGCGCCGACCTGATGGTCGGCGCCTGCTGCTGTGGTGTCTGTGATCAGACGACTGCGAGCCCCACAGTCGGGATGATGGTGCAGCTGACCGTCTTGCCCTCGGTCTTGGTGGTCACGTTGCCGTAGATGGCCGAGATGACCCGCCCCTGGCCGGTTTTCGCGATGGTGGTGAACGTGCCGGGGCCCTCGGCGACGTTGATCTTCTCGTTGCGTTGGAGGCTTTGCTGGCCGCTCTTGCCGGTGTCGACGTTGATCCACGCGACGGTGAGCGGCGCGGCGTTGTTGTTCAGTGCGGGGCCGGTGCCGAGGCTGGTGTAGACGAATCCGGCCTCACCCTTACCGGGGCCCGGGGCGGGGGCCTTTTGCGGGCCTGCGGTAGCCAGCGCGGTGCCCACCGAATTGCCGCCGGGGATGCATCCCTGGCCGAGCGTGGGGTAGAGGAATTGCTGGATGATCGGAGCGCCGTCGCCGGTGGGGATGGCGGGGCCGCCACCGCCCGTGCCCTCGAGGAAGCTGATGACCTTGTTCCAGATCTCGGCGAGATCCGGCGGCAGGCCGGAGTCGGCGGCGAGCGTCTTGGCATTGGCCACCAGGTCGGCATTGACCTTGCCGTCGGGACCCGGGGTTGCGGCAGAGCCGATGATGGCCGGCACGAAGGCGCCCAGCGACTGCAGGGTCGCGTCATCGATCTTCGGAGCGGGGGGCGCGGTCGGTTCGGCAGAGGCGGTCGCCGGCAGTGCCAGCGCTGCGCAGGCTGCTATCGCCACAGCCGTCACCGTCCGGCGGGCGGTACGCCCAGCACTGAAACGTCCGCGGTCGCGACCTGTCAGCTCACTCAGTAGCACTGTTCTTGGTGTCCCATCTTGCGTTGGTAGCCCGCTGTCGCAGGTGCCTGTGTTCTGTATCGCCGTGCTGACGGTAACCGTTCCGTGACTCTGCCGCCAACAGTGCGGCCGACAAGTCGTCCGGGTTCGGAAGACGATTCGTGCCGCCCCGGGACCATAGCCTGTTACGGATGGGGCTTTTGGTGCTGGTGATGCAATTGTGATGTCACATTTCGACTGCGGGACACCTCGCCCGTGCTGGTTAGATCAACGAGAGAAGAACACCGCTATTTGGAGGCACCATGCGTCGAAGAGTCCATATCGCGGCAGTCCTGATCGCTGCGGCGGTCGGTGCCACTGCCCTGAGCGCCTGCGGCGACTCGGGGTCAGACGACGAGGTGGTGCTGCTCACACATGATTCCTTCGCCCTGCCCGACGAGTTGCTGACCTCTTTCGAGGGCCAGACCGGACTGACGTTGAAGGTCGTGAAGGAGTCCGATGCCGGTCAGTTGTCGTCGTCGATCGCGCTGACGGCCGGCTCGCCCCGCGGCGACGTCGTCTACGGCATCGACAACACCTTTGCCTCGCGGGTGCTCGATGCGGACGCCCTGGAGCCTTACACGAGCCCCGACAACGGTCTCGGACCGAACGAGCACGCCCTGCCCGAACCGAACCGACTCACCGCAATCGACCGCGGGGATGTCTGCGTGAACGTGGACAGCGACTGGTTCGCCCAGCGAGGACAGCAACCCCCACAGAACTTCGCCGACCTCGCCGACCCCCGCTACAAGGGTCTGACCGTGGTTCTCGACCCCGCGACGTCGTCACCGGGGATGGCATTCCTACTTGCGACCATCGCCGCGTATCCGAGTTCGACCGCAGGCGGCTGGGAAGGTTACTGGCAGCAGCTGCGCGACAACGACGTCGCGGTCGCTCCCGGGTGGTCGGAGGCGTACAACCAGGAGTTCACGGCGGGGGAGGGCAAGGGATCCAAGCCCGTCGTCGTGTCGTACGCCTCGTCGCCCGCCTACCTGCCGACGACGAAAGCCTTGCTGAACACCTGCTTCGAGCAGACGGAATACGCAGGAGTGTTGCGCGGCGCCGAGAACGTCGAGGGTGGCCAAAAGGTGGTGGACTTCCTGCTGAGCGAACCGGTGCAGGCGGCACTGCCCGAGTCGATGTACGTCTATCCGGTGCGGACCGGTACACCGTTGCCCGCTGAATGGTCGCAATACGCACCCGAACCCGAGTTCGTGGCCTCCATGCCGGCCGACGTCATCGCGGGGAACCGGGAGGCGTGGCAGCAGGAGTGGCGCACCGTCATGGGTCGCTGACCGAGGTGACGGCAGGCCAGCTCGAGGGCCGACCCCTGCTTCGACGTCCCCGCGGTTCCCGGCTGGCGCTGCTGGGCGCCCTACCCCTGTTGTTCGTTGCGGTCATGTTCGGCTGGCCGTTGCTGGCGCTCGCGTTGCGGGCATTCGGCGACAGTGAGAGCACCGACCTTCCGCAACTGCTCTCCGACGCGAATGCGGCAGATCTCCTGTGGTTCACGATCGCGCAGGCCGCGGCGTCGACGGCCGCCACACTGGTCGTCGGTCTTCCGGTGGCCTTGGTCCTGGCCACCTACGAACTGCCCGGCGCGCTGGGGTTCCGGGTGATCGTCACCATTCCCTTCGTGCTGCCGACGGTCGTCGTCGGCGTGGCCTTCTCCGTCCTGCTGGGGGACAGCGGGCCGCTGGGATGGCTGGGGATCGGCGCTTCCCTCTGGGCGATCATCTTGGCGCACATGTTCTTCAACGTCGCGGTGGTGGTCCGGACTGTCGGATCGGTCTGGGCTCAGATCGACCCGCGCGCCGAGCAGGCAGCCCGGACCCTGGGTGCGAACCGGTGGCGCGTGCTCCGGACCGTGACGCTGCCCGCGCTCGCTCCCGCGATCGCGTCGGCCGCGTCGGTGGTGTTCCTGTTCTGTGCCACCAGTTTCGGTGTGGTGCTCATCCTAGGCGCCGGGCGGTACAACACCCTGGAGACCGAGATCTACCGTCAGGCCATCGGCTTCTTCAAATTGCCTGCCGCCGTGGCGTTGTCGATGGTGCAGATCATTGTTGTCGCGGTGGTGGTGGCGATCAGCGCGTTGCTGGGGCGCCGCGCACGGGCGGTCGGGGCGCCACGGCGGCGTCGCAGGCCGCACGGGCGCCAATGGGTGCCGATCGTCGCGATAATCGCGGTGGCTCTGCTGATCCTGATCGCGCCGCTGGCCGTCCTGCTCTGGCGTTCGGTACGGCCCACGGTCGGCGGCAGCTGGAATCTCGATGGTTACCGGGCACTGTTCGACTCGGTGAACGGTCAGACGCCCTGGCAGAGCATGCAATATTCGTTGATCAGCGCAACGTGGGCCATGGTCATCGCGATGGTGCTCGGACTTCTCGGCGCCCTCGCGCTCGCTCGTGCGCGCGGGGTGCTGGCGGGCGCGGCGACCGTGGTCGCCATGCTCCCGCTGGGCGTCAGCGCCGTCACGGTCGGGCTCGGGTACTTGGTGATCCTGACGGGGATGCCCCGCGAGATCAGCACCTCCCCGGCCATCGTCCCGGCCGTACAGGCACTGATTGCCTGCCCATTGGTGATCCGCATCCTCGTCCCCGCGATGGGTCTGGTCGATGACCGGCTGCGACAGGCGACGGCGACCCTCGGCGCCAGACCACTGCGGGTGTGGTGGACTGTCGACCTGCCGGTCATCAAACGGGCGCTCTGTGCCGCAGCCGGTTTCGCGTTCGTCATCGCCATCGGCGAGTTCGGGGCCACCAGTTTCGTCGCCCGGCCCGACACCACCACGGTGCCGGTGTTGATCGGCTCATCCCTGGCCAAACCCGGTTCGGGGAACTTTGCGACGGCGATGGCGTGCTCGGTGATGATGCTGGTCGTCACCGCCGCGGTGGTCGCACTGATCGAAGTCGTCCGCAAAGATGAAGGAGGGGAGTTCTGATGCTCGAGTTGGCCGCTGTGACAGTCGGTTACCGCTCAGAGATGGTGCTCGCCGAACTCGATCTCGCGATCGGCACCTCTGGCGCGGCGATCACCGCATTGCTCGGCCCGTCGGGATGCGGAAAGTCGACGCTGATCCGCGCGATCGCCGGGCTCGAACCGCTGTCCGGTGGGGCCATCACGTTCGACGGCATGGACCTGGCGCCGGTCCCCGTGCATCGCCGCGACTTCGGAGTCGTCTTCCAGGACGGCCAACTCCTGCCGGGCAGGACCGTCGCCGACAACGTCGCCTACGGGCTGCGGGTGCGACGCCGGCCGAAACGCGAGGTCGCCGAGCGGGTCGCCGAACTGCTGGACCTCGTCGACCTCGCCGGGTTCGGGTCCCGAAAGGTCGCAGAATTGTCGGGCGGCCAACAGCAGCGGGTTGCCCTTGCCCGTGCCCTTGCGCCGCGACCACGTTTGTTGCTCCTGGACGAACCGCTCTCGGCACTCGACCGGCAACTGCGCGAACGACTGGCGCTGCAGATCACGGAGGTCATCGCGGCCACCGCCACGCCGACGATCGTGGTGACGCACGACCACACCGAGGCGGCGATGATGGCCGACCGGATCGCGGTCATGGAAGCGGGTCGAATCATCCAGGACGATGTTCCCGAAAAGCTTTGGCGAACACCGCGAACCGACAGCGTCGCGCGGTTCATCGGCTGCACCACCCTGTGTGACGGGGTGATCCGCGGGGGAGTGCTCGTCAGTCCGCTCGGGTCGGTGCCGATCGATCTGCCCGACGGGTCGGTTCGACTGGGCCTGCGGCCCGAGGCGGTGATCGCCGGTCCGGTCGGCAGCGGCCGCCCGGTCGGGCGCGCGGTGCACGTCGCGTCGCTGCCCGACGGTGTCCGGGTGCGCCTGTCGACGGCAGGTATCGAACTCGACGCAGTGAGCGACCTCCGGGTGGAGGTCGGCGACGATGTGGGTATCACCCTCGATCCCAACAGGCTTGCGATCATCGCCGAACCCCGGCAGACGGACCACCATGCGTGAGGTGGTTGCCGGCGCAGTGGTCGTCGACGGTCGGCTGTTGCTCGCGCAGCGTAGCTATCCAGCTGAGGTCGCGGGTTTGTGGGAGCTTCCCGGCGGCAAAGTCGAAGCGGGGGAGTCGCGAGGTCGCGCGCTCGAACGTGAGCTCGCCGAGGAACTCGGAATCGACGTGCGCGCGGGAGATCAGATCGGGGTCGGGGTACCGCTCAAGGCCGATCTCGTGCTTGTCGCGCTGTTGGCGACCGTGGTCGGTGGGAACCCCGAGCCCACCGAACACACCGCGCTGCGGTGGGTGGATTCGGCTGCCCTGCGGCAGATGGCGGCCGACGGTCAACTGGTCCCCGCCGACGCGGTCTGGCTCGACGATCTGGCCGGCTTGCTCACCTAGCCACAGATGCACACGTTCGGGTCATATGCACACGTTCAAACGTGTGCATATGACTTGAGCGTGTGCATTTGCGAGAGCTCAGGCGGCGCGGGCGCGGACCTTCTTCAGCGCCTTGCCAAGCTCCTTCTCGGACAGACCCTGACCGGAGAGCTTCTGCATCTTGTGGATCACGACAGGGCAGCGCACGCAGCGCGTGGAGCTGCGGCAGCATTTCTTCTTGGGCTTGAGTCCACACACCTTGGACGCCTTTTTATTGCCCACGTACCTGCCTTTTCGTCTCGTTTGTCCGTTGCAAGTGAGGTTAGCATCACCTTGATTCGCGTCCGGCTGGAGCTGTGACGGCGCTCTCATCGGCCGATCTGGATCAGCTCCGCTTCGCTGCCCGACCAGTGCACGCGATACCCTGTTAGAGGTCTGAGCAACTTGCTCGACAGTTTTGACATGCCCACTTCACGTCCGGAGAACTTCAGTGACTGCTGCCCCCAATTTCCGCAACGTCGCGATCGTTGCGCACGTCGACCACGGGAAAACCACCCTGGTTGATGCGATGCTGCGGCAATCGGGCGTTTTCGAGGAACGCGCCGAACTCGTCGACCGCGTCATGGACTCCGGTGACCTGGAGCGGGAAAAAGGCATCACGATCCTCGCCAAGAACACCGCTGTGCACCGTCGTCAGCCGGACGGCACCGAGGTCATCATCAACGTCATCGACACCCCCGGCCACGCCGACTTCGGTGGTGAGGTCGAGCGCGGCCTGTCGATGGTCGACGGCGTCGTCCTGCTCGTCGACGCGTCCGAGGGCCCGCTGCCGCAGACCCGCTTCGTGCTCCGCAAGGCCCTCGCCGCCTCGCTGCCTGTGATCTTGCTGGTCAACAAGACCGACCGCCCGGACGCTCGCATCGCCGAGGTCGTCGAGGAGAGTCACGACCTGTTGCTCGACCTCGCTTCGGACGTCGACGACGAAGCCGCCGAGGCCGCCGAACTGGCCCTCGACCTGCCCGTCCTCTACGCCTCCGGTCGCGCCGGAATCGCCAGCACCAAGGCGCCCGAGAACGGCAACGTTCCCGAAGGTGAGAACCTCGACGCCCTGTTCGACGTCCTGTTGTCCTATGTCCCTGCCCCCAAGGGCGATCTCGATGCGCCCCTGCAGGCCCACGTCACCAACCTCGACGCGTCGGCGTTCCTCGGCCGCCTCGCACTGGTCCGTCTGTACGCCGGCTCGCTGAAGAAGGGCCAGACCGTGGCCTGGCTGCGTGAGGTCGACGGCGAGCCCGTCACCGAGCGCGCCAAGATCACCGAGCTCCTGATCACCGTCGGCGTCGAGCGGACGCCCGGCGAGATTGCCGTCGCCGGCGACATCGTGGCCGTGGCCGGTATGCCGGACATCATGATCGGCGACACCCTCGCCGACGTCGATCATCCGATCGCACTGCCGCGGATCACGGTCGACGAGCCGGCCATCTCGGTGACCATCGGCACCAACACCTCGCCGCTCGTCGGTCGGGTCAAGGGCCACAAGCTCACCTCGCGCATGGTCAAGGACCGCCTCGACAGCGAACTGATCGGTAACGTCTCGCTGCGCGTCCTCGACATCGGCCGACCCGATGCCTGGGAAGTCCAGGGTCGTGGCGAGCTCGCGCTGGCCATCCTCGTCGAGCAGATGCGCCGCGAAGGCTTCGAGCTGACCGTCGGCAAGCCCCAGGTGGTCACCAAGCAGGTCGACGGCAAGCTCCACGAGCCGTTCGAGCACCTGACCATCGACGTCCCCGAGGAGTACCTCGGTGCGGTCACGCAGCTGCTGGCCGCCCGCAAGGGCCGCATGGGCGACATGACGAACCACGGGAGTGGCTGGGTCCGCATGGAGTTCATCGTCCCCTCGCGCGGCCTGATCGGATTCCGTACCGATTTCCTGACCGAGACCCGCGGCACCGGTATCGCCAACGCGGTGTTCGACGGCTATGCGCCGTGGGCCGGCGAGATACGCGCCCGCCACACCGGTTCGCTGGTCTCCGACCGCGCGGGAACGGTCACCCCGTTCGCCATGATCCAGCTGGCCGACCGCGGAACCTTCTTCGTCGAGCCCGGCGCGGACACCTACGAGGGCATGGTCGTGGGCATCAACCCGCGCATGGAGGACCTCGACATCAACGTCACCAAGGAGAAGAAGCTGACCAACATGCGTCAGTCCTCCGCCGACGTGATGGAGACCCTCGCCAAGCCCATCAAGCTCGAGCTCGAAGCGGCGATGGAGTTCTGTACCGACGACGAGTGCGTCGAGGTCACCCCTCAGGTGGTCCGGGTGCGCAAGGTCAACCTCGACTCCAACACCCGCGCCCGCGAGCGTTCGAAGACCAAGGCTCGCAACCAGAGCGTCAGCTGATCTGCGGTGGACCCGGGGCGGCGACGCCCCGGGGACACCTTCGGGTAGAAAGGTCGCCAGCCCTGACGGGTGAACCGGGCCGCGGCGGCGACGGGTACGACAGGGGAAAACGAGCAATTGGGCAAACGATGGATTTTCGCGCTGACGTTGTCATGCCTGCTCGTCGTCACCGGCTGCGTCGCGGATCCGCCGCCCCCCGTGCAGCAGACCAATTCGGTCCCGCCTGAGCCTGCCGAACCGTCCGGGCAGGTCCTTTACGTGGCGACCGATTCGATCGGTATCGGGTTCAACCCCCATCTCGCTGCGGACCAGTCCGCGGTGACCACTGCAGTCGCCGCGATGACGTTGCCCAGTTCGTTCCGGCCCGCGAACGAGGGCGGTCGCGTGGTGTGGACGATGGACAATGCGCTGCTGACCAGCGCAGATGTCTCCGGCACGGCACCGTTCACCGTCACCTATCGCATCCATGAAGATGCGCAGTGGTCGGACGGGCTGCCGATCACCGCGGAAGACTTCATCTACCTCTGGCAGCAGATGGGCCGCCAGCCGAACGTGACGGCTCCGGCCGGCTACCGCCTGATCACCGACGTCCGCAGTGGTGCCGGAGGCAAAGAGGTCACGGCGACGTTCGCTGCGCCCTACCCGGCGTGGCGCGAACTGTTCAATGATCTGCTGCCCTCCCACGTCCTCAAAGGCGCACCCGGCGGTTTCCAATCAGGCATGGACAGCGGCTTCCCGGCATCGGGCGGACCGTTCACCATCAGCGGCATCGATCACAGCCGGGACGAAGTTCGGCTCATCCGCAACGACAGGTTCTGGCTCACCCCGGCGCTGCTCGACCGGATGACCTTACGGCGCGCCGGCACCACCAGCCAGCTCGCCGACTCGATGCGTTCGGGTGACACCAGGGTGGCCGCGGTCAGTGGCGGACCCGCCCTTGCCGCCAACCTCGGAAGCATCGGCGGCGTGCAGACAGGGAATGTTCCGCAGTCGCGCACGCTCGGAGTCACGGTCAACACGCGGACGGAGTCGATGTCGAACTTCGACCTCCGGCGCGCAGTCCTGGCGTCGATCGACACCCGGCTCGTCACCTTCGCAGGGGCCGACGACACCGAGGTGTTGCCCGCCGAGAACTCCGTGTACGCGCCGTCCGATCCGGGTTACTACCCGGTGCCCCGACTCACTGTGACGCCTGAACAGATCGAGCAATGGCTGACGTCGGCGGGATACCAGCGGGGTCCGGTGGAGCCCGCTCCCACCCCCGCGCAGAGCACCCCGGGTGCGACGACCACCACAACCACGACCGAGGCGCCTGCGTCAGGCGAAGAGGGCACGACCGGATCAGAGAACAGCAGTCTGCCTCCGCTTCCCGCGGGCGCGCAGGAGGTCGAGGAAAGCGACGGCGACGCACTGATCGTCCGGGTGGCATCGGTGACCGGCGATCCGCGGACCGGGGCAGCCGCGGCGAACATCGTCGATCAACTGAGCAGGTCCGGCATCCGGGCCGAGGCCGTGACGCTGTCGACCGCCGAGTTGTACAGCTCCGCGCTCACCGGCCGCCGGGTCGACCTCGTCGTCGGCTGGAGTCGGGCGGGAGAGTCCCCGGCCACGGCGCTCGCCTCGAACACCGAATGCCTGAGCACCGAAGTGCCCGGGGTATCCGGGACACCGAGCACCTCGCTCACCCGTACGACCGCACCCGAGCCGGAACCGAGCGCGACTCCGTCGCCATCCAGCTCAGAAGCTCCCGACGCCGAGCGCAGCGAGCCGCGGTACACGAGCAACGTCTCCGGGCTGTGTGACCCCGAACTGGAGGATCTCGCGACCCGCGCGATCTCCGAGGACGACCCCACGGACAATCTGCGGACAGCACAGCGACTGCTCGACGAACGGTCGGTTTACCTGCCCGTCTATCAGGACGTCTTGACGACCGCGGTCTCGCCTCTGGTCACCGGAGCCGCGGTGACCGGACCGGTGCAGACCGGTATCTTCGGTGGATCCGCGGCCTGGCAGCAGCAGACCGGTAACTGAAAGCGAATCGAGACGATGAACCGTTTGCTGCTCGTCCATGCCCACCCCGACGACGAGACCATCACCACCGGCGGCACCATCGCGAAGTACCTGGCCGACGGCGCCGAGGTCACTGTGGTCACCTGCACCCTCGGTGAAGAGGGTGAGGTCATCGGTGCTCGATGGGGCGGCCTCGTGGCCGACGGAGGCGCCGATCAGCTCGGTGGGTACCGGATCGGCGAACTCAGCGAGGCGCTGGTGGCGCTCAGCCCCGATCCGGCGAAACCGCTCGAACCGCATTTTCTCGGCGGTGCCGGCCGGTGGCGTGATTCGGGCATGGCCGGCGCACCGTCGAACGATCATCCGCGCGCCTTCATCGGCGCAGGGTCGCGAGCGCCCGCGCAAGCTCTCGCGGAGCTGATCGTCGAACTGCGCCCACAGGTGTTGGTCGGCTATGACCCGGTCGGCAGCTACGGACACCCGGACCACATCCAGGTGCACGCGATCTGTGCCGAGGCGATCGACATCGCGGCTGCCGCCGACAACGCCTGGGCGGTCTCCAAGCACTACTGGACGGTCACCGAGGAGTCGGCACTGTCCGACGGTCTGGCTTCTGCACAGACCCGCGTCCCTGCCGGCTGGCGGATGCCGGCGATCGGCGAACTGCCCAGTCATCGTGACGGCGA
Organism: Williamsia sp. 1135; assembly: GCF_002095395.1. Lineage (GTDB taxonomy): Bacteria > Actinomycetota > Actinomycetes > Mycobacteriales > Mycobacteriaceae > Williamsia. The sequence continues at coordinate 37,193 of NZ_MJEI01000080.1, forward strand.
GATCACCACCGCCATCGACGTCCGGGAGGTCTACGACCGCAAGGTCCGGGCCCTGGCCGCGCACGCCACGCAGGTCACGGTGGCACCGTCCGGCACCGAATACGCTCTGTCGAACAACATCATTCAGCCCATATTCGCCGAGGAACACTACATGCTGGTGGCCGGCGACCCCGGTCCGCTCGGCCCGGTAGGGCGGGAAACCGACCTTTTCGGAGGGCTGTGATGCATGGCGAGGTGATGCGGAAGTTCCTTCTCGGGTTCCTGTGGATCGACGGCTTTCTCGTCGGCATCCTCGGCGTCGCGTTCCTGCAACTGTCCATCGGTTCGGTGGCGTTCCCGATCAGCGCGCTGGCGGCGGGGCTCGCGAACTACGTGTTGCTGTGGTTCAGCGCGACCCTGACCGCGGGGCCTGCGAAGTTCGGAGCGCTGGTCGCGTTCGCGGTTGCCTTCTTCGTCTCGGCTGCGGGCGGTCCCGGCGGCGATGCGGTGATCCCGCAGGACTGGCGCTCGTTCCTGCTGCTGGCCCTGGGTGTCGCGGCACCGATGTTCGCGGGTTATGCGGGCCTGCTGCCTGCGTCGGAGACGCCGCCGGTGCACCCGAGCAAGGGTGGCAGGGAATGAACCGGCGACCAGGGAGCATTATCTGATGGTGACCTCCGAGACGACACTGCTGCCCGATCCGGCTATGCCCGGGGCCGTGAACCCGTCCGATGAGCCACCTGAACCCGCCGAGGTGGCGCGCGCGCTCGACCGGGTGCGCGCCGGCGAGTCGATCGACCTCGACGAGGCCACCGTCCTGCTCGGTGTGCGGGGCGACGATCTCGCCGCGCTGTGCACCTATGCGGGCCGGGTCCGTGATGCCGGACTCGAGGCCGAGGGGCGCGGAGGGCAGATCAGTTACTCGCGCAAGGTGTTCATCCCGCTGACCACACTGTGCCGCGACCGCTGCCACTACTGCACCTTCGTCACCGTCCCCGGCAAGCTCGCCCGGGCGGGCAAAGGGATGTACCTGGAGATGGACGAAGTGCTCGACATCGCGCGCCGCGGCGCCGAGATGGGCTGTAAAGAGGCGCTTTTCACGCTGGGTGATCGTCCGGAGGATCGTTGGCCGGAAGCGAGGGCGTGGCTCGACGACCATGGATACGCATCGACTCTCGACTACGTCCGCGCCGCCTCGATCCGCGTGCTCGAAGAGACAGGGCTGTTGCCACACCTGAACCCCGGGGTGATGAGCAGCGATGAGATGGCTTGGCTCAAACCCGTTGCCCCGTCGATGGGAATGATGCTCGAGACCACCGCCCGCAGGTTGTTCACCGACAAGGGCAACGCCCATTACGGGAGTCCGGACAAGGACCCCGAGGTCCGCAAGCAGGTGCTCATCGACGCAGGCAAGAACTCGGTGCCGTTCACGACCGGGATCCTGGTGGGGATCGGGGAGAACCGGGCCGAGCGTGCTGACTCGCTGTTCGAGATGGCCAAGGTGCACAACGAGTTCGGGCATCTGCAGGAGGTCATCGTGCAGAACTTCCGGGCGAAGCCCGACACCGCGATGCGTGGGGTCGCCGACGCGGAGTTCGACGAGTTCCTTGCCGCCGTCGCGGTGGCGCGACTCGTACTCGGACCGCACATCCGGATCCAGGCCCCGCCGAACCTGGTGTCGCCGGAAGAATGCGCGTCGCTGGTCAAAGCCGGAGTGGATGACTGGGGCGGTGTTTCGCCCCTGACACCGGACCACGTCAACCCCGAGAGGCCGTGGCCCAATCTCGACGCGCTGGCGCAGATCACGGCCGGTACCGGCTACGTGCTCACCGAACGTGTTGCGGCGCAACCGAGATACGTGTTGACCGGTGAGCCCTGGATCGATCACCGGATCAGTGCGCACGTGCAGGCGCTGGCCGACCCGGACACCGGGCTGGCAGTCGACGTCAACCCGACCGGCGCGGCATGGCACGAGAGCCCGTGGCACGAGAACGCAGCACCGGCGACGTCACCCACCTCGACCCCACAGGCGCGCTGATGCTGCTTCCACCTGTTCAGGCGCTGACCGACCGCGACGTCGCCAAACTGCTGTACACCCTCACGGGTGTGATCGACCCGGCGCTCTCTGCGGTCGAGCACCTCGACCCGCTGGGCATCAAACGGCGCACCTTCGGCACCGTGGAGCAACAGGCGAATCAGGCGATGTCGTCCGAGGCGCTCGTCACCAAAGTCCTGGGTGCCATTGATGATTCGCTGATCTGGGCCTCCGACAGCGCCGGTCTGCCCGGCACCGCGAAGTGGGCGGGGTGGACCGCAGAGGAGCGTCGGGACTGGTGGATCAAGCGGGTCGGGCCGATCAGCACCCTGGCCGTGGCGTACCCGGGTGTTTTCGGGGTCATCGCCGATCGGCTTCCGCTGCAGACCGTCATCGGCTTCGCCCAGCAGGCCGTACTCCTGTGCGCGGTTGCCCGCGCCTACGGCGTCGACGATCGCCACCGCCATGTGGACTTGCTCGCGCGCGTGCTCCTCAACCGAAATCTCGACTCGAAAACCGTTCTGAGCACACCTGATACGCGCAAGGACGAGCACTCGTCCACGGACCTCGCCCGTGGGGCCTGGAACCGGATCGGCAAGTCGCGCGCGATCCTCTCCGAACTTGCCCGGCGCCCGTCCTCACGTCAGCCCTGGCGACTGCTCGGGGCGCTACCGCTGGTCGGGGCGGCCGCCGATTACATCGGGGAGACCGGCGCACTGCGCCGCGCCGCGGACAACGCGGTGAAGAACATCCGCTGAGCGGATCACCGCCGAGCGGTGATCCGCTGAGCGGATCACCGCTCGGCGGTCACGTCAGACCAGACCTGCCTGGACAAGTGCCTCGTAGCCGCCGATGACATCGGTGGCGCGGTGCAGTCCGAGATTCTGCAGCGCGGCAGCGGCCAGACTCGAGGTGTAACCCTGCGAGCACAGGATGATCCAGGCCACGTCGTGGTCCACGGCCTCGGGAATCCTGGCATCGGAGGTCGGATCGGCGCGCCACTCCAGGACGTTGCGCTCGATCACCAGGGCACCAGGGTGCTCACCCTCCTCGGCACGCTGGGCGGCGGGCCGAATGTCGACGAGGACATCGCCATTCGCCAGCGCGGACGGAAGATCTTGTGCCGCGAGCCGGTCGAGACCTGCGCGGGCTTCGAGGAGTACCTCGTCGATGCTCTTGGGTCGTGCGCTCACGCCGACCCTCCGTCGGTGAGCACCGTCTTGGTGCGTCGCCCCGAACTCATGCCGCGCCACCGTCGGTGAGCACCGTCTTGGTGCGTCGTAGCGACTGACTGTCGGTGACTTCGTAGTAGGACATCGCGGTGAGCGGCGGTGAGTAGGCGTGGACGCTCAGGGTCGGCTCGCTCGTCACTGCTCGAGTCGGGCTACGGACGACGTCATGGACCCAGCCCAGCGGGAACGACGCCTGATCACCTTCGTCGAGGGTGCGGGCACGTAGTTGGCTCCCGGTCCAGCGATATTCGGTCAGTGCACCTGACAGCACGGTGAGGGCGCCGAGGGAACCGGCATGGTCGTGCAGGTCCGTGGACTCGTCGGGGGTCCAGCTGATCAGCCACACGTCGACGTCGTCGTCGTAGTGGAGGCGGGTGGCCCAGCGCTTCTCCCGGTCCCAGTACTTGGGCAGCACATCGTCGTGCCGACCGTCCAGGACGTCGGATGCACCCTGATCGGTCAGCCGCAGCAGGTCTGCGGGACGCAGACGCGTCGGCAGGTGATGGGTGGGCGACGGGGTGCGGCTGGACAGATGCTGTGTCGGCGCACTGACGGACGCGGGCCGCGAGAGGGTCGAGGTCATGTGAGGATGCTCCTGATGAATCGAGTGGTGTTGGTTGCCAGGGGTCAGCAGCAACAACACATTCGGTTCCACAGGGGGGTCGGTCGCACGGTCACGGAACAGATACTGCCGCCGCCCCGGCGTTTCGCACAGGTTTAGGACCTGTCTGATTTGAAAGCAGTGGTCAGGCGTGCGCTGCCGACGTCGATTGCGTTGACCTGGGGAGGCGCCCGTGAGGCAGGGTGACCCGGGTTTTGACTTGGAATGCAGTACGCGGATACTGGAAGGCAACAAGCGGGCAGGCTGGGCGACCTTCAATCCACAAGGCATGCCCGCTTTCGAGCGCGTGCAGCCCACGTGTGAGTGAACTGTGATTGTGAGGAGGGTGGCCGGTGACCTATATCATCGCTGAACCTTGCGTTGATGTCCTGGACAAGGCGTGCGTCGAGGAGTGCCCTGTCGACTGCATTTATGAGGGTGGACGGATGCTGTACATCCACCCCGACGAATGCGTCGACTGCGGTGCATGCGAGCCGGTGTGTCCGGTCGAGGCCATTTTCTACGAAGATGATGTGCCCGACGAGTGGGCAGGTTATTACAACGCGAATGTCGATTTCTTCGACGACCTGGGATCCCCGGGTGGCGCCAGCAAGCTGGGCAAGGTCGATTACGACTCGCCGTTCGTCAAGGCCCTGCCCCCGATGAACACCGAGGACTGACGACGCCGATGTCTGTGCTGCGCGGCCGAGCGCCGGTGTCGAGGCGACTCCCGGACTTTCCCTGGGACACGTTGCTCGGTGCGAAGGAGCGCGCGGCCGCACACCCCGGCGGGATCGTGGACCTGTCGGTCGGTACCCCGGTGGACCCGGTTGATCCGCTGATCCGCGAAGCGCTGGCAGCGGCATCCGGCTTTCCCGGATATCCGACGACCATCGGCACCGTGGAGGTGCGCAGGGCCGCGATCGATGCGTTGAAGCGTAGGCATGGCATCGATGGGCTGGACCTGTCGATGATCCTCCCCGTGATCGGCACGAAAGAGGCGATCGCCGGGTTGCCGTCGACCCTGGGGCTCGGCGCCGGTGATCAGGTCGTCATACCGGAGGTCGCCTACCCGACGTATGAGGTCGGTGCTCTGCTGGCCGGCGCAGACGTACTCCGGGCGGATTCGCTCACCCAGATCGGACCCGCAACGCCGGCCATGATCTACCTCAACTCACCGTCGAATCCGACCGGCAAAGTGCTGCCTGTCGAGCATCTGCGCAAAGTCGTCTCCTGGGCGCGCGAACGCGGCACGTTGGTGGTGTCTGACGAGTGCTACCTGGGCTTGGCCTGGGATGACGAGCCGGTCTCCATCCTCGACCCACGGGTGACCGACGGAGACAACTCCGGTCTGCTCGCGGTGCATTCGTTGTCGAAGACGTCCAACCTCGCCAGTTATCGAGCCGGGTTCCTTGCCGGTGATCCCGCGCTCATCAGTGAACTGCTGGCCGTACGCAAGCACGCCGGGATGATCGTTCCGTTCCCGATCCAAGCCGCGATGTCGGCGGCGCTCGGCGACGACGGGCACGCAGCCGAGCAGCGGGAACGCTACCGGCTGCGCCGCGAAACCCTCAGGGCCGCGGTGACCGCCGCCGGGTTCCGGATCGATGAATCCGCGGCGGGGCTGTATCTGTGGGCCACCCGCGACGAGCCGTGTCGCGACACCGTCGCTTGGCTCGCTGAGCGCGGAATTCTCGCCGCTCCCGGCGACTTCTACGGACCTCGCGGAGTGCGGCACGTCCGGATGGCTTTGACCGCCACGGATGAGAGAATCGCTGAAGCAGCGAGCCGTCTGGCCTCCTGACCTGCGTCGTCGCAGCTGTGTCCAATCTGAGACCAGTCCGTTACCCCAGACGCCGAAGTTTCGGTGAAACTGTGGAATGAGAACTGACTGCGAATCTGTAACTCGGACAACGGATTCGAATGTGGCCAACGGCGTCCACTCGTGAGCGAGTGAAAGGACGCGCACATGAGGGCACAGGTCTCGGGTTCGTCCATCGCATGGCGCCCGGCCATCTCGGAGATGCTCGTCGGGCTCGCCGACGCCGGATCGCTGACCTTCACCGAGGTCGTCGCCGAGAACATGACTCCCGGACGGTTGCCCAGCGGAGTCGAGGAACTGCGGGCGCGGGGCGTGGTGCTGATCCCGCACGGGGTGGGACTGGGCCTCGCCGGAGCGGACCTACCGGACCCGGACCGGCTGGCACATCTCGCGAGGCTCGCGCGGGAACTGGAGTCGCCGCTGGTGAGCGAGCACATCGCCTTCGTCCGGGCCGCCGAGTCGCCGGACCCGATGCACGGGGACGTGCTCGAGGCCGGGCACCTGCTGCCGCCGCCGCGAACGCGCCAGGCATTGGATGTACTGTGTGACAACATCTCCCGCGCGCAGGACGTGCTGGGGGTGCCTTTGGCCCTCGAGAACGTCGCGGCTCTGATCGGCTGGCCAGAAGACGAGTTCGATGAACCCGACTACCTGACCGAGATCGTCCGCCGCACCGGTGTGCGACTCGTTCTCGATGTGGCCAACCTCTATGCCAGTGCAATCGCCCGAGGTGGCGACCCCGTGGCCGATCTACACCGATTCCCGTTGGCGCACGCGGCGTACGTCCATACGGCCGGTGGGCGCTTCCGTGAGGGGATGTACATCGACACCCACGGAGATCCGATGATCGACGCTGTCGGATCGATGCTCGCCGCGTTCGTCGCGCACTGCCGTGAGGGTGGTCTGCCGCTACCCGGGATCATGCTCGAGCGTGACAGCGACGTCACCTCAGCTGCGGTGGCGGCCGACCTGGAGGTCATCGATCAGATCATCAGTGTGGCAACGTCTCGCCGGCAGGAGGAATCGCGTGACCTCGAACCCAGCACTTGACGACGCGCGGGCACTGCTCGCAGCGCGGCAGCATGCGGTGGTCACGGACCTGTTGGCCGGCCGCGTGCCGGCCGGGTTCGATCCGGTGGGCTCCGCTTTGACCAGTGACATCCTCATCGGAAAACGCGCCTCAGCGGCCCTGCGGGCAGGACCGCAACTCGGCGCCCTGCCGCAGTGGCGGCGCCGGTTCGCCGAGTACGGAAGGGAGGTCGCGGTCAACGGATGCGCGCACGACGATGTCGCGGCGTTCACGCGGTGGCTCGGAACGCGCTCCGACCTCGATGGCGTGACCCGGGATTGGCTGCGCGTCGAGAGGGTGTACATCGGCGCCAGGCGGACTGCATGGGTGCGTTATCGCGGTAGGCGGGTGTTGATCATCGGGATCGGTTCGAACACTTGGCATCTAGCTGTTTCACGACCACGTGAAGACGAGAGGGAGGGATTGTCATGACCATTGCGGTGATTGTGATCGTCGTGAGCGCAGCGGTGCTCTACTCGACGAGGGCCTTTTTCGGCAGCTCCGAGACGGACAGGGCCCGCCGCCGGCGTCCGGGCGGCTGGATCGGAGACGGCGGCGGAGGCGGGGATGGGGGCGGCGGTGGCTCCTGCGGAAGTTCGTGCGGAAGCGGTTGCGGGGGAGGATCCTCCGGTGGTGGAGGCGGTGGCGGTTGTGGAAGCAGCGGCGGATAGGAGGGCGAGGCAATGACGGTTCTCGTGGTGGTGCTGGCATGTCTGGCGGGCGGGGCGGTGATCGCCCTGATCGCGGTCGTGGGGTCGCATTCGTCCAGAGCGGCCGATCGATACCGGGATGATTCAGGCGGCACGGGTGGGTACTGGAGTGGGTCGTCCGGTAACACCTGGGATTCGGGTCACCATCATGGCGACAACAACAGCTGCAGTTCGGGTAACTCCTGCAGCTCGGGTTCGTCGTGCAGCTCTTCGTCCTGTGGCTCCGGCTGTGGCGGAGGCGGTGGCGGGGACTGATCTCCCCGCAGCCATCACGGGCCCCACCGCCCACCCGAATTCGCGCCGCCCACCGGTAATCACCGGTGGGCGGCGCTATTTCAGGTGGAGCAGCGGTGAAACCGCCCGATTCAGTTGGCGTGCAGAGCTGCGTTCAGCTCGATGCCGTCGCCCTTCCAGGGCACGACCTCGACCGCGCCGGTGGTGCTGTTGCGTCGGAACAGGATGTTGCTCTTTCCGGAGAGGTCGCGGGCCTTGACGACGGTGCCGTCGGGACCGGTGACCTTGGTGCCGGCGGTGACGTAGAGCCCGGCCTCGATGACGCAGTCGTCGCCGAGCGCGATGCCGCAGCCGGAGTTGGCGCCGAGCAGGCATCGCTTGCCGAGGGAGATGATCTCTTTGCCGCCGCCGGACAACGTCCCCATCGTCGACGCGCCACCGCCGACGTCGGAACCGTCTCCGACGATGACGCCTGCCGAGATGCGTCCCTCGATCATCGAGTGGCCCAGCGTGCCCGCGTTGAAGTTCACGAAACCCTCATGCATGACGGTGGTGCCGTCGGCGAGGTGTGCGCCCAGGCGGACCCGGCCGGCGTCGGCGATCCGGACCCCGCTCGGCACAACATAATCCACCATCCGAGGGAACTTGTCGATGCCGTAGACGGTCACCGCACCGCGGCTCTTGAGCTTGGCGCGGGTCACCTCGAAGCCGTCGACCGCGCACGGGCCGAAGTTCGTCCAGACCACGTTGGACAGCTTGCCGAAGACGCCATCCATGTTCGCGCCGTGCGGGATGACGAGTCGGTGCGAGAGCAGGTGCAGGCGCAGGTAGGCGTCATGGGCGTCGGCGGGGGCGTCGGCCAGGACGATCGAGGTGCGCACGGCCACGGTCCGGACGCCGCGGTCCGAATCGGTGCCCACCAGCGACGACAGTTCTGCGGGGGTGCCGGCAGCGTCGAGTTCGGTGGTCCCGGATTCGCCTGCCTCGGTCAATTCGGGGGAGGGGTACCAGGTGTCGAGCACTGCGCCCGAGTCGGTGATGGTGGCGATGCCGATGGCGGAGGCTCCAGATGCGTTGGTCACGGGTCAGGAGTTTACGCGGGGCGACAGTACCGAGGACAATGGAGCGCGTGGGTTACTCCGAGCAGCGCTCGACGCTGGTCCCGGCGACCGTCTGGCGTCGCCAGGGCCCGGTCGCTCCTGTCGAGATCTTGCCGGACGGCTGTATGGATCTGATCTGGACGGGTACCGGGCTCTTGGTCGCCGGGCCCGACACGGTTCCGGTCAGCGCGACGGGTTCTGGCGACATGGTGGCGTTGCGATTCGATCCCGGCGTCGCACCGTCGGTGCTCGGTGTGCCGGCCGACGCGATGGTGAACGGCCGCGTCGACTTCGCTGACATCGCGGGGTCGTCGCAGGCCCGTCGCCTGTCCGAGGAGGCCGCCACCGGTGACCCGGGAAAGGTCCTGGAGCGTTTCGCGGCCGCGCAACTCGACCGGAGCCCACCTCCGCGATGGCTTCATCCGGCCACCTCGCTGCTGTCGGCGGGTCATCCGGTGGCGGGCGTCGCCGATCAGATCAGTGCCAGCCCGAGGCAGCTGCAGCGCTGGTCTCGGCATCACTACGGCTACGGCGCGAAGGTGCTGCAGCGAATTCTTCGGGTGAACGCGGCGATGGCCGGTCTGCGGACGGGCTGCTCGGCCGTCGACACGGCATACGACTGCGGATATGCCGATTACGCCCACATGTTCCGCGACTTCCGGTCCGTGACCGGCCGCTCACCCGCCGACTTCCTTGCCCCCACCCTCCGATGATGGGTTGTTCTGGCGGAGCTGACCTGCACTTTTCCTCGCCAGAACAACCCATTTCGGGAGGTCAGGACAGAGCGGCGTAGAAGTCGACGGTGTTGCCGTTCGGATCGGTGACTGTGGCATACCGCTGGCCCCACACCGCATCGAACGGTGCGAGGTGTCCGGCGTGTCCGGCGGCAGTGAGCGCCTCGTAGCGGGCGTCGACCTCGGCGGGAACGGCACACTCGAACGCGAGCGAGATCCGCTGGCCACCCGTCGCGGGATGCCAGTCCGGATCGAAGGTCGCGACGCTCGCGGCGGTGTCGAGCAGGATCCGGAATCCCCCTGCGGCAACGGCTTCCGCATGCGGGGCGCCGGCATCCTCGGGAAACTCCAGACCGCAGGCGCGATAGAACGCCAGCGAGTCGGCCATGTCGTCGACGACGATCGACAGGGCATTGAGCGTGGGTGTCGTTGATGTCATGGTGTCGACGCTATCGGCGTGGTAGTCCCGGTGGCATGAACATTTCGGACAGTTCTGAAGTCTGGTGTGCCTGGGGGTTGCCCTGAGATCGTCCCCTTTCGGGTGGACGCCTGGCGATATGCCGGGCGACCCTTGAAATGGGGACGATCTCAGGGCGAGCCGCCGGCACCAACCTCAGAGGAGCATCCATGAGACCCAAGTCGAATGACGCGATCTTTGCCGAGATAGCCGAGGAACGGCGCATCTTGGCCGAGACCCTCGCGACGCTGACCACCAAACAGTGGGATACCCAGTCGCTGTGCGACGCCTGGACGATCCGTGATGTCGCGGCCCATCTCGTGATGCCCCTGGTGACGCCGCTCTGGAAGTTCGGATTGACGATGGCGCGATATCGCGGCGACTTCGATCGGGCCAATCAGCACATCACCCGGCGCACCCGCATCGAAGACGGCGACAATCTGCCCGAGCTGCTGGCCGCGAAGGCAAACAGTACATTCACCCCGCCGGGGAAGGGGCCGCTGGCTCCACTGACCGATATCCTTGTGCACGGACAAGACATTCGCCGGCCGCTGAACCTCGCCTACGTGATACCTGAGCACAGGCAGGTTGCTGTGCTGGACTTCCTCACCGGCTACTCCGGAGATATGCCCTTCTCGAAGCCGATCGACAGCGTGCGCTGGCAGGCGACAGACCTCGCCTGGAGCCAGGGCGACGGACCGGTGGTCGAGGGCCCGGCCGTATCTCTGATGCTGATCCTGACCGGGCGCGGTTGCGCATTGACGGACACCACGGGTCCGGGGACGGAAGTGCTTGCGCGCCAGATGTCTGGGCAAGGCTGACGACTGCGGTGCTTCGGACGCTACGGTGAACACCGTGAGCATTCCCGCATTGGACCTGCACGCCGACCCGATCGACCTGACGGCGGCGCTCGTCGACATCGCCAGTGAGAGCCACGACGAATCCCTCATCGCGGACGCCGTCGAAGCCGCGCTCCGCGAGCAGACCACCGGGTTCGAGGTCGTGCGCCACGGTAATCGGGTGTTGGCCCGCACCAACTTCGGGAAGGGCAGGCGGGTGATGCTCGCCGGGCACCTCGATACGGTGCCCATTGCCGACAACGTGCCGAGCCGCCGAGAGCGCGACAGTGCCGAGGGCGACGTGCTGCACGGTTGTGGCACGGTGGACATGAAATCCGGCGACGCGGTGTTCTTGCACCTGGCTGCCACGCTCGTCGACCCCGTGTGCGATCTGACGTTGATCTTCTACGACTGTGAGGAGATCGCCGCCCGGTACAACGGTCTGGGCTTCATCGAGCGGGAGCTCCCGGAGTGGTTGCGCGCGGACGTCGCGATCCTCGGAGAACCGACCGCAGGCCAGATCGAGGCCGGCTGCCAGGGGACGCTGCGGGCGAGGCTCACCGCGTCTGGGGTGCGGTCACACTCGGCCCGGTCCTGGAAGGGAGACAATGCGATCCACAAGCTCGGATCGGTGTTGCAGACCTTGGCCGACTACAGCCCACGGCGCGTCGACATCGACGGCTGCGAATACCGCGAGGGACTCTCGGCGGTGCGCATCGAGGGTGGCGTGGCCGGAAACGTCGTGCCCGACGCCGCGAGCGTCGACGTGAACTTCCGGTTCGCCCCGGATCGCTCCGTCGAGCAGGCCACCGAGCACGTCCGCGAGGTGTTCGCCGCCGCAATCGATTCGGGAGCGGTCACCTTCGAGATCACCGACGCGGCGGGCGGGGCGCTGCCCGGATTGTCCGACCCGGCGGCAGCCGCGCTCGTCGCCGCAGCCGGTGGCAAGTTCCGGGCGAAGTTCGGCTGGACCGATGTCTCCCGGTTCTCGGCCCTCGGTATCCCAGCGGTCAATCTCGGCCCGGGCGACCCCAACCTCGCGCACAAACGCGATGAGCGGGTACCCACCGCGCAGATCACCGAGGTGACCGACATCCTGCGGCGTTATCTGCTGAGCTAGCGTCGTGGCCATGCCCCAACCCGACCGCGACACCAGACTCAGCTACCGCGGCGCTGCCCGGATCCGCGAAGACCAGACCACGCCGACGCAGACCACCGACCAGCGGCTGCTGCGGTCGGCTGACTCCGACCGCGACCCCTGGCGCGTGCTGCGGATCCAGTCCGAGTTCGTCGAGGGCTTCGACAACCTGGCCACGGTCTCCGGCGCGGTGACCGTCTTCGGGTCGGCGCGCATCGCCCCGGACACCCCCTACTACGACCTCGGCCGGGACCTCGGCGGCGCGCTCGCCGGCGCCGGGTATCCGGTGATGACCGGCGGCGGTCCGGGACTGATGGAGGCGGTCAACCGCGGAGCTTGCGAGGCGGGCGGCTACTCCATCGGTTTGGGCATCGAGTTGCCGTTCGAGCAGAACTTGAACCAGTGGGTCGATCTCGGGATCAATTTCCGATACTTCTTCGTCCGCAAGACGATGTTCGTGAAGTACGCGCAGGCCTTCGTCTGCCTCCCGGGAGGATTCGGCACCCTCGACGAATTGTTCGAGGCATTGACGCTGGTGCAGACCCGAAAGGTCACCCAGTTCCCGATCGTCCTGCTCGGCACGGAATTCTGGGGTCCCCTGCTGGACTGGGTGCGCGGCACTCTCGTCGAGCAGGGCTTCGTCTCACCCGCCGACGTCGAGCTGCTGCAGGTGACCGATTCGGTCGCCGACGCGGTCGCGATCATCGGTGAGTCGCGCCAGCGTCAGGGCGGAGAGGACCGGCGATGAGCGCCATCTGTGTCTATTGCGCCTCTGGCCCCGTCGCCGACCGCCACCTGTCGCTGGCCACCGAACTCGGCACCGCGATCGGGGCCGCGGGCCACTCCCTGGTTTCCGGTGGGGGAAACGTCTCGATGATGGGCGCCATCGCGGTCGCGACCAGGAAGGCCGGTGGGCAGACGGTCGGAATCATCCCAAAAGCATTGGTACACAGGGAAGTCGCCGACGTAGATGCGGACGAGTTGGTGGTCACCGACACCATGCGGGAACGCAAACAGCAGATGGATGACCGCGCGGACGCCTTCATCACCCTTCCCGGAGGGATCGGCACCCTGGAAGAACTGTTTGAGACGTGGACGGCCGGGTATCTGGGCATGCATGACAAACCGGTGGTGCTGCTCGACCCGGACGGGCACTACGAGCCACTGCTGCAGTGGCTGGACACTCTTGCAGAAACCGGATTCGTGTCGCGATCGGCGCTCGACCGGTTGCTGGTGACGCGCACGGTGCCCGATGCACTGGCAGGGTGCGGTATTTATCTGTGAATGTCGGTAACCTCTTCAACGCGACCGCGACGGGGCGAGGTTGACCGGGGCGGAGTTCGACTAAATTCAACCGTGGCACAACTCACAAGCATCGGAGCTTACGTGGCGAACGAAACCCGGAACAGTGTTGGACTACTCGACGTCGCCAAAGGCGCCCTGGGCATGGTTCCCGACCTTCCGGGGGTCATTCGGCACGCGCCCGGACTGATCCTGCGTCGCCCGAAAGCAGAGGCGACGATCGGCTCGGTCTTCGACGGACTCGTCGCCAAGCACCCCGAACGTCCGTTCATCCGCTTCGAGGGCAAGTCCATCACCTATGGCGAGGCCAATCGGCAGATCAATCGTTACGCCGCGTTCTTCGGCAAGAACGGGGTCGGCGTCGGTGACGTCGTCGGAGTGCTCGCCAAGAACAAACCACAGACGCTGCTCGTCATGCTCGCCGCAGTCAAGCTCGGCGCGATCGCGGGAATGCTCAATTACAACCAGCGCGGCCACGTGCTGAGCCACAGCCTCGGCATTCTCGACGCAACCGTGCTCGTGGTGGACCCGGATGCCAAGGAAGCTCTCGACTCCATCGACAGGACCGAAGCCCCCGACGTCACGGTCGATTTCGCAGAGCTCGACGACGCGTCCGAGGGCCTCAGTGACGAGAACCCGTCCGTCACCGCCGGTCTTCCGGCGTCCACCAAGGCGTTCTACATCTTCACCTCCGGTACCACCGGGATGCCCAAAGCCAGCATCATGTCCCACTACCGGTGGATGACGAGCATGGACGGCATCGGCGGTATGGGTGTTCGGTTGCGGCACAGCGACACCATGTATTCCGCCCTGCCGCTCTACCACAACAATGCACTGACGGTCGCGCTGTCGTCGGTGCTCGCCTCGGGGGCGTGCCTGGCCATTGGCAAGTCGTTCTCGGCCTCGAAGTTCTGGGACGACATCATCCTCAACCGGGCCACCGCGTTCTGTTACATCGGGGAGTTGTGCCGGTACCTCATGGCGCAACCGGAGAAATCCACCGACCGCAGCCACGGTGTGAACATCATCGTCGGCAACGGCATGCGGTCGGAGATCTGGGACGACTTCACCAAGCGTTTCGGCATCGAGCGGGTGGTCGAGTTCTACGGGGCCTCCGAACTGAACCTGGCCTTCATCAACGTCTTCAACCTCACCAAGACGGCGGGGTTCTGTCCGCTTCCGTTCAAGATCGTCGAATACGACGCCGAAACCGGTGAACCCGAGCGCAATGCACAGGGCAAATTGACGACAGTACCGAAAGGTGGCTGCGGACTGCTGATCTCAGAGATCTCCGATCGCGTCCCGTTCGACGGCTACACCGACGAAGAGGCCTCGAACAAGAAGATCATCAAGGACGCGTTCAAGTCCGGGGACCGCTGGTTCAACTCGGGTGATCTGGTCCGGGATCTGGGGATGCACCACATCGCGTTCGTCGATCGACTCGGGGATACGTTTCGATGGAAGGGCGAGAATGTCGCCACCACGGAGGTGGAGGCCGAACTCGGCGGCGTCGACGCGATCGATCACTGCGTCGTCTACGGCGTCGAGGTGCCCGATACCGACGGCAAGGCCGGAATGGCTGCGGTGACCCTTCGCGACGGCCAGGAACTGGACCCGAAAGCGCTCGGCAAGCATCTCTACGACTCCCTTCCGGCATACGCGGTGCCGCTGTTCGTCCGGGTGGTGTCCGAGCTCGAACAGACCTCGACGTTCAAGAACCGCAAGGTCGAGTTGCGCGAGGAGGGTTTCGGCGACGTCGGAGACGACAAGCTCTACGTTCTCAAGGGCAGCGCCGACGGATATGTCGAGTTCTACGACGACTATCCACAGGATGTCGCCGCGGCGAAGGTCCCCCGCGGATAGGGGCCCGGCTCACATGACGCTGCCCCAGCGCAGCCCGGCCGGACCGTCCGTCTCCGCGACCCTGTGTGGCCGTCCCGTCGCCACCGACCGTGCTCTCGTCATGGCCATCGTCAACCGCACCCCGGACTCCTTTTACGATCGCGGATCGAGCTTCACCGACGACGCGGCGAAGTCGCGGGTGGACCAGGTGGTGGCCGAAGGCGCGGATATCGTCGACATCGGTGGGGTGAAGGCCGGGCCGGGTGCGGACGTCGACGCCGCCGAGGAGACGCGCCGCGTACTGCCGATGATCGAGTGGATCCGGGCCAGGCATCCCGATCTGATCATCAGCATCGACACCTGGCGCGCCGAGGTGGCCCGCGCGACGGTCGCGGCCGGCGCCGACCTGATCAACGACACCTGGTCGGGTGCCGATCCCGGGTTGGTGGCCGTGGCCGCCGAGATGTCGGCGGGAATCGTCTGCTCGCACACCGGTGGGGCCGTCCCGCGCACCCGGCCGCACCGGGTGCGGTATCCGGACGTTGTTGCGGATGTGCACAGCGAACTCACCCGTGCTGCCGATCATGCGTTGGCCAGTGGCGTGAAACAGGATTCGATCGTGATCGATCCCACCCACGATTTCGGGAAGAACACTCATCACGGGCTTGCTTTGTTACGCCACGTGAACGTTCTGGTTAATAGCGGTTGGCCAGTGCTGATGGCGCTCAGCAACAAGGATTTTGTAGGGGAGACTCTGGGTGTAGGCCTGGAAGATCGGCTGGAGGGGACTCTCGCCGCGACCGCACTTGCCGCCTCCGCCGGGGCTCGCGTGTTTCGCGTACACGAGGTTGCCGCCACTCGAAGGGTGGTCGATATGGTTGCCGCAGTGAACGGAACCAGACCACCCACCCGAACAGTAAGGGGTTTGGCATGACCGCTGGGAAGCAAGTCACTGGAAAGTCCGACCGTGTCTGGACGCCGATTGCGTCCGCACCCGAGAAATCGCCCCAATCCATGTGGGCGGCCGATCACAGTTGGGATCGCCCCGACTGGACCGTCGACGAGCTCGTCGCGGCGAAGAACGGCCGCACCGTCTCGGTGGTGTTGCCCGCACTCAACGAAGAAGAGACCGTGGCCGACGTCATCGCGTCGATCCGCCCGCTCCTCGGCACCCTCGTCGACGAGCTGATCGTGCTCGACTCGGGCTCCACCGATGCCACCGCCGAACGGGCCATCGCGGCGGGCGCTCAGGTCATCACCCGCGAGGAAGCCGTTCCCGAGGTGGAGCCCGTGCGCGGTAAGGGCGAGGTGCTCTGGCGCTCGCTCGCTGCCACCACCGGCGACCTGATCGCGTTCGTCGACTCCGACCTGATCGATCCGGATCCGATGTTCGTGCCCAAACTTCTCGGCCCGCTTCTCCTCAACGAGGAGATCCAGCTGGTGAAGGGCTTCTATCGACGGCCGCTCCGCACCGGGCAGGTCGAGGATGCCAACGGGGGAGGCCGGGTCACCGAGCTCGTCGCCCGTCCGCTGCTGGCGTCGTTCAAGCCCGAACTCACCGCGGTGCTCCAGCCGCTGGGGGGCGAATACGCGGGAACGCGCGAGTTGCTGTGCGCGGTGCCGTTCGCTCCCGGGTACGGGGTGGAGATCGGCCTGCTGGTCGACACGTACGACCGCTACGGCATGTCCGGTATCGGCCAGGTCAACCTGGGGGTGCGTACACACCGCAACCGCCCCCTGGTGGAGCTCGGCGTGATGAGCAGGCAGATCGTCGGAACCCTGATGGGCAGGTGCGGCATCGAGGACTCGGGCGTCGGACTGACCCAGTTCAAGATCCAGCCGGACGGCACCTTCTCCCCGAAGACCACCGATGTCTACCTCACCGATCGGCCGGCGATGAACACCCTGCGGCCCACGGTCGCAGAGCGCAGCCGCCGCGCCTCCTAGCTTCACACGATCCACTTCTACAAAGACGAGCCGCCGATAGGCGGCTCGTCTTCGTATATCCGGCTCGCCCAGGTGGCCGGCACGCTATCGTAGAAACTAGAACATGTTCTAGCTACGGGAGTTGTCAATGTCGGGTTCGATGTCGGGGAAATCAGTTCTGGTCACCGGAGGTGGCAGCGGAATCGGCGAGGGGATCGCGGCGCTGCTCGCCGAACGTGGTGCTCAGGTCACCATCCTGGGGCGCAATGCCGAGCGACGGGGTGCGGTCGCCGAAAAGCTCAACGCCGCAGCCGGCGGGTCGTCGGTGCTGGCGCATGCCGCCGACATCACCGACGAAGACCAGGTTGCGAACGCGGTCGCGGTGGCCACCGCGCGTACCGGCCGGCTCGACGGCATCGTCGCCTGTGCGGGCGGCAGTGAAACGATCGGACCGATCACCCAGATGGACACCGAGGCCTGGAAGCGGACCTTGGACCTCAATCTCAACGGCACCATGTTCACGATCAAACACGGTGCGCGAGAGCTCGTTCGCGGTGGCTGCGGCGCGATCGTCGCCATCTCGTCCATCGCGGCCAGCAACACCCACCGGTGGTTCGGCGCTTACGGCGTCACGAAATCCGGGGTCGACCATCTGGTGGCACTGGCCGCAGATGAGCTGGGCGCGAGCAATGTTCGTGTCAATGGCATCCGACCGGGGCTGACCCGCACCGAACTCGTCGGGATGATCACCCAGGATCCCGCGCTGAGCGAGGACTACCGGGTCAGCACACCGCTGCAAAGAGTCGGAGAGGTCGAGGACATCGCGGGCCTGGCGCTGTTCCTGCTCGGCGAGGAGTCCACCTGGATCACCGGACAGGTGATCAACGTCGACGGTGGTCAGATGCTGCGTCGCGGACCGGATTTCAGTTCGATGCTCGAGCCGCTGTTCGGTGCGGAAGGACTGCGCGGTGTGGTGGCCGTGCCGGACGGACAGGTCTCGGATGAGGTGGCGGCATCATGACCGCCCACGACGTGCTGGGCACGGCGATCGAGATGCCGGTCCGAATCCGGCAGGCAAGTTGCTTTGTGGCCGGGTTCACGGCATCGGCGGGCGCTGTCCAGTCCGCCATCGCCGACACCGGACTGGAGGTCCTGCGCATCAGGCCGGGCCGGGCGATGTGCATGCTCGTCTTCGTCGACTACGTGGACGGAGATCTGGGCCCGTACAACGAGTTCGGGGTCTGCGTACTGGTCGCCGACCGCGAGCAGCCCGGACAGTCGATGCTGCGCAACCTGAAGGACCTCGCCGGCGGACAGGCCAGGGCCCTGGTGCACCGGCTGCCGGTCGACGGTGAGTTCACGCTCGCGGCAGGGCGCGGGATCTGGGGTTTTCCCAAGACGCTCGCCGACTTCGACGTCGATCACCAGAGCCGGACCAAACGTGGTGTCGTCAGCGAGGGCGGTCAGATGATCGCGGCGCTGACCGTGCGGCCGGGTTTCAAGGTGCCCGATTCGCCCGCCTCGGCGGTCCTGCGGGCGTATTCGCACCTCGACGGGGTCACCCGCGAGACGCCATGGGTGCTGAACAACACGGCAGACACGCGCACCCGACTCGGCGGTGCGCAGCTGCAATTGGGCTCGCATCCCATCGCCGATGAGCTGCGGCGGTTCGGACTCTCGCGCCGCGCACTGATGACGTCCTCCGTGGGCAAGATCGAGATGACCTTCGAGGACGCCGAGGTTGTCAGTGGGTCAGACCGGTCGTGAAAAGGAGCTGAGGCGGGCATCCGCCCACCGTGGGATAGTGGACAAGTGCTGACACTACTTCTGTACCTGGTGATCATGGTGGCGGTGATCGGGGTCGTGTTTGCGGTGGTCTGGCGGGTTTTCGGACGTTCCGAAGATCTGCCACCGCTGGAAAAGGGGACGACGCTGACGCGGCTGCCACGGGCGGGCATCACCGGCGACGACGTTCGGGGACTTCGATTTGCACAGGTGACCCGGGGTTACAAGGCCGGCGAGGTGGACTGGGCGCTGGAGAAGTTGGCACGTGAGATCGACGAATTACGGAACGCCCTGCACGACCTGCAGGCGCGGGACGAGATCGAAAGCCCAGCGCAAGGGGCAGAATAACCTGGGCCGGGTCCGTAGTATGGAATCCGAATCAAAGCAATGCGAACCGCGCGGTGTCCAACGATTGATGGCACCAACCTAATAAGATCAGACTTCGACGCCGACTGCGGCAGCGAATCTGAAGGGAGCAGAGATGGCGGCGATGAAGCCACGGACCGGGGACGGTCCCCTTGAAGCAGCCAAGGAAGGGCGAGGAATCGTCGTGCGCATACCTATCGAGGGCGGCGGCCGACTGGTAGTCGAGCTGACGGCCGATGAGGCAGCTGCACTGGGTGAGGAATTGCGTGGGGTGACCACCGCCTCGTAGCGGAGTCAGATCAACCAGAAGGAGACGATCGACCGTGCTTTCCGCAGTGGTCGATCTGTTGTGTTGTCCGGTGTGCCGGGCCCCGTTCGAGTGTGCTGATCGCACGCTCTGGTGTGGCCAGGGGCATAGCTTCGACCTGGCCAGGCAGGGGTATGTCACCCTGTTGGGCGGCGCCGGCAACAGTTTTCGCTCGGATACCACCGAAATGCTCGCCGCCCGAACGCGTTTCCTCGATGGCGGCTTCTTCGATCCCATCATGCGCGCGGTCAGCGGAGAGTGTCCGGACGACTCGACCATCCTCGACATCGGTGCCGGCACCGGGCATTACCTCGCTGCCGCAGTGCGCCATTGCGGCGGGCGCGGGGTGGGCGTGGACCTTTCCAAACTCGCCGCCAGGCAGATCAGCCGACTCGAAGGCCGGATCGGTGCGGTTGTCGCCGACGGTTGGCAGCCATTCCCGATCGCCGACGGCGTGATCGATGTTGCGTTGTCGATCTTCTCGCCGCGCAACGTGGCCGAGTTCGCCCGTGTGCTCGCGCCCGGCGGGCGACTGATCGTGGTGTCGCCCACGCCGCGGCACCTGACCGAGGTCGTAGGTGCCGTCTCGATGATCGGGGTGGACAAGGACAAGTCGGTGCGGATCGGCAACAGTATGGCCGGTTACTTCACCCGTACCGAAAGATCGTTATTGGAGTACCCGATCACGTTGTCCCACAACCAGGTTGTCGACGTGGTACTGATGGGCCCGTCAGCATTCCACCTGACCGAACAAGATGTGACCTCACGATTGACCGGCCACACCGACCCGATGACGGTCACGGTATCTGTGACTGCCGCGGTGTATCAGGCTGAGTCGGTGACCGACTCGTAGATCTTCATGGTCTGTTCGGCGATCGAATCCCATGAGAACTCGGCGATTGCACGTTCTCGCCCGGCGACGCCCATGGCGGTGGCCAGGGTGGGGTCGGCGATGACCCGGTTGACCGCCGCCGCGAGGTCGTGTTCGAAGTCGTCTGTTTTGCCTTCGTCGTAGTGCACAAGCAGCCCGGTGACCTCGTCGCGGACCACCTCGGGTATGCCGCCCACGTCCGAGGCGACCACCGCCGTGCCGCAGGCCATCGCCTCGAGATTGACGATGCCGAGTGGTTCGTAGATCGACGGACAGACGAAAACGTCTGCTGCCGAGAGTATTTCGCGGATCTTTTCGAGAGGGAGCATCTCGCGTACCCAGAAGACACCGTTGCGGGCATTCGAGAGTCTGTCGACCGCTTCAGCGATCTCGGCCCCGATCTCGGGGGTGTCCGGGGCCCCGGCGCACAGGACGAGCTGTAGATCGGGATCCATGTGATGGGCCGCGGCGACGAGGTGGCGAACACCCTTCTGTCGGGTGATCCGGCCGACGAACACCGCGATCGGCCGATCAGGGTCGACACCGATCTCACGCAACACCGACGTTGCCTCGTCGGGCGCGTTGGAGGGCCGCCACTTCACGGTGTCGATGCCGTTGCGAACCACATGGACCTTGTCGGGGTCCAGGCGGGGGTAGGCGTCGCAGACGTCGATCCGCATGCCCGAGCTGACGGCGATCACCGCGTCGGCGTACTCGACGACGTTCTTCTCCACCCAGCTCGACACCCGATATCCGCCGCCGAGCTGCTCGGCCTTCCACGGCCTGCGGGGCTCGAGTGAATGTGCGGTCAAGACATGGGGAATGCCGTGCAGCTGTCCGGCGAGATGGCCGGCCAGCCCGGTGTACCAGGTGTGTGAATGAGCCACCTGGGCACCTTCGGCCGCAACCGCCATCCGCAGATCCGACGACAGGGTCGTGATCGCGGGATTGGCGCCGACGAGTTCCGGGTCCACCCCATAGACGTGTGCGTCCTCGCGGGGAGCGCCCATGCAGTGCACGTCGACCGTGGCGAGCTGACGCAGGTGAGCGACCAATTCGGTGACGTGTACGCCGGCTCCGCCGTACACCTCTGGCGGATATTCCCTGGTCATCATTGCCACGCGCATACTCCAAACGCTAATGGTCCGGTGGCTTCGGCGCCAAGTGCGCGGGAAAATTGCCTCGACACAATGTCGGAGAATTGTTCCGACGTGGCAAGCGATTTCGATGGATCGGCCGGTCCTATGGCCGCGGCGTCGGATGCCGGATAGGTTTAAGGGGTGATTTCACAGCGCCACGTGCTCGGGATAGTCCTCGCCGGCGGCGAGGGAAAACGACTCTTTCCCTTGACGATGGACCGTGCCAAACCTGCGGTTCCGTTCGGTGGTGGATACCGACTGATCGACTTCGTACTGAGCAACCTGGTCAACGCCGGTTACTCGCGTCTGTGTGTGCTCACCCAGTACAAGTCGCACTCACTCGACAGGCACATCTCGCAGACATGGCGGCCGTCCGGTTTCAACGGCGAGTACATCACCCCCGTCCCCGCGCAGCAGCGACTGGGCCCGCGCTGGTACACCGGTAGCGCCGACGCGATCTTCCAATCGTTGAACCTCGTCTACGACGAAGAGCCCGAATACATCGTCGTCTTCGGCGCAGACCACGTCTACCGGATGGATCCGGAGCAGATGGTCGAGGCGCACATCGCCTCCGGTGCCGAATGCACGGTCGCGGGTATCCGGGTTCCACGGGAGGAGGCCACCGCCTTCGGCTGCATCGACTCCGACGACAGTGGCCGCATCACCCAGTTCCTCGAGAAGCCCGCCGATCCGCCGGGCACCCCGGACGACCCGAACGCGACGTTCGCATCGATGGGCAACTACGTGTTCACCGCAGACGCTCTGGTGGCCGCGATCAAGGCAGACGCCGACAACCCCGACTCCGACCACGACATGGGCGGCGACATCATCCCGGCGTTCGTCGAGCGCAATCAGGCGTTCGTCTACGACTTCAAGGACAACCAGGTCCCCGGCGCCACCGACCGTGACCGCGGGTACTGGCGGGACGTCGGAACCCTCGACGCCTTCTACGACGCCCACATGGACCTGGTGTCGGTGCACCCGATCTTCAACCTCTACAACCGCCGCTGGCCGATCCACGGGTCCGCGGACTACCTGGTGGCGCCGGCGAAGTTCGTCAAGGGTGGACTCGCACAGGAGTCCATGGTCGGCTCCGGGAGCATCGTCTCCGCAGCAACCGTCCGCAACTCCGTGCTCTCCTCGAACGTGATGATCGAAGAAGGCGCCACCGTCGAGGGCAGCGTCCTGATGCCCGGCGTCCGGATCGGCAAGGGCGCCGTGGTGCGCAAAGCGATCCTCGACAAGAACGTCGTGATCTCACCCGGTCAGATCATCGGTGTCGACGAGGAACGCGACCGCGAGCGGTTTGCCATCAGCAGTGGCGGCGTCGTTGCCATCGGTAAGGGTGTGAGGGTCTAGCGGGTCCTCGATCCGTTCAGGAACTTGCACCGCCCGTGTGCGGCCCGCGTGCTCTGGACACGCTCAGGTTTGTCAGTCGTCTCACCAGCTGTGTTTTCTCGCTCCGCTTCGCTGCGCGGGGCGTGTGGCCCTTTATCGCGTGCTCTTCCTCAGTCGACTCAGTCGCTGCGCTCCCTCGCTCCCTCGTCCAGAGCACGCGGGCCGCACGCGGGCGGGGCGAGTTCGCTCTGCTCACCGCCCCTAGGTGGCCTTCCGTCGAGCGGGCCGATACTGCCGTCGAGCGTGCCCTTCTGACCGCCGAGCGGGCCGATATCGCCGTCGAGCGTGCCCTTCTGACCGCCGAGCGTGCCAAAGATGCTGCCCAGCGTGCCCAAACAGCCGCCGAGCGTGCCCTTCTGACCGCCGAGCGTGCCGATATCGCCGTCGATCGGGCCGCAGTCTCGCGTCGGTGAGAGTCAGGCGAGTGCGAGGGCCGCGGCGATGAGGTCGGGAATTGCCGGCAACTCGGTGTTCTCGGGGAGTGCGTCGATCGGCCACCAGGCCAGATCGACCGACTCTTCACTGCGGACGAAATCGGGCAGGGCACCATCGGGGCCGTCCACCGCCACGGCGACGAACCGTAGATCGAGGTGGCGCGTCGGTACACCCAGTGAGCAGGTGATGGGATGCGTGTGAACCTGCACCAGTTGCGGTTCGGCGACCAGGTCGGCGATCCCGGATTCCTCCTGCGCCTCGCGGGTGGCCGCCGCGACGATGGTGGTGTCGGATTCCTCGCAGTGGCCGCCGAGCTGAATCCACTTGCCCACCCGAGGATGCAAAGTCAGCAGCACATGGGTCCGAGCCGTGTTCAGCACAATGGTCGACGCCGTGATGTGTCCGGCCTCGCACGCCCGGAGACATCCGAGGGGTGCCGCTGCGAGGAATGCCAACACTGTGTGTCGCAGCGAGTCCTGGTGTGGGTCCGAGGTTCTCCAGGTGGTGAGGAGTTCCGTGGCGGACTGATGCAGCGATTCTGCGCTCACAGCTCGACCACCAGGTTCTCGATCTCGGCCGGCGGCCGTGGCCCGTCGTCGGGGAAATCGGGATACCCGACGGCGATCGCGCCCAGAGGCTCCCAGTCCGCGGGTAGTTCCAATTCGCTGCGGACCAGGTCCGGCGTGAAGATCGTCGAACCGACCCAGCAACTACCCACCGAACGTACTGCCAGCGAGACCAGCAATCCCTGGACCGCTGCACCGGCGGCGACGGTGAACATCGTGTGCTCGGCGGTGTTGCGGACGGTGTCCGGATAGTCGTGTCGGCCGTCGGAGGTCAGAACCGGGATGACCACCTCAGGTGCGTCGTAGAGCAATTGCCCTCTGGCCACGCGTTTGTCGATCGACTCGGCCGCCTTCTCGTCGGCGGTCAGATCGGCACGCCAGCGCGCCGACATCGCGTCGAGCAGTCGCACGCGGCGATCGCGGTCACGCAGCCAGATGAACCGCACCGGATGGCTGTGATGTGGAGCAGGTGCGGTCAGCGCCTCGGCAAAGGCTTCGTTCATGACATCGGCCGGCACCCGGGCCCTTGCGTAACGACGGACCGATCTGCGCATCAGCTGGGCTTGTCTGCGACCGAGGTCGATGGCCTCGGTCGTTCCGAGCCAGAACAGATCCTCAGCTCCCGGACGAACCAGATCTTTTGCCGTGGTGCCGTTTTCACGGGGACGCAGACCGCGCACCACGGCGACCGGAATCTCTCCGAGCTTGCCCTTGACCAGGTCGGCGGCGGCGGCGAGCTCATCGACGACCGCAATGTCGGTCACGATGAGCGCGTTGCCGTACTCGTCGACCGATCCCTCATACGGGTGCGTGACGGCGATGCCCGAGGCCCCGATCGTCTGGTCGGTCTGTCCGATGCGCCAGGCCCGTCCCATCGTGTCGGTGATCAACACGGCCACCTCAACCGAGAGGAGCTCTCGCAGCGCTGAGCGCAACGCTGCGGCGCTCGCGTCGGGATCGACGGGCAGCAGTGCCAATTCGTCCCCGTCGACGTTGGAGCCGTCGACCCCGGAGGCGGCTTGCACGATGCCGAGCCGATTCTCCGTGATCAGGGTCCGGCCTTTGCGGGCCACCACGCGGACTGCCTCGGAGTCGACGAGTGCGCGCCGGGCGGCATCGCGGGCGTCGGGGTCGGTCGGCGCAGGCACCATCCGGCCTTCGACCTTGGAGATGATCTTGCTCGTCACCACCAGGATGTCGTCGTCACGCAGCCAGTTGGCCGCAGATGCCAACGCACCGGCGAGGTCGTCGCCCTTACGAAAACGGGGCAGGCCCGTGATGGGGAGGATCTCCAGGGCGCCGGGAGCTGCGTGGTCCCCGAGGTCTGCGGTGTTCTCACTCATAGGACACACCGACGAGATCGCAGGCCGCGCGGACCATCTGGGCGGTGGTGGTCGGATCGGTCATCAGCAGTGGTACCGACTGCACCGCGACACCGGGCACGTCGGCGGTGTCGCCGGGGGCGATGAGCCAGCCGTCGAGCACCCCGTTCTCCGAACGGGCGCCGTAGTGCCGCCCGACGGCTTCCGCCGTGGTCTCGACACCGATGACCGACAGACATTCATCGGCCATGCCGCGCAGTGGACGATTGTCGATGATGGGGGAGATGCCGACCACGGGCGCGCTCGTGGTCCGCAACGCGCCGCGCACACCGGGAACCGACAGGATCGCACCCACGCTGACAACAGGGTTCGACGGCGCCATCAAGATGATGTCGGCGTCGGCGATCGCCTCGAGCACGCCCGGGGCGGCCTTCGCGTCGTCGGAACCCACCTGCGCGAAACCGTCGGTCGGTATCTGTGCGCGGTAGCGAACCCACCACTCCTGAAAATGGATGGCCACCTTTTCTTCGGCCGCGGAGTCGCCGCTGCCCGGCCGGGTTACGACCACGTGGGTCTCGTGGCGGTCGTCGGTGGCCGGCAGCAGCCGCACACCCGGGTCCCACCGCTTGCACAGCGCGGCGGTGATGTCGCTGAGGCGGTATCCCGCGTCGAGCATCTGGGTCCGGATGAGGTGGGTGGCCAGATCACGGTCGCCCAGGCCGAACCAGTCGGGGTCAGCGCCGTAGGCGGCCAATTCTTCTTTGGCGTGCCAGGTTTCCGCCCGCCGGCCCCAACCCCGCTCGGGGTCGATGCCGTCGCCGAGCGTGTACATGCAGGTGTCGAGGTCAGGACAGATCCTCACCCCGTGCATCCACGCGTCGTCTCCGACGTTGACGATCGCCGTCACCTCATGCGGGGACGGCGAACGTCCGGACGCGAGCACCTCTGGGAACGCGGTGGGTCCCAGAAGCGTGCGTACCCCTTGCAAAAACCGGGCGCCACCGACGCCACCGACGAGAACCGTCACCTTCACAGGGAACCAGGGTAGGCGGTCTTCCGAAGTGCCTCGCACCGAGCCGACTACACGTAACGTTGGGGACAGGGGTGTCGGGAGTACGACCGGAGTTCGGGGTGTGTTCGAACTGTTCGATACTCTTGGGTGCACTTTTCAGTGGCGATTTCTGCATCAACCCCGTGTCGAGACTCAGGAATCGGCAGTGGGGGTGATAAAGCAATTTCCCGCTGAGCTTGACCTGGACACCTGAAACCGTGTCTAATCACATCAGTGTCATTCCAAGTTTTGACAGCGAGAATTGTTGCAGGACTTGGTGATCGATCACTTGTTCGAATCAGATTGACCAACTGCACAATTCGAAGTGAGATGAGGAGGCGGGACGATGGCTCTTGAACACGTGGCTACCAACAGCCTTGAACCGCAAGTCGATTCGCAATCGAACGCAACCGAAGACCAACTAGATGATCGTCCTCGCCTGAGCCTGGTACCCTCCGCATTCGACGATATGTTCGAAGACATCGAAGACCAGTGGCAGGACCGTGCGCTGTGCGCACAGACCGACCCGGAGGCGTTCTTCCCCGAAAAGGGTGGATCGACGCGGGAAGCAAAGCGCATCTGCCAGGGCTGTGAGGTGCGTTCGGAATGCCTCGAGTATGCCCTGCACAAGGACGAGCGGTTCGGTATCTGGGGCGGGTTGTCCGAACGCGAGCGCCGGCGTATCAAGCGTGGCATCGTTTGATCTTCGAAGACTGATCTTGTTGTACCGCAACAACTCTTGAGTGTGCGGCAGTTATCTCGTCGGCGTCATTGCGGCGGGTCGATGGTGTCCTCGTCGACACCGAGGTGTGCTGCCACCTGCTGCACCAGCACCTCGTGAATCAGATCCAGCAGATCCGCGCCCTTCGTTGCGCGACTCTCCAGCGGCCTGCGAAACAGCAGAATCCGTGCCTTCGTGGCCCTGCCTGCGGAGTCCATACCGGACGGGATAAGCCTGGCAAGGGGGATGGGGCCATCCGCGGTGACCTCCGCGGGCCACTGAACCGTGTCGGGGTCCCTCGGCAACATCCGCGGCACGTCGTCGACGGCGAGGTCCAACCCGGTCAATCGACTGTGCCACCGAGCATCGATCTCGGCGAAAGCCTCGAGAACCATCGCGTCAAAGCTCTGGGCCCGACTCGTCCAGGCGGGCACGTGGGGCGGGAGCAGGGTCGACCGCAACCCGCGGCCACGACGATCCCTGACCCGCGGAACACCGCGACCACTACGGCGACGCCGCGGGCGGGCCTGTGGAGGTCGAATGTGAGCCATAGGGCGCAAGTCTAAGCAGTCGGCTGCGGTGTGTCCTGCTTCGACCCGCCGGGTGGTCGGGATAATCTTCCTACCGTGAGGCTCCCACGTCAGTGTTCCAGGCCCGGCTGCGCCAATCCGGCGGTGGCAACCCTGACTTTTGTGTATTCAGATTCCACCGCCGTCGTCGGGCCGCTGGCCACGTCGGCAGAACCGCACTCCTGGGATCTCTGCGACACCCACGCAACGCGGATCACCGTCCCGCGCGGCTGGGAGATGCTGCGCAGCGCGGGGGGCTTCGCCCCGCCACTGCGCGACGAGGACGATCTGACCGCGTTGGCCGACGTCGTACGTGAGGCCTCAGGCGGGGGATTGGTGCCGCGGTCGGCTCCCGTCGCCTCGTCCGACGCGTCTAGTCCGCGTATCCGCTCACACGGTCGTCGCGAGGAGTCCCTCAGCGGGCCCGATCCGCTTCCCCGCCCACGACCCGGCCGCCGGGGACATCTTCGAGTCCTGCCTGATCCGGTCGACTGAAGTCGCCGGTCTCGGTCATCGCGGCGCCCGTCAGCTCGGCCATGTCGGCGTCGGGCTTGTCGACGGCTTTTCTGGCCTTACGCCGGTACCACGCTTTTTCCCCGTAGTTGCTGCCGATCATCACCAGCGCGGCCAGGCCCCAGCCGAGTAACACGTCGATCACATAGTGCTCCGCCGAGTAGACGAGCGTGAACGCCATGATGAGCGCATAGCCGGTGAACAGGGTGCGGCCGAGGGTCTTGGTGCGTGACCACATGAACATCGCGAGCAGCGCGGTCACACCCGCGTGCAGCGACGGGATCGCCGCCACCTGGTTGGACTTCTCCTGTCCCTGCTCGAGAACCGTCCGTACCGGGCCGAAGTGCAAGACGTCCCAGCCGCGGCTCGAGATCCGTTCGGTGTAAGGCGCTGCGCCGGGGTTGGTCGGCTCCACCGGGCCGAGGAGTCCGCCGCCGGGAGCGTCCTGAACCGGTTCGGTGATGCACGGAGGAAAGGCCGGTCCTTCGACAACTTCTGCCGTGGTGCATTTCGCCGCGGCCCATGGCGGTGCGGCGGGGACCATGATGTACCCGATCAGCCCGAGGAAGAAGATCGCGATGAAGCGCAGGACGAACTTCTTCCACTGGACCCGATCGCGCAGCCAGAGATAGCCGGCCAACGCGTACGGGACGATGAAGTACGACATGTAGACAGCGCTGGTGATGACTTCCCACCACTGGGGCTCTGCCATCTTGAGGTGTTCCTGCAACCACACGGTCGGCACGACGCCGAACATCCAGCGATCCGCGTCGACAGGCCATTCCCACTGCGTCGGCATCCCCAGGAATGCGGCGATGCCCCGGGTGGAGTCGTAGACCGCGAGGAGAATGCCGAACGGTAGCCAGTCGCGGACGACAGACAGGATGTTGCGGCGTCCGATCGAGGCAGCCGCGAGTCCGATCGCGATGGCGAGCAGGACGTACGACCTGCTGAACGACATCGTCCGGGTGCTGAGCAGCACGAGGAGCGTGAGGGCCCAGATCGTCACGGTCACCCGGCGAACGAGGACCAGGTTGAAGTTGGTGGCCCCGAAGCGGGCCGCGGTGAACTCGGCGAAACGCACCCGGGAGTACCAGGATGGAGTCGGGTCTTCGGTGTGCTTGCTCTGCAGTTCCGTCATGGTTATCCGGCGGCCCCGCTGCCAGCGATCTCTCGTGGGCCACTGAAAGCGGACCTCGACCCGACTAGGGTTGAGCGCGTGCGGGACTCTTCGAGTCCCCGATCACGCACCCGCGCATGACAAGAAGGAGCCAACCTGTGAGTGGTCCCGCAAAGGTCTTCAGTTCCGAACTCGTGAGCGCTGTCATCAAGGCCTACGACGTGCGTGGATTGGTCGGGAGCCAGATCGATGAGGATTTCGTCAGGGCGGTCGGAGCTTCGTTCGCGCGTCTGATGCGGGCCGAAGGTCAGAATGCTCTGGTGATCGGCCACGACATGCGTGAATCGTCGCCGGTGCTCGCCGCGGCTTTTGCCGATGGCGCGTTGGCCGAGGGGCTGGACGTGACGATGATCGGCCTGGCCTCCACCGATCAGCTCTACTACGCATCGGGTGCTCTCGACCGGCCTGGAGCGATGTTCACCGCGAGCCACAACCCCGCGAGTTACAACGGCATCAAGTTGTGCCGGGCGGGTGCCAAACCGGTCGGCCAGGACACCGGTCTCGCCACCATCTCGGCGGAACTGGTCAATGGCGTGTCCGCACCTGAGGTCACCAGGGGAACTCTGACCGAGCGCGACGTACTCGCGGACTATGCGGCGTTTCTGCACAAGCTCGTCGATCTTTCCGGTCTGCGGCACTTGACGGTCGCCGTCGATGCGGGCAATGGCATGGGAGGTCACACAGTTCCGGTGGTCCTCGGCGGTTGCGAGGTGTTCACCGTACGGCCACTCTACTTCGAGCTCGACGGAACCTTTCCCAACCATGAGGCGAATCCGCTCGATCCCAAGAATCTGATCGACCTGCAGGCCTACGTCACAGAGACGGGCGCCGACATCGGGTTGGCGTTCGACGGTGACGCAGACCGCTGTTTTGTGGTCGATGAGCTGGGTCAACCGGTGTCGCCCTCGGCGGTGACCGCGCTCGTGGCGGAGCGGGAACTCGCGAAGAACCCCGGCGCCTCGGTGATTCACAATCTGATCACCTCACGGGCGGTTCCTGAGCTCGTCCGCGAGTTGGGCGGTACTCCGGTGGTCACGCGAGTTGGCCATTCGTTCATCAAGCACCAGATGGCCGAGACGGGCGCGGTCTTCGGCGGCGAGCATTCGGCGCATTACTACTTCCGCGAATTCTGGGGCGCCGACTCGGGACTGCTCGCCGCGCTCCACGTATTGGCCGCCCTCGGTGCTTCCGACGAGCCGCTGTCGAAGATGATGTCCCGCTACGAGCGGTATTCGAACTCGGGCGAGATCAACTCCACGGTCGACGACCAGGCGGCTCGCACGGCGGCAGTGCTGGCGGACTTCTCCGACGAGACCGCGGGCACCACCAGGATGGACGGGGTGACGGTCGACCTGACCGATGGATCGTGGTTCAACCTGCGTGCCTCGAACACCGAGCCGCTGCTGCGACTCAATGTGGAGGCGGCGTCGTCGTCGCGGGTGAACGCACTGGTGGAGCGAATCCTCGGGGTGGTTCGGGGTTGAGAGTAGAACGTTGCCGGGCAGACCTCGGTGGGCTGTGGCCTTGCGTGTGAGACGCCGCCTGATCGGCTCGGAGCACTAGGCTGGTGACATGCTGACCGGAGCTCCCGACCTCGACGATGTCGCCGCCCTGACGGATGCCGACGTCGAAGGTCTGCTGCCCGCGTCCGCGCTGGCCGGAGCGCAGGTGCGTGCTGTTGTCGCGGCACGCGAGGAAGGTGCGCTCGAGCCGCTGCGGCATCTGCGGCCCCGCGCGGTCGTCGTCGTCTGCGGCGACGGGACAGCCGGACGCGCGACGGATCTGGTGCTGGCCCTGGTCGGCCCGCATATCGACGTGCCGCTCATCAAGACCGCCGTCATGCCGTCGTGGATCGGGCCTTTGGATGTGGTGGTCGTCGCCGGCGACGACGCGGGTGATCCGCGGCTTGCCGAGGCCGCGTCGAGGGCGGGTCGGAGACAAGCCGAGGTCGTGGTCGCCGGGCCACTCGAGGGTCCGTTGCGGAAATCGCTGGGCGGGCCGGTGCTCGACATGTCCCCGCGGATACGAGTGCTCGAACGATTCCGTTTCGCCCACTACGTTTCGGTGCTCGTCGCAGTGCTCGACAGCCTGGATGCGGTCCGGATGTCCGGCGAGCGGGCGAAGCTGGCGGAGCTGGCCGACGAACTCGACCGAGAAGCGGCAGGCAACCATCCCGGCAACGAGATGTTCCACAACGCGGCCAAGGAACTCGCCGCCCGGGTGGTCGGCAGACCGACCGTGTGGACCGCGGAGACCCCGGCCGGCATGGCGCTGGCTTCACACGCGGCGCGAACGTTCTTCGCGAGCGCCGGAAGTATCGGTGTGGCAACTGATGTGCACGACGTGGTGGCCGCGGGGCCGCTGCTGCACCGCACGGCATTGCCCACCGACTACGATCCGATTTTTCATGATGCGCAGATCGACGGCCCTGCCGCCGAACCGGTACGAGTCCAGGTGCTCACCACCCCTGATCGGGAATGGCTTGCCCGCCGCCTCACCGCGACCCTGCCGGAGGTCGACATACAGATCAGCGGTCCCGCCGAAGCGCCGACCGGTGAGGCGCCGCCGTCGGGCCCGCCTGGGTTGGGAGACCTTGTGCCACTGATGATCCTCGCGCTGCGGACCGACATGGCCGGTGCCTATCTGCGACTGGTCGGGGAACGCTGATGCGCCTGCTCGACGGCGTGGTCAGACCGTATGCCTGGGGGTCGCGGACTGCGCTGGCAGATCTGCGTGGATTGCCGACCCCGAGTGCCCACCCCGAAGCGGAGTTGTGGTTCGGAGCGCATCCGGCGGCGCCTGCGCCTGCGCACGATGGCGACTCCACCGCGACGCTGCTCGAGGTGATCGACTCCGATCCCGCGGGTCAGCTCGGCGCACAGTGTGCGGACCAGTTCGGCGGCCGGTTGCCGTTCTTGTTGAAGGTGCTTGCGGCAGACGAACCGCTGTCCCTGCAGGCGCATCCCAGCCTGGAGCAGGCGAAGGAGGGATTCGCCCGCGAGAACGCGCAGGGGATCGAGGTGGGGGCCGCCAACCGCAATTACCGCGACGACAACCACAAACCGGAACTCGTCGTTGCGCTCACCGATTTCGATGCGCTCGCAGGCTTCCGCGATATCGCCGACACCGTCGAGTTGCTACGGGTCTTGCAGGTTCCTGAGTTGGACAGCCATCTGGGCATGCTTGCGGGACAACCTGATCCGCAGGGACTACGTGCACTGTTCACGACCTGGATCACCCTTCCGGAATCGGCGTTGTCGGTGCTGATCCCGGCCGTCCTGGCCGGGGCGATCCGATACCTCGAATCCGGGCAGACGCACTTCGCGCTCGTGGCCCGGACTCTGCTCGAGATCGGCGAGAACTACCCGACGGATCCCGGCGTTCTCGCCGTGTTGCTGCTGAACCGGGTCACGTTGAAACCCGGGCAGGGACTGTTCCTCCCGGCGGGAAATCTGCACGCGTACCTCGGCGGTACGGCCATCGAGGTGATGGCGAACTCCGACAACGTCTTACGCGGCGGGTTGACACCCAAGCACGTCGACGTCCCTGAACTGCTCCGCGTGCTCGACTTCACCCCGGTCAGCCCGGCGGACATCGCCCCTACGGTGCGCACCGTCAACACCGAATTGATCTATCAGGCACCGGCATCGGAGTTCCGGCTGTCCAAGGTGGAGTTGGACGGAACCGGTATGCGCCGACCGTCATCGATCTTGTTCGACGTCCCCGGCCCCCAGATCCTGCTGTGCACCTCCGGGGCGATCGAACTGCGTGGGTCGGCCAAGCAGCTACTCGTACCGCAAGGTTCTGCGGCCTGGATCGGCGACGATGAGCCCGACGTCGTGGTGCACGCGGCTGCGGCCCACTCGACATTCTTTCGCGCCCTCGTGCCCGGGAACTTCTGACATTCTCCCGTCGAGGTCACGTCGACCGGGTTCAGAACCTCAGGTGTGACCGGGATAGGGTCTACGGTCAGTTCTGGCGTGCCATCGACGGGAGGCTGTGCCCGATGAATCCGATCTCGTCTGGCGTGGCGACCATCGTCACCATCGTCGAACCGCTGGGCGTACCGATCCAGATGTCCTGTGGCGCTGCGTGGTTCTGCTGTAGCCGAACGTCGGCCCCGGTGCTGTCGGCCCCCGGCGGCAACAGCGTGATGATCGTTGGCGCGTCGACTGCGACAGGTGTCATCCCGTGGAAGACCGCCACCGTGAAATGTCCCGGCGAGACCCGGCCGCCGGCGAGGTTCAACAGTCCGGGGTCGCCGACCGCCGTCACGAATTGGTGCCACTGCGCGGGATCGTCGGTGTGGACCAGCACGCGGGCGCCCACTGCGATCGCCCGCAACAGCACCTGCTGAGCCAGATGCAGACCGCCACTGATGGCGACGACGTGTGGACCGCCTCCGAGCAGGTCGACGGCGACGGCGCGGCCACTGTGATCGGCGCCGATGAGTTGGCCGCATCCGGCAGCTGACAAGCGCAGGGCTGCCAGCGATTCGAGGGTGTGCGCCTGTTCGCTGACGGCCGGCAACGTGTCCGCCGCACCGACTGGAAGGCTCGCGGCGAGGGCGGCGCGCTGACGGCCGACGAGGTCGATCAGTCCGTCGATCGCCGGCTCGTCGTCGCCGAGTGTGTTGAAGCGGACGAGCGCGCGGAGCGACGTCGTGCGGTCGCCTGCGGACCTCAGCCTCAGGGTGAGGGTGGTCGAGAGAGAGGGGACCGCCCACACCGAGCCGAGGGTCGACGCCAGATGCTCGGGATCGACGGCGTAGGTCCGCATCCGGAGACGGTCGGTGGTGACCGAGTCCCAATCCTCTCTGGCGGCACCGGAGTCGGCGCCGTGCGCCAACTGTGTTGTAGCCGCAGTGATCTGGGCGGCGGAGAGGATGCTCGCCGACAGTCCGCGTTCGGCGATCCGGTTAGCGACCCGGCGGGTGGCGACGATGGCGGTACGCAGCGCACCCTCGGAACCACCGCCGCGGCGGGCGACGGCATCAGGACACCGCGTGGGGTCGAGACGCAGCACCACCAGCACCGAGCGGTACGCGGTGGCGGGGAGCGGTCCCAGGGTGCGTCGGTAGACCTGTGCCACCCGACCTGTGCCGTGCGTGCGGATCCCGTGACTGATCACGTCGATGGACTCGAGGGCGATGTCGAACTGATCGACGCAATCTGCCAGCGTCGACAGGGGTACGGAGGGGCCGCCGGTGCAGCCACCGGGGTCGAGGAAGCTCAAACCAGGTGCGGGAGTGTCGATGCGGACGACTGTCACCATGCACGCCCCGTCCCAGCGTGCGCCGATAGGACCTGCTTCGGGCACGGGGATGTCGAAGGGGGCCTGATCGGGCTTGGAGCCGTCGGACTCGGGCGACCCGAACACCTGACGGCGCCACAGACCCAGGCGAAGGCCGATTCGCCTCGCGCCCGACATCCGTCCGGGTAGCGCGACCAGCATCAGCGACGCCGCAACGGCGACGGCCACAGCACACCACCACAAGGCACCGGCATCATAGGACAACACCAGAGCTCCGGCGATCAACAGTTCGATCCACACGATCGAGCTCCGCTGCGCTATGCCCAGCGCGACGATCTTCATGAAATCCCCCACACCCATCGTCCCCCGCGATGCTGCTATACGCTACACCGCGGGAGGACGGGGGGTACGGCTGTGCCGGCTCAATTGACGACAAAGGCTCAGGTCAACGGCTATCGCTTCTTGCTGCGCCGACTCGAGCATGCGCTGATCCGGCGCGACGTGAGGATGCTGCACGACCCGATGCGTTCGCAGATGCGTTCGCTGATGGTCGGTCTGGTGCTCGCGGTCCTCGTGGTGGCCGGATTCGGTGTATACGGGTTGATCAAACCGCAGGGCGCGGTGGGGAATTCGAAGATCATCGTGAGCAAGAAGGCGGGCGCGACGTATGTCGTCGTCGACGGTCGTCTGCATCCGGTGCTCAACCTGACCTCTGCCCGGTTGATCACCGGTAGCGACGATTCGCCGAAATCGGTGAGTGAGAAGAAGCTCACCGGGTACCCCCGGGGTCCGCTCCTGGGCATTCCGGGCGCGCCCGCTGCTCTGCCCGGCCCCGCAGACAGGGAGCAGTCGCACTGGACGGTCTGCGACACCGTGGTGGCGGGGCAGGTGAGCACGGTCGCCGCGACCACCGCGCCCGAGCTCGGCGACCAGATCCGGGCAGCAGGCGGTGGGGAAGCGGTGTTGGTGTCAGCGGGCGACGAGGTGTTCCTGGTCGCAGGCGGCACGCGGTCTCGCGTCGACGTCGGCAGCGTCCCGGTGCGGCGGGCCATGGACATCGACGATGCAGATGTACGACCCATCAGCCCCGGTGTCCTCAACGCGCTCCCGGAGATCGATCCGCTTGTGGTGCCGTCGATCCCGAACAGGGGCGCCCCCTCGGCGCTCGGTCGCGACATCCCGATCGGTGCGGTGGTCAAGGCTACGACGCTGACGGGGGAGTCGACGTTCTACGTCGCATTGGCGCAGGGCGTGCAGCAGATCGGTGAGGTCGCGGCCGAGATCATTCGACAGGCCGACCCCGCCGGGGCCGACAGCGTCCCAACCGTGAGTCCGGCCGAGTTGACCGGCGTCGAGACGGTGAGTCTTCTCCCGGTCGACGAGTTCCCGGTGGAGGCACCGCGATGGACGGACGTCGAGGCCGATCCCGTGCTGTGCCACGCATGGTCGAGGTCTGCCGACGATCACGAGGCGGACACGCGGCTGCTGCTCGGTTCGACGCTGCCGTTGGGTGTGCGCGAGGTGCCGGTGGTACTGGCCGGTGCCGACGGCGCCGGCCCGGGCCTGGACGCGGTCTTCGTCGAACCGGGGCGCGGGCATCTCATCCAGGTGACCGGATCCGAGCCGGACAGCACCCGCGCGGAATCGCTCTTCTACGTCAATGATTCAGGTGTCCGCTACGGGATCTCGGACATGGAGACCGCCGCGACCATCGGGCTCGGGGACACCCCGGCCCCGGCGCCGTGGTCGATCGTGTCACTGCTCGCGGCCGGGCCCACCCTGTCCCGGGACAACGCCCTGGTGTCGCACGATGGAATGGCGCCGGATCCGGCCGGCAGCCGAATCGAACCGCCGACTTGAACGTCGGGTCAGGGTGGAGGACGTAGCGCGCGGACCAGGTTCTCCCAGTAGTCGCCGATCTCGTCTACGGACATTCTGTCGTTGTTGCGCATGTGGTGTATCGAAGGTGCCTCCAGCGGAGCCAGTACGGCCATGCACATCACTTCGAGGTTTCCGCGGAAGCCCATCTGTGTCAGCAGCATTCGGGTGTGCATGACAACGACGGTTCGGGTGGGGTGACTGAAGCGTTGGGGGCCGGTCTCCTCGGCCTCGAGCAGGATGTCGAGGTGGGCTGAGGCCGTCGCCAGGCGGGCCCGTCCGAATGCGATCAAGCGATCGAGCGGGTCGACCCGCTCACCGGGCGCTCCGGGGCCCAGCGGCGCGGGCCCGGTCAAGAACGCCTGCTGCAACTGCACCTCGGAGTGGTTGAGCAGTGCGAGCATCAGGCCGGTCCGATTGCCGAACCTACGGAAGACGGTGCCTTTGCCGACGCCGGCCTCGCGAGCGACCGCATCCATGGTCACGGCCGAGGCCCCCTGCGACTCGATCAGGCGAGTCGCGGCCTCCATGAGCAGTTGACGGTTGCGAGCGGCGTCGGCACGCTCGGATTCACCCGTCTCGGGGACCGGGAACACGTGCTGGTGGGCGTTCGACAGCGGCAGCGCCCTGTCCGTTGCGGCTGGGGACGCGGTGGCGGGTGTAGGTGAACCGAGACCGATGACCGGCAGCGCAGTGCTGTTGCCGGTGTGCTGGGGGTCCACACCCTGCGACGGGTGCCGAGAGGGCGTTGACACAACCCTGACTGTAACGGGTACCAAAACCCGGAATAGATTCGGACCACGGTCCGTTTAGAATCCTGACACGTGAACGACGCGTGATGACCGGGTGATCGCGCGCCCCGAGTGAAGGAGAAGCTGTGATGGACACCGAGAACAACACGAAGATCCTGGTACTGATCGGCAGCCTGCGGAAGGACTCGATCAACAGGTCTCTCGCCCAGGTGGCGGCGGACAACGCTCCTGACGGTGTCGAGGTGCAGTTGTATGCGGGCCTGGAGTTGCTGCCCTTTTACAACGAGGACATCGACGTCGAACCGGTGAATGAGGAGGTCGTTCGGCTGCGCCAGGCCGTCGGGGACGCCGATGCCGTGCTGATCTCGACCCCCGAATACAACGGGACGATTCCGGCCGTGTTGAAGAACGCGATCGACTGGCTCTCCCGTCCCTACGGTGCAGGCGCGATCACGCGTAAGCCCGTCGGGGTCCTGGGCGCTGCACTGGCGCAGTTCGGCGGCAAGTGGTCGCACGACGACACCAGCCGCTCGGTGGGTATCGCCGGCGGTCGCGTGGTCGAGGACATCGAACTCCACCTCCCGATCGGTCGGCTGGAAGGTCGACCCGTCACCGACGTTCCCGAGGTCGTCGAGCAGTTACGTCAGGCCGTCGCGGTGCTCGCTGCCGCAACCACCGAGGTGTCCGCCTGAGCCACCCCGCAAACGTCCCCGTCAGTAGCGTCCGAGGGAATATCCGGGCTGTTTCGAAATGAAGTTGTGGGTTGGGCCCGTAGCGATTGTTCCGCCGTTGTGGTGGGTTGTC
>NZ_MJEI01000075.1 GCF_002095395.1 Williamsia sp. 1135
CCGCCAAGCTCAGCTCGGCGTGTTGAACCAATGACCGGATCAACCGTTATTCAGACAGTCCCCGAAAAGAACCAGCCCTGTCTTAGACAGGTTGACAACTACCGTGCAACGTGTGCAGGTGGCTGGAGCGTGTGTCTTTGTGTCAGTTGGGTTTTGGTGACCATCCGAGCTTTGGTCCGAGATGGGTGGCGATGTCCGTGATGATCTGGAGGTAGTCGGCCTCGTCGAAGGAGAACGGCAGCGCGAAGGCGACCTCCTGCGCCCGCAGGAAGCCCGCATGGGAGAACAGGATCTCGGCGATTTCGTCGGACGATCCGACGATGTCCGGCGCGAACATCATCTGTCGCGGTCCTTGCGGCGACAATGTCCGGTCGAAGCGGGCCGCCGCGTACTCCTTGTATTTTCGGACCTGTTCCGCCGTTGCGGAGTCCGTGGGTATCACCACCAGACCCTGTGAGACGCGGGATTTTTCGGGGTGGGGATGATTGGCCCGGTACGCGTCGATGTGCTGGCCTTGGATCGTCGCGAAGTCGCGAGAGTCGGTTCCCTCGGTGTTGACGACCGAACTGGTCAGATAGTTGAGCCCCTGGCGACCGGCCCAGATGGCCGAGGAGAGCATGCCGCCGTACCAGAGCCGATCGATCAATCCGGGTGAGTGTGGCTGAACGATTCGGGAGAACTGCTCGATACCCACGGTGCCCTCGAAGTCGCTCACCGGCACCCCACGGATGTGGTCCATCAGCCGCAGGACCCGATCCTTGCTGAAGTTCTCGAGGTCGTACGACTCCGGATACAGCTTGGTCTTGAAGTCGTCGTACCGCATCGGCGTACCCACGGAGACGCCAGGATTGACCCGGCCGCCGGAGAGCAGGTCGACGGTCGCGAGGTCCTCGGCCAAGCGCAGGGGGTTCTCGAGTCCGAGCGGGATGACCGCCGTGCCGAGTTCGATCCGCTTGGTGCGCTGGGTGGCAGCCGCCATGACCGCCACCGGAGACGAGATCCCGTATTGAAGGTGCCGGTGTCGCAGCCACACGCTGTCGAAGCCGAGTTCTTCGGCCAGTTCGATGGTGCGCAGGGTCTCCTCGTGGCCGGTTCGCGGGTCCGCGGGGTCAAAGCGCCCGATGGTGAGAAAACCGAGTTTGTCGAGGGTCTGACCTGGCTGTGGCATGTTTCAACCTCCGGCATGCGTCGAATCCGGCTGGCCCGCGATTCCGTGTAAGACGATAGTCGTCGTCTGCTCGACCCAGTCATCGTCGAGGTCCTCGTCCGGACGGAGCAGCAATCGCAGGATGGTGCTCCCGCCGATGACCTCGAGCAGTCGGTCGGGGTCGATGCCCGCCCTGACCTCACCACGCTCCACGGCTCGGTCGAGCCGAAGGCGCATCGCGGCGAACACGCCGTCTTGAAAGCGTTGCATGACAAGCTTGTTGAGCATCGGATCGGCACCGACCTCGCCCAGGAGTCCCGGCAGCGCCGCGCGGGTCACCGGGTCGGTGAAGATCGACCGGGACCCCGCTATCAGCGCACGGATGTCTGTGGTGAGATCGCCGGACTCCGGGATGAGGGTGGTCACCGGGGCCGGGAACGCAGCCTCGTGGACCAGCTGGGCTTTGCTGGACCAACGACGATAGAGCGCGGTTTTCGTGGTGCCGGCGCGTTGGGCCACGGCGGCGAGAGTCAGCGCCGAATAGCCGATCGAGACGAGCAGTTCCGCGGTGGCCCGCAGGATCGCTTCATCGATGCTGCGGTCGCGCGGGCGCCCGGCGGGGGTCTTGTCATCAGGTGGGGTCTCTGCTTTCATTACGCTACCAACCGTATCGTAATTTGCGTCACACTTTCTATGTGGTGTGCAGGCTTCCGGAAGGGCATCGTGGCCACTGAACAACCGCTTGCCGACATGAAACTCCAACGTACGAGTCGAGATGCCTCCACACTTCCAGATCGTCTTGCCGCGTGGCTGTCGACGGTGCTGCCCGGAGGTGTGGTGCCCGACGTCGTGGTAGACAGCGGCATCGACTCCAACGGCATGTCGTCGGAGACCATCGTGCTCGCCGCCACGTGGGAGACCGACGGCGAGAAGACCACCCACCGCTATGTCGCTCGGGTCACCCCGGCGGCTGAGGACATCCCGGTGTTCCCGACGTACCGGTTGGACCATCAGTTCGAGGTGATGCGCTTGGTCGGCGCGTTGACCGACATCCCCGTGCCCCAGGTGCACTGGATGGAACCCACCGGCGATGTGCTCGGGACGCCGTTTTTCTTGATGGATCACGTCGAAGGCCTCGTGCCGCCCGATGTGATGCCGTACACGTTCGGCGACAACTGGTTTCATGATGCAGACGTTGAACGGCAGCGCAGACTGCAAGATGCCACGGTCGAGATCCTCGCCGGGTTGCACTCGATCCCGAATGCGTCCGAGACCTTTGCCTTTCTCGGCGAAGGTGGCGGAGGTGATACCGCGCTGCGCCGTAACGTGAACTGGTGCAAGTCCTGGTACGAGTTCGCGGTACCCGGTATCGGTAGATCACCGTTGCTGGACCGCGCGTTCGAGTGGCTGGACGACAATTGGCCGACGACGGCCGATTCGGCCGACCCGGTCCTGCTCTGGGGTGACGCCCGATTCGGCAACACCCTCTATCGGGATTTCGAGCCGGTGGCGGTTCTCGACTGGGAGATGACCGCACTCGGGCCCCGTGAGCTCGATCTGGCCTGGATGATTTTCTCGCATCGAGTGTTTCAACACATCACGACTCTGATGGGACTGTCGGGGATGCCCGATGTCCTTCGCGAGGAGGATGTCGTCGCGACATACACCGAACTCACCGGGGTCGAAGTCGGCGACCTCAGCTGGTTCTATGCCTATGCCGCGGTGATCTGGGGTTGCGTGTTCATGCGCACCGGAGCGCGGCAGGTGCACTTCGGCGAGATCGAGATGCCCGACGAGGTCGACGGGTTGTTCCACCACCGAGCACTGCTGGAAGAGCTCATCGCAGGAAACGCTCTCTTCTCCACCGGCGAGGGAGATGCCAAGTGATCGGTCCCTTGGATGAGTTTCCCATCCACCAGACGCCGTTGCCGATCGGTCTGGTCGATTCGAGTGATCGAAACTTCTACGACCGCAGCTATTTCAACGCCCACGACCGCACCGGCGACATCTTCGTGATCACCGGTGCCGGGTACTACCCGAACCTGGGCACCAAAGATGCCTTCGTTCTCGTGCGCCGCGGTGACGTCCAGACAGCTGTGCACCTCGGCGATGCGATCGATTCCGACCGCCTGAACCAACGCGTCAACGGCTACCGTATCGAGGTCGTAGAGCCCCTCCAGACACTCAGGTTGATCCTGGAGGAGACCGAGGGCATCGCCATGGACATGACCTGGCAGGGATCGTTCGACGTTCTGCAGGAGCAGCCGCACATCATGCGAACCGGCAGCAAGATCACGTTGCAGGCACAGCGATTTGCGCAGGTGGGCACCTGGAGCGGCGTCGTCTCCGTCGACGGGAGCGACATCGCGGTCGACCCGTCGACTTGGGTCGGGACCCGCGATCGATCCTGGGGCATCCGCCCGGTGGGAGAGCCCGAACCCGCGGGACGGCCGGCGGACCCGCCGTTCGAGGGCATGTGGTGGCTTTACGTGCCGATGCGTTTCGAGGAGTTCGCGATCGTCTTGATCATGCAGGAGGACCCGAATGGTTTCCGGATCCTCAACGACTGCACTCGCGTCTGGCCAGGCGGCCGGCTCGAACAACTGGGCTGGCCGAAGGTCACGATCCGCTATGCCTCCGGTACCAGAGTGCCGACGGGCGCGACCATCGAGTGCACGACGCCAGACGGGTCGCCACTGATCTTGGAGGTCGAGTCCCGGCTCGCGGTGCCGATACATCTGGGCGGTGGCTACGGCGGCGATCCCGACTGGATTCACGGCACCTGGAAGGGGGAGAAGTTCACCGAACGGGTCACCTATGACGTCACCGACGAGGCGAACGCGGGACGGATCATGTTCGG
Source organism: Williamsia sp. 1135 (assembly GCF_002095395.1). GTDB lineage: Bacteria > Actinomycetota > Actinomycetes > Mycobacteriales > Mycobacteriaceae > Williamsia. The sequence continues at coordinate 4,008 of NZ_MJEI01000075.1, forward strand.
CGTCATCGACCACGTGGGCCGGGCCGTCTGCAACGGGCCCGGCGCCGACGGTGTCGAGGGGTTCGGACTGTTCGAGCACGGCGCGTTGGGCAGGCACGACCCGTCGGGCTTCGCTGATTGGTTCACGCTGGCGCCGTGACCGATCGGTGAGAAGTCGGGTGCCATCTGGTCTACCTCTGCGACGACGAATACCGAACCCGGTCGACGAGGAGAAGAGAATGCGCACGCTCGCCATCACGCAGAACATGACCCTGGACGGATCGATCGAGATGCCCACGGATTGGTTCGATCCGACCGTTGACGATCCAGGCCTGCGCGAGGAGATGCACCTGCAGGATGCGGCGGCGGATGCACTGCTGGTCGGCAGGCAGACGTTCGTCGACTTCCGTGGTCACTGGCCGGCGCAGGAGAACGACACCACCGGCGTCACCGACTATCTCAACGGCGTTCAGAAGTACGTCGTGTCGTCGACTCTGACCGACCCCGAATGGCAGAACTCGACGATCGTAGCCGGAGACCCGATTGCTGCCGTCCGCGAACTCAAGCAGCAGCCGGGTGAAGACATCGTGCTCACCGGAAGCATTCGGCTCGGGCATGCACTGCTCGAGGCCGGATTGGTCGACGAGTTGCGGTTGTTCGTATATCCAGTGGTGCAGGGGCGTGGCCGGGGGTTGTTCCCGGATGGTCGCGAGGCCACCAACGTGACCCTGCTTCAGTCGCGCGCTTTCGAGTCGGGAGTGGTGCTGCTCCGATATGCGGTGGGTTGACGCGATCCCGGTGGGATTCCGTTGATCCGCCTGCCAATGGCGGCCAGTTGACGCAGTTGCGCGCGGCTGAGCCGATCCACGACCAGCTCCCGTACGTTGGCGGCGTAACCGGGGGCCGTCTCTACGACCTTGTCCCAACCGGCTCCGGTGAGTGACGCATTGGTGTACCGGCCGTCCTCTGGGCACGGCCTGCGCTGCACCCATTCTCTCTTCTCGAGCCGCGTCACCACGTGAGACAGCCGCGACAACGAGCCGTTCGCCAACTCGGCGAGCGTGCTCATCCGCAGCGTGCGATCGGGGGCCTCGGACAACGAAGCGAGGACCTCGTATTCGAAATGGGTCAACTGCGCATCGCGCAGCAGCTGCGCGTCCAGGGCATGAGGCAGCCGCGACAGAAGGATCGCCACCTGGATCCAGGCATCCATCTCTTCGTCGTCGAGCCAGTTCGGCTCGGGCTCGTTGCGCATCGCTGAAGTCTAGTCCGAGAAGTTCGCTTGATCCATCATTTGACGCTTCAAGTCAATATCCCTACGATTCACTTGACACATCAAGTCAATCAAAGAATGAGGGCAATCGAGACATGAACAACCCCATCATCCGAAGCACCGGAATCCTGATCGCGCGCATCGGCATCGGAATCGTGTTCCTGGCTCATGGCCTGCAAAAACTCAACACGTACGGATTCGACGGCACCAAGGCGAGCTTCGAGGGGATGGACGTACCACTGGCCCCGGTGTCGGCGTTTGCCGTCACCTGGCTCGAGATCCTGGGTGGTATCGCTTTGATCGCGGGTCTGCTGACGCCCATCGTCGGAATCCTGTTCTTCCTGGACATGCTGGGGGCGTACTTCTTCGCTCACATCGATGCCGGCCTGTGGGTCTCCGATGGCGGCTACGAATTGGTGCTGGCTCTAGGTGCGGGCGCACTGCTCCTCGCGGTCGTCGGCGCAGGCCGCTTCAGCGCCGATGCCGTGCTCGGAACCAAGGTCGGATGGCTCGCCACCGACGGCACCCGTACCCGGGAGACCGTCAACGCCGGTTGAGCACGGTCGGAGGGCGCAGCCGCGGGGTTTCGTTGTCCGAAATGTGGGTATCAATCGGGGATGAATCCGCAGGCCGACGTCGGCACACCCTGATGTCCGTCGACGGCAAAGAACAGACGCCGGGCGATCGCGACGACAACGCGGGGGGACAGCAGACCCCGCTCAACGAACCTCCGCGGCTCCGCACTGACGACAACCGGGCCGCGTCCAGACTCGAACTCTTCTACGACCTCGCCTACGTGCTGGTCATCCATCAGCTCGCGATCGCGTTCACCAAGGACCTCACCTGGCACGGAGCCGCGGTGTTTGCGGGCCTGTTCACGATCACGTGGTGGTCATGGGTGACGATGACGTTGTACGCCAACCGATTCGACACCAATGACGTCATCTATCGAGTCCTCAAACTCAGTGCGACGTTCGCGGTTGCGGTCATGGCGGCGAGTGCGGGATCGGTTCCGTCATCCGGGGTCGTGGCCTTCACGATCGGTTATGTGGCCACCCGCATCGTCCTCGCTGTCTTGTACGCGCGGGCCTGGGTGCACATCGTCGACTCCAGGCCGACCATCAACCTGTACTTCGCGACCACAATTGTCAGTGCACTCCTGTGGACGACGTCGCTGTTCACCCCCGGTCCGATCACGTACGGACTGTGGGCAGCCGGAATTCTCATCGAGGCGTCGGCGCCGTTCGCGGCCACCCGCTGGGGCCCGGACATCCCGCTGCACCTCGATCATCTGCCGGAGCGGTTCGGGCTCTTCGTGATCTTGGTCCTCGGGGAGTCCGTCTCCGCGATCGTCTTGGGAATGCATGACACCCACTGGGCACTGTCCTCGATCGTCGTGGCCGCGTTGGGATTCACCATCGCCGCCGCAATGTGGTGGATGTATTTCGACATCGGAGGGGCCGAAGCCAAGACGCTGCTGCAGTCCGATGACGATGCGCACAGCAGCGGCCGGGCGGACTCGTACATCTACGGTCACCTGCCTTTGACGTTGGGCGCCGCTCTGCTCGGGGTGGGCATCGAGCAGTATGTTCTGCATCCCGTCGGCGAGCTCACCTCTGGTGGTCGCTGGGCGCTGTGCGGTGGTCTGGCATTGTTCGTCGCCGGGGTCTGCATGGTGCTGGCCGGAAGCGCGCGGACGTGGCGAGCGGTCTTCCCGTGGCCTGCGGTGGCCATCCCGGCTGTCGTGGCTGTCGGATTCATCGACAACGCACTCCCGTTCGCCTCTGCCATCTTTCTGGCCATCGGATCCACCATCGCCGTGGTCACCGGCATCATCCGACGAAGGCAGAGCGCCATGAGAACCACGGAGACCTGATGTATCGACGCACTGACCGCGTGGCGACCCGGTGAAGTGGGTAGCCTGACCCGGTGGGGATTCTGACGCCGCTGGCGGTCAAGATAGGTGCGGTCTCGTGGATGCCGAAGATGCTTCCGCTCATCGAGAAGTGCGATGTGCGGCTGCAGGGCGCGACCAAGGGCCGGGTCAGCGTTCTCGACATAGCTGGGCTGCCGAACATCGTCCTGCGGGTACCCGGCCGCAAAACCGGAAACGTGCGGTCGACGCCCTTACTCTGTGTCCCACAGGACGGTGGCTGGTTGATAGCCGGATCGTACTTCGGTAATCCCAAGCTGCCAGTGTGGGTGCTCAACCTCCGCGCGTGCGAGACGGCCGAGGTGGTCCACCGCGGGAAAACGCGCACCGTCTCGTGGCGTGAGATCACCGGGACGGAGCGCGAGCAGGCGTGGCAGACGCTACTCGACACCTGGCCGAACTTCGCCATCTACGAGCAGCGCACGGAGCGGCTGATCCCCGTCTTCTTCCTGGCCCCCGGACTGTCCAAGTCGTAGGTCGGGCAGGACCGGGCGGTGGACATCAACGAGGTGACCGATGAGCTCTATGGTCTAGATCCGGGCGACTTCGTACAGGTGCGTGACGCCCACGTGAAAGAAGCGCGAGCACAGGGTGATCGAGCTCTCGCCAAGGAGATATCGCAGCTGCGCAGGCCGACGTTGGTCGCCTGGATGGTGAACGTGCTCGCCCGCGAGCACTCCGATGACGTCGAGAAGCTCCTCCAGTTGGGCGAGGCGCTGCGTGATGCCCAGCGCCACCTCGCCGGCGATGACCTGCGTTCGTTGACCACGCAGCGGCAGAAGGTGGTTCGAGCGATGGCTCGACAGGCCGGTGAGTTGGCCGTCGACCACGGCCACTCCGCGAGTGAGAACGCGCTCCGAGAGGTCGGGCAGTCGTTGCATGCCGCTCTGGCCGACCCCGACATCGCCGAACAGGTGCGAGCGGGTCGTTTGGTGACCGCAGTCAGCTACAGCGGGATGGGACCGGCTGGGATGGCGGTGGTCGGGGGACGCGCTCGGAAGCCGAAAGCCGCACCCGCAGAGAAGAAGAAGCCGGACCCGGAGGAGATCACAGCGGCGAAGGAGCAGGTCGCCGCGGCCGAGAAATCCGAGCGCGAGGCCGATGCGGCGCTCGAGACGGCCCAGGCCGACGCCGAGCACGCCGCCGATTCGGTGGCTGCCGTCGACAAGCGAGTCGACGAACTCCGGGAGCAGCTCGCGCAGGCAGAACAGGAAAGCCAGTTTGCGAACCGGGCTCATAAGGCCGCCACCGATCAGGTCGAGGCAGCGCAGAGGGATCTGACCTCAGCGCGCGAGGAGTCCGAAAACGCACGCCGGGACCTCGAGGCTCTGGAACACTAGATCAGCGGCCGGCAAGCGCGGCGACCTGCGTGATGGACTCGCGCATCTTGTCCGCCGACACCCGCGGCAGTTTTCGCCGGGCGAGGTACTCGGGATCTGTGACGCGCGACCAATCGCACGTCTGTGTCACGCGCGTTCCGTCCTCGGTAGCTGTCAGCTCCCACTCCCATCGCACCCCGACGGGCGGCCGATCAGGGCGCGCAGGCATCCAGGCGATCACCCTGTCGGGTTCAAATGCCACGACGTGATTGACGACCTCGTAAGGTCTGCCCGACTCATCACGCATCGCAATGGCGAATGTCTCTCCCTCACCAGCGATCCGGGCTGGTGCGTGGGCCAGCTGTAGCATCCCGGAGCCGTCGAGTTCGACGTGTTTCGCCGGATCGGTGAGAACGCTGAACACCGCGGACGGCGTCACAGGTACTTCGACGCTCACCGACAAGTATTTATCTGCCACATCGTCGACCCTACTGTCACAAATCCTTCCCGGGCACAAATCCTTCCCGGGCACAATTCCTTCCCCGGGCACAACTCCCTACTGCGCGGAACTCGGGGTCGAGCGCCGTTCGTACCACTGGGCGACCAGCGTCGAACCGATGCCGTGGATCACCACACTGCCCAGCACCGTCACCGTCATCGCATACAGGGTGTCGTTGGCGATCCGGCCTTCGAGCGCGTTGTATGCCAACAGCCCGAACACGATGGACGCGGTGCCGCGCGGGCCCAGCATGCCGATCACCAGTCGGTCGGTCCGGCTCAGCGTCGTACCCAGCAACGAGAGGTACACCGGCACGATCCGCAGGACGGTCAGCGCTGCGACCGCGAGCACGATGATCTGCCAGACAAACCCGAACTCGAGTACCAGGACTGCAGTGCACCCGAACACAAACCACATTGCCAGAGCAGCGAGCACACTCACATCGTCGACAAGACTGAGCTCCGACTCGGTCGGCAGAGTCGACCGCGCCGCCTTGTAGGCGATACCGCAGATGAATGCAGCGACGAAACCGTTGCCTTGCAACTCGGTTGCCGAACCGTAGGCCAAAAGGGGAAAGATGACCAGGCTGATCCGGATCGATTGTTCGGTCGCGAATCCCCGCGCCATCGATTGGTTGGTCAGCCAGGCAGCGACGACACCGACCACGCCACCGGCGACGATGGCGTAGACCGCTGACGGCACCGCGGTTTCGAGTGCATCTACCCGACCCTCCGCATGTGAATGATCACCCGCGAGGGTCAACGCGAAGACGAACAGCGGTGCAACGATCCCGTCGTTGTAACCGCTCTCGATGTTGAGGACGTTGCGCACGCGCACGGGTATTCGTTTGTCCCGGACCATCGATGAGGTGGGCGCGAGATCGATCGGGATGGCGATGCACGCGATGACCAGCAGGACTCCGATCGACAGACTCGGCAGCAACGCTGCTCCCGCGAGCAGGGCTGCGCCGATCGACAACGGCATCGCGACGAGCAGCAGTCTGACCGAGGTTCGTCGTTCGCCGGCAAAATATCCGCCCTTGACCTCGGTGGCATCGACGAACAGCAGAACCGCCAGGATCAGTTCCACGACCTTTTCGGCGGCAACGGTGTTGAGCGTCTGACCGATGTCGTTGCGAGTGCTGAGCCCGATGGCAATGCCGGCGGTGACCATCAGCAGTGGTCCCGAGATCCGGAACCGCGCCAGGCGTCCGGCAACAAGCGACCATCCGACGATCACCACCAGGGCGATGAGTACGGAAGTGGTCACGATGGTGACCCGTCTCCGTCGCCCCTGAGCACCTGACGATCGTATATGTGGTTACTCAGGCGGGTCAGTTGCCGGCGAGCTTGGCCGAGTTGCTCGTGCAGTACAGGGGGACACCGATGTTGATCAGAGTCCGCGACTTGGATTCGTCGAGACCTGTCTCGTCGGAGATCTTGGTGACCGTGTCATTGAGGCTGGTGCCGTTCGAGAGCTCGTCGCACGCGGTCTGCGCTGCGGCGATCTGGTCTTCCCGACTCCCGAAAGTGGCGTTCTGGGACTCCAGCGCCTGGATGTAACCGTTGTCCTTCACGTCGCCGGCGGCGGTGGAGGCGTTGTCGACGAGTTGTTCGGCACTACTCCGGGCCTGGTCGGTCGCATTCTGTACGTCTTCGCTGCTGCATGCCCCCACGAACAGCACAGTGCCCAGGAATGCGATCACTGCCACAAGCTTTTTCATGTCAATCCCGTTTCGTCGTCGAGTACTCATGAGAACGATAGGCGATTGCCGGGCGGGCGACGACGTCGATCGCCAGCAGCGCGAGTACTGCGACGATTACCGTCACCATGACGACGAGCCCTGAGGGATAGTTCCAGAAGACGAGCACGATGATCGCCACCGCGACCACGGCAACCCGCAACGGTGTCCGGAACCTCGCCGCAGCGGACTCGATCGGATGCGGAACACGGCCCGCGGCATTGCCTCTGGCCGCGTTCAGGCCACGGCCGAAGGCCTCACGCACCGCGGCAGCGGATCCGGATGACCCGGTGAGGTATCCGACCACGGCGATCACCACAGCGAGGACGGCAACTGCACGCAGCGTGGTACGCAGCGGTACGAGGATGGTGTCGATGAGGACCCCTGCCGCTGCGGGAGAGAGCACGTCCGCGGGGACCGCATCGAGATACATCGACCGCCCGATACTGATCGCGACGGCCAGCAGCGCCATGGCGACGGCGAGTGCGATCCCGAAGAGTGAGAACGCCTTTCTCCGGGAACCCCTGGGAGCGGCCCAGATCGCTGCAGCGCCGACCAGGAGTGTCAAGAACGGGAGGATCACCGATGCCTTGTCCAGTGCAGACACCGCTTTCTGAGCCTTGACCAGATCGGGAGACCGGAAGATGACGAATGACTTGTTGATGTCGGGGATCTTGTCGGCAAACGAGAACCCGCGATCTTTCAAGGCATTTCGAACGTTGTCGATGATCGGGCCGAGTTCGATGCTGACGGTGCCGTCGTCGCTGATGGCGATCTCGTCTTTCGTATCCCCGGTCAGAACCGCCGCGAGTCGTTGATGGGCGCGTCTGTTCGCCTCGATCCACAACGTTTCGAACTGATCGGACCTGACCAGCGCCGTGACTGCTTGCCGGATGAACGACTGTGCTTGTGAGGTGAGTACCGGCGCGAGACCGATGACGGCCGGCGGCACGTTGGGTGCGTTCTGGGTCAGCGCGGTCAGTGCGTCCTTGGTGACGTTCGCGATGTCGCCGCGCGCCATGATCTCCGCAGTGATCTGGTCGGCCAGTTCATCCTGCAGAACGGCGTTTCTCGCCAGCGGAGTCACGGTTGCGACGTAGCGGTCGGTGTCGAGGACCTCGCTGCGCGCAAAGCGCGCCAGCACAGCCGAGAACGCCAACACCGCAACCAAGATCAACAGCAGACCGGTCGCCGTCCACCGCAGTCCGCGCCGTTCGTTCGACGCTGCCGCCGCACCCGGGACTCCGGACGCAGCCTGACGCTCGGCGAGTTCGCGCCTGAGACGTTCTAGTTCGGCGCGCTCGGTCGGTGTCAACGGTTCGTCGGCGCTCGGAGCCACCATCGGTCGGCCTCATCTCATCGGTCGGATGCGCCACCGCGCGGCCGACGTCGCCGATCCGGCGGCTCCGCCGAACCCCCTCGGGAACGCGCTTCTGAACTCTGACCCAGGAGCGGCGCCGCCACATCATCCGAATCGGATGAGTAGATGGCGAGCCTCAGTGGCCGGGCAGCACGCAGACCGAGTCGATTCCGAGGACATGGTTCAGGCGCCCGAACGCCAGCCACGACCCCAGACACATGCTCAGTTCAACGATGTGTGTCTGGTTGTATGCCGCGGTCATCCGCGACCAGAAGTCCGTGTCGAGGCCGTGATGGTCGAGCGCATAACGTTCGGCGTATTCGGCGGCCAGTCGCGTGCGGTCGTCGAACGCGTCCGTGGTCCGCCAGTTCTGCACGGCCTCATCGAACGTCGACTCGACCTTCTCGCCATCGCGTCCGGTCCGCCAGTCCTGACAGAACACACAACCGTTGATCTGCGCGATGCGCAGCCGCGCGGCCTCGAACTCACGGAGACCGAGTGTGCTGTCGGAGTACACCTTCAAGGAGAAGTTGGCGGCTGCTCCGCCGATGCCGGGGACCATCTCACCCCAGACATAGTTGATGGGATCCTTGCCCTCGGGAACGTCGATGATCATGCCGGTGCCATCCTCGTGAGTTTGCCGACCGCCGGGACGAGCGGTACGTCGAGTGCGTCATAGAGGCCGGGCCCCGCAGACCTGAGCCAGCCGATGGAGTTGACCAGACGTCCTACCGCGGTGGCGTTGCCACCCGCCGCACGGTTGCCGCCCTCATCTGTGGCCTCCACCGAGATCTCGATGCGCGGGCGGCCTTCGATGATGACCTTGTGGGCACCGTCTCCACCGTCGGGCGGCATCGGCCAGTCTGTGGCACAGGATGGATGGATCCGGGTGACGTGTTCGATGACGATCAACGGCTCACCGCCGACGATTCCCTGCACCTCGAACCGTATGGCACCCTGCGTGCCGGCCTCGAATGTCCCCATGTGCGCGGTTTCGACACCGGCCTCGAGAGGGCGCCGAAGGAGTGTCTCGCGGATTTCGTCGATCTCGACACCGAGTGCGCGGGCGATGAGCCTGATCTGCCCGCCCCACACCATGGTCGGAACCGACGGCGCCACCATCGGTGGCTCGTAGTCCATCGGTTGACCCATTCCGATGAGGTATCGGACGGAGTCGGGTTGGTCATAGGTGGTGTAGTCGAAGATCTCCTGGCAGCGAACCTGCTCTACCGTCGAGGCGAGCCCGCTCGCAAGTATGGGCAGGATGTCGTTGCCCCACCCGGGATCGATGCCGGACACGAACAGCGAGCCACCGCCGTCGGCGATCGCCGCGAGGACCGGGTCCCGCAGTTCCGGCGGCGCAGAGGTGGGGTCGTACAGGGCATAGAGAGAAGGACTGACCACGGTGGCCCCGGCCCGGATGGCGCGGGTGATGTCGGTCAGTGCCTCATCGGGGCGGATGTCGCCGGACGCCGCGTAGACAACGGCGTCGGCGATGGCAAGTGCCTGCGAGATGTCGCCTGTCGCGGCGACTCCCAGCGTTCGTCCGACATCTGCGAGTTCACCGGCATCGCGTCCGGCCTTTGCAGTGTCGTGGACGACGACGCCGACAAGGTCGAGACCCGGATGGGCGTCGACGGCGCGAATCGCTGCGCGACCGACGTTCCCGGTACCCCAGACCACTACTCGAATCGAAGTTGAGCTCATGATCCGACGATATAGAACACGTTCCAGTTTTTCCGGAAGTCGAGATTATCGGAGTCGGTGGAGGTCTGGGAGCGGGTCGACGTCCGAGTGGGACTCAGCCGGATCGGCGCGTAGCTCGTCAACGGAACAAAAAACGAAATCTGATTCAGGATCTCACCCGTTCGAGAAAAGTGCAGACGACTGAATGGAACATGTTCCCCTTTTGAACGTATTCCGACTTACGGCCGATGGGTTATTATTCCGGGGTAAGAACTATTGGTTGGAAAACTCAGCGACTTGCGCGACCTTGGATGGACTGGTGTCGAAATGCGTTCCGAAGATGCGCAGTCACTTGATCGAGTGACAGACATTGGGGCGTGGAGCATGATTGGCTGGTCGGCGTTGGGGGGACGACATTGATGAGATCGGATTCGGGAGCAATCGAATTGATCGCCACACTGCGCCGGTGCCAAGCTGCAGGCGACGCGGACGCCCTCTACTTCTGCGCGGCATGGCTGCACGGGTGCGGGGATCGTGACGCGAACTCTGCGCTGTCCTTGCTCGTTCACGACGGCGACCTGGGAACCGAGGCGATTGACGCCGCGCTACGTCAGCTGGCCCGACAGCGGTTTGAGGACCTGGTGCAATGGTGCATCGAGACCGCAAGCGTCCTGAACGGCGGGGTGCCTCCCGACCCGTCTGTCTGGCTTCCGGGACTCACATACGCACTTCGCCGAGACGATTTCCAACTGATCGCGGGTATACATCGGGTAGCGCTGGCGGATATGGCCCTGCTGACGTGTTCCGATGCGGTGCTGTCCCGTAATGCAACTCATATTCGGGCCTACCAGACGGTGCGAGCCGCTTTGTTGGGCCGGGCAGCTGCTCGGAACTGATCGATAATTGGGTCATATGACCCAGTTCTGGAGGCGCATCTTCTTTGTCGAATACCTTCCGGATACGTGCCGAGGCATTCCTTCAAGATAGTGATTAGTCGGTCTGACAGCGTGAATAATTCCAGATCCTGCCCAAGGACGCGTTTATCCGACTTTCTGGTCTGTGGTGGATTTGTGAAATGGTGGGGTGTTCGTGAATTCACTCATGCGAAATCTTTTCGGAATGGCGCATCGTCGTCGCGGGGGACTGTCGGCGGTGGGTGATTGCCCGCGTACGGTGTGCGTCGGGAGGAGTCATCATGACCACCAGAGATCGTGACGATGACGGCAGGGCGCGTCAGGCGAGGCCGCGTGATGCGCTCGGTCGACCCCTCACTTATGGCGAGAAGGGCGTCGAGCCGGTCTCGGAGGAGCCGATGCCGCCTGAGCAGACCCTCGAGGTCGCGCGCGACCTGGTGTGCGCCGGCCGCCCGTTCTCCGCGCATGAGGTCCTCGAGGTTCGTTGGAAGACCGGACCCGATGGCGAGCGTCCACTGTGGCAGGGACTCGCACAATTGTGCGTCGCCCTCACCCACGCCGCGCGTGGCAACGCGGTCGGTGCCGACCGGCTCCTCAGGCGAGGCGCACGACACCTCGTCGCCTACCGCGAGTCCTCGGGACCACTCTACGGTCTCGACTTGGACGCGGTGATCGGTGAAGTACGCGCCCGAATAGGCGCCGAGTCCGACTGAGGCGTGGAGCGGGAGACTAGGCTCGAGTACGCGCCCGGCGCGCAAGATCAACTGTTGCCGAACGTAGTTCGGTCAATGCGTCGATCGGTTCCGAATAGCCGACCCGGGTATACGCGATGCCCCGGGGAGTATGGACTCGTAAGTCGAGTCCATAGCGATCGGCGCCGGTGCACACGGCCGCAGTGGTATCCGGGAACCCGCCGAGAGTCTGTGCCATCGCCAGCAGCGAATCAGCATGGTCGTCGTTGAGATGGACGATCGCACCCGCAGCACCGGGCGACACCGGATCGGGTGCGGCGGCCGCGTAGTCGGCGGCGCTCGCCGAATCCATGCGTCCGTAGCCGCCGACCCAGCGGACTCTTTCCACCCGCAGTACCCAGATCGAGAAATCACTGAAGTCGATGTAGTACTTCGCGGCCGGCACGCCGGCGAGATGGGCCTCCCGGGCGGCCGTCAATTCATCGCCGGTCGGCCGTTCGACGTGGCCGGCGAGGGTGATCCGGGCACTGGCCAGGGGATCGGCTTCGGCATTCGGCGCGACTATGGCGATACTGGCGCGGCCATCGCCTGCCAGGTTGCGGCCGTGCTCTGCCATGTGCGAAACACAGAGGACGGGAGAGCCCGCGAGCAGACCGTAGGTGATTAAGGACGCCCACGGCGAACCGTCGGACGTGAGGCTCGCGAGGGTGCCGATGTTGCTGGATCCGGCGATCGTGCGCGCCTCTTCGGCAGCGGAGGGCCGCCTGGCGTCGGCGACGTCGCTCAGGGGCGGTGGAACGGAGGGCGCGTCGCCGGGGTCGCCGTGATCGAGAGACATGGTCGAAACGGTACTCGACCGGTCGTGCGTGGTTCGATGAACTCATGACTGATCTGGCGAAGACGGCTCTGGGATCGTCGGTGCTCGTTGTGGCCTGCGATGATGTCGACCGGTCCGGCGCGGCCTACCGGCAGCTGCTCGGCGACGATCTGCGCGTGCGCAACGGATCTGTCGAGTTGACCCGCACCGCCGGGTCACACCGGGCCTTCTTCGCCGTCGACGATCACCTGGCGACGACGACACTGCTGCGTCGCCGGGGAATGGATCTCGACGAGGTGACTCCGACGCGCGCCGTATCTTCAGGTGTGCCGGCGGTGGGTGTGGTGGCTGCGTCGGAGTTGCCATCCGGGCCGGATGCCGGCGATATCGAGTCGATCGACCATCTCGTCTTCAACGCGGCCGACAGGGACGCCGCCGTAGCGTTGTTCGCCGGGTCTCTCGGGCTCGACTTTCGTCTGGAGCAGGCCATTCACGACGGAATCCACCAACTCTTCTTTCGCAGTACCCAGGTGGTGGTCGAGGTGGTGATCGGGGCACAGGGGCAGGATGAGGAGGCGACTGCATCGCTGTGGGGAATCGCGTGGCGGTCTCGCGACATCGGCGAAACCCACCGAGATTGTCGGATGATGGGATGTCCCTGAGTGAGATCCGAGTCGGTCGCAAGCCCGGCACCAGCGTGTTCACCATCAGGGAAGCGGCGTTCGGCCTCCCGACGCTTGTCCTGGGCTGAAGCCGGCGCTGCCGAGTGAGCCTGAGCCCCGGCCACTTTCGGTGGCCGCGTGGTGCACACTCGGTGGCAGCCCGCGAGTGATACCGCCAACGCGGCGCGCCACGAGTAAACTCAGCGCGTCTGCAGGCGGTGCACGTGTGCGGTGAGACAGCGCCTTGCGCGCAGAACTCGACATCGATACGGGGAGCGAATGTTGCGGTTTGCAGGGAGTCCGACGCGGGGAGCAACGTCGCGCTGGAGCCTGCGACGGGAAATTGCGATCACCGTTCGGCTCAACGCGGACAACGTCTGGGTTGCGAGTCTGCCCCCACTGCTCTTCACGCTCACCGCTGCGCTGCGTTTCGAACTCTCGGGATTCGATCTGGCTGTCGCGCTGCTGCAGGGTCTCGTGTGGTCACTGCTCTTCATCTACGTCTTCGACACGGCCAACCAAGCAGGTGGTTCGCAAGAGGACCACACCAACAAGCCGTACCGTCCCATCCCGGCCGGGATGGTCACGCCAGAGGGCATGTGGCGACGGAGCTATGTCAGCTCGGCGATCTTCGTGGCCCTGTCGGCGTTCCTCAGTCCGGTCACCTGCGTCATGGCGATCGTGTGGGTGGCGACCGTTCAGGTGACCCACCACCTGCTCCGGCCGCGGCACTATCGCTACTGGAAGCCCGTCACAACCTGGGTTGGGGCGATCGCGCAGCTCGCGGGCGCCTGGGCCATCGCACACCCTCTCGATGACGTCGGGTGGTATTGGACGGTGGTGATCGCGACGATGTTCATCATCCCGCTGCCGATCGAGGACGTGCGTGACATGCCGGGCGACGAACAGTCCGGACGAGTGACCTACCCGTTGCGTTACGGGGCCGTGCCGGTCCGGCGTTGGTTCGTGGTGATGATGGCAGTGTGGCCGGTCGTGGCGTACCTGCTCTTGTTCCACGGTAGCGGGGCCTCACGCGCGGCCGTCCTCACCGCCGCCGCTCTCATGGCGGCGCTCTGCTGGCCTACCGCGGTGTTGACCGGAATCCGCGATACCTACTCGCGAAACCGGTTGGCATACAAGTTGTACAGCTTTGTCCATGTTGTGCTCGTCGGATGCGCCCTGCTCCTCCTGTCGTGAGCTCGACCCTCCACCGATGAGATCGGGCGGTCCCGGTGGTCTGATGGAGACCAGCTTCGATACGGAGATCACCATGCTTGACAAGACATTCACCGAGACGCTGCAAAAGAGTCCGGCCAAAGGCGGTTGGACCTACATCGTCTGGCCGGACTCGGCGACGTTCTTCGGAACCCGCGGATTGGTGAAGGTGCGCGGCACCGTCGACGGTCACCCGTTCACGAGTTCGTTCATGGCGTTGGGGGATGGCCGGCACAAGCTGCCCATCAGAGCTGACCTCCGCGCTGTACTCGGCAAGGAGGCCGGAGCTACGGTGACCATCCATTTGACGGAGGGGCTCTGAGCCGTCCGCGGCGAGCACGCCCGCGAAGGCGCCGCGAAAACCGGTGAGCAGCTGGCAGTATCAGGAGTCGTGACCAAGAACGCATCCTTCGTCCGTGTCGGCGTCGCCTACCTCCTGGCCTTTCTCGTGGCCGCAGTGTGGCTTGCTGTCGGCCCCGACACGTCCTGGCTGTGGCTCGACACCCTCATCGCAGACCTGCTGGCCACGCTGGTGATCTTCACATTCAGTCGGTTACACAAGAACTCGAGCTTCTACGATGCCTACTGGAGCGTGGTGCCACCGGTCCTGATGATCTATTGGTGGGCGGCTGGCGATGTCGGGCTCGACGCGGTGCACTGCTGGTTGATACTCGTCGTGGTCCTCCTGTGGGCAGTTCGATTGACGGCGAACTGGGCGTACGCCTTTCCCGGTCTCCACCATGAGGACTGGCGCTATGGAATGCTCCGGGGCCGTGCCGGGCGCTGGGAGTTCCTCACCGATCTTGCTGCCATCCATCTGATCTCCACGCTGCAGGTGTTCCTCGGGATGCTCCCGGTCTATGTGGCCGTCACCCGAACGGGTGACCAGCTGATCTGGCTCGCGGGCCTCGCGTTCGTCGTCGGAACAGCGGCCGTGATCCTCGAATACGTCGCCGATGGGCAGATGCACCGGTTCGTCCGCGATCGAAGTCCCGGGGAGGTGATGGACCAGGGTCTGTGGAGCTGGTCTCGTCATCCCAACTACTTCGGTGAGTTCGGTTTCTGGTTCTCTTTGGCGCTCTTCGGGGTCGCCGCAGCTCCCGCCGACGCATGGTGGCTGTTCGCAGGTGCTGCAGCGATGCTGGCGATGTTCCTCGGGGCCAGCATCCCGATGATGGAGCAGCGCAGCCTCGAGCGGCGGCCCGACTACCAATCCGTCATCGACCGGGTGTCACGATTCGTGCCCCGGCCGCCGCGCAAGGTGACGGTGTGAGACGTGCACGCGTCGTCGTGGCGGGTCTGGGCGACACGGGAGTGCTCACCGCGATGCATCTGGCGCGGCACACCGACGTCGTCGGGATCTCGGTCAAACCCGGTCTCGTCAGCGGTCAGGAACTGGGGGTCCGGCTGTCGCGCCCCGATGACTGGAGCCGGGACTACTGGACGTCGTTCGAGCGTTTTCGCCGACTCGATCGGGTACGAACCGTCCACGGGGAACTGACGGGTGTCGATCTGGAGGCGCGGGTGGTCAAAGTCCGGCACGACGACGATTCCGAGTCCACACAGGAGTACGACACCCTGGTCATCTCGACCGGGGTGACCAACGGGTTCTGGCGGCGCCCGACGATGCAGTCATCGGCCGAGGTGGACGCGGAGCTACGAGGCGTACACGATCGACTGGCCGACGCCGAGTCGGTGACCGTGATCGGGGGCGGGGCGGCCGCGGTGAGCAGCGCGGCCAATCTGGCCGCCCGATGGCCCGCCAAGCGGATCGACCTCTACTTTCCGGGCGCCCGAGCGCTACCGCGGCATCACCCACGGGTGTGGCAACGAGTACGGCATCGGCTCGACGACCTCGGAGTCATCTGTCACCCGGATCACCGAGCTGTGACCTGGGCCGGCCCGACGTCCGCGGGCAGTGGCTCGATCACCGACCATCTGACGAGTGGGACGGTGGAGTGGACAACAGGACAGAAACCGGCGACGGCAGACGCCGTCCTCTGGGCGATCGGCCGCGTGGTTCCCAACACCGCTTGGTTACCACCCGACATTCTCGATGAGCGGGGATTCGTCCGTGTCTCGGCTGATCTCCGCGTGCCGGGCCATGAACACGTGTTCGCCATCGGAGATGTCGCGGCCACTGACGAGTTCCGGACATCGGCCCGCAACCGGGCCGACAAATTGCTGGCGCGGAACATCCGGGCAGATCTGGGTGGCCGGAAACTTCATGACTTCCGCGGGAGGCAAACCCTCTGGGGCTCCGTGCTCGGCGCGCAGCCCGACGGACTCGAGGTGTTCAGCCCGGGTGGGCGAAGGTTCCGGTTTCCGGTGTGGTCGGTCGAGCGCGTGCTGCAACCACTGATCGTGAGACGAGGTATCTACGGGGGAGTACGACCGGGGACACGGGGGTGAGACAAAACCGCGACCCGGCGATCGTCACGGCAATCCGGCCAGGAAGAAGCTCAGCACTTCGACAGCCCATGGATTCGAGTTGAGAAAACCGTCGATGGCGACGTCTATTGGAGACACTTCGAAGACCCACTTTCCTCATTTTGTTCCCGGACCCACAACATACTAGTGAGTAACATCCCGCGGGACGAGCGGCGGCCGACGGGGAGCCCCCGCTGGTAGGAATCGAAAGGTCCGGTTCTCCGATCGCCCGGGCAATGGTCTTCCGTGTATGAACGCCGGCCGAGCAATACTGCCGTCGTTATCGATTCGTGACCGGGTAGTCACGGTTGCGCGCCGAAGCGCGTTTGCGGATTGTCTTGTGCGCGTGGGTTTCCTAAGGTCTAAACAGACCGTGTCAGGACGCGGCGGAGTGCTCATCAGTCTGCAGTCAACCCATAGAAGGGCGCCGATCATGACCCTCGATTCTCTGCGCACCAGGACCGACCTCGGCCCAGCCGTGGCGTTCCACCCCGCCAAGTGGTCGTTCGCGATCTCCGTCGAACCCGTCACAGAGACGCATGCGCTGGTGCGCGTCCGCGGCGATGTCGACATGGTGACGGCCCCGCGACTACTGGCCGGCATCAACGAGGCAATCGCCGACCACACCGACATCACCGTCGATCTCTCCGACGTCAACTTCTTCTCCTGCGCTGCGGCCGAAATCGTCTTGGCCGCCTACGCACGGCGACCGGACAGCTTTCGCATCCTGGCCCCGTCCCGAGCAGCGCGTCGAGTGCTCGACCTGTTCGCCGATGACCGCCTCATCTACGACATCGGCGTGGACGCGGCTGCTGTGCACTGACTCTCACTCGGGCTGTACCAGGGTCAGGATCGTGATCTCCGGGGGCGCACCGACGCGGACCGGCGGGCCCCACGCCCCGGCGCCGCGGGTGGTGTAGAGCGTGGTGTTCCCGACACGATCAAGGCCCTGGAGAGAGGGCTGCTGCAGAGGCACGAGATACCGGATGGGCCACATCTGACCACCGTGTGTGTGGCCTGAGAGCTGTAGGTCGACGCCGAGGTCCGATGCTTCCAAGGCCTGCCGGGGCTCGTGGGCGAGCAGGAGGGCGAAAGTGTTCGGATCCCGTCCGGCGAGCGCGGCGTCGAGATCTGGCTCGTAGGGCTTCGGCGACGAGTAATCGTGGATGCCGACGAGGTCGATGGACGCGCCATCCCTGGCTATGGACACGCGTTCGTTTCGAAGGGTGCGCACGCCGAGCCGATCCCAGACATCCAGCCAGCGGCCGCCGTCATCGGCGTAGAACTCGTGGTTTCCGCTGACACCGAAGACTCCCAGCGGTGCATCGAGTTCGGCGAGCGGTGCGAGATCGGCAGCGACTTTCGCGACGGTGCCGTCGACCAGGTCACCGGCGATGACAATGAGATCAGGACGCTGCTCGTTGACCTGATCGACGACCCGCTGAGTGAACTCACGCCCGCGAGTGGGGCCGACATGCAGGTCGGAGACGAGTGCGACTGTCAGCCCGACGAATTCTGGGGGCAGACGTCGCAGCGGAACGCGGACCCGGACGATACGTGGTCGAGCCGCCTCCACCACGCCGTATCCGGCGGTGGCGATCGCGCCGACCGCGACCACGGCGGTGGCGACCTGCAGAACGCGTCGTCGACTTGTCCCCGCCGGCTCATCCGCTGGTTCCGCGGCGGATTCCGGTCCGCGGTGCCGCGCGCGCTGCACCAGACGGACGAGGAGGCAGACCACGGCAATGACGAGGAGGCCGAGAATCAAATAGAACACGGCGGCCAACCACACCATGCCGACAAAGCCGGGGATCCGCGCCCAGCCAGGATCGAAGACCTCGCCGCTACCGGTGCCGATGACGACAAGCGCCCACAATGAGACCAGTGCGGTGTCGACGATGATCGACCACGGACGCCCGAGGCCGGGGGCGCGCACGAGGCGGCGGTGCAACCAGAACGTCACCAGGGCCAGGACCGCCCCGAACATCAGCAAGCGCGTCATGAAACCAGGATCTTCGGGACTGTCATTGGATCCATGGTGGCAGAAGGACGCCAGAGGAATCGATTCGGCCGATCAGCCGGCTGTGGCCTGGGCCCGCATCGTGGTGGGTGGAGCGTTGTCGACCATCTCGTGGGTCACCCGATAGTTGGTCCTCATCCGCGTCATCTCCTCATCGCGCTCACGGTACGCGCGCTTCGAAAGCCGCTCTGGGCCACCGGCAAGGAGTACTCGGCCGCGTCCGGCGACAGCAAGCGCCGGACCGACCCGGGACATCACATGCTTGAGGGGGGTGTCGGGGATCTGCAATTCGTCGGCCGCTGTGTCCCCGATGAAGACCCGCTGCAGGGATTGCATGAGCTTCGACGCCAGCTTCAGTCGGACGGCGTACGGTCCGGGCAGCACGTTGGCCAGCTCTGGGATCAAGTAGTCGTACGTGAGGGCCTGCACGAACTCACGGTCGTCCTGGCCGGGACCGGGAGAGGTGAGGCGGTACAACTCTTCGATCCGAATGTGATCGGCCTCGTCGTGGGGATTGAGGCGTTCGTCCATGCCGATGACGTGTCCCACGTACCGCCACAGGTGGTAGATGTCAGCGAGTTCGCGATCGGAGAAGCGGACGCCCACCTTGTACATCGCTTCGATGGCGATGTGACCGAACTCGGCGAGGGTGAAGGCCATGTAGGGCTGCGGGATGGGAACCCCCCACGCGGCCTCGTCCCAGAACCCGCCGCTCACCAGGGCTCGGCGGACATGGGCGTGGATCACCCTGACGCGAACAGTATAGGTGAAACCGTATCCGTCCCTGCGCATTCCGCCGGGGGAGATGACCTTACGCAGCCACTCGCCGACCTCGACCGAGCGAACCGCGGGCTGCGAGACGTATCGACCGGTGAGTGACAGAGGCTTCCCGGCGATCGTGTTGGCGGCCCCCCGAACCAGGGAGGCTGCGCCCAAGACGATCCCGAGTGCGGCGGTGTGCTGGACGAGCGCATCGGCTGCTCGGTCCAATCGGTCGTGATCGACCCAGTCGGGCTCGGCGTCGAGGACGGCGAACAACGCCCGCAACGATTGCGGCGCATCCGTCACCGCATCGACCCCGCCGGCCAGGGCCGCCCCGACAGCCGCGGTCGCAGAGGAATCCGGGAAAGAGTCGCTCACCACCGCGTCTGCGAGCGGATCAGCGCTCCACATCGCCTCGAGCCACAGCCGTCCCTTGTCTCCGTGATCG
Source organism: Williamsia sp. 1135 (assembly GCF_002095395.1). Taxonomy (GTDB): domain Bacteria; phylum Actinomycetota; class Actinomycetes; order Mycobacteriales; family Mycobacteriaceae; genus Williamsia. The sequence continues at coordinate 23,758 of NZ_MJEI01000075.1, forward strand.
GCGACAGCTCGGTCGCCATTCACGAGCTCGGTCGGTATCGGTTTCTTCATGTCTTCAGTGAAACACGAGGAATCCTCACTTACTATTCACTTTTGTGGCGAACTATAGAAGCGGTGCCGACCGCGTTCATGCGCGGGCCAAACCGCGGCAGCAACGTGGAGTCGAGATGCGTGCAAGGTTGCTCGAGACCACCGTCGAACTCCTCGAACGACACCCTGGTGTTCGGCCCAGTACACAAGAGCTGGCGGACCATGGGAACGTCAGTATCGGAACGGTCTACCGCTACTTCGCCGACATGGACTCGATCATCGAGGAACTGCGTGGGTCGGCAATACGTGACATCACGACCGAATTGGCGACAGGTGTAGGTCGCGCGATGGACTTGGAGCCGTTGGTCTCCGTGACCACGATCGTCGAGACCCTCACTTTTGCGTTCGAAAAACATGCCGCGGTGCTGAGGGCTTCTTTCACGTCCGACGAGGCGGAGTTCGGTGACGCCTGGCGCGACGTCGGGGGACCGGTCGCGGCGCTTGCGCGCATTCTGCCCAGCCGACTGCGACCGGATCTCGGGGACGCCGAACTCGATGATCTCGTATTCCTCACGATGGGCGCGACCGCGAGTCTGTGTTTGCGGATCGCATTGCTGCGGTCGCCGACATCGGACCGCCAGGCCCTCATCGGCACCGCGGCGCGCATGCTGCTGGCGGCGTTCGCGCCCTGAGCTCGCGCATCTATTCCGGTCTCGGCCACCAGGGAGGCATCTGGTCTCGAACGGAGTCCGCCCATCGGACCTCGTCGTCGCCGTCCCCGCACACCCATGCCTCCATCGATGCGGTCAGACCGCCGGCAGCGAACGGAATCGCCACGTCCGCATCGACCTCGGCCGCCACCCCATGCGAGATCCAGATCGCCAGCGCCACCCGGAGTCGACGGGTGAACATGTCCGTCAGGGCCCGTCGTAGCGACGACGATCCGTTGGACATGAATCCCGCCCGGAACAACTCCCGGTCCCGGGTGGCGACCCCGTAGGCGGAGGTCAGGGTTCGCTGGAACTCCACCGCGACCTCACTGATCGAGAGTCCCGTCATGTCGGGCGTATCAAGTGGCTCCTCGACCGCCTCGACGAGCATCGCGGTGAGGAGATCGCCAACGCTGGGGTAGTGCGTGTAGAAACTGGTGCGCTGTACGCCTGCGGCCCGACACAGTTCGCTGACCGAGATCTCGTCCAGCGGAGCGGAGTTGACGCTTTCACGCAGAGCGGCGCGCAGTCCCTCGACGGTGCGGACGGTGCGCGGATCCCGAGTTGCCATCAGCGAGTCACGGCATGGTCAGAACGGCCTTGACCGTGACGCCCGATTGAGTGTCGGCAATGGCCTTCTCGATGTCGTCGAACGCGTACCGCGTGATGAGCTGGTCGAAAGGGAACCGGCCAGCACGGTAGAGCGCCAGCAACTCCGGGATGAAGACCTGTGGAACCGAGTCGCCCTCGATGCCGCCCACGAGCGTCTTACCCGCTCCGGAGATCAACCCGAGTGGCAGTACCGCATCCGGTTTTGGCACTCCGAGCAGTGCGATGGTCGCGCCGAAGCGCGTGGAGTTGATCGCATCGGCGACCACCGACGGGATCGCCGTCGTGTCGATCGCGTATGCGGCACCACCGCCAGTGATCGAGTGAATCGTCGCGACGACATCGTCGGAGGCCCCGTTGACCGTGTGGGTCGCACCCAGTTTCGTCGCGAACTCCAATCGCTGGTCGAGGACGTCGACAGCGATGATCGTGGTGGCGCCCGCGATCTGTGCGGCCATGATGGCGGAGAGCCCGACAGCCCCGGCCCCGGTCACCACCACGCTCGCCCCGGCGGGGACGTTCAGTGAGTTCAGAACTGTTCCGGCTCCCGTCTGGATGCCACAGCCGAGTGGTCCGACGATGTCGAGGGGAACATCGTCGGGGATCTTGACGGCGTTGTGCGCGCTGACGATCGCGTGGGTTGCGAACGAGGACTGCCCGAAGAAGGATCCCCGAATCACCTCTCCGTCCGAACCTTTGATCGTGGTGGTCCCGTCCTCGCGGACGCCGGCGACGTTCAGCAGTAGGAAGTTGACGCAGTAGGCCGCTCGGCCGGTGAGGCAGTTGTCGCAGTGGCCGCAGGCGGCGAACGACAGCCCCACGTGGTCGCCGACCACGAATCCGGTGACCGCTGCGCCGACCTGTTCGACGATGCCTGCACCCTCGTGTCCGAGGACCATCGGCAGCGCTGCCGGGATGTGGCCGTGAACCACCGCGAGGTCGGTGTGGCAGAGCCCCGTCGCCACGATTTTCACCAAGACCTCGGTCGGCTCGAGTTCGTCGAGCACCACCTGTTCGAACGTGAACGGGGAATCGACACCGCGCAGGACAGCAGCGTTGGCGGAGGTGGTCATGAGGATCTGCCTTTCTGACTACAGGGGGCCGCAGCAGTGCGGCTCCCCGAGTTTGGACCCACTTTCCGACAGATGTCGAAAAGTCTGTGAACCCGCGAATGCCGGGTTGATCAAGCTCCGACATACGCAGCGAGGTGCTGCCCGGTGAGGGTCGACTCATCGGCCACGAGGTCGGCAGGAGTGCCCTCGAACACGATTCGGCCACCGTCATGGCCGGCTCCGGGACCGAGATCGATGATCCAGTCGGCATGCGCCATCACTGCCTGGTGATGCTCGATGACGATCACCGATTTCCCGGACTCGACGAGGCGGTCGAGCAGCCCGAGCAGATTCTCGACATCGGCGAGGTGTAAACCGGTCGTTGGTTCGTCGAGGACGTAGATCTCGCCCTTACCTGCCATCTGGGTCGCCAATTTGATCCGTTGCCGCTCGCCGCCCGACAGTGTGGTGAGGGGCTGGCCCAGTTTGATGTACCCCAGGCCGACGTCAGCGAGACGTTCCAAGATCTTGTGCGCGGCGGGAAGTTTTGCTTCACCGTCACCGAAGAACACCTCGGCCTCGGCGACGGACATGCCGAGCACCTCGCTGATGTCGCGACCACCGAAGGTGAACTCCAACACGGCCGCCTGAAACCGTTTGCCGTCGCACTCCTCACATCTGCTCGCGACCCCGGCCATCATCGCAAGGTCTGAGTAGATGACTCCTGCGCCGTTACACGTCGGGCAGGCGCCCTCTGAATTGGCACTGAACAGGGCCGGCTTGACCCCGTTGGCTTTTGCAAAGGCTTTGCGGATCGGCTCCAGCAGTCCGGTATAGGTTGCCGGATTGCTACGCCGAGAACCCTTGATCGGCGTCTGATCGACCGACACGACCTCGTCCAGGCCGGTCACCGACCCTTGGATCAGCGAACTCTTTCCAGATCCGGCGACGCCCGTCAGCACGACCAGAACGCCCAAGGGGATGTCCACGTCGACGTCTTGCAGATTGTGCGAGTCAGCACCGCGCACCTCCAGCGATCCACTGGGCTCGCGGACCGATTCCTTCAGGGCCGCCCGATCATCGAGGTGGTGCCCTGTCAGGGTGTCACTGGCCCGCAGGCCCTCCACCGTGCCCTCGAACATCACCTCTCCGCCCTCGGAGCCCGCGCGCGGGCCGAGGTCGACGACGTGGTCGCCGATCGCGATCGTCTCCGGCTTGTGCTCGACCACCAAGACAGTGTTGCCCTTGTCGCGCAGCCGGAGCAGCAGGTCGTTCATCCGCTCGATATCGTGTGGATGCAGTCCGATCGTCGGTTCGTCGAAGACGTAGGTGACGTCGGTCAAGGACGATCCGAGGTGTCGGATCATCTTGGTGCGCTGGGCTTCGCCACCCGAGAGGGTGCCCGAGGGGCGATCGAGTGAGAGGTAGCCCAGACCGATCTCCACAAAGGAGTCGAGGGTCTGCTGCAGCGTGGACACGAGGCCGGCCACCGATGGTTGGTCAAGTCCACGCACCCACTCCGCGAGATCGCTGATCTGCATTGCGCAAGCGTCGGCGATGCTGACTTTCCCTATCTTCGACGAGCGGGCTGCTTCGCTGAGCCGTGTCCCGTTGCACTCCGGGCAGGTCGCGAACATGACCGCCCGCTCCACGAATGCCCTGATGTGAGGCTGCATCGCATCGACATCTTTGGAGAGAAAAGACTTTTGAATCTGCGGGATCAGACCCGAATAGGTCAGGTTGATGCCATCCACCTGGATTTTGGTGGGCTCGCGATACAGCAGATCGTTCAGTTGCTTCTTCGTGAACTTGCTGATCGGTTTGTCGGGGTCGAAATATCCGCAGCCACGGAAGATGCGCCCATACCAGCCCTCCATGCTGTAACCCGGGATGGTGATCGCGCTCTCGTTGAGCGATTTGTTCGCGTCATACAAAGCGGTGAGGTCGATGTCGGAGACCGAACCCCGGCCCTCGCAGCGCGGACACATGCCGCCCGTGATGCTGAACTCTCGACGTTCCTTTGTCTCCCGGCCACCGCGCTCGATGGTCACAGCACCGGCGCCAGAGATCGAGGCGACGTTGAACGAGTACGCCTGCGGTGAGCCGATGTGCGGTTTTCCGAGGCGGCTGAACAGGATTCGCAACATTGCGTTGGCGTCGGTGGCCGTGCCGACGGTGGAACGCGGATCCGCGCCCATCCGTTGCTGGTCGACGATGATCGCTGTCGTCAGTCCGTCCATGACGTCGACTTCAGGGCGCGCGAGCGTGGGCATGAACCCCTGGACGAACGCACTGTAGGTCTCGTTGATCATGCGTTGCGACTCGGCGGCGATTGTGCTGAACACCAGTGAGCTCTTTCCCGACCCGGACACGCCGGTGAACACCGTCAGTCGCCGCTTCGGTATCTCGACGCTGATGTCCTTCAGATTGTTCACCCGTGCTCCCTGGACACGGATCAGATCGTGACTGTCGGCGACGTGCACTTGAGTCGGTGAGATCTTCTTGGTGGTGGCCATGACGTCCGGAGGTCTCCATCTGTGTCGGCGGGGGAGCGAACATCGCTCCGCGGCGAGGTCGCACTGCTCGATCTAACCAGTTCGAACAGTGCGACCAGGGGTGGCTCGCAGCGGTTTCGAACCGCCGGTGAACAGATCGGTGTCGCGATCGATCAGCGCTGTTCCTGGATTCGGATCATGTTCCCAGCAGGATCGCGTAGGGCGCAATCGCGAACGCCGTACGGCTGCTCTGTCGGCTCCTGGACGATCTCGGTACCGCCCGCCTGGACCTTCTCGAAGGTGCTGTCGAGGTCGTTGGTGGCCAGCAGGATGCTGGCGTAGGTCCCCTTTGCCATCATCTCCTCGATGGTGCGACGTTCGGCGTCGGTGGTACCGGGATCGGCGGCGGGCGGGTGCAGCACGATCGACACATCGGGCTGGCCGACGGGACCGACAGTGAGCCAACGCAACCCGTTGTAGCCCACGTCGTTGCGTAGTTCGAAGCCCAGGGTGTCGCGGTAAAACGAAAGAGCGGCCTCGGGATCGTTCTGAGGAAGGAAGCTGGAGTGGATGCTGATGTTCATGCCGGTCACGTTAGTTGCGGTGAGGTGGCCGACGCTTCTCGATTCCTGATCGGTCTCGTCACCTGTTTCGCAACACACGAGGGCATCCCTGCCGTCGCGAGTGCCGCGTCGCGCCGATAGACGCTCGGCGGGACGCCGACCAGCTCCGTGAATCGGGTGCTGAACGTGCCCAGCGAGGAGCAGCCCACCGTGAAGCACACCTCGGTGACACTGAGATCGCCGCGGCGCAGCAATGCCATGGCCCGCTCGATCCGTCGGGTCATCAGGTACGCATAGGGGGATTCCCCGTATGCCCTCTTGAACTCGCGACTGAGGTGCCCGGCAGACATGTTCACACCGCGCGCGAGCGCCTCGACGTCGAGGGGTTGGGCATGCTCGCGGTCGATCCGATCTCGGACGCGGCGCAGCAGAGCGAGATCGCGCAACTGTTGGGCGTCGCGCAACCGCTGAGCGTCGGGGGGTCTGCTGGTCATCTCATTGATCGTGCCACCTGGTACCGATCGGTGGCCAGTGCCGAACGCTCCAAAGTCCTCGATAACGCCAGGTGTGGACACCCCCTCCTGAGTCGAGCGTGTCGTTTCGGTGAAGGTACCTCGCGCGATGTCGCGACAACTACACGCTCGATATGCAGGCGCTCATCTGAATTGTCTTGTATTACCACCTTCGAAGGGGCGAATATTGTGCAGCCGCGTTTATATGTATAGTTGACAATGTCGACGCATATACCGCGACGCGGGATATGCGAATATGGAATTGGTGGATGGGTCGACGGGACACGTCATTGCTGATGACGAATACCAATCGGGCAATTCGGGATGGACGGGGATCAGACGTGAGCAATTTTTCGTGGCCGCTGACACGGGTTCAGCACACCGAAAATGTACATTCGCTTAATTCTGGACGAAGAATCGACAATAGTGATCGTGACAAATCGTTGTTCGATCTGAAAACTTGGGATGGCCATTCGGCGCCCGATTCTGACCGCTGGAACTACAACACCCACTACTATCGGCTGACCGACAGGCTGATGCCTGGTACCGATTCCGTCCTGGACTTCGGATGCGGGGAAGGGATGCTGGCCCGGCGATTGCGGGGTCAATCAGCTCATGTCGTGGGCATCGACCCTGACGAGGACAGTATCCGAGCAGCTCGCGAGCAGTCGGGCGACGACATCGACTACATCTGCGGCGATGCACTCGAGTATCCGTTCGAACCAGAATCATTTGACGCAGTCGTCTCCGTCGCGGTTCTACATCACATCGATGCCGCACGTGGACTTCTACGTATGGCGGAACTCGTCAGACCGGGTGGCACCGTGGTCGTGATCGGTTGTGCGAGCAGTGAACGACCTCGCGATTTGATCATCGACCTCACATCGACCGTCTCTGCGCTCGCGGTACTCAGTCGACACAAATTATGGAAGCACCCCTGCCCCGTTGTCTGGCCGCCACCTGTCAGCTATCGAGAAATGAAGAAGCTCGCCCACGAGTTGCTGCCTGGATCGCAATTTCGGCGGCACCTGCTGTTTCGCTATTCGATCTCGTGGACCAAACCCCTGTGACATGAACTGGTAGTTCAGTAGGAGTACTGTTCCCGAATCTCGGGATCGATCCTGCCGATCACGTTCTCGGCGGCCTCCACGAACGTCGGTACCCAGTTTGTGGCTCCGAGCACGATGGCCGCGTGACCGCCTGCCGCGGAGAACACTTGAGCGCCCGTGATCGACGCGGCCAGCCGGCGCTGTCGGCGACTGGGGATGATCCGGTCCCGAGTGGTCACGACGACGGCGGTCGGCACGTCCACGTCGCCGATCCACGCCGCCGAGTCGAAACGCCCCAGTTCGGCGAGCGCGTGAGGGATCGACCACGCACTGGTGCTGCGGAACTCGACTCGCGTCCAGGCGGCCGAGTCGGCAACCTCGATGGACGGCAGCTCAGGGAGTGTCTGAGCCAGCTGATCCACGTGAGCCAGCGCGAAGCCGGTCAGGGGCATCATGGTCGCGGTCATGAGCGGAAAAAAGAGGCGCTCCCCATGTTTGCCACGGAAGTTTCTCGCTGTCGAGCACAAGACGAGGCCCGAGACCCTGTGCGGGTGACGCCGCCAGGTGAGCTGCGCGACGGCGCCGCCCATCGAATACCCGGCGATCACCGCGCGATCGACACCCAGCGCGTCCAGGACTGCGGCCACGTCGTCGGCGCAATCATCGAACTCGAACTTCGACGACCGGATGCCCCGACCATGCCATCGTTGGTCGAAAGTGACCACCCGATAGTGGTTCGACAGGGCCCCGAACGTCGCCATCCAGCTCAGGTACGCGGTGCAACCCAGGGCGTGCAGAAGCACTATGGTCGGCGCCTCCGGGGTCGGGCCGGGCACGTCGACGACAAAAGTCTGTCCGCGACCCGGCAATTCGAGAATCTGGCCTTCGGGCACACTGTCGACCTCAGGCGGTGAAGGAAGTGCCGCACGAAGTCCGGCTGCGGCTCCCTGGCGTAGGAGGTCGACGCCGGGGCCGGACAGGCGTTGCGCTGCGGTCATCACTGTGCGGACAGTCATTGGTCTCACCCTTTCTGGTGTTGCGTCACAGGTTGCGCAATTGCTCGAGGGCCGGCTCCAGCGCGGCGACAAGCGACGGGAGATCGGGCAGTAGGTCAGGGCAGCTCAGGGCCGCGATGTTGAGGCGACCGGCGTACGACCACGCCGTGATGTTGAGACCGATGCCCTCGATGATCGGCCCGACACTGTAGAGGTCGTGTAGGCGAGATCCTGCGATACGGATCTCGGCGGGCGGACCTTTCACATTGGACACGATCACGTTGAAGGGCGGCGCATGTCGCGCCGCCATCCGCGCATGTGAATACCACCGCAGGAGAGCGCTGAACGGAGCCGGTGGGGTGAACTGGACCCAGTCGGCGAGCATGCTCGGGCCGAGGGTGCGTTGCAGATCTTTCGAGGCACTCGTGATGTTCGAGATCGTATGCAACCGTTCGATCGGATCGTCGACATCGGTTGCGAGCGTGGTGAACAGGTTGGATACCCGGTTGCCGCTGAGCCGCGGTGAACTGCCCACCTCTTCGGTGGAGACCGGCACGCCGGCCAGCAGGGCAGTCGCCGGATGTTCGTCGCGTGCGTCCAACCACGTTCGGAGCGCACCGCCCACGACCGCCAGGACGACGTCATTGACGGTGACTCCGTTGGCCTTGCGAACCTGCTTGACGTGAGCCAGATCAAGCGTGCAGGTGGCGAAGTTCCGCCGCGGGGTCAACGCCCCGTTGAAAGAGGTGCGCGGGGCATCGAGAATCGGGCGGGGGACACTCACGTCGTGCTCACGCCGTCGACTACCAGCAGCAACAGCGCCGCTCGTCGTTCGACCGAGCAGACCATGGATTGTCCCGATCTGCACGGTCGCGTCGCGAAGCGCCAGTTTGATCTGGGTGCCCTTCGCCGGGACGGCGTCGAAGTGCCAGTCCGCGGGGCGGCCGGATCGCCGATCTGCGGTGGGGGTGCCTTCCCGGGGGTCGGCGATGTTGGCGATCAGGGCGTTGGCTGCGCCACCGTCGGCGAGCGCATGATGCAGTTTTCCGATCACCGCGACCAGTCCACCGGCCATCCCTTCGCACACGTGCACCTCCCAGAGTGGGATGTCCCGGTCGAGGGGGGTGCTGCACACCTGCCCGATCAGTGCTTCGAGTTCTGTATGACCACCAGGTGAGGGTAGGTCATGCCGAAATATGTGTCGGCCCGGCTCGAAGGGTCCGTCTGAGATCCACATCGGATGGTTGAGAGCGAATGGAACCGGTAATGGACGCTGTTTCAGAGGCGGCAGGTCGTTCATCCGGGACAGCAGTTGTCGCTGGAGCCCGGCAAATGTGTAGCTGTCGCTGGGCTCCATGATGGCGATCTTGAGCGTGTGCATGTGCATGGTGGGCGTTTCCATGTACAGGTACCCGGCGTCGACGCCCTCCATGCGTTCCATCAGGTATGACCCGGCAGCGCAGCGGTGGTCATGAGGCAGGACCTGTTGGTACACCCGGGTCGCGTACCTCGGGCAGTTCACGTTTGACCACCTTGCCTGTGGCATTACGCGGCAAACTGTCGAGGAAGACCACGTCGCGAGGAGCCTTGAACCCCGCGAGTTGGGCTTTCACATGGGCCTTGAGCTCATCGGCTCCCGCCGACTGTCCTGGACGCAGGACCACGAAGGCCGCCAGACGCTGGCCGTACTGCGCATCGTCGACCCCGAGGACCGCGGCCTCGAGCACCGACGGGTGTTGGTGCAGCGTCTCCTCGACCTCGAGTGGGAAGACGTTCTCTCCGCCCGAGACGATCATGTCGTCGTCGCGTCCGACGACGAACAGCCGGCCTGCTCGGTCCAACGTCCCCATATCGCCGGTGAGCATGAAGGCCCCGTGAAAATCCTTCGTCTCGCCCGAGCTGTATCCCTCGAAATGCGAGTTGCTCAACACAGCGATCTTTCCGACATCTCCGGCGGCCAGCTCCTCGAAGTTCTCGTCGAGTATCCGAACATCGGTGCCTGCTGCCGGACGCCCCGCGGTGTCCGGCGCCGCGCGCAGATCGGCCGGGACGGCCGTGCTGATCAGCCCGGCTTCGGTCGCGTTGTAGCTGTTGTACACCACGTCACCGAAGCGATCCATGAAGTCGCGTACTGCATCTGCCCTCATCCGGGAACCACTGATCGTTGCGAACCGCAGTGTCGCCATCTGATGGTTGTCCAGCACCTCGCCGGGCAGATCCATGATCCGTTCCAGCATCACAGGAACGAGTGCGAGCCCACGCGCCCCGTGCTCGTCGACCATCGCCAACGTCGCCTCTGGATCGAAGCGGCGCCGCATCACCATCGTGCAGGTCATCGAGGCCGCCACCGCCATCTGACCAAAACCCCAGGCGTGGAACATCGGAGCGGCAATGACCACTGTCTGCTCGGCGCGCCACGGGATTCGCTCGAACATGGCTGCGAGGGCGCCCGCGCCGCCGCCGCCAGATCTGCGCGCCCCTTTCGGCGTGCCCGTGGTGCCGGAGGTGAGCAGAATGATGCGCCCGGCCTTCTTGGGCTTCGGAGGTCGGTTCCCGGAGTTGACGGTGATGATCTCATCGATGGTCTTGCCCGCGGAGGTGTCCTCGCACCAGGCGATCAACTCGATCAATCCCTCGATCTTGTCTCGCGCATGCGCAACCAGCCCCGAGAACTCCTCGTCGTACACGATTGTCGTCGCACCCTCGCGCACAAGGACTTCCGCGAGCTGGGGCCCCGAGAACCCGGTGTTGAGCAAGAGAGCGTCGGCACCGGTCTTCGTGGCTGCAGCCAGCGATTCGACCAACCCTCGGTGGTTTCGGCACAAGATCCCGATGGTCGCGGGTTCCCTGGTGTTGCTGTTGGCGAGTGCGTCGCTGCGGTTCTCCAACGCGGCCCAGCTCAGCGACCCGCGCTCGTCGATGATCGCCGTTGCACGCGGACTGCGGGCGGCAGACAGGCCGATACCCGTCAAGGGTGAGGCGCCCAGTCGCAGCAGCGCTGCAATCATCCGTACATACTTGTCAGGGCGTAGCAGCGCGAGAAAACCTGCGCTGCAGAGTATCCGAACCATCCAGATCGTGTGCTTCACCCCATGCGCACCGGTGATGGCAAGGTGCTTCACGCGATTCATCCGATCACCGGGAATCGGCGAGTCCGCGCCATCTCGTCGAGCGCCTGTTGCATCCGATCTCTGACGACCCGATCGACCTCCTCGATGTCGGGATCGTCTCCGAACTCTTCCGTGATGTGAACCGGGTCGAGCACACGGGTCGCGATCTTCGTCGGCAGTGGCAGGTTCGGAGGAAGCCCCAACGAGAACCCGAATGGGAAGCCGAACGTCACCGGTACGAACTTCATCCGGGTGAGGCGATCGAGTTGCAGCAATTTGGCAAGACCTTCACCGCGCGAGAGAAACAGTTGTGCTTCATGCCCTCCGATGCTGACCACCGGCACCAGTGGAACGCCCGCCTCGAGCGCGGTGCGCACGTAACCGGTCCGGCCCTCGAAATCGATCCGGTTGGCGGATGTCGTCGGCCGGAAAACGTCGTAGTCGCCCCCGGGGAACACGATGGTGACGCCGCCTGATTGCAGGATGTCCTGCGCATTCTTTCGGTTGGCGGGGACGAAACCGGTACGGGAGAAGACTTCTTTGGCCGGTCCCAGAAACAGGATGTCGTGGGCCAATACGTACAGCGGTCGTTCGGTGCCGAAGTGATCCCAGAAGGCCACCGCGATGACCGGCACATCCATCGCCATCACACCGCCGGAGTGATTGCTGACCAGCAGCGCGCCACCTTCGGGGATCTTGTCGACACCACGAACGTCTGATCGGAACCACGCCTTGACGGCCACTTTGAGCAAGGGCAGCACCCGCGCCACCCACGTGGGATCCCGCTGGGTCCACAGCGATGCACTATCGGGTTCGTTGACGACGATCGCCTTGTCAGCCATTCATGACCTCACGGTTGGTGTACGGGGCTGGTGTCCGAACAGCGAACGGTGCAGACATCGTCGCCATAGGAACGCTGCATCGGCCGGGTGCTCGTGCGCGAGGCGGTCGGACACCACCGCCAGCGAGAGCGGGTTCGAGACAAGACCTATATGGCTACTCACCACCGCAATGTTCTGCTGGTCCTGGGCATCATCAAGCGCGCAACTGCGCCAGTTCACGACCCCGTCGGTCTTCGAATAGACCGCAGTGCAGGGGACGGGCGTGGGTTGTCGGAGCGTGTCGACGATGTCCCTGGCTTCGGGGGAGAGGCCGTACTTGCGGGCTGCTCTCTCGAACAATGCGGTGGTGCGGGTGATCTCCCCCTGTGGCCGCCAGGGTGACCCCAAGGTGATGACGCGGTCGACCTGATCGGGCCGGAGATGGCCGAGCCATCGCGCCAGCAGTCCTCCGAAACTCCAGCCGACCACGCTGACCGGCCGGCCGTACCGTTCGTGGATGGTGTCGAGCCGGGCGGGCAGGCCCGCGACGATCTCGTCTGTCAGACCGTGGTTGGTTCCGAGCCCCCACCCGTGTACCCGGTAGTCCTGTCTTCTCAGATGTGCGCGCAGCCGTCGGGTCAGAGAATCCGAAGCAGAGAACCCGGGGAGCACCAGGACCGGGCGGCCGCCGCCGACACGTCGTACGGGCAACACGGCATCCAATCCGACCGATACGGGGTATTCGACAGCGACCCGGACCACCTCGAGGGCGGTGAGGGCGATCATCGGTTTGGGCAGCGGAGGGCCGCTTGTACGGTCGCGCGAATCCTCGAAGTCGTACATCCACCCATCCCCCGTTGGCCGAGCTGCCTCCGATACTAGAACGTGTTCTCGTTTTGCGTGACCAGGCTGACTGAATTGCTCCGATCGCGCAAGTCGAACCGCGACGATCGAAATCGACACAGCGTCGGGCCGGCGCTCCGACGGCTGGGTACCGGGTGCGTTTGAACCAGCGCCACGGTGGCTATGGCTGCACTCATGCGCCTGCGATTGCGTCATCGAATGCCCAGCGTCGAGCTCGCCATCGCCGCCCCTGCCGCAGCAGTGTGGGAGGTGTTGGTGGATCTGAAAGTGTGGCCCGAGTGGGGGCCCACGGTCTCCGGCGCCGAACTCGACGGACCAGGACCCTTGACCTTCGGTAGCCGTGGCAAGGTATTGACGCCCGTGGGAGTACCACTGCCATTCGAGATCGACGAGTTCGTCGATGGCCGGGCGTGGGGCTGGCGGGTGGCGGGCGTGCCTGCCACCCGGCACGAGGTGATTCCGACGCGCGACGGTTGCGTCCTGAGTTTCGGCGTGCCCGTGTGGGCCCCGGCCTACCTCCCGGTCATGGCGGTCGCACTGCCGCGCATCGCGCGGCTCGCGACGGCCCGCCGCTCGGCGTAATCATGGGTCGGGGATCCGTCCCGGTTTCGGAGACTGGCGTCAGGCGTTCAGAAGCACCGTCGAGCCTGCACCCTGCGCAATCGCGGCGTCCAGGAGCGTGCGGGCAGTGACGAGATCTTGCAAACCGATCCCGACCGAATTGAAGAGCGTCACCTCGTCGTCCGAGCGTCGACCGGTCTGAGGCGCCACGATGACGTCGCCGAGCTCGACGCGCACGTCGGCGGCGGTCAGATACCCCTCGGCGATGGCCAAGAGCACCTCACCCGATTTGCTCAGTGCCGTTGCGGTGCTGTCCACGATCAGGCGACATTCAGCCATGCCAGGTCCGTCGATCTCTCTGTGGTCCGGTCGCGGCGGTGCCCCCACCGCGTTGAGATGGAGACCGGGCCGGAACCAGGCGCCTTCGATGATCGGGGTCTGCGACGGAGTGAGGGTGCACACGATGTCGGCGGCGGAGACCACTCGCCGTGGGGACTCGGCGTACTCGATCTGTACGTCCAAACCTGTTGTCCGATAGCGGAATCGGTCCACTGTTGCTGCCGACCGCGACCACACGAGAACCTTCTCGATCGGCCTGACGGCACAGATCGCGCGGGCATGCTCGACGGCCAGTGTGCCTGCACCGATCAATCCCAGGGTCGAGGACTCCTGCCGGGCAAGGTGAGCGGTCGCAACCGCGCTCGCGGCGGCCGTGCGGATCGCGGTGATCAGCCTGCCGTCGAGTACCGCTTCACACTCGCCGGTTCGTGCCGACAACAACATGATCGTCGACCGCTGACTGGGTAGTCCGCGGGCTCCGTTAAGGGGCATGTCGGACAGCATCTTGACGACGCTGGCGCCCGATCGGTGGGAGGACGCGACCATCGGAAGAGCTGTGCCACCGTCGATCAGTGGGAGTTGAGCGGGTGCCGGATTGACCGCGTCGCCGGTGGTGAGATCGATGTGGGCCTGTTCGATCACGCGGTAGACCGCAGCGCGGTCGATCAGGGCGTCGATGTCGGAATGGGTGAGGATCAGAGTCATGACAGTGCCTTAGAGGTGATGGAGGTCAGGAGCGACCGGCGTAAGGAACGGTGAGGCAGGTCGGTGCGCGTCTGCCGCCGACGACGCCGCTGATGGCGACGATGGCGATGACGTAGGGCAGCATCACGAGTACGGCATAGGGGATGTCCACACCGACCGCGGGAAGGGCGAACTGCAGCGCACGGGCGACGCCGAAAAAGACGCAGGCCCAGACGATGCCCAGCACCTTCCAGCGGCCGGCGATGACCGCGACCACGGCGAGGTATCCGAGTCCGGCGGTCATGTTCTCGCTGAACGACTGCACCTCGGACAAAGCCAACTGCGCGCCGGCGAGGCCACCCGTCGCAGAGGCGAGTAGCACGCACAGTGCGCGGATCTTGTTGACGGACAGTCCGGTCCAGCCGGCGGAGATGGCATCCTCGCCGACGGCGTCGACCCGGACGCCTGCCATGGTCTGTCCCGAGAACACCAATGCGATGGCGATCACGACGGCCACGCACAGATACCCGAGCAGCGACTGCCCGAACAATGCGGGTCCGACGACAGGAATGTCGGTGAGAACGGGAATGTCGACTCCGGAGAAGCCGGCCACACCCTGTCCCTTTCCGTCGTCGAGCAAGATCCTGGCACCGTAGGTGGTCAGGCCGAGGGCAAGCGCATTTGCGGCTATGCCGACGACGATCTGATCAGCGCGGAATCGCACGGTGAGCAGTGCCTGCACCACACCGAAGAGCAGGGCCGCCAGCACCCCGGCGGCCACGCCGAGGACTGCGGACTCGGTAGTCGCGGAGGCCAGGACACTGGCGAAGGCACCGGTGAGCATCATTCCCTCCATGCTGAGGTTGAGCACCCCGGCCCGTTCGCTGATGGACTCGCCGGTGGCGGCGACGATCAGCAAGATCGCGAAAGCGACGCCACTGGTGAAGATCTGGGTGAGCATGTCGATGTTCACAGGCGTACCTCTTCAGCGGCCTCATCGGTGGCGGCCGCGGGGGAGACGGCCGACGTCTTCTTTCGGGAGGTCGTGGTCCAGAGTGTTGCTCCGGCAATCACGATTATCAGTACGCTCTGCACCACCGTGACGGTGGACGACGGAACTCCGGCTGCCAGTTGCAGATTGATCCCGCCGGCGACGAGAAAGCCGAGGAACACCGAGACCGCCGCCACCGCAACCATCGAGCCGCGGGCCAGCAGGCCGACCACCAGGCCGGTGAAGCCGAACCCTGAAGAGAATCCCTCTGCGAGTACGAAGGGCGCCGAGGTCACCAGGATGCCGCCGGCCAGCCCGGAGAATCCACCGGCAGTGGCCAGACCTACGAAACGAACCTTGTCGACGCCGATCCCGAGTCGCGCCGATGCGCTGGGTGACAGGCCGACCGATCGAAGCCGCAGACCGATGGCACTGTGCCGCAGTACGATTCCGACCGCTGTGATCCCGATGAGGGCGAGAACGATGGCGATGGTGGCCGGGGATCTTGTCAGACCCAGCAACGGCAGATGACTCGCCTCGCCCAAGGCTTCGGACTGGGGGAGTGTCTCGGACGAGGTCACGGGCTGTCGCAGCAGAGCGGGCTCATGGACCACCAGTACGACCAGCGCGAGACCGACGAAGTTCAGCAGCAGAGTGGTGATGATCTCGCTGGTTCCGCGGCGCACATACAGCCACGCCGCGATCGCCGCCCAGCAGCCGCCGGCGAACACAGCCGCCACGAGGGCGAGAACGACACCGAGCCAGACCGGCATCGCGTCACCGACAGTGACGCCGACCGTGGTGGCTGCGATACCGCCGAGGCACATCTGACCTTCTCCACCCACATTGACCAGTCCTGCGCGGTAGGCGACGGTGAATCCGGCGGCGACGAACATGATGATGGCCGCATTGTTCAGTGACGTTCCGATGGCGAAGGGTGAACCCAGGGTTCCTTCGACGAGGGCGTCGATCACCTCGGCAGGACCCGCTCCGGCGCCGGCCGCCAGGGCGAGACCGACGGCGGCGGCGGGCAGTAGTGCCATCGCTGCCACCGCGAGCGGATTGCGAAGCCAGGCCCGCGCGGGTATTGCCCGGCGGCCGAGGGTGCTCATGACGGTCATGCGGCCACTCCCATCATCAGTTCGCCGATGGTGGTGGCTGCCGTTGTGGATCCGGCGTCGACCGAGCCCTCCAGTGTGCCCCGGTACGCGACCACGATGCGCGAACACAGCGCGAGAAGTTCGTCGACCTCGCTGGAGATCACAAGGACCGCAGCGCCGGCGGCAGCGGTTTCGCGCAGGCGCTCGAGGACGAAGGACACCGCGCCGACGTCGAGTCCGCGTGTCGGTTGAGCCGCGACGACCACCCGCAGACCAGGGATCGACAACTCACGTGCCAACACGACTTTCTGCTGGTTTCCACCTGAGAGCGAACCGACCGGGGTATCAAAGCCGTCCGCACGAATTGAGTACTCCGAGATCGCATTCATCGCATCGGCATTCATGGTTCGCCGATTCAGAAGACCCCACCGGCGGTAGGCATGCAGCCTCGCCAGTGCCATGTTCTCCGCGATGGAGAGCTCCGGGATGACGCCTTCGGCATGGCGGTCTTCAGGGACGACACCCACTCCCATCGCAGTGCGCTGGGCGGGGGTGAGTCCTGTGATGTCCGCGCCATCGAGGTGCACAGCACCGCTGTCCACACCGATCGAACCAGCCAGGATCGCTGCCAACTCCGATTGACCGTTGCCTTCGACGCCCGCAATCCCGACGATCTCGCCGGGCCGCACGGACAAGCTCACCTCCGACAGCGCGATGCTGCCGTCAGCTCTGGTCAAGTTGATCCCCTCGAGAGTCAGGCAGGCCGCGTCGGAAGTCGGCCGCGGCGGCGGGACATGCTCAGAGTCGATCGGTTGCGCACCGCCCAACATCAGTTCCAGCAAGGTGCTCAGCGGCGTCTGGGACAGTCGCCCACCGCCGACAACAGCGCCGCCACGCAGCACGGTCGCCGAGTCGGCCGCTCGGCTGACCTCGCCGAGCTTGTGGGTGATGAGAACCACCGACTTCCCGTCTGCTGCGAGGGCGCCGCAGGTGCCGATCAGTGCATCGATTTCTGCGGGGTCCAGAACGGCAGTCGGTTCGTCGAGCAGGATGAGCGACGGTTCACGAAGTAGAGCCTTGACGATCTCGACACGCTGGCGGGCACCGATCGGCAAATCACGCACCCGTGCCTTCGTGTCGACGGTGAGGCCGTAGGTGTCGGCGATACGGTCGAGGCCGCGCCTGATGGCGTCGTGGGGTGGACGGAATCCGTTCCGCCCCAGCAGCAGGTTGTCCTCGACGGTCATCGTGGGTATCAGTGAGAAGTGCTGATGGACCATCGCCACCCCGGCATCGAGGGCAGCCGCGGGCGTTCTCGGACTGTACGTTTCGCCGTCGATGGTCATCTGGCCCTCATCGGCCGCGACCGTTCCGTAGACCACGTTGCACAGTGTCGATTTGCCTGCGCCGTTCTCACCCAGAATGCAGTGCACGGAGCCCCGCTCGACCGTCAAGCTGACCTCGTCGAGTGCGCGAACATTGCCGTACGACTTTCCGATTCCGTCGAGGATCAGCAACGGACTTGTAGCCGGTGTCATCGTCTGGACCGATCTCAGTAGGGCTCGACGGCGCCGGAAGTGAGCGCTGCCTTTGCATCGGTCAGGGCCTTCGTGACCGCGGGGTCGTCGGAGCACGGGATGAAGTCGCTGCCGCCTTTGTCCGTGGTCAGGCCGAACGGCACCTGCGCCGCCGTCCAGGTGCCGTCGAGTGTCGCGTTGACGGCGTACTCGATCTCGGTGCCGATGTCGGTACGAACGAACCCGGCGTAGACGGGGTTCGCGCAATCGCCCGGAATCGGCCCTCCGACCATGCGATTGCCTGAATCCCTGGCCGCCTGTTCGATACCCTGCTTACCCAGATTGACGATCTGTCCGAGGATGTTCGCGCCGCCTGCGTAGGCGGTCCCGGCAGCCTGTTTGGCCTTGGCCGGGTCGTTGAAGTCGCCGACGTACTGCGGGTTCAAGACCTTGACATCCGGTCGGGCGAACGTCGCGCCATTGGAGAAGGCCTGCGCGGCATTGACGATCGCGGGCAACTCGACACCGCCGACGAACCCGACGACACCATTGGGCGACGACGCGGCCGCCACCGCGCCGGACAGGAATTCGGCTTCCGCCTGTTGGGGATCGTAGTAGGCGAGGTTGTCCATCGGCTCGGCATCCGACGGGCCGCCGATTTCCACGAAGTCGACGTCGGGGAACTGTGGGGCGACCTTGCGCACGTCGGCGTCGGTCTGGCCACCGACGGAGATGACGAGTTCGTTCTCGGATGCGAAGCGCTGCAGGGCTTGCTGGTAGTCCGCGGGTGCGACCTGCTCCACATAACTCAGGTCGACCCGGTCGCCGAGCGCCTGCTCGAGCCGCTGGTAACCGAGGTAGCCCGACTCCATGAAACCGGTGTCGGTGACGGACCCGGGGAAGAAGACTCCGACAGAAAGACTTCCGTCACCGGAGTCCGCCCCTGAGGTCCCGCACGCTGACATCCCGATGGTCATGGTGGCGGCCGCAACCAGCGTCAAGGACGCCCGCACCGCGTTGTTTCGGATCTTCACGTTCTTCTCCTGTCGCCGGCCGCCGATTTAGCGGTATACCGTTAGGAGAAGACTCCGGTAGACGTGTTTCCATTCGATTACGGTTCCGTTAGTTATTGGTATACCGCTATCCGGGCTCGGGATAGACTCGCTGGAACTGATCGAACCTGGAATGAGGAGCTGGACACGTGACCGTGGCACAGGGACCGGAATACTCCGGGCAAGATTCAAAATCCCTACGCCAGCGCGCCTATGAAGAACTTCGGCAACAGATCGTCGATCTGAGGTTGGCGCCGGGTTCGCGGCTGGTGGAACGGGACCTCGCAGCGGAACTCGACGTGTCCCGTATCCCGCTCCGCGAAGCCTTGCAATTGCTGCAACAGGACGGGCTGGTGGTGCTCGTTCCAAGGCAGGGCGCCGTCGTGTCACCGTTCGGTGAGAACGATGTGCGCGATCTGTTCGACGTGCGCGAAAGTCTCGAGGTCCTCGCCGCCCGACTCGCCGCCGAACGCGCAGATGACGTCGGCCTGGCGCGGTTGTCCGATCAACTCGAAGCGGCACGAGCAGCTACCGCTCGCAAGGACCGTCCGGCAATTGCGCTCGCGAACGCGCGGTTTCATCAGATGATCGTCGATCTCGCGGCAAACCCGTTGCTCGAGTCCATGTTGCGTCCGCTCGAAGCCCGCACACAATGGCTTTTTCACCTCACCAAGGACCGAGACCCCGGTCGGCAATGTCAGGAACACGAGGAGATACTCGCTGCCATCGCCGCTCGTGATGCGCATCGTGCAGCCGAATCAGCCTTCCACCACGTGCATTCGGGCCGCGAGGCCAGTCTCGCCATGGCGGCGGAGTGGTCGAGCGGGACCATTGATCCCGTCGAAGCGACGAAGAGCCGCCGACGCACCAGGGTGACCTGAGGATCAACCGCCCAGCTACGTTAGCTGGCGGTGGACTTGAACCTCTCCCAATGCAGCGCCTTCATCTCAGCTTCGAGTGGGCCCGCAGGACCATCCACAACAAGCCCTGGCGCGACCGTGTTGATCGACAATCCAGCAACCGGAGATGGGGGAGCGCCCCACTCGTGCAGCCAGGTCGACAATTGAGTCGACGACACTGCGTAGACGATGCGTCCGAGTCCCACCCACGCATGAGCTGCGCTGCACATAGGGCAATGTTCCCCCGAGGTGTACACGGTTGCGCGAGCACGATCCTCGGGCGCCACGTTGTGGACGGCCCACAATGCGATTGTCAGTTCCGGATGTCGGGTGTTGTCACCGTCTTTGACGCGGTTGCGATCCTCGAAGAGGATCCGGCCCGCGTCGTCTATCAGCACGGATCCGAACGGCTCGTCGCCCGCGATCAGGGCTTCGCGCGCCAGCTCGACGCAGCGCCGCAGGTATTCGAGGTCGTCATCAGAAACACTCACTGCGCGAGCCTACGACACACAGATCGACACCGCCCGGCGCTCGGGGCTTAGGCTGGAACTCGACATCACGTCGCCTATCCGAGATCCGGGGAATCCATTGACCATCAAAGAAAATGTCGTCGCACTGTTGACGTCGAAGTCGCCTGCAGCAGAAGCGACCCCGCGCACGCTCGGTCGGGTCATCCTCGGTGCAGCGATGGTGTTCGCCGGTGTAGGGCACCTGACCTTCGCCCGGCAGGACTTTCAGGCTCAGGTACCGGACTTCGTTCCCCTTGATCCGGATGTGACCGTGCTGGCCTCGGGAGTGGTGGAGATCGCCCTCGGCTCGTCACTCATTCTGCTGAAGAGCCGCCGCGCTGCGATCGGTCTCGTAGTCGCGGTGTTCTTCGTGGCTGTCTTCCCCGGCAACGTCGCGCAATGGGCCAACCACCGTGATGCGTTCGGCCTCGACACCGACCAGGCCCGCGCCACTCGGCTGATCTTCCAACCTGTCCTCATCGCGTGGGCCTTGTGGTCGACGGGAGCATGGGACGCGCTACGCGGACGTCGATAGGTTTCTCCTGACCGTTGTGCCATCGACCCCGAGTGTGGGGTCCACCTTGTGTCGATTACTTTTTCGGCGGGGCGGGGTCTACCTCTCGACCAGCAAAAAGTCGAACCGGTAGGAGCACACCGTGGGACTCATTCACATCGAGATGTTCGCGACTCTCGACCTCGTCGGGCAGGCGCCGGGCGGACCCGACGAGGATCCGGAGGGATTCCCGTTCGGGGGCTGGCAGGCGCCGTTGATGGACGAGCTCACCGGTGCGCAGATCGCCGCCTCGTACGAGGGCACCGATGCGCTGTTGCTCGGTCGGCGAACATACGACATTTTCGCTGCGTACTGGCCCTATCAGGAAGGCGGACCGGACAACAGCATCGCCACACTCTTCAACAGCGTCCCGAAGTATGTTGCGTCCCGCGGTTCTGCCGACCTGTCATGGGACGGCTCGAGACAACTCGGTCCCGACCTGGCGGGTGCGGTGCGCGAGATCCGCGAGCGGCACGAACACGTCAAGGTGGTGGGGAGTCTCGATCTGGTGCAGACGCTGTTTCGTGAGAAACTCTTTGACCGCCTGAATCTGTGGGTCCACCCCATCGTGCTCGGCGTGGGCAAGAAAGTGTTCGACGACGGCGCGGTACCAACCAATCTCAGGCTCCTCGAGCCGCCGGCAGCGGCTCCGACCGGCACCGTGCTCTTGCGGTACGGGCGAGCCGAAGGCACGCCGGCTACGGGGGACATGACCGTCGACCACGGCGCTGGTTGAGGCTGCGCCACCACGCTATCCGCAAGGGCTGGTGACATCAATCAGGGCACAGGCGGCGGATTGTCGGGAAGCAAGAGCTTGCCGATCTCCGTACCGATCGGCACTGCGTTGTTGGTGTTTGCGTTGGCCGTCGGCCCGAGTGTGGCGTAGACGATGATCGTCGTCTTCGAGGTCTTCTCGTAGAGGACGACACCGTTGTAGCCGCCGAACGACGGGTTCATGAACAGCCAGCTGTCCAGGTGAACAGTCCCGAAGGCGAAGAACTTCTCAACCGTCAGGGGCCCGATCCCCGCGGTCGAGGGCGCCATCATCTCTTTGAACGCGTTGTCGGACAACACTTCGCCGGTGGCCAGCGCACGGACCCACCGAGCGATGTCGGAAACGGTGGAGTTGGTGTTGCCACTGTTGAGAAACGCCGTCGGATTCCAGAATGCGGAGTCCTCGAACATTCCTCGTTCATTGGTGTAACCGTGCAGGATCGGTTCGGACATCTGCGGCGTCAGCATCACCGTGCTCGCATTCATCCCCAGCGGTGTGAAAATCCGTTCCTTCAGGAGGTCCCCGAGCGGTTTGCCCGATGCCTTCTCGAGCACCAGGCCCAGCAGGCACAGATCGCTGTGGGAGTAGGCGAAGTTGGTCCCCGGCTCGAACAGAGGCGGGCGGGCGTTCGCCAGGTCCAAGATCTCCTGGGCGGTGAAACCCTTCATCGGGTTCTCGTAAAAGATCTTGAGGAACTCGGGGTTGGTCACATAGTCCGAGATGCCTGATGTGCTGTTCGCGAGCATCCGTGAGGTGATCACGTCAGCGCGAGGAAAATCGGGCACCCACTTGGCGATCGGCTCGTCAAGGTCCAGCGTCCCGGCGTCATCGAGTTGAAGCAGGACCGTCGAGAGCATCGGTTCCATCGGCTGTCCGACCCGTAACTGCATGGCAGGCGTGGCTGCTACCCCGATCGGAGAGTCACCGGCAGCCTCGACGACGACCTCTTCGTCGCCGCGCCACACGCCGAATACAGCACCGGTGAGATCGAGTTCGGTGAGCTTGGCACGAACAATGTCCGCGATCTTCGCTGCGTCGGCGTTCACGGCGGGTGTATTCGGCGCCGTCGAGTTCGTAGCTGCGCCGTCGTTGCCGTTTGATCCGCACGAGAGACTCGCCGAAGCGATGACAACGCCGACAGCAACGGCCACCCCTCGGTGAAGCCGGCAACGAGTCGACACACCCATGAGTTCGGTCCCTTCGTGCGCACAACGCGATCGGGGTCGTTGCCAACCGCAATGTCAGCTACGAGTAGTTGATTTTAGATCGTGGCCACACGCCGCAGGGACACTACGGCCAAAACTGCAGCACCCCATGGTTTCTGCTTGTTCTCGGGATATCGCAGGCCGAAGTTGATGGAATGATTTCAGTCATCGAGTACCCAGATGTTGGAGGCACCATGCTCAGCACGATGCAGGACGTTCCGCTGTCGATCGCCCAGATTCTGCGGCACGGGAGCACGGTACATCGCGGTGCGACGGTCACGACCTGGACTGATTCGGGTCCACAACACCGGACCTATGCCGAGGTGGGTCAGCGCTGCGGAGCATTGGCGCATGCTCTACGGGGATTAGGAGTCACGGGTGACCAGCGCGTGGCAACCTTCATGTGGAACAACGCCGAGCACCTGGAGTGCTACCTCGCAGTCCCGGCGATGGGCGCGGTACTCCACACCCTCAACATCAGGCTTTTTCCAGAGCAGTTGATTCACGTCGTCAATCACGCAGAAGACCATGTGATCATCGTGGATCCATCGCTGATCCCGCTTCTACAGCCGCATCTTCCACGACTGAACACGGTCCGGCACGTCGTCGTGACAGGATCGTCCACGGCCGGACTCGACGTGCCGGACGGCGTGCAGGTCCACGCGTACGAGACTCTGCTCGCCGAGCAATCGGCTGAGTTCGAGTGGCCCGATGTCGACGAACGTAGCGCAGCGGCGATGTGCTACACATCCGGCACGACAGGTGACCCGAAAGGTGTTGTGTATTCGCACCGTTCGATTTACCTGCACTCGATGCAGGTGTGCATGAGCGACGGTCCGAACCTCAGGCAAGGTGATCGTGCGCTCGCCGTGGTGCCGCAATTTCACGCCATGGCCTGGGGTTTGCCCTACGCCGCTTTCATGATCGGTGCCTCTCTGATCATGCCCGATCGATTCCTGCAACCGGAGCCACTGGCCACGATCATCGAATCGGAACAGCCGACTCTGGCCGCAGCAGTGCCGACCATCTGGCAGGGCTTGCACCTTCATCTCGAACAGAATCCGCAGGACATCTCGTTCATCCGCGAGGTGCTGGTCGGCGGTTCGGCCGTACCTCCTTCGATGATGCACAGTTTCGAAAACGATCACCAGGTGACTGTGCTGCATGCCTGGGGGATGACCGAGACATCGCCGCTCGGCTCGGTGGCACGCCCACCCGCCGGCGTCTCCGGAGATGAGATGTGGCGATATCGGTACTCGCAGGGTCGTTTTCCTGCTTCAGTGCAGGCGCGGCTGATCGGTGATGACGGTGCCACCATTCCGCACGACGGCCGTGGTGTCGGCGAACTCGAGGTCCGTGGGCCGTGGATCGCCGGGGCGTATTACGGTGTCGCCACGCCGGAGAAGTTCAACGACGGCTGGCTACGCACCGGAGACGTCGGATCCATCACTTCGGACGGCTACCTCACGCTGACAGACCGGACCAAAGACATCATCAAATCTGGCGGCGAGTGGATCTCGTCAGTAGATCTCGAGAACGCGGTGATGGGCCATCCGGCGGTCGCAGAAGCTGCCGTCATCGGCGTACCCGACGAGAAGTGGGACGAGCGACCGCTGGTTGCAGTGGTGCTCCGACATGACAGCACGTCCGTCACAGTCGACGAGCTCAAGGAGTTCCTGACAGACAAGGTGGCCGGCTGGCAGTTGCCCGAGAACTGGGCGCTGATCGACGAAGTGCCGAAGACCAGTGTCGGCAAGTTCGACAAGAAGCGCCTGCGTGCGTCCTACCGAGACGGCGATCTGGACGTGGTCCGGGTCTAGACCCCAGGGACACTGTCACCATTTGCCGTCTCAGCGGCTAACGTCGCGGGTGGGCAAATACACCATGCGGCTGCGGCAAGTACCGGCCGCCAGGACGATGGACATGTCATGACAGTGCAAACTCCGACGTTGCGGGTGGCCGCGTCGCAACCTGTCACTGTCGCAGGTGACGTCGCGGCAAACGCGGTCGCTCACTCCGAGGCCATTCGACGTTGTGCAGCAAGGCTTGTCGTGTTCCCGGAGATGTCGCTGACCGGATACAGCATGGATGCGACGAGTGTCGAGGTCGATGACGCTGCGCTCGATCCTCTCGTCGACGCCTGCCGGGACAAGGGATCGGTCGCACTGGTCGGTGCCGCTGTCCGGTACGGATCGGGACGGGCCATCGGCGTGCTGGCGGTGAGTGAGGGCGGCGCAGAGATCGTCTACCGCAAGATGAGTCTCGGGAGCCAAGAAACCCGGGTGTACGCCCCCGGGTCGACGGCGGCCGTGGTCGAGATCGAGGGCTGGCGAGTCGGTCTCGGGGTGTGCAAGGACACCCGCGACGACGATCACCTGACCGCCACGATCGAGGCAGGAATCGACTTGTACGTCGCCGGCCTGGTGCACCGGCCAGACGAGGTGGCCGAGTTCGACGTCCGCGCGCGGCGCATCGCCGCTCTGGCCGCGGTCCCGGTGGTATTCGCTGGATTCGCTGGTCCCACCGGTGGGGGATACACGCAGACATCCGGGGGGTCGGCCGTGTGGGATGCGGACGGTGCACGCCTGGTGCAGGCGGGTCATCGACCCGGATGCAGCGTTGTCGCTGACCTTCCGGCTCGCGATGCGTTCAGATGATCGTCGCGCGCGAGGGGTGATTCCTCCTGTGGCGATCAGTGATTCTCGGCCGCGTTCTTGGCGTGGAAGCGCGCTTTCTTGTGACGATTCCCGCACGTGTTCATATCGCACCATTTGCGGCTACGGCTCTGGCTCGTGTCGAAGAAAGCGGCTCGGCATGTCGGCGATGCGCATAGAGCCAGTTTTCCGTCCCGCTCGCCCGCGATGATGCTGATCGCGTCGGCGGCGATGACGCCCAGGGCGTCTTCCACACAGGACGCCGAACTGAGCCGCCATTGGCGGTGGCGGTCGGGCGTCAGGGTGGCCGCCGCGCGGCCTTGCACGCTCCGGCCATTGATGACCTCGACTGCGGACGTGGACAGAGGCTCGCCGATCGCAGCCGCGGTCGCGGTTGCGTGAATTGATTCCCTGAGTTCGCGGGCGAGGTCGAGTTGCGCGGCGGTGCAGGAGTCCACGGCGAGGCCGTTCACAGTCAGCCAATCGACGAGTCGCCTCGGCGTGGGAATGCGCTCGACAGGCTCGCCATGTCGCTCCGACAACGTCCCTGTGAAGGAGGTCGCCAGCACGCTACCGAGGCGGAAATCAGGAAACTCAGCGGGCATGGAACCACCTTAGCCGGTTGCGGGGCATTGGCCCGCGTGTTAGAACCGTCTTAGCTGGTTCTCAATATTGCGAACTGGTCCACTGACGATCAGGAGCGCCCATGCCCCAACCCACCGACGTGCAGCCGTTCGAAGCGCGCGCGACCGACGCAGAGCTCGATGACTTGCGTACGCGATTGACCTCGGCACGCCTACCAGAGGCTGAAACGGTCAATCGCGCAGCGCCCGACCCTCGCCGATGGGATCAGGGTGTTCCGCTCACCGACCTCGTCGAGGTCGCCGACTACTGGCGCACCGGATACGACTGGCGGTCGTTCGAAGCGCGCCTGCACGGAATCGGCCAGTTCCGCACGGTCATCGACGGTTTGGGAATCCACTTCCTGCACCGCCGATCCTCGCGCCCAGACGCCACGGCTCTGATCGTGACGCACGGCTGGCCCGGAAGCATCACTGAGTTCATCGATGTGGTGGACGAGCTGGCGGATCCGATGGACGCCGCCGCGCCCGCCTTCCACGTCGTGATCCCGTCCCTGCCCGGCTTCGGGTACAGCGACAAGCCGGCCACCACCGGCTGGGGCACCGAGAAGATCGCGGCAGCATGGGTCGAACTCATGGACAGGCTCGGCTACCGCAAATTCGTTGCCCACGGCGGCGACTGGGGAGGTGTGATCACCACGATCCTCGGTGGCAGATTCCCGTCACACGTTCTCGGCATCCACACAACGACCGCGCAGGCACCGCCTGGGTTGTCGATGGACGGGCTGACGGCGGCCGAACGCACATGGACTGAGGAAACCTCCGAGTTCAAACGGCATCGGGTGGCGTACGCAAAGCAGCAGGCGACCCGGCCGCAGACGATCGGCTACTCGCTTGTCGACTCGCCCGTTGGACTCCTGGCCTGGATCCTCGACAAGTTCGCCGAGTGGACAGATACCCGAGACAGTCCATTCGAGACAATTTCCAGGGACCGGATTCTCGACAACGTCACTCTGTATTGGCTGACGCGGACAGGTGCGTCGTCGGCCCGCATCTACTACGAGAGCCACAATTCTCTCGATCCCGAACTACGGGTAGATGTTCCCTCCGCAATCACTACGTATCCCCGCGACATCGAGAAGTCTCCGCGCCCGTGGGCGCAAGAGCGATTCCGGCAGATCGTTCGATGGAGGGCGCCCGAGACCGGGGGACACTTCCCGTCACTCGAGGTTCCCGAGTATTTCGTCAAGGATCTACAGGAAGGTCTCGCAACAGTGTTGGCGGCCAACGGTCGGTGATCATCTCGGTCATCTCGGTCACCCATGTTTCGTCGAGGGCCGCATCTCGGCGAATCAGGATGCGGAAAATCGCCGTGCCCGCGACCACCTCGGCGAGCATCGGCAGCTGGTCATCGCCGCGGCGCTCCTGACCGAAGCGAGATTCGAAAGCTGTCAGGTTCCCGCCCAGTCTCGCGATCATCATGTTGTGGAGCTCCGGGTCGGCAACGGTGTCAGCGATCAGGCCCGGAAGAGCCAACCGCACCTCGGGTCGGTCGAAGATCACCCGGACGGTCTCGACCAAACCCCTTATCTCAGTGCGGATATCACCGGAACCGTCCGGCGTGGGGATCGCTTCGGCGAACAACACCGCTTCGTGAACGAGTTGCGCCTTGCCTGACCACCTCCGGTAGATCGCAGCTGTGGTCGTTCCGGCGCGGGCAGCGATCGCCGACAATGACAACGCGGAGTAACCCGTCTCGAGGATCAGTTCGCGAGTGGCCGCGATGATCGCGGCATCGATCCTGCCGTCGCGTGGCCGCCCCGGCGCGGACTGCGCCGACCTCTTGCCTTCGTTGCGGCTTTCTGCTGTCATGACTCCAGTATAGTTCCAATACAGTGTGCATCGTATTTGAGGGAGAGCTTGTGAACCTGAGCGCGCTCGACGAGTATCCAATCCATCAGACGCCCGCGCCACTGACCTGGCCGGCCACCTCCGATCGAAACTTCTACGACCGGTCGTACTTCAACGTGCTCGACCGAGCCGGCCGCTTCATGGCGTTGACCGGAATCGGTTACTACCCGCGCCTCGGCGTCAAGGACGCCTATTTCGTCGTCCGCCGCGGGGACACGCAGACCGCCGTACACCTGAGTGACGCCATCGACGACGACCGCCTTCATCAGAACGTCAACGGTTACCGTCTCGACGTCATCGAGCCTTTGCAGCAGATGCACCTGACACTCGCGCCGACCGAGGGCATTTCCGCGGATCTCACCTGGCGCGGTCTGTTTCCCGCCGCAC
This sequence comes from Williamsia sp. 1135, assembly GCF_002095395.1. Classification (GTDB taxonomy): domain Bacteria; phylum Actinomycetota; class Actinomycetes; order Mycobacteriales; family Mycobacteriaceae; genus Williamsia. The sequence goes on from NZ_MJEI01000075.1 coordinate 52,285, forward strand.
TGGAGAAGCCGCACGAAATGCTCACCGACCGGCGAGTGACGCTGCAGGCGAGTCGATTCGCCCAGGTCGGATCATGGCAGGGCTGGATCGACGTCGACGGCGAACGGCTGGAAGTCGACCATGACAGCAGTGTGGCGAGCCGCGACCGCTCATGGGGGATCCGACCTGTCGGTGAGGCCGAGCCGGCCGGTCGGCCGGATACCGCATTCCGCGGAATGTGGTGGCTCTACCTACCGCTCGCTTTTGACGATTACCAACTGTTCTTGATCCTGCAAGAAGATCCCGACGGCCACCGTAGCCTCTATGACTGCACCCGCCGCTGGCGAGACGGCCGCGTCGAACAGCTCGACGGGGTGCGCGCCACCATCGACTATGCACCCGGAACGAGGATTCCTCGGGGCGCCCATGTGGATTTCATGAACCGTGCAGGGGACCAGATCTCGTTGGACGTCGAATCGAAGTTGTTTGCACCCATCGCTTTCGGATCGGGCTACGGTGGCGACTCCTCGTGGGCGCACGGAAGCTGGAAGGGCGGTCCGTTCGCCGAACGCGTGAGCTTCGACCTGACGGACCCGGAGGTGATGGCCCGAGCGCCGTTCAGTCTCATCGACCATATCGGCGAGGCCGTGTGCACTGAAGCCGACGGAACGGTCAGCAAAGGCGCGGGTTTGTTCGAGCATGGCCTGATCGGCCCACACCACCCGTCGGGATTCTCCGACTGGACCGACGTGGCCAATTAGGCGCCCGGGGATGAAAATCATGACAGCGCTGTTCGGTCCCACCGATGCGGTCGAACGCGCAGAAGTGCTCAAAGAAGCCGGCGCAGCCGGGGTGTTCACGTTCGAAGGACCGTTCGACGTTTTCACGCCGCTGGTGCTGGCGTCGTCCGTGAAGGGTCTCGACGTGATGTCGAATGTCGCGATCGCGTTTCCCCGCAACCCGATTCAGCTCGCACACCAAGCGAACGATCTGCAACTGCTGAGCGAAGGGCGTTTCATCCTGGGGCTGGGCACGCAGGTACGCGCACAGATCGAGAAGCGCTACGGGGCGGAGTTCGATCATCCGGTCGCCCGGATGAAAGAGATGGTGGGAGCGTTGCGAGCGATCTTCGCCACGTGGAATGAGGGGGAGCGGCTGGACTTCCGCGGAGAGTACTACCGCCACACCTTGATGACGCCCACCTTCGTGCCCGGGCCGAACCCGTTCGGACCGCCGCCGATCTATCTCGGCGCGCTCGGGCCTCGGTTGACCAAAGCCACGGCCGAAGTGGCCGACGGTCTGTTGGTGATGCCCTTCGGGACCAAGCGGTTCCTGCACGAGACGACGCTCCCCGCCGTTCGCGACGGACTGTCTGCGGCCGGCCGCAGCGAAGATGACTTCGAAGTGGTGCCTGAGATCATCGTGTCGGTCGGAACCGGGCGAGACGACGACCACGCCTCGACTCGGATGTTGCTGGCGTTCTACGGCTCCACACCGGCCTACCGGCCGGTGCTCGACGCCCACGGCTGGGGCGATCTGCAGCCCGAACTCAACGCGATGTCCAAACAGGGCCGCTGGCAGGAGATGGCCGGCTTGATCGACGACGACATCCTGCACACCATCGCCGCATGCGGCACGCCGTCCGAGGTGGCCTCGCACATCCGCGACCGTGTCGACGGGGTGTCGGACCGGATCTGCCTCTACCAACCGGGTCCCATTGAGGTTGAGGCCCTGGCCGAGATCGTGGACGCTTTGGGTGGATCATGATGCCGCTGCGATTGATCGAGTTCGACGACGTCAGCGACAACCGCTACGGCGGCAAAGCATCCGGTCTCGCCGAATTGCGCCGCCTCGGACTTCCGGTGCCGGTGGGATTTGTCATCGCCTACGCTTCCGAGCAGGTGACCGCCGGTGACGCCGGGGACTGGTTCGCGCGGATGACCGCCGTCGGCGCTACTCCGGTGGCCGTCAGGTCCTCGGCAGTCGGTGAAGATGGTGACGATCAATCCTTTGCCGGGCAATACGATTCCGTGCTCGGTGTCGACTCCGTCGATCACTTCGTCCGAGCCATTCGCGCGTGCGCCGCCTCTGTGCATTCTCGGCGAGTCTCGTCGTACAGCGGACAACAGACCGCCACCATGCATCTGGTGGTTCAGCAGATGGTGGACGCGCGCGCCGCGGGGGTGGTGTTCACCGCGGATCCGGCCACCGGCCGGCGCGACCTCATGGTCATCGACGCCATTGCCGGACTCGGCGAAGCGCTCGTCGACGGCACCGCATCCCCGGACCATCTCGTCCTCGATATCGACGGCAGCCCCGCAGTCCGTGAGGTCGGTGGAACGCCGGTGTTGTCGACCGACGAGATCGCCGACATCCGGGCCGGTGCTTTACGTGCCGCAGAACACTGGGGCAGGCCCATGGACCTCGAGTGGGCGATCGACCAATCCGGGACACTGTGGTGGCTGCAGGCCCGTCCGATCACCACGCTGCCCGGCGATCTGAACGAGATGGATTCGCCTCTCGCAGGGGAAGATCACGTCTACACGCGCTGCAACATCGGAGAGATGATGCCGGGGGCATTCTGCCCGTTGACCGCATCGGTTTCCGGCTTCGCCATCGACTACGCGATGCAGATGACCCAGGTGGTGGCGCGGGCGCAGCAGAGTTATCAGAAGCCATGGCTGCAGGTCGGCTATTTCCAAGGACACATGTTCTTGAACATGACCGAGGGGACAGGACTGAGCTCAGGCCTCCTCGGCAACTCTCTAGAGCAGTTCTCGATTTCGATCTGCGGTCGGGTTGTCGACGAGCTGAAGCCCAAACCGCCGAAACCGTTCATTGCGAAACTGATCAACACGGTTCGGCTCAGCACATACGCATTGTCCGCCGGTCCCGCGATCCGGCGCCTGCAGGACCAAATTGCCGAGTTCCGCATCCCGACCAGTGACGATCCGCGACTTGTGTTGCATGAGTTGGAATCTGGCGTCGAGCGGTATTGCGACATCACGCTGACTCACGTGCGGTCTTCGTCGCGCGCGGCAGTCGCGGCCAACATCCTCGAAGGCGTCTTGATGAAACAGGCGGTCAAGGCGGGACGTGGCGAGGACGAGGGGCGAGCCGACGCAACCCGGCTCATGGCCGGAGCATCCGAGGTCGAGAGTGCCCTCATGCTCGAAGAGCTCGACGCGGTGGTACACGCCGTGGCCGCCGACGCGGTGGCCGCCGAGATGTTCTTGGCCGCGACGCCGGGCACCGCCATCTCCGAGTTGCGAACCTCGGGCGACTCGATCAGTCAGGCGTTGGAGCAGTTCCTTGCTCGTCACGGCCACCGCGGGTATCGAGAACTGTGTATGCGTGACCCATCGTGGGCGGAGGATCCAGAAGGGCTCGGTGCCATGATGCAGGTGATGGTGCGGTCGGCGCTCGATCCGACTACGACCAGGCCGACCAGCATCGACGTCGAGGCGTCCACATCGTCTACCGTCAGGCTTCTTGCACGGTTGGCGCAGGGTGGCGCCCGCGGGCGCGAGGAGACCAAATCGAAGATGGCGCTGATGGCGCACTCGCTCAAGCTCGGTTACCGGCACCTCGGTGAGGTGCTGGCGAAGGAGGGACGACTGCCCGACTCGGATCTGGTGTTCTTCTTCGACCGTGCGGAACTGACCCGCATCGTCGGTTCGGAAGACGTCACCGGACTCGTCCAGAGCGCGGTGAAGCGTCGCGAAGCGCTGGCATTTCAGAGCTCTCTCGAGTTCGCCGATGTTTCTGTCGGGCGGCCCACCCCGCTGATCGCCCGTCCGCAACTTAGTGTCACCGGCGATGAGATCGTCGGCAGGCCCGCCAGCCGTGGTTCCGTGGAAGGCGTGGTGCGCGTGGCGAAATCGATCGTCGACGCGCGCCAAGTGCAGCGTGGTGAGATCCTGGTGGCCCCGGTCACCGACGTGGGGTGGACGCCGTACTTCACGGTCATCGCTGCACTCGTCACCGATATCGGCAGCTCTGTGTCCCACGGTGCTGTGGTGGCGCGCGAGTACGGTCTGCCCTGCGTCGTGAACACCCTGGTCGCCACGCAGGCGCTCAAGACGGGCGATCGAGTTCGAGTGGACGGTGACCGAGGTGTGATCACGCGTCTCGATCGGCCCTGACCTGTTGTACTGAGCGGCGTTTCGATCGAGCGGCGCGCGTGATCAGATTTCCGGGCGGACTTCGATCGCACCCTCTACAGTGAGACTGAGGTCACAGCCGAAGGCTGAGACCGCCACGTCCGACGACACCAGGGGATACGCCAATGACAGTCGCTGCAGACTCGACCAGCGAGGTCCTCCTCGAACCGATGCGCTCGAGTCGAAATACCTGGAACACCCAGGTACGACGACACGCTCTGATGACACCAGATGAGATCGCCGTCAAATATCTCGGTGCCGCAACCACCTGGCGTGACCTCGACGACCGATCGCACCGCTTTGCCGCGGCTCTGCAACACCGCGGCGTCCATTTCGGCGACCGTATCTTGATCGCGTTGCTCAATCGAACCGAATACGTCGAGGCGGTGCTCGGAGCGAATCTGATCGGCGCGATCCCGGTCCCTGTCAACATCCGCATGAGCCCGGCCGAGGTGGGCTACCTGGTTCAGGACAGTGGCGCCAGGATCATTCTCACCGAACGACTTCTTGCACCGCTCGCAGATGCGGTGCGAGCGTCCACGGGCACCATCGACACCACCATCGTCGTAGACGCCGGAGACAGCGCCGATCACCTCGACTACGAGACGTTCCTCGCGCAGGATCCCGTTGAGCCGGCAGAAGTCGATATTCCTGAAGACACCGTGGCCCTCATCATGTACACCTCGGGAACCACCGGAAAGCCCAAGGGCGCCATGCTGACCCACGCCAACCTGCAATCGCAGGCGATGACGACGATTAATGCATCTGATGGCAAGCCGGGTGACATTGCCTCGGTCGTGCCCCCGATCTTCCATATCGCGGGCATCGCCGCCTTCGCTCCGGTCTTCTATCGCGGCATCCGGGCGGTCATCCATCCACTCGGCGCGTTCGACCCGGACGACATGCTCGACACCTTGGAGCGTGAAGGCACGACATCGGTATTCATGGTGCCCGCCCAGTGGCAGGCGGTCTGCGCTGCCCAAAGGGCCAAGCCCCGCCACCTGAAGCTGCGGACTATCAGTTGGGGAGCTGCGCCGGCTCCCGATACCGTGCTCGAAGAGATGAATGAACTGTTCCCCGAAGCACTCAACATGACTGCATTCGGGCAAACCGAGATGTCGCCGGTCACAACCCTTCTCGAGGGTCAGGACGCCATTCGGAAGATTGGGTCGATCGGCAAAGTGGTGCCCGCGGTGACTGCCCGAATCGTCGATCCTCTGATGGAGGACGTCAAACCCGGCGAGGTCGGCGAAATCGTCTATCGCGGGCCCAATCTGATGAAAGGCTACTGGCGGAATCCACAGGCGACGGCAGATGCGTTCCGGGGCGGCTGGTTCCATTCCGGCGATCTGGTTCGGCAAGACGACGAGGGTTTTCTGTACGTGGTCGACAGAGCCAAAGACATGATCATCTCCGGTGGAGAGAACATCTACTGCGCCGAAGTCGAGAACGTGCTCTACAGCCATCCTGCCATCGCCGAAGCCGCCATCATCGGCCGGGCGCATCCGAAATGGGGTGAGGTGCCGGTTGCAGTAGTCGTTTTGGCTGAGGGCACCAACTCGCTCACACTCGACGACCTGGGACCTCACCTCGACGAGAACTTGGCGCGCTTCAAACACCCCAAGGACCTCATCGTCGTCGACGAACTACCACGCAATCCCGGTGGCAAGGTCGTCAAACCCAAACTCCGCGATGCGTACGGCAGTAAGGACGCCGGTCTGACTCATTGATTTCGAGTTGACGGCGATGTTCGCACCAGGTTGGTGCCGCGACGGGTGTGAATGCAATTTCTCGGTGGGGGAGCAGATGGAATCAGCTGCGCTGGTGGCGCGCGTCGCCGCACGCATCGCAACAGTCACGGGCGGGCGCGGCATGCGATCAATCGCCCGATTCAACAAGTATGTGACTAACCGCGTGACTCTTGTCTGGGCGAAGCGAGTGCCGCACATGGCCGTGATCGAGCACCTCGGACGCAGAAGCGGGCGGTCATACGAAACGCCCGTGATGGTGTTCGTATCGGAGTCGACAATCTCGATCGTGCTCAATTACGGGACTGCGTCGGACTGGGTTCGAAATGTGGTGGCTGCCGGTCACGCGGAAGTCGTGCATCTCAATCGTCGTTTCCGCCTCGACGAACCCCGACTCGTTCCGGCGTCGCAATCACAGGTACCGCTACGCACTGAGGACACCTCGGCCAAACAGGTGCTCACCGCTGTGTTGAGACCGGAGAGCTGACCCGCACTTCGGCGTACAGACTGTGCGCGTGGGGTTGATAGCGACGGTGTTCGGGTATGAGACTTCCATGACCGACAAAAAGACCGACCCCCATACCGAAGACGCCGGCACCGGACCAGAGGGCGCGAACTCCGACGTACAGTCCGATCCCGCCGAAGGCGAGACGTCCGGCGACTGGTCCGGAGAAGGTGGGGCCACCCAGGAGGGACCCGCAACAGACAACGACTGATCGCGAGCCCGCAGTCCGAAAGTGGGCAGGCGATGTAGGTGCGGGTCGAGCAGACGTCGGGGATCATGGGGCTCATGAGAACCGAACACGACGCTTGGCCCGCACTTCCGCTGGATTCGTGGGTAAGCACCAGGGATACGCTGCAGCTGTGGACCCAGATTGTCGGAAAGACACGCATGGCTCTGGGGCCGCAGATCAATCATTGGTGGGGCGTTCCGCTCTATGTGGACGCACGAGGACTCACCACGTCCCTGATGCCAGCCGGAAGTCGCGGCCTGGAAATCCGCTTCGACTTCGTGGATCACGAGCTACTCATCCTCGCCACCGACGGCAGTATTCGCCGCATGAAGCTCAAGCCGCGAACTGTTGCTGACTTCTATGCCGAGTACACCGGCCACCTGACCGATCTCGGGTTCGACATCGCAATCGTCGGAACTCCCGTCGAACTGCCCGACGCCACCCCATTCTCCGAAGACACCACGCACGCGTCGTACGACGCGGACGCCGTTCCTCGCTTCTGGCTGTCGCTCGTGTCTGCGCACGGTGTCTTCTCGAAGTTCCGTGGTGAGTTTCGCGGAAAATCGTCACCCGTCCATTTCTTCTGGGGCGCATTCGATCTGGCCGTCACCCGGTTCTCGGGACGGCCGGCGCCCCAGCATCCCGGTGGCGTTCCGAACTGTCCCGACTGGGTCATGCACGAGGCATACAGCGACGAGGTCTCCAGCGCGGGTTACTGGCCCGGTGGCGTCGAAGAAGGCGTTTTCTACGCATACGCGTACCCCCATCCCGACGGGTACGACACCCATCCAGCCGTCGAGGCCCCCGCGCACTGGGACTCCACGCTGGGGGAGTACGTGCTGCCCTATCATCTGGTGCGACGAGCGGCGGATCCGGACGCCATGGTGCTGGCGTTCCTCGAGCAGACCCACCGCGCGGCGGTGGAGACGGCGGGCTGGAACTAGTCGCGGCTGTTCACCCGTGGTTCGGGGAGTCGAGACCGGTCTTGCTGCGCAGCAGTTGCATGCGGCTGGCCATGCGAAACGCGTCGGGGCGGTGGACAGCGCTTTCGAGGAACGTCGTGAGTTCGTGGGGGGATATGAAGTGGAGGCGCACGTCGGCATCGACAAGTACGTCGATGAGATTGATAAACCGTTGCTGCGCCTCAGGATTGGTGTCCCGAAGTAACGGAACGCCGGTGACCGTCCAGGTGGAGAAGGTGCGGGCCCACTCCAGGTACTCAATTGTCGATGTCGGGGCGTTGCAGATCTGGTCGAACGTAGCCCACAGGTGACCGGAGCGCGCCGCGAGAATCGGGAAACGGCGACCGCGAACGGTCACAGTCGTTTCCTGGACGCAGTCAGGCAGCACGGCCGATGTTTTCGTCGTCCAGGTGCCGGACGCGAAGCCGAATGAATGGTCGATCCGGAGTGAGCGGTAGTCGTCGGGACCCTCGAGATGGAATATGCCCATGTTGGTCTTGTTCAAATCTATCCCGGGCTCAAAGGTGTGGTGCCAGATCGGGTTGGGCAACAGATCGTCCGGGGCATAGTTGGACGTCGCGAGCACCAACACCCCTTGGCGGAAGGCGTGATCGAGCAACCGGGTGAGCAAACGTGCGTCGCCGGAGTCGTGGACGTGCAACTCATCGAAGAACAGCAACCTGCCGGTACCGGTTACCGCCTCGATGGCCCGATCAACTGCTTCTCGCTCGGTCCGGTGATCATGAATGCTGCGGTGCAGTTCGTCGAAGAAGCCGTGGAAGTGGACGCGAGTCTTCCGGTTCGTCGGCAATGCCGAATAAAAGGCATCGGTCAGCCATGACTTCCCTCGACCTGCCTCGCCATAGATATACAGTCCGCGAGATGTCGACCGCCGTTTCGGCTTTTCATCGAGGTTTGCCGCGAAATCGGCCAGCCGGTCGAGTAGTCGGCGCTGGCCGACGTCCAAGGAGAATCCAGCCTGAGTCGCTGCTGCATCTACCGCCGCAACGAGCTGTTGCTTCGTGTGCACTCAGGCAGCATCCCATGTTGGTTCGGTGCATTCTCAATCCGAGGTCCGGACGTTTGTCGATCGAGGGTGAAGGGTAACTCTGCCTCGGAAGGGGGAGAAATGCCATCCATTTTGCTGATCGCCGACCCAGGGGCCCCGGCAACGATCGCGGAACACCTGAGCGACTCACTGTCACACCCGCTCGCGGACGACACCGAGCACGACCGTTGGAGAGTGTCCACCCGAGAGTACGCATACCCGATCGATGAACAGTCTGAATTTGCAGAGGTCATAGGCACCGTCGAACCCGAGGCCGAGGCCGAGGACGTCGTCATCTACCTCACCGACATGCCTCGACGGCAGGGAACGACTCCCGTGATCGCCGACCTCAGCGTGGCGGATCACTTCGGGATGATATCGATTCCCGGGCTGGGCGGGGCGTTCACCGAGCGTCGGGTGAGAGACCTGACGCGAACAGTTGTGGCCGAGGTGACGCACCAACCGGATACACCTGACGTGCCAGGGCGAATGCGAAGGATTGAGGACCACGGCAACGTCCACTATGTCGCACCGTCTGCTCTCTCGCGGCTCCGACTGCTTGCGGGCATGGTGTATGCCAATCGGCCGTGGCGATTGGTAACCGGCATGTCAAAGGTGATGATGGCGGCGTTCGCCACCGGGGCGGTGAGTCTCGCATACCCGACGATGTGGCAGCTTTCTGCCACCATGGGGCCTTGGCGTCTGAGCGCTGCCACCGTATTGGCGACCGTCGCGATGATCGCGTGGCTCGTCGTTGAACACAATTTGTGGGAAAAGCCGCCGGCAACCGGCGACCGCGAACGCGCGGTTCTGTACAACGCATCGACCCTCGTCACCCTGACAATCGGAGTGGTTGTCTTCCATGCCGGGGTGTTCATCCTGCTGCTGTTGACAGCGTGGTGGACCATACCGCCGCAGATGGTCACCGAAAACATCGGTCATCCGATGGACTTCTCGTCACTGTTACTGATGGCCTGGTTGGTGGCTGCTATCGCCACGCTGGGCGGCGCACTGGGGTCGGGCATGGAGGACGACGAGGCCGTGAAGGCCGCGGCATATGGGGTTCGGCAACGCCAGCGATTCGACCGAGGGAACTGACCCTGTTCGCCCGCGACCTATCCAATCGGCGGCTGAGTCGGTTCGCCGACAAGAACTCATAACTGCAAGTACTCACATGTCATCGTTATTCAGCGCGCCCAGGTCGACTTGCCGCCGCGAGTTCGCGATAGCGGTAACGGTGCAGTTGCCGACGTATCCGTCTCGGTCGAACATGGTGGCGGTGCCGACCGAGATCCCGGCGTTCGAGCGTTGATTGTCTGCTCGCAGACCCAGCCCCGTCCCACGGGGGAGGCGAATCAACGCGAGGGTGGTGTCGATGTTGATGAATCCGGCCCCAGCTGACCCCCAATGACACACCAGACTCGTTGTCTCGGCCATTACCGCGGCGCGCACGAATGGCGACATCTCCTCGCCGGCTACCAGAGGTGGGAAGTTCTGCCACGCGGTTTTACGGTGAGAGTTCTGGTGGGAGGCGAAGTCGCCGCTCCAGCCTCCGTCTGTGCTGCTGAACAGGGGCGGGGACGGTTGATCCACGCAGTCGGGGGGAGTGGGTAGCGGCTCGTCACCGTCGCCTCCGCGCAGACGCCGTCGACTCCGACCGGGGCACACAGATCCACCGTGAGTCGGACCGGAACGAAATCCCGCGACTCCGCTGCATGCTCGATCGCCCGGGCGAGCACGCCGCATACCGCGTATCCGCCGACCTGCCGGTTCGACCAGGGGCTGACCGAGAGTGCTTGCGGCACCAAGGTTCCGTCAACGCCACTCAAGAAAAACGACTGTACGGCCGAGGTTGACGCAGCTTTCGCCATACACAAAAGTGAAACACGTTCGCCGCCGGCGCGCGAGGATGTCGGCGGACATGAAAAACTGCCCGTAGGCGGACATGAAAGTGCCCACTGACGGCCAATAAGAACTGCTCACTGGCGGGCACGAATGTGCCCGTTGCCGGCCATGAATCTGCCCAGTCCTGTTGATCCCAGTGCGGCGCGTCTGCGCCGTGGGGGCCTCTCCCGAGGTTCGATGTCGATGCCTAGTCGATTCGAATCACCCGGGAGAGACCACATTGAAGTCTGACGGAGAACTCATGGAAATACTCAATGCCTACGATCTGACTGGGTCGTATCGCGCGGCAGCCGAACTTTGCGGGTGCTCGCATCACACGGTCAAGAAGGCGGTCGAGGACCGCGATGCCGGCCTGCCGCCGCAGGTTCGCCGGGCCCGACTGATCGACGACTTCACCCCGAACCTGGAGAAGTGGGTGCAGGATTCGCACGGCAAGATCCGCGGCGACAAAGCCCACGAACGCTTGGCCGCGTTGGGGTACACCGGCAACGAACGCACCACCCGCCGGGCACTGGCGGAGATCAAAGCTCAATGGCGCCTGGGCAATACGCGAGTGCACCGACCGTGGGTCACCGAACCCGGATTGTGGCTGCAGTACGACTTCGGTGACGGCCCGATCGTGAACGGCCGAAAGGTGGTGCTGCTGGTCGCGTGGTTGGCGTGGTGCCGCTTTCGGATCGTCATCGCCCTGCACGACCGGACCGGGCCGAGCGTGTTCGCCGGCCTCGACCGTGTATTTCGCATCGTCGGCGGCGCTCCGACGTACCTGCTGACCGACAACGAGAAAACGGTCACGACCGGGCACGTGGCGGGGGTTCCGGTCCGCAACCGTCATGCGGTGACCTTCGGCCGCTACTACGGCATCTCCGTCCTGACGTGTGAGCCGGCCGACCCGGCCTCCAAAGGCGGGGTGGAGAACGCCGTCAAACTCGCTAAAGCCGACATCGTGCCGACCGAGACGAACCTGCTAGGCGAGTACGCGAGTTTCGTCGACGTCGAGACCGCGTGCGGCGAGTTCATGACGCTTGTCAACAACCGGGTCCACAGGGCCACCGGCCGGGTACCGGCCGAGATGCTCGAGATCGAACGCACCCAGCTCCATGCGGTGCCCGATCTGCCGCACACCGCGGGCCTGGGGGTGACCCGCAAAGTACCGGACAACACTCCGATGATCACTTTCGAGCACGGCCAATATTCCATCCCGTCAACATTATTGGGACACAGTGTGTGGGTGCGCCACCACCCGGGTACCGATGAGGTCATCATCTGCGCCCTCGACGGCGGTGGCCCGGTCGAAGTGGCCCGGCACCGCCGCACCACCCGCGGCACCCCCGCAATCGATGACGCCCACTTCCCGGATCAGCCCGGCAAGATCCCCGGTGACTACCGGATCCGCGCTCGTAGCGCTGCTGAGCACGCTTTCCTGGCGATCGGAGAGGGCGCGGTGGTGTGGCTCAAAGAAGCCGCCGCCGTCGGGACCGAACGGATCTTTCAGAAGATGACCCACGCCGTGGACCTTTCGACCCTGAGTAGCCGCCCGGATGTGGATTGGGCATTGGGTCACGCCGCGGTGCACGGCCGGTTCGCCACCGGCGACCTCGACTCGATCCTCGCCAGCAAAGGAATGGACCCGACTCGCCACCAAGCCTCCGAAGACACCTCCTTGGCTCAAGGAACAACCGGATGGAACTCGTTCGGCCTCAACAATTCTCACGTAAACGACGAGGACATCGCATGAGTACCCCGACGCTGCCGGCCGAGGTGGAGCAGTTGATGCGCCAACTGCGGCTTCCCCACGCACGGGCGGTCGCCGGCGACGTGTTGGCCACCGCCCGCTCACAACGCTGGGATCCGGCCGAGGTCATCAAAGCGTTGCTGACTGAAGAAGCCGCTGGTCGAGCCCGGTCGATGCTCACCACCCGCCGCAAAGCCGCACGGTTTCCGACCGGCAAAACCTTCGATGTGTGGGACGAGAATGCCTCCTCGATCCCACTGCCCACCCAGCACGCGCTGCGCACCCTGGAATGGGTGGGGCGGCGGGAGAACCTGGTCGTGTGCGGGCCAGCTGGGACGGGGAAGACATTTTTCCTCGAAGCATTGGGACACAATGTTATTGAAGCAGGTATGCCGGTGGCTTGGTTCACCCTCGAACAGCTCGGGGTACTCGTACGTGCCCATCGTGCTGATGATTCTTTGGGCAAAGCCGTCGCCAAGATCGTCCGCGCCGAGCTCATCATTGTCGATGACGTCGGGCTCCTCCCGGTCGGCGCCGACGCTGCCGAGGGGCTCTACCGGATCGTGGAAGCAGCCTACGAACGCCGATCGGTCGCGGTCTCGTCGAACCTGCATCCCAGCGGGTTCGATGAGTTGATGCCCAAAACGTTGGCGACCGCCACCGTGGACCGACTGCTCCACCACGCACACCTCTGCCAGACCAGCGGAGACTCAGTCCGCCTCGCACAAGCCCTGCACGGACAGGGGGTCAAAGCCTTGAACTGACCACCCTCGGA